>NZ_CP018870.1:5370000-6108344 GCF_001941845.1 Streptomyces sp. TN58 | reverse complement strand
CGGCGACATGGACCGGTACAAGCACTACGTCGGGATGGGACCAAATAAGGACACCGTCCGCACGGCGCTCTCGGACGCTGGCCGTCCGGTACTCGTGCTGTTGGACGAGCTCATGGATTACGTGCTGCCGCTTTCGGCGCCGGCTTATGTCGAGACCATGCCCGACGAGCAGGCGTTCCTCAGTGCGCTGATGGACGCCTGCGACGATATCCCGCGCGTGTCGTTCGTCTTGGTCATGATCAGGTCGGAGCGGGACGAGCGCGGGTACAACATGGCCGCGCAGGACTTCCGGCAGTTCATCGCTGACCGCGTGGTGCGTAATGGCCTAACCATCCCCGTCAATGAGCCGCAGGACTTTTCCTCGATCATCAGGCGGCGACTCTTTCAAGCGAGGAGCGAAGATCTCCCTGCAGCAGATCTTGCCCGCTCCTACATAAAGGCCGCCACCGGACCATTTACGACCAAGGTCTTCGACAAGCTTGGGGCCAATCGAGGTGTAGCAGGATTTCCAGGCCGGGCGGAAAAGAGCTACCCATTCCACCCGGAACTCATGCGGGTTGTGCAAGAGGAGTGGTCCCTCGTACAGGGCTTCCAGGAAGTCCGCTCTACGGTGGCGATCTTCGCTCGTACCGCCATGCACTGGGTAGACGAACACAAGGCGGGACGCTGGTCGCCCAGCCTGGTTGGTGTGGGAGACATCCCCCTCACGGTCGCCCTGGAGCAGCTCCTCTCGTCCGGACTCTTGATGGGTAATGATCGGGCGGTCCAAGGCTGGCGAGCCGTGGCCGGCACGGATATTACGGGCTCCGACAAGAGCCATGGTCGTGCAGTCGCAATCGACGAAGAGCTGCGCAACTCAGGAGTCGAGTCTCGACAGCCTGCGCCGGCGGTGCGGATGGCAACGGCGCTGATGTGCTACTCGCTCGTGGGGCGTGCGCAAGGTCGGCGGGGCGCCACAAAGGCCGAGCTGCTTGCGAGCATCTTCGAGCCGTCCTTCTTTGGGACCGCGGAGTTTAACGCGGCCGAGGAGGTCTTCAACGCGCTCACAGCGGAAGAGGGGCTGGGCGCCCTCTCAACAGATACGCCGACAAATGCTCCTGCCCGCTTCTCGCTGTCGATCAAGCAGAACCTCCGCATGTATTTCACAGCAGCCAAGGCTCTCGTGCAACGCGGAGAACAAGAAGCCTTGGTTTGGAACGTTGCGCAGCAGATCGCGCAAAACTCTAAAGGCCCGTTCGAACAGGTCATCACCGTCGATCGACCGCGTAGCGAAGACGTCAAATTGAGTGATATCTTCGCCGACATTGATTCAAATTCTACCCGTCTCGTTGTCTTGGATCCACGACGTTGGACATTGCTGAATGGAAAAGACAACAGCAGCCGAGTCGAGATTTCAGCCCTCTTCGGCCTTGGGGACCAGGCTCTCACTGTCGATAACTCGGCTAGCTGCATCGTGGTCTGTGTGAATACACAGCAGCGCGACCATGCACGCAAGCGGGCCTGGGAAGTTCTTGCCTGGCGGCACGTTCTCCAGCAGATCGGCGATGACGCGGACGACGATCTCGTCCAGGCACGCAGTAAACTCAGTGCAGCCGAGTCAAAGCTCAAGGATGCGGTTCTCAAGGCATACAGGCATTACGCGTATCTTCTCCGCGTTGGGGAGGAGCTCGTCGTCGAGTTTAAGCGGTTCGAGGACGACGGTAAGTCAGCACTTCATGGCCAGGCGGTCTGGGACCAGCTCGTTGATAATGGTCGGGCGACCCGTCGTGGGGGGCTCGCCCACGATTACCTTGCTGCCCTGCTGCAGACATTCGATCGGGCACTCACCCCGCGGGAAGTAGTCCAAGCCTTTTACAAGAATCCGGCTTTCCCGCTCGTCACTTCTGTTGATGAGATCCGGTGGGTGATCTTCGATCTTATCGACCACGACTGGGAGCTGATTGACAGTGGTGGCGCAGCTCTGTCGGTTCAGTCACAGGGGCAGATTCAGATCAACTCGATTGCTGTCACGCTCCAGCCCCGGGCGAAGAGAGAGCCCCAATCACCAGATACCGAGGATGATTCCCCGCGAGATAATGGGGATCCGGCACGGCCGGAAATCTCGGGGCGAGGGCGAGATAGCAGTGATTCTGGGAATGGCGAACTTGACCCCCGTGATTCGGAACCCACGGGCCCCAAGGTGTATAAGCGATACCAACTCGACCTTGCCAATCGGAGTATCACCACGCATGAGAAGCGTGAGGAGATTTGGCAACTCTTCCGAGAATTGGCGAAGGCTCTGGACCCGGCTTTTTTCCACGAGCGAGACCATCAGCTCATTGACCTGAAGGTGACGCTGACCACCGCCGAAGGGGACGAGGGCCGGGTCGTCGCAAAGGCACAAGAAATCGGAGCGCGGGTCGTCATCGAGGAAGACGATTTTTAGAGCGGTGCGGACAGGTTCCCGCAATCGTCACCTCCAGTAGAGCGTGACAGCGGAGGTAGGGCTGATTTTAAGTACGTGAGCCGCCGGGCTCGGATGTAGATGTTCGAGCCCGGCGGCCATACCCATCGGCCAGTACCGGGCCGTGCTAAGGGCTTGCCGGGAATCAAGGTGTTGCTTCCCGGCAAGCCCTTAGCTAGACGATCTCCGGCTTCTGCGTGGCGGCGAAGATGAGGTTGCGCAGCTCGCCGCGCAGTCCCCGCAGGCCTCCGTGCGGCTGGCTTGCTCGCGGCGTTCCAGCGCCGCGCGCCCCGGGGCGGAGACACGGGTCAGGTCGGTGCTGAGGGCGTTCTCCATCGTGCTGAGGGTCCTGAGGCAGGTCGTCGATCAACAGGTCGCTGAGGGCGTGCTCGGCCTCTTCGTCGCTGCCAGCAGCAGGGGCGCTGCGGAGATCGTTAATGGCCGCGACGATTCAACCGCCTGTACGAGTAGCTCCCATCGTGGACGGTCTCAAAGAAGAGTCCTTGCGCCACCCTGCCCCTTCGGCCTCCGACGTTCGGAAGAGCCCGAACGCCGGCATCGTCTCGCACACAGCTGACAGAAGGCAGGACGTTCTCGAGAGTTCCGCCGTGCAGCCGCCGAGGCGAACCGTGGCAAGACGCCTCCAGCACAAAGGCAGGGTCCTGCGGTGGCGGCTCCGACAAGAACTCGAGGTGGGGCGCCGTCACCCACAGGCACGAATTCGTCAGGGGGAACCGGCACCTCTACCGTGCAGGTGCGCCAGGGCAACTGCGACCGGCAGGTCGTAGCGGTCTTTGTCCTGCTCCCAGCGGGCCAGCACGGCGACAGTGGCGTCCGCAATCTCCGTCGGCAGGTCAGCCGCTCGGAGAGTCTCAGCGATATCCACCATCTCCGGTGCCCAGCGCCAGGCCCGCGCGGCGACGCTCGGAAGGTAGTCGGGATCCGAGAGGATGTTCGAGGCCATGATTTCTGCCTCGGCGGTCAGCTCGGCCCCCACGCCGTGTGTGGCGGCAAGGGCGTGGGCGACGCCGGCGAGGGTGCGAGCGGCCTTCTGGTAGCTGGCGAATGCCATCTTCAGGGCGGAGGCGGAGCCGATGTCCCCGCTCGTCCGCCGGGGCTCGAGGTGGGTGCTCTTGAAGAGTTCTTCAACAATGGCTACGGCCTGCTGGTCGCCAGCGAGGTAGAGGCGCGCCGTCCGCTGGTCGCCTGGCGGTGGCCCGAAGATCGCTCCGTCGAGTACGAGCGTACCGGGGCAGATCTCGCCCGCGATGTGCCCCATGCGCTTCGGGTTGATGGCATTGGCGTCCACGTACACCCCGGCGAAGTCGTGGTCGGCGACCAGGGTGGCCACGTCTTCGGCGGCCTGGGGCGGGCAGATGGAGAGGACCACGGAGCTGCGGTGAAGCGCCGTAGTCAGGCTGTCCACGGCTACTGCCCCGGCCTGTACGGCCCGTTCACGTGTGGCTTCGCTTCGCCCGTCGGGAACCCAAAGCACCTCGTGCCCCGCTGCCACTACCTGGGCGGCAACGGCAGCGCCCATGGAACCGGGGTGCAAGACGGTCACGGTGGTCACGGGCTGCCTCCCGGTGGAAGTTCGGCAATGGGACGTTCCCTGTGAGCCATGATCGACTCCCGCAAGCCGATTGCAACAGGCACTCCGGCGCCAGGGTGTGCAGCGAGCTGTCGGCTGAAATGTCCGATCCGCCGGTCCACGCTCTCCGTTCGCCGGCGGGCGTTGGTCTCAAGGACGGTGTGCACCTCTTGGGCAGCGCCTTCGATATCTCCCCGTCCGAGACGGGCCATGGCGAGATCCATCCGCGCAAGCGACATCTCACCGAGCCGCTGCCGCGCAGGCGGGGCCGCCTGGAAGATCTCCACGGCCTGGGCGGCACAAGCCTCCGCGTCCGCCAGATTGCGACGTCCAGACAGCCAGAGGTGGGTGCTGCTGGCGTAGAAGAGCTGCTTTTCTACGGGGAATGCCATCATGCCGCCAGGCAGATCGCCGCCGTCGGCTGCAAGGCCTTCGCGAAGACGCTCCGCGCCGGCCAGTGCAGCCAGCGCCTCCCCGGTCCGGCCCAGCTGGCCGTATGCACGCGCCTTGATGCTCTCCAGCCGAGTGTTCGCAGTGCCGGAGTCCGTCGCGTACGCAGCCCCCAGCTCCGCCAGCCGGACAGCATCCGCCGGTCGCCCGTCCCAGTAGGAGATCAGGGCCTGGAGCCCGCGGACCCATACACGCAGGCCGTTGTGGCCCGCCAGCTCGCCCAGGAGAAAGGCGGTGCGCGCCTGGGTGTCGGCCGCGTCGTAGCGTCCAAGGTCGAAGCTGGCGTTTGCGAGGACTCCACACAGGATGCCGGCGCAGACGTAGAGGTCACGGGTGTAGCGCGGTGGCTGCCGGCCCTCCAGAAGTACGAACGCTTGGTCGCGTAGGGAGCGGACTTCTCGAAACAGAGGGCCAACGGGTCGGTTGGGATACGTGTCGACTATCCGGCGGATGTCGGCTTCCAGCTGCTCCATCGTGTGTGGTCCCACGTTGCTGCCTTCTGCACGAGCCGCGAACCGTGCTGACTCGCCGGCAGCGGCGGTCACGACGTCTTCGTGGTTCTCGAATGCATCCTCAGCCCTGCCCTGCTCTGCTCTGGGGACGGGTGACGAGACTAGGTCCTGTCTGGAGTCCGGATCATGAGTGTGGTGCGATGCTGCGGAGCCAGAGCATCGCACCGCACAGGTGCAGTCCGGCCTCGTAGCTCTTCGGGGTCTTGTCGTACCGGGTAGCGATACCGCGCCAGTTCCGCAGTCGGTTGATGCACCGTTCCACGGTGTTGCGCTCCTTGTAGAGCGCCGTGTCGTGCGAGACCGGCCGACCGCCGACGCTGCCACGCTTCTTGCGGTTCGCGGCCTGGTCGACCTTCTCCGGGATCACCGCTCGGATACCGCGTCGTCGCAGGTAGCGGCGGTTGCGCCGGGACGAGTACGCCTTGTCCGCGGCCACCGCGTCCGGCCGGGTCCGCGGACGCCCGATCGGGCCGCGTACCTTGACCCGCTCCAGGACCGGGGCGAACTGCGGGCTGTCGCCGGCCTGCCCGGGCGTGAGGACGAACGCAAGCGGGCGGCAGCGCCGGTCGGCTGCCACATGGATCTTGCTGGTCAGCCCGCCTCGGGAACGCCCCAGCTCGGCGGCTTTCAAGCGGGCCCTGTGTCGCCGACGGGCCCGTCGCCGCTCGATGCGCGCCTCATCCTCGACCTGTCCGTCCTGCGGCCTTTGCCCAGTCGCCTCGCCCCCTTTTCGACCTCGACGACCATCTCCAAGGCCGCCAACTGCTCGGGGTCCAAGGCCATTCCGGCGGCGTGATGGTGGGCCCGGGCGGTCGCCGAGTCCACGCTGACCAGGCCCAAGTCGGCCTGGCCGCGGGTGGCGGCCTCGGCGATCACTGCCTGCATGAGGTGCTGGAAGACGCCCTGCGTCGCCCAGATCTGGAAGCGGTCGTACGCGCTCTGCCAGGGCCCGAACTCGCCCGGAAGGTCACGCCAGGGGCTACCGGTCCGGAACCGCCACATCACCGCGTTGAAGTGTTTCCGCAGGTCAGGGATGGGCCCAACCGCGGCAATCGGCAGATGGGGCTCGATCAGGGCCCACTGCTCGTCGGTGAGATCGCCTCGCGCCATGACTGACGGTCTATCAAGACCGAGCCTCCGCGCGCAGGCGATCTACTGAACTCCTGATCCGAACTCCAGACAGGACCTAGGTCGGAGGACACAGCTTCCAGGAGACGCGAGGCCTGGAATCCCGGGAACATGAACTCCAGGACCCGGCGGGAGACGGTTTGGGGGGTTCGGACGTCCCCTCTCAGCCATCGGTGGAACTGCCGCTTCTCGACGGTGGCAGTCGCAATCGAGGGGTCGCCTTCGGCATCGGCCAGCTGTTTGGCCGCCTGCTCGTACCGCTTCTTGAAGACGGTGTAGTCCTGCCAGCCCCGCTGGTTGATGAGGGTCTGGAAGAGCGTTGGTCCTAACGGGCTCATGACCGCTCCTCTCCTCGGCGTCAGTTCGGCCACCACGCTAGACCGCAGCGGCCCCAAGAAGTGGATCTCTCCAACAGAAACAGTGCTCCCGAGGCGAACTGACACAGGTTAGGCGTGAGAAGACCGCGTTTGGCTCCGGTTAGGCCCTCGCTCAGGCAGCGCCGGGGCGGGAAACTCCAACTTCGCCCGCCCTCTGAGGGCAATGGACCTGCGTGCCGACGCTCTGTGATGCCATCGGCATCAGGGCACTGCCCGGAGGCATCCTGACCGTCGACATCCCGAGGCTGAGATTGCGCACGCTTCCGAGCGGTACCTACGGATGTCCGGCTGACAACGTGGACGCAACTCATCCGCCTGTACGCGAGGTTCTACTCGGGCCGGTTCGCTGCGGGGTCCCAGTAGTTCGCCAGCATCGCCGCCGGCCAGGCCGGAGCAGTGACAGGGCCGCGGGGACCCATCTCGTCGAAGTACGGGGCGAGGTCGTAGATAGGAGTTCCGGCAACGGCGTCGAGGTCGGTGACGTAGATGTCCCTGCCGTCCACTTTGAGCAGGCGGGGGAAGGAGGTTGCCATGCGGTTGGGGCGCCGGTGGTTTCGGTGGACGAAGGTGCCGGTGGGCTCCCAGGTCGGGTCGTTGCGGGGGCTGCGGGCTCCGAGGTGGAGGTCGGTGTCGGAGCCGAGGTGGAAGTGCCAGGTCACGATCAGGTGGGAGAACTCGTCGAGGCCGCGCAGGGTGTCCAGCGGGAGGTCCGGGCGCAGGCGGATGATCGATTCGACTCCGCCCTGGTAGTCGTCGGCCGGTGTCTGGTGGCCGCCGACGACGTGGGCGATGGCCTCGATCGTGATCGGGTCGTGCACGCGTTCCTCCTCTGGGACTACCGGACTGGCCGGGGCGCTGCTCCGGCTTGGACCGGTGGTGTGCTGGCGCGGTCAGAGTACCCGGCTGATCATGGTGCGGGCCCGGTCGTCCAGGGCGGCCAGGGTCGTTCCTCCGCGTCCGCGGTAGGGGGAGAGGGCGCGGCGCATCTGGACGACGGTGTCCAGGGCGCGGCCGGACTGAACTCCCTGCATCGCGTGGAGTGCTTGGGTCCAGGTGGTGCAGGCGACGTCGACGGCTCCGCGTTGTATCTGTACGGCGCCCAGGAGGCCGAGGGTGACGGCGTGGGTGCGGGCGAAGGGCTGTGCCTTGCGGGTGCGGACGCTGCGCTGGAATTCGTGCTCGGCTCCGCGGAGGTCTCCGATGGCGTGCAGGGTTCGGGCTGTCTCGTGGGCGAGGGAGGCCTCGGAGAAGAAGAAGAAGACCCGGGCCGGCTCGTCGTCCCCCTCGCCTGCGTTGCACAGGTCGTTCTCGGCCTGGAGGAGAGTGGCGAGGGCCTGCTGCTTGTGGCCGGCGGCTGCGAGGCTGCGGGCGTGGACGACTCCGAGGAGGGAGCGTTCCCGTGGGCTGGCGTCGGTGTAGCGGCGGTGGCTGACGGAGGCCTCGGCGAGTCGGAGAGCTTGGGCGGGGTGGCCGAGGTCGAGGGTCTGGTGGGCCTGGGCGCGGAGGATGTGTCCGGCCAGGGGGGCGTCGTCGGCTTCGGCGGACAGGCGCAGGGCCACGGCGAGCCACTGCTGGGCGAGGGTGTGCTCGGAGGCGTCAAAGCTGGTCCAGCCGGCCAGGTAGGCGAGTTCGCCGGCGGCGGTGAACATGGCCTGCCGCGTGCCGGTGTCGGGGAAGTGGCCGCTGAGGTAGGCGGTGACGTCGGTGCGGAGGTAGGCGACGAGGGCGGATCGTCCGTCCGCACCGCCTCGGCGCTGTTCGCGGCGGGAGAGCAGCTGCGTCATTTCGCGTACGGCGGCCACGTCGTCCGGGCCGACGTGCCGCTTGGTCGCGGGCGTGCGCTGATGGGCCGCGGAGGCGGTGTCCTGCCACCAGCGGTCGGACGGCAGGAACATCCCTGCAAGGGAGAAGGCGGCGCCCTTCAGGGTGTGGCGGCGCTCCAGGTCCAAGTCGGTCCCCCCGAGGTCGACGATACGTGCGATGGGGTCGCTGTCCCGGGGAGCCGGACCTGCCGGTTCGTCGGGATCTGTGAGCCCGATGTCGGCGGCCGTGATGATCCGATGGATCCCCCGGCTGTTCAGTCCTCGCGACAGCGTCTCGCACAAGATACGGGTCGCCGGCGGCGAGGGGTGCGATCCGCGGACCCACTGGTTGATGTGCGAGGCGGACACCGCCTTCAGGTCGTCCGCACCGGATTCCGCTGCTACGAGCTGCAGTTGCCGGGCAGTTGTGGCCTGCGACCAGCCCAGTTGGCGGAGTACGCCCTCCAGCAGGGTGTTGCGCTCACGCGGCACCGGATACTCCCGTCCACGAAACGATCTTTACGTGCTTTACGCGGGGCCGCGCCTTGCCTGGGATGTCCACGCCGGGCGATGCACGGTTCGCTGAGAGTAACGCCACAAGGAAGCGTTCTCCGGCTGAAGTTCAGCCATCCGTTCCAGGCTTCCGGCGTCTGGTGTCGGCTTCACGCGCACGCTCTGAAAGGGATGAGGTGACGATGTCTCACCGGATCACGCGGGGAGACCTGCTGCGGACTCTGCAGTCGCCCAAGGCCGTCACGGCGTGCCTGGCATTGCCCAGCAGAGCTGAATCCGTTCGCACGGCTCGTCGCTTCGTGGCGCACCAGCTTGAGGCATGGGGGTGCGCGGCAGCGGAGCCCTCCACCGCGCTGGTCTCCAGCGAGCTCGCGACCAACGCCATTAAGCACCGCAGCCCCGGAGCGGAGGCACAGGACTTCCTGGTCTCGGTGACCTTCGAGCCGGGCGTGGCCCTGGTGGTGCAGGTGGCGGACGCCAACCCGGGTCTCCCGGTGGTCAAAGCACGGCAGTCGGCCCTGGCCACGGGCGGACGCGGGCTGTTCCTGGTCACCCAGGTGGCCGACTACTGGAGCGCCTCGCCTCGAAGCGACGGCCAGGGGAAGGTCGTCAGCGCCTACTTCCGAGCCGCCCAGGTCAGCACCGACCCGCCTGGGGCCTACGGACTGAGCCTGCCGGAGGCAGCTGCTCCACCGACTTCTTCGAGCGCCGGGCCGGCACATCGGCCTGATCAACAGGAAACCGGAGGGGGCATGCTCCCGTCACACGAATTCTCCCGGCCGTCGGTGCCGCGGGTGCACAACTGGCTCGGCGGAGACGTCTGGAATTTCGATGCCGACCGCATCCTCGGCAAGGAACTCCTGGAGGCTGCTCCCTGGCTCAGGCAGGCAGTTGCCGCCGCTCGAGACCACGGGCAGAAGTCGGTGAGCGTCCTCGCCCGCAGTGGGATCGTCCAGTTTCTGGACCTCGGGTGCGGCCTCCCGCAGCGGCATGGCCAGAACACCCACGATGCCGCCAAGGCCGCAGCCGGGGAATCCACGGTCGTGTATGTGGATCGCGATTCTTCCGTGTGCGCCCACTACCGTTCGATGCTCGAGACGAGCCAGGAACTCGAGTGCCAGGCCGACTTCACCCAGCCCGAAGGTCTCCTGGCCCATCCCGCCCTCGCCCACCTCGACCGGAGCAGACCTGTCGCGGTGCTCCTGCACGAGGTCCTGCCGTGGCTCGATGACGAGCAGGCGCGACGCCTGCTGGCTGCCTTGCAGGCCTGGTTGCCGACGGGCAGCGTTCTGTCCGTCATCCACGCTGCCACCGACAGCGACCCGCAGGCGGCGGCGGGCCTCGTCGCCGTCTATCGCAGCGCCGGCATCGCCTACCGGCCTCGGAGCCTGGAGCAGTTGCTCGCCTTGTTCCAGAGCTGGGACGTGGACGTGCCTGGCATCACCGCGGTGCCGCTCGACCGACTGCGCGTCGTTGGCAGCCGAAAGCCCGTGGGCGGACTCCGCGGCGTTGGAGGCCGGAAGCCCTTGTACGGCTCCTACGCCGTCATCGCCCGCGTACCGAACCCGTTGTTGGACAGGTCGTGCCCGGGCCCCGGGCTCCGCCCCGGAGCCTGCTGGAGCTGGTTTCCCGTCACTGGCTGAGACCGATCACAGATGAAGCTGACCGAGGACGAGGACGCCTTCTGGACCGGTCTCCCGGACTACGAGCGCGCCCCTTCAGGTGATCCGTTGTTCGCCCGAACGGTGCGCACCGGGCCGCCCCCTGGTGATGTCTGGGCGGCCTCCCCTCACGAGCTGCGGGTCGGCGACTGGCTGGTCCTCGGCGGCAACGCGTACGAGATCACCAACATGTTCTCCCGGGGCTTCGACTGCTCCGGGAAGCGGGTGATCCTGCGCGGCCATGCCCCGCAGCTGGTCAACGCCCGGCACGAGGTCGTGCGCCCTTACGCCGTCTCCCGCCTGCGGTAACCGGCGGGTCCCGCCGAAAGCCGCTGTCCGATACCCGTTCCCCCGCTTCGAGGAGTTTCCCGTGGGCCCGTCGCTTCCGCTCCCCAAGCGGCCAGCGTGCTTACCTTCACTGCCGTCACGGCCGGAGGAAGGTCGCGCGACCGATATGCCCTGCGGGCTGCCCGAGGCGCAAGAGGGTGCCTGGCGTCTGCTGCGCGCCCTTGTCATCTCGCGGCACGAGGACATCACCGGCGAGGACAGCGGTCTGGGGGAGGCGCTGAACCGCGTCCTCGACGACGCCGTGGGCGGGTGTGACGTCCGTCCGCTGACCGCTACCTTGGCTGTGAACCTCGGGGCGCTGACGGACCGGGCCTCCCGCCACGCGCAGTCCGCGCCGACCGAGTCGGCACGGTTACGGGCCCGCGTCCTCCTTCGCGAGGTCAGCGAGCGGCTGCGCCTTGACACCTTGGACATCGGGCTCCTTCGCCGACTGGCCTGGATGACGCAGGAGGTCGTGGACGAGCTCCTGCAGCAGGCGTCATCGGCGCTTGCTTCGATGCCGGCGGCAACGCGTCCGACCACCCACTCCCCCATGCCCGCGAATTGGGCGGCTTCCGCATGAGCAACTGGAATCCCCTGGATCGCGCCCTTTTCCTCGTACGCCGGCAGATCAGCATCGCGCACCCGCCAGGGACATCCGTTCCCAGCACCGAGCAGCTGGCCCGGGTACTCAGACTCCCGAAGACGCACGTACACCGGGCACTACAGCGGCTGGACACCCTGGGGGAGATCTCGCTGCACACCGGGAGCTTTCCGGTCCGCCTCCGCCCGCACGAACCGCACCCCCGCGACCGCGCGCTCCATGGCGCCGTCCGGGACCGGATACGCGCCGGCTACTACCTGCCCGGCCAGGCTCTGCCGACAGGGCTGCTGGGCGAGGAGTTCAGACTGCGCCCCCACCACGTCCAGCGTGCGTTGCGGTTCCTCGTGGCGGAGAAGACCCTGCGCTTCGACGAAAACGGCGCCTACGGTCCGGGCCACTACGTGCCTGTGGAATCCATGGAGGCGGTCGCGTGAAGGCCGCGCTGTCACTGCTGCCGCCCGGGCACCGCCAGGGCGAGCACGGCAGCGGCTGTGGGTCGTCCGCCCGGGCCGAAGCACGTGCCGGCGTAACGGGGACGACACCGCCGCCGAACATGGGAGTGCTGCGGTGAGGGCGGTGCAGCGCCGCAGGCTCCTGCTGCTGCACCGGCTGACCGCCGTGCCGCTGGTGGGGCCCGTCGCAGACCGGCTAGCAAAGGCGTACCTCCGCTACGCCGTCCGGCAAATGCTCTCCCGCGCCCGGCTACGCGAAGACCGCACCGGTTCCGGGCGTACCCCGCACGGCTCGGCGCCTCCCAGGAACAGGGACTGACACCTGCCACTGCCCTCGCGGCCCACGACTTCCCTCTCCGGACCTTCCGAGGAGGGAGGCCAGGAAGCACGCCATCAGGCACGTGTCCCTGGCCGGCAACACACCGAACACACCGCATCGATAAGAGGAGTTGCAATGGCCACCAATCCCAACGCGGGCATGACCCAGGCCCAGCCCAAGGCCACCGTCAAGGAACCGTTCCACCTGGACGTGGAGCTGCTGGAGGTCGGCGACGCGGGCGCGCTGAAGACCCTGACTGACGACAACTGCGGCTCGACCTGCGGCGCGTGCACCACCGGCGTCCACTGACCCCACTCGCTCCACCCTGCCGGTGCCGCCCCGCCCAATTGGCGGGGCGGCACGGGCCCGTCCGTTCCATTCATCCTTCATGGAGGTTCAGGTGACAAAACCCGCGTTTCGGTCCGGCCGCACGGCGCTCGTGCGCGCGGTGGCGTCCCCCACTCCTCCGCTGCTGCCCTGGCCCGACCTGGCCGACCGGACCCCCGGGGACTTGACCGGGCAGCTTCCCTGGCTGCGCGCAATCCGCGCCACGGACACCGGAAGGGCGTTGTGGCACGCCAGCCCGGCGCTCGGCAGGGAAGTCGACGACCTTTTGGCAGCCGAAAGCCCCCCACACCGTGATGTGCGTAGGGCTGCAGTCTCGGTGGCCCGGTACGTGCTGCGAGCACACGGTCGCCCCACTCCCTTCGGGTACTTCGCCGGCGTCACTAATGTCGGCTTTGGGGGCTCGGCCCGTGCCGACTGGGGGCGCGAGCACGTGCCGGTGGCCTGTGCGTCCGCGGAATGGATGGCGGAGATGATCGCCCGGCTGGAGGCCGACGCCGAGCTGCTGCAGCGGATTCCGGTGGTCGTGAATACAACGCTCACCGAGCGCGGCGATCGTCTCGTCGTCCCGTACCGGACGGGCACCGGTGCCGCCCGCCAGCGCGCGGTCGAGGCCTCCGTCCGGATGACCGGCGCTGTGTCTGCCGTCCTCGCCGCCGCACAGGCGCCCGTCCCGGTCGCCGATCTCGTGGCGAAGGTCTTGGCCGAGTTCCCGTCGACAGGGCAGAGCGCGGTCACCGGGTTCGTGCAGGAGCTGGTGCGGGTGGGCGTCTTGATCAGCGCCTTGCACGCTCCGAGCACGGAGACCGATGCGCTCGGCTACCTGCTGGCCCAGCTCGACGCCATCGGTGCCGACGAGGTCGTTGGGGTATCGGAGACTCTCGCCGCTCTGCAGGCCGCTTACGCTGCACTCCAGCACACCAGCGGGCACGAGGGCGCCCGTGCCCTGATGCGCTCCGTGGCTCCCCGGCTGCGCCGGGACCCGGTGGCCGTCGACCTGCGCCTGGACGGGACCCTGGTACTGCCGGAGGCGGTCGCACAGGAGGCCGAGCGTGCCGCCCTGTTGCTGGCCCGCGTGTGCTCGGCACCGTTCGGGACCGCAGCCTGGAAGGCGTACCACATGCGGTTCTACGAGCGGTTCGGGATCGGCTCCATGGTTCCGGTGCTCGACGTGGTCGCGGACAGCGGCATCGGCTACCCCGACGGATACGCGGGCGCGGGACCTGCGGACCACAAGCCGCAGCTGACGGGCCGCGACCAGGTGCTGCTGCGGCTGGCACAGCAAGCTGCCCTGGACGGCCGCCGCGAGGTCGTCCTCGACGAGGCCACGATCGACGCCCTGACCATGGGCAGCGAACCGCTACGCCTCCCGCCCCACCTTGAGCTCGGATTCCGGCTCCGCGCATCCGACACCGCAGCACTGGACCAAGGCCGCTTCCGCCTCGAAGTGGTCACCGTGTCCCGGGGCGTGGGGGTCGGCACGGGCCGGTTCCTCTCCGTTCTCGACTCCGGGCAGCGGCAGGCCCTGGTCAAGGAGCTTGCGGTCCTTCCGGCTTCCGATCCGGATACGGTCGCCATGCAGCTGTCGTTCCCGCCGCTGCTGCCGGAAAGCGCGCACGTCACCCGGACACCGCGCGTGCTGCCTACCGTGATCAGCCTTGCCGAGCACCGGCCTCCTGGTGGGGACGTGCTGACCGTCGATGATTTGGCCGTGGGCTGCGACGGGCGCCGGATGTACCTCGCTGCCCCCGCCTTCGGCGAGCGTGTGGAGGCGGTGGGGATGCACGCCCTGAACCTGGACACCCACACCCCGCCGCTGGCCAGGTTCCTCACCGAGCTGGGCCGCGCCCAGTGCGCGCAGGTCACCACGTTCGACTGGGGGGCCGCCGCCCGCCTTCCCTACCTTCCCCGCCTGCGCACCGGCCGCATCATCCTGGCGCCGGCCCGCTGGCGGCTGGAAGCCGGAGAGCTGCCTGTGGCCGACCGGCCGTGGGAGGAATGGGACGGTGCGTTCGGCACCTGGCGCGAGGCCCGCAAGCTACCCCTGACGGTGAACGTCGGCGAAGGCGACCGCCTCCTTCCCCTCGACCTCACCGTCCCCGCCCACAGAGCACTGCTACGTGAAGAACTGGACCGCGCCGGTGCGATCACGGTCGCCGAGGCTCCGGGCCCGGCCGATCTGGGATGGTGCGGCGGGCGGGCCCACGAGGTCGTTGTGCCGCTCAAGGCCAGCCGCCCTCCGGCCTGGCCTCGCCTGCCTCAGCCCACGTCTGCTCGCACCATTCGGAGGGACCTGGTTTCCTCTCCCGCCGTCTCGCCGGTGCTCCTGGCCAGCGTGTACGGGGACATCCGCCGCCAGGACGTCCTGCTCGCGGAGCACCTGCCGGACCTCCTGGACCGGCTCGGCGGGCCTCCCTGGTGGTTCGTTCGGTTCCGCGACCCCCACCAGCACCTGCGGCTCCGGTTCGCCCTGCCCACCCCGGAAGCCTTCGCCGCCACGGCGAGCACCGTGAGCACGTGGGCGGACGAACTCCGGCGCGTTGGACTGGTGTCGGACCTGCGTTACGGCACCTCCTATCCGGAGATGGGCCGGTGGGGAGAAGGGTTGGCGTGGTCTGGGGCCGAGGAAGTCTTCCGAGCCGACTCCCGCGCCGTCCTCGCACAGCTCACCTGCACAGGCCGGCCGTCCCGGCGGGCACTGGTCGCCGCGCACAGCGTGGCCATCGCCGCCGCCTACCTGGGCAGTACGGCGAAGGCGATGGCGTGGCTGATCCACCACATCCCCGCGGCGCCTCCGGCACGGGTGGTCCGCCCGGAGTTCGCTGAGGCCGTCGCTCTCGCCAACCCCGACGGCGACTGGGCAGCCCTGCGGTCCGTCGCTGGCGGCGAGACGATCCTCCATGCCTGGAGCGACCGCGGCGAGGCCCTGGCCCGCTACCGGGACCACTTCCCCGGACCGGACACCCGGGGCATCGACGCAGACGACGTGCTGACCTCCCTGCTCCACGTCCACTTCGTCCGCGCCGTCGCCGTGGACTTCCCCGAGGAAGCCGTCTGCCTCTACCTCGCGCGGGCCGCCGCCCTCGCCTGGACCGCCAGGAGGTCCCGCTGATGCCCCACCCTGCCCTCGGCTTCGCCCGGGAGATCGCCGACCGGCTCGCCGACCCGGTGGCCGTTCTCGGCTCGCAGGCCGCCTCTGACTGGCGCCGGCAGTCCCTCGGGCACGGCGTTCCCGGTATCGCGCTGCTGCACATCGAGCTCGCCGCCGCCGGCCTCGCACCGTGGGACCGCGCGCACGCCTGGCTCTCCGCCGCGGCAGCCGAGCCGCTGACCAGCGGGGCCGACAGCCACGCCTTCTACGGTGCCCCGGCATTCGTCCACACCCTCGCCTGCGCGGCCGAACGCCTCCCGGGAGCGTACGGCTCCGCACTGGATGCCCTGGACCGGCAGGTGACCAGTGACGCGCGCCGCCGCCTGGCCGTGGCCGAGCAGCGCATCGAGGCCGGAGAACTCCCGGCGCTCGCTGAGTTCGACGCGATCCGCGGTCTCACCGGATACGGCGCCTACCTCCTTCGCCGGCGCCCCGACAGCGACACCGTCCGCGCCGTCCTCGACTACCTGATCCAGCTGACTGAGCCGCTCACCCACCGGGGCGAGACCGTGCCCGGATGGTGGACCGCCTCCGGACCCTCCGGCCGGCCCGACGACCGCTACCCCGACGGGCACGCCAACACCGGCCTCGCCCACGGCATCGGAGGCGTCCTTGCCCTACTCGCGCTCGCCGCGCACCGCGGGACCATGGCCAGCGGCCATCGGGAAGCCATCAGCAGCATCCTTCGCTGGCTGGACCGCTGGGAGACCGACACCAACCGGGGACCGGCCTGGCCGTACTGGGTATCCCTTCCAGCCCTGCGAGCGGGCCACATGCCCGTGGGGCCGCAGCGGCCGTCCTGGTGCTACGGCACCGCCGGCCTCGCCCGCGCCCAGCAGCTCGCCGCCATCGCCCTTGGAGACCGGAGACGACAACTGGCCGCCGAGCAGAGCCTGCTGGCCGCACTGACCGACCCCGTGCAGCTCCGCAAGACCACCGACAACGGCTTGTGCCACGGATTCGCCGGTCTCGCGCACATCGCCGCCCGGGCCGCCTCGGACGCCCTGCCAGCCACCGCCGGTCAGCTCCGGGCAGTCCTCCCCGCGCTCCTGTCCGCCGTGTGCCCCCCTGGCAGCGACCCCGCCACCGTCGCCGCCAGCCTTCTGCACCCGCAGGAACCCGGCCCGGGGCTCCTCGACGGCGCGGCGGGAATCGCCCTGGCCCTCCTGAACCCCAGCGGCGCACCGACACAGACAGCTTGGGACACCTGCCTGCTCGTCGCCTGAACCAGCACGCGCACACGACCCACCAACGCTGCCTATCCACTTGAAGGAACCTCACCGATGCAGGGCACCTGGCACCAGATCAACGTCACCTTTCCGGACCGCGCTACCGCGCAGCAGGTGATCTCCCGGACGCTCGGCCCCGCCCTGTTCGCGGCCGAGGAGAGGGGAGAGATCTCCGCCTGGTGGTTCATGAACAAGCAGCCGTGGAAGCTGCGCGTGCGTACCGTCGGCGACGAGACCCCCACCTTGTGGGACGCGCTCAGCGGGCTTGTCCGGGACGACCAGGTGGGGCAGTGGATTCCCGCCATCTACGAGCCGGAGACCTTGGCCTTCGGCGGGGCCGAGGCTGTGGAGGCGGCTCACGAGCTGTTCCACGCTGACAGCCGCCACCTGCTGACCTACCCCGTCCAGACCGGGCACCTCGGCCGCCGCGAGACTGCCGTACTCCTCGTCAGCGCGATGATGCGCGCCGCCGGACTCGACTGGTACGAGCAGGGCGATGTCTGGGACAAGGTCGCCGCCGAACGCCCGTCCCCGCCGATCCTCGCCTCCGAGCTGGAGGCGGCCATGCACTCCCTGCTGACCGTCGACGCCCGCACCCTGTGCCGGGAGGACGGCCCGCTCCACGGCCACGCCGACTGGGTCCGCGCCTTCGCACGGGCCGGGACCGCCCTCGCCGTCCTCCACCACCAAGGCCGCCTGCGCCGGGGACTGAGGGCCGTCCTCGCCCACCACGTGATCTTCCACTTCAACCGGGCCGGCCTCCCCCCGGAGGACCAAAGCGCCCTGTCCAACCTCGCCCGAAAGGCCATCATGGGAACGAGTGACACCCCCGCAACCACCCCCGACGGCACCCGATCGGTGAGCACCGACACGCTCACCACCCCCGACCCGACCGCGGAACAGCTCCGCAATGCCCTCGTCGACCAGATCCGCCAGGAAGGACACGCCACCAACCCGGCCGCCGAGGCCGCACTGCGCACCGTCCCCCGGCACCTGTTCGTACCCGACGCCTCGCTCCAGGCGGCCTACGCCAACCAGCCGGTCCACGTGAAGTACGACACCGACGGCACGTCCATCTCCTGCGCCTCCCAGCCCGCCGTGGTCGCCCTCATGCTCGACCAGCTCGACGCCCAGCCCGGCGAGCACATCCTCGAACTCGGCGCCGGCACCGGCTACAACGCCGCCCTCCTCGCCCACCTCGTCGGCGACACCGGTCACGTCACCACCATCGACGTCGACGACGACCTCGTCGAGCGCGCCCGCGCCCACCTGGCCGCCGCCGGATACACGAACGTCGAAGCCCTGACCCGCGACGGAGCCGTCGGCTACGCCGACGGGGCGCCGTACCACCGGATCATCGCAACCGTCGGCGCCCACGGCATCCCGCACGCCTGGCTCGACCAGCTCGCCCCCGGCGGGCGGCTCGTCGTTCCCCAGCGCATCAAGGGCAGCGTCTCCCGCTCCATCGTCTACGAACGCCGAGACGGCCGCTGGGTCTCCCTCGGCAGCGAGATGAACACCTTCATGCCCCTGCGCCGCGGCATCGCAGACGACGACCGGCGGATCATCCCCCTCGTCACGGACGGGACCGTACGACTGCAGGCGCCGGCCGGAACAGCCCTCGACGCCGAGGCGCTGGCCCGCGTACTCGAAGAACCGCGGGTCGAAGAGTGGACCGGGATGACGGTCCGTGCCATGGAATCGCCCGAGTGGATGGAGCTCTTCATCAGCTGCTCCTTCGACTCCGGCCTGATCCGGATGCTGTTCCCGGCCGCCGCGAAGGGCACCACCCTCACCGAGGACCCCTACCCCTCCTCGACCGCGG
The DNA here is from genome assembly GCF_001941845.1 of Streptomyces sp. TN58. Taxonomy (NCBI): domain Bacteria; kingdom Bacillati; phylum Actinomycetota; class Actinomycetes; order Kitasatosporales; family Streptomycetaceae; genus Streptomyces; species Streptomyces sp. TN58. Next base: position 6,089,615 of record NZ_CP018870.1, on the reverse strand, counting down.
TCACCGACAAGGGCGCCCTGACCTACCTCGCCCGACGCCTCTCCGACCAGACCACCCCCGAGGGCGGCAAGCTCTGGGAGTTCGGCGTCATCGGCCACGGCCCCGGCAGCGACGAACTCGCCGCCAAGGTCGCTGAGGCGATCCGTACCTGGGACCACACGTACCGCAGCCGCGAGGCCGGCTTCGAGCTCCAGTCCCTCCAGGCGCCGGTTCCCGAGGAACGTCCCGGCCAGTTCACCGTCGACACGCCCCTGAACCGGATCGTCATCGACTTCAACTGACCGTACTCCCCTGACCGTGCGGTGCCCGCCGCCCCCATCTCCGGCAGCGGGCACCACACGTCGGGCTGACCCCCCGGAGAACTTCATGGACCCGCATGGCCAGTTAGCCCGACGCTTCCCCCTCGTCTCACGGTTCCGGCCCGCCTGCCTTCCCCTCCCCGACCGCGTCCAGGCCCTCGCGACGCTCTCCGAGACCGCCGCCTCCCGCACGGACCAGGGGCTCGCCTCGGCCGTCTACAACCAGGCAGCCCTGATCGCCAGCGACGTCGGACTGCCCGACCTCGCCCGCCAGCTGTGCCACCAGCACGCCGCCGCCTACCTGCACGCCACCCCACTCCCCGCCACGGCCGCGATCCGGGCCCTCGAGCCCGTCGTCAACCTGGCCCGCCTGCAGATCCGCGCCGGCCACCCCGACGACGGTCGCAACCGTCTTCTGCGCCTCTTCGACGCCGTCACGAACGGCACCGCCGACCGATTCGACGACGCACACATCCCCGCCGACCTGGTCCAGTCCGAAGACGACCGGCGCGAAGTACGCGCCTGGCTATGGCGGGTCCTCCTCGCCGACGGCTCCCGCACCCTCACCGGAAGTGGCCGGTGGGCCGAAGCCCTCGCGCACACCCGCGAACACCAAGGCATCGGCAAGCGGATGTTCGACGGCCGACAGATCGCAGTCGTCGCGGCACTCACCAGCGGCGACACCGAGCACGCCGCTGAAGTCATCGCCGACACCGCCGCCGGCGAACCGTGGGAGCACGCCGTCACCGCCTGCCTCCACGCGCTATGCCTCCGCGCCAGCACGGACTTGAACCACAGCCAGGAGAACAAACTCGAAGCCGCGCTCCGCGCCGTCCCCGCCGAACAGGGCATGACGGTCTTCGCAACCCGCCTGCGCCTCACAGCCCTGGACACCATCGCCACCCCGGCGAGCCGGGCCGCGTACCGCATCACGAACGAGTTGCACCGGGGCATCGTCGGTACACGTGACGGCTTCGCCGCCCGCGAGGTCCTGGACGACTCGCTGTTCACCGGGCTCGCCGCCCCGAGACAGCTCCAGGACTGCCTCGACCTCGTCGCAGCCTGTGCTCTGGGCTCCGGCGCCTTGCCCGCGCGCCTGCGTAGTGCATTGGACAAGGCATTGCATCGAAGCGACCGCGTGATCAGGGACAGCCTGTCGGTCCCCTGAGTCGCCCAGGTGTCCGACCGGTCCGGCGTACGCACTCGGGCGGCAATCCTCCGCCCGGGTGACACGGCCCTGTTCGAGCGAGTTTCAACGCCACAGACCCAGACGCGCCAAGCCCACTCAGCGGCACGAGAACATTCGTTCCCGTTTTGCCTCCGATCCGGCCGTGACGCACCCGGATCGGAGCCGTTCTTAGAGCACCAGTACCAGTCGTGCGCCCATCCGGAGGATCCCGTGAATCTCCAGCCGAAGCACCTCGACACCCTCCCATTAATCGAACATCACGCGCCTGCCCCGTGCCTGTCCTCCACGGGTGGGGGTCGTGTTGACGCCTCATCGTCCTGCTGCTGCGGATCACGATTCAATTCCTGGAGGGCTGCGTGAGCAAGGACTCGGCAAGCGGCTCCGGCGCCGCGGGGGTGTCGGACTCCGAGCGGCTCCTCTTCGGCGGCGAGCTGGCCTACGACATCGGGTGGGACCAGCACGAGGGCGCCTGGCTCAAGCTCGGGCTCTGGACGATGGCTCGTCAACTCCCCCGTCTGGCGGGGACCGGCCTGCGGCTCGCCCACCTCGCCGACGCGCGGGCCCTGCGGGTGGTCCTGGTCTCCGAGGCCGGGCGGGGCGTCGCGCAGGCGGTCGGCCTGGTCGCGGTGAACAGCGTGCTCGGCCACGTCCTCGCGGCGGGCAGCACCAACGAGCGTCTGGTTCAGGCGCTGCCCGCGCTCACGGTCGTGGCCGTCACGGCGTTCCTCGGGTCACTCCTGCGTTCGGCCTCGACGGCTGCCACAGGGGCGCTGGAGCCGAAGGTGCAGCGAGTCGCCACCGAGCAGTACCTCGGGTTGGTGTACCGCACGGAGCTGTCGGCGATCGAGGACGACGAGTTCCACCGGCTGCTGGACGCGGCCCGGTACGGCGCCGACTCGGCCCGGCGGATGATCCGGTACTGCACCAATACCCTGAACTCCGCGGTGTCGCTGATCGCAGCGGCTGGCGTCCTCACCGTCCTGCACCCGGTGCTGTTGCCGCTCCTGGTCCTGATGACGCTGCCGAGTGCGTGGAGTTCGCTGATGATCTCCCGCCAGCGGTACATCTCCTTCCACGCCTTCGTCCAGCACGCCCGCGCCGGGCACCTGCTCGGCCAGCTGCTGACCCAGAAGGAAGCGGCGGCCGAGGTCCGCGTCCACGGCGTCGGCCCGTTCCTGCTCGGGCACTTCCGCACGATGGCCGAGACCAGCGAACGCGAGCAGACCCGGCTGGCCCGCCGCGCTGCCCGGATCGGGCTCGCCGCCGACGGCGCTGGTGGTCTCGCCACCCTCCTCACGTACGGCGCCCTGGGTGCCCTCCTCTGGGCCGGAGCGATGGAACTCGCCGTCGCCGGCACGGCGGTACTGGCCATCCGCACCGGCGCCGCCAGCCTCGACAGCCTGGTGCTCCAGGTCACCGAACTCCACCAGGAGTCCCTGTTCGTCGCCGACTTCGAGCGGCTGTGCCGAGAGGCGAAGACCCGGGCCATCCCCACGGGCGGGGACCCGCTGCCAGAGCGGCTGCGGGAGGTCCGGTTCGAGAAGGTCACCTTCACGTACCCCGGCAGCGGCCAGACCCTGCCCGAGCCCACGCTGCGCGAGGTGTCCCTGGCGTTCCCGACGGGGAAGATCATTGCGCTGGTGGGCGAAAACGGCTCCGGCAAGTCCACCCTGGTCAGGCTCCTCGCCGGCCTCTACCTGCCGGACGAGGGCAGCGGCACGATCTGGTGGGACGACGTCGATGCCCGTACCGCCGACCGCGACCAGGTCTTCGGCCGCGTCGCGCTGATGTCACAGGACTTCTACCACTGGCCCTTCACGTTCCGGGTGAACGTCGGTATCGGCCAGCCCGGTCAGGCCATCGACGATCGCGCGGTCGAGGAGGCCTCCGGCTTCTCCAGCGCCGACGAGGTCCTCGCCGACCTGCCTCGCGGGCTCGGCACGCTGCTGGCCCGCGGCTACCGCGGCGGGCACCAGATCTCCGGCGGTCAGTGGCAGCGCATCGGCATCGCGCGGGCCAAATACCGGCAGGCCGAGATCCTGATCGTGGACGAGCCCACCAGCGCCCTGGACGCAGTAGCGGAGCAGCGGGTCTTCGACCAGATCAGGGCCCTGGCCGCGACCACCGGCCAGACGATCGTGCTCATCACCCACCGCCTGCACTCCGTACGCCATGCGGACCTCATCCACGTCCTGAAGGACGGCCGGGTCGCCGAGTCGGGCACCTGGGAGGAACTGATGGACCCGGCTACGGGCACGGGGGACTTCCGCGACGCCTACCTCGTCCAAGCCGCTGCCTTCGATGCCGTCATCCCCACCCAGTCCGCCGGCGAGCACGACACTCTGCGCGCCCAGGACAACGCATGACCGCCGCCGCGCCCCAAGAACAGGCCAGCGGGGTGAACGTCCGCCCGGCGTCGGGACGGGACAAGGCCCGACCGCAGACCAGCTCGCAGACCGAGTGCCGTCCGCCTGTCCCCGTTCCCGATGCCCTGCCCGCAGGCCGGCTGCTGACGGAGGCCGTCCCGTGGTGACGCTACCCCGCCCCCGGCCTTCCGTCCGCAAGACGGCACCGCTACTTGGGCCGGGGTTCCGGTTGTACCTCGGCGGGGAGTCCGCCGGCCTGGTCGGGACGTCGGTGCACCTGGTGGCCTTGCCCACCCTGGCCGTGCTCGAACTGGACGCGACGGCCGGGCAAGCCGCGCTGCTCGCCTCCCTGGCCCACCTGCCCACCTTCCTCCTGGCCCTCCCCGCCGGCGGCATCGTCGACCGGTACGCGAAGCGGGTTTTGTTGGTGGGGACGGATCTGGCGGGGGCCGTCGTCGTCACGGTGGTTCCGATGGCGGCGCTGGCCGGGGCGTTGTCGATGTCCGTGCTGTACGCGGTCGCGCTGGTCCTGGGTGCGGTGACCGTGCTGCACCAGGCGGCGGCCATCGCGATCGTCCCGCAGCTCGTCGAACCCGCCCTGCTGCACCGGGCCAACGCCCGGGTGGGGGCCGCGTTCGGGGCCGCGGACACGGCCGGGACCTACGTCGGCACCGCGGTCGTCGCTGCCGTGGGCGCGGCCAAGGCCTTCTGGCTGGACGCCCTGTCGTACCTGGTGTCCGCCTGCTGCGCATCCCGGATTCCGGAGCCCGGCCAGCCGGCAGCGGGCGAGGGGAGGCCCAGGCGCAGGTTGGCCGGGGAGATCTGGGAGGGCCTGGCCTACACCGCGCGGACTCCACTGGTACGGGACCTCGTGTTCGCGCTGACCCTGACCGGTGTGGGCGTCGGTGTGACGGGCGCGCTGTTCGCGTACTACCTGCTGACCGCGCTGGAGGCGGGACCTACCGGGCTGGGGATCGTGATGGGCGTCTCCGGCGCGGGCGCGCTCGCCGGCGCCCTGGCAGCGCCGCGGATCGTGGCCCGGTTCGGCCCCGGCCCCACCCTGCTCGCCGGGTTCGCGGCCTGCCCAGTGGCGGGCCTGCCCCTGCTGTTCGCCCGGCCCGGGCCCGTATGGCTGGCTGCCCTCGCCGCGGCGGGCGGGCTCCAGCTCGCCGCCGCGGCGGTGGCTGGGACCACCCAGAGGTCGGTGCGCCAGCAGATCTGCCCGCCCCACCTGCAGGCGCGGGCGCAGCAGACGTCGACCTGGCTGGTCTCCGGGAGCAAGCCGTTCGCGGCCCTGGCCGGCGGCGCCGTGGCCACTGCGTTCGGGGCACGTACCGCTCTGGCAGTCGGGACGCTGGTGCTGGTGCTGCCGGTGATCGTGCTCTGGCGCTCCCCGGTCAGCCGCCTGACCGCGATGCCCGTCCCCGCACCTCCCCCTGGCGACTCCGCCCCGGCCCGAGGTGCACGTCCGCCCGCTGATGCCCCAGGAGCGCGCCCTCACCCGTGAGCGCCGCCGACTCCTCCACCGCCGTCCCACCAACCTGTGAGGCCTCTCGTGCCGCCCTCCCGCTCCCACATCCGCGATCTCGTCACCGCCTACCTGGAACGGCACCCGGCTGAAATTCCGCTGCTGGCGCCTCTGTTGCGGCTGTTGGGCGAAGACGCCGAGCCCACGAGCCGCTCGACCATGCCGGGGCACATCACGTGCAGCGCGGTCGTCGTCGACCACGACCGCCGTGTCCTTCTCATCCACCACAACCTCTTCCGGCTGATGCTCGCACCAGGAGGCCACGTCGAGACAGCGGATCGCTCGCTCTTGGAGACGGCGCTCCGCGAAGTCCACGAGGAAGCCGGCATCCCGCCCGGCGCCCTGTGCGCCACCGCCTCGTACGGTTCCCTGCCCATCGACATCGACGTCTTCGACATCGACGCCAACCCGGCCAAGAACGAAGGCCCGCACCAGCACTGGGACTTCCGCTTCGTCTTCCAGCTCGTGGACAGGGACGTCGAGGTCACGGTGCAGCCGGAGGAGGTCTCCGCCCCGGAGTGGGTCGCCTTCGACCAGGTCACGGCCCCGCAGCTGCGGGCGAAGCTCTGCGCCTCCGGGCTCGACGGCCGCATCGAGCCGGTCAACGCCTCGGCGTTGATCCACGACGGGCACGGCCGCTACCTGCTACACCTGCGCGATGACCTCCCCGGCATCTGGGAACCCGGGGCCTGGGCCCTGCTCGGCGGAGGCCGCGAGCCGGGCGACACCTCGCTCGAAGACACCGTCCGCCGTGAACTGCGGGAGGAAGCCGGACTCGAGCCCGGGGTCGTGGAGCCGTTCGCCGTCGAACTCGCCACCGGCACTGACGGGCTGACCGTGCCCGTGCAGGTGTTCACCGCCCAGTGGAACGGCGACCCCACCGGCCTGCCACTCACCGAGGGCGTGATGCTAGCCTGGTTCCACCCCGACACCATGGCGCGCCTGCGGCTGAGCCCCTCCACCCTGGACCTCGTACGCAGGCACGCCCAGCACGCCGCCCGCAGCACGACGGCGCCCCAGGGCGGAGGCAGCGGGCCGGACAGGCCGAAGGCGGGCAGCACCAGCGTCCCGCACATCGTCGGCGTCCACCTCTACCTGGAACGCGACGGCCAGGTGCTGCTCGGCCTGCGCCACCCCGGCTCCGCGTACGCCGGCGGCACCCACCACTTCCTCGCCGGGCACTGCGAGCAGGAGTCCGCCGTGGCCTGCCTGGTCCGCGAGGCCCAGGAAGAGGCCGGACTGCTCATCGACCCAGGCGACGTCGAGCTCGCCCACGTGGTGCACATGGTCGACAAGCCCGGGGACCAGCCCCGCATCGGGTTCGTCTTCCGTGCCCGACAGTGGACGGGGACACCCGAGGTCCGGGAGCCGGACCGTTGCGTCTCCTGGAGCTGGTGGCCCGCCGACGCCCTTCCGCAGCCGATCGTCCCCTACACCCGGGCCGCGATCGAAGGCATCCGAGCCGGTCGTCCCTACACCGAGCTCGGGTGGACCTGACCACCCCGCGCGTCCCGCCCGCAGTCCCCGCCCCCTGCCGAAGGAGTCGTACGTGCTCGATCCTCTCGTACCGCCCGCCCATGCCGGAGTCGCCCTTAAGGAGAAGGTGGCAGCCGCGCGGGCGGAGATGGTCGCCGGGCTGGAGGCCGCCGGCCACCTCCAGGCGGGCCCGGTCCGGGACGCCTTCCTCGCGGTGCCGCGCGAGGTCCTGATGCCGCAGGCCTACGTGCGGCGCAGCGGGCCGGACGAGACCCCGCCGCGCTGGGACCTGCTCGACTGGGCCGTGCCCGCGGACCGGGAGGAACTGCTCGGACTGCTGTACGGCGGGGAGAGCGTGCTGGTCCAGCACGACGGCGAGCCGATCCTGGGCCGGGTGCCGGCCCCGCGGTCGGGCGGGTCGATGACGGCGATGTCCAGCACAGCCGGGATGACCGTCGCGCTCCTGCAGCGTCTCGGCCTGCAGCCGGGTCAGCGGATCCTGGACGTCGGGACCGGTGCGGGAGTGACCGCGGCCGTCGCATGCCTGATCGCAGGTGATGGCGGGGTGGTCACCGTGGACCGGGACGAGCACGTCACCGCCGCCGCCCACGAACGGCTGGCGTTGCTCGGCCACCGGCCGACGGCCGTGACGGGGAACGGGCACAACGGCTGGCCCGCCAGCGCCGACTACGACCGGATCTTCGTCTCGTATGCGGTCACCCGGGTACCGGAGGCCTGGCCGCAGCAGCTGGCCGCCAGCGGGCTGGCGCTGGCGACCTTGTCGACGTCCTCGCCTTCCTGGCCGGGCCTGGCGGTCCTCACCAGGACCGGCAGCGGACGCGTCCGGGCCCGTCTGGAAGCGATACGGCTCGGGCACCGGGCGGGCCACGGCTGGAGCCAGCTGTACCTGAAGCCCGGTCTGCGGAGCCGGATCGAGGCCGCGGACGGGGGCAGCACCCGCACCACGCACACAGGCCCGCCGCCGGATGATGCCCACGGTCTGTGGCTGGCCCTGGACCACCTGCACCCCGGACTCGTACGGAACTGGGCCGCCGACCATCTCGTCATCGGGGCCCCCGACTGCGGGTCCTGGGTCACTGCCCGGCCGGACGGCTCCGGGACGTGGACGGTCACGGTCTGCGGGCCCCGCGACGTCTGGGCGGAGATCCAGGACACCGCCACCCGATGGCAGGCGGCCGGATCCCCGTCCTCCTACCGACTGCACCTCGAACCGGACGGAACCCAGTGGGTCAGCGCCGGTAGCGGGCCGGCCGAGTTGTCCTGGCAGCTGCCCGCCGCCCTCCAGCCGGCAGCGACCGTTCCGTCGCCAGCCCCCGAACCCACCGTATCGCCGAAGGAGTCCACCCCATGACCGCACCCACCCGCACTTGCGCTGCCCGGTCCGGCGGCTGCCTGTGCAGGAAGGTCCAGTTCACGGTCACCGGAGAGCCCGACTACCCGCACACCTGCAGCTGCGGGCACTGCCAGACCTTGTCCGGTGGCCCGCTGATGTCCTGGGTCTCCTTTCCCCTGGCTGGACTGAGGTGGACCGGCGCCGGGGGCGAGCCCGCCTGGCACTACACGTGGCCGGACTCCAGGCGAGGGTTCTGCCCGAGCTGCGGCAGCCAGGTCTGCGCCCTCGACGATGGGTCGACCAGCATCGCGATCACCCTCTCCGCTCTGGGTAGCCCGCCCGACTTGGTTCCGATCAACCAGAGCTACCGCGAGCACGCCGTGCCCTGGCTGGCCCCGGTCCCCGACAGCCGCGACCACCTCCACAACTGAGCCCCCGCCCGCACCACGAGATCGGAGACCCGTGTCCCTGTTCGACTCGGTGGACTACCACTACGCCCGCTACCGGCCAAGGCTGCCCGAGGAGGTCGTCCAGCTCCTGGCCGGGGAACTGGACGGGACGAAGGCTCCCACGCTGCTGGACCTCGGCGCCGGCACCGGACAGGTCGCCCTCTCCATGCTCCCCGTCCTGCCTCCCACAGCCCACCTGGACCTTGTGGACTTGGACCCGGGCATGCTCCACACCGCGCTCGACGAGCTCCGGCCGCACCTGGGAGAGCGCACCGCCACGGTGCACACGGGCCCGGCCGAGAAGTTCGTTCCCGCCCGACCTGGGTACCGGGCCGATCTGATCACCTGCTGCCGGGCCTTCCATTGGATGGACCGCCCCGCGGTTTTGGCCATGGCCGACCGAATGGCCGCGCCCCAGGCCGTCTTCGCGGTCATGGGTGACGGGAGTCTCTGGACGCACCAGGCCGAGTGGACGACCGCCCTCAGAGTCCTGATCCAGTCCCACCTGGGAGAAGGCCGCCGCGCTGGCACCATCGGCACCTACCGCGAGCCGGGTCGTCGCTACGAAGACGACCTCGCCGACTCCGCGTTCAGCGAGATTGCCGAGCACCGCATCCCCTTCACCCGCTCGTGGACGCCCGGCGGGGTCCTGGGTTACCTGCGGTCCACCAGCTTCGCCCGGCCCGACCTGTTCGCCGACCACGCCGGATTCGAGGACCAGGCTCAGGAGCTCCTGCTCCAGCACGCGCGGGACGGCGTCCTGCACGAGGACGGCGTGTTCACCGTGCTGCTCGCCCGCCGCCCCGGGGCAGCGCGGTGAGCGGCGGGGCCCGGCAGACGGTGCCGGTCGACGTCCACCTCATCCTGCGCCGTGACGGCGAGAGCGGACCGGAGGTGCTGCTGTCCCGCCGGGCCGGACCGGTGTATGCGTCGGGCCTGCGGCATCTGCCGTCCGGCCACCTGGACCCCGACGAGGACATGGTCGAGGCCGTCATCCGGGAAGCCCGGGAGGAAACAGGCGTGCGCATCCAGGCGGAGGATGTGACCGCGGCGGTCACCGTCCACCACCGCCCACCGGTGGGATCCCGGTCCCGTATCGGCGTCTTCTTCGAGGTCCGCCGCTGGTCGGGCCGGCCTCGGGTCATGGAGTCGGACCGGTGCGACGGCATGGACTGGTACCCGCTGGACGCCCTGCCCGACCCGATGGTGGCGTACTGCCGGGCCGGTCTGGACGCCTACCGCGCCGGTCTGCCCGCCGCCGTGCACTTCCAACAGCCGGACGACGCCATCGAGCACCGGCCGGACGGCCCCGACAGCACCCGCCTGCTGAGCGGACCGCCCGCTTGTGGAGTGGAGGTGCCGCACGGGCTGCGGATGTTCGCCGAGCAGGCCGTCGGCCGGATCGTAGAGGCGACGGAGGTGTCGTGGGTGCGCACCGGCAGCCGGGTGTGGCGGCTGTCGGGGCCCGGGGGCGGCACCTGGTACCTCAAGCGGCACCGCGGGGTGCGGTTCCATGACCGGGAGGTCACCGCGTACCGGTCATGGGTGCCGGCGCTCGGGGCGCGTGCTCCCCGTCTCGTCGCCGCCGACACTGCGGTGCGGGCCGTCGTGGTCACCGCGCTGCCCGGGCACCCGCTGCACGGCTTGGTCCTCGGTGCCGCCGACGAGGCGCGCGTCCAGCAGGCCTTGGGCCGTCTCGTGGGCGTCCTTCATCGCAGCGCACCCGAGCGGCCTGCCGCAGCCTCCACGGCCGCGGACAAGATCAAACGCCATCTGGACGGGGCCCGCCCGTACTTGGCCGCCGGTGACGAGGATCTGGTGCTCTCCCTCGTCGGCGCTTACGCGGGCCTTCCGAAGCCTACGCTCGTGCCCACGCACGGGGACCTGCAGTACCGCAACGTCCTGCTGGACGGCGACGGGGAACCGCTGCTGTTCGACTTCGAGCGGTTTTCCCGGACTAAGAAACGATCAAGGATGAGCGCGTGGGCCAGGGCCTTGAAGCCGCCGCACGTGGGCGGTGGTCACCCCGGCACCCGGGGTGTCGACTCGACCGTCACCACCCCTGCGATCATTTGGTCGTGAGTTACGACCTTGCTGTGTGGGACGGTAAGCGCCCGCTCGATGACGATGCGGCGGGCTCGGCCTTCGATGAGTTGTACGAGCGCTACCTCGAATCGGAGGATGCGGCTGGGCCGCCCTCTCCGCGCATCGAGGCCTATGTGAACGCCTTGATCGAGCGCTATCCGGAGGATGGCCATGACAGTCCATGGGCATCTCCTCCGGTCATCGATGAAGCCTCGGGACCGATCGTGTACCTACTCATTTCCTACAGCAGGGCCGAAGAAGTCTCCGAGTACGCCGCTTCGCTGGCGCGCGAGTACGGGCTGATCTGCTTTGACCCGCAAGGAGAAACTCTGCGGTCATGAGTGGCCCAGAGCAGCAGTCGAGGCAGGGACTTGGTCCGTCCTCGGGGGGCACATGGCAATCGTCTGCAGGGCAACGAGAGGTGCTTGAGATGTTCGCTCGGGGAACCGCACGGCTGCTGGTCAGGAACGAAGGTGAAGCACCGTTGGAGCTGACAGTGGAGCCCTGGGCAGATGCCTATCAGCTCCCGCCCGGGCAGACCTTCGTCGTTGTCACTCACTCGCCAGCGGAAGACGGTTCTTGGTCCGGAACGCTGCGTGGGGATGAACCATTCCAGGTTGACCATCGGCGGGATTCGGTCACGGTATGGGCCAACGGCAACTGCTTCCACCTCAGTGACATGGCGGGCGATGCGATCGATGCGGCTGACTGGCAGTGCCCGGCCCAGGGCGGTGGACCTGAACAGTAGCTGCCTTGGCTTGGTGACCACGGTAGTGAGAGGCCCCGCCTGGGGCGGGGCCGGTGAGTGCTTCGGTGGTGGAAGGCGGTCAGCCTGGCAGTCCGGGAGGCGAGGTGCGGCGTGTTGGTGGTGGGCCGCACCTCGCATGTGTCAGGGATGCCGGATTTGAGGAAACCCCAGTTCAGTGACGGTGTGCTTGCTGCGGGTGCGTGACTGGTCCAACGTGACCAGCTTCTTGGCCGCGGCCTGGAGACTGCCCTGAAGTCCCTCCGCCTCGCCGAGCCATCCGTTCGACTTGGCCTCTTTGATGCGCTCGGTAAGGCTCTGGATGATCTCGGCCAGTCGCTGCCGCTGGCTCGGGTCGATTCGCAGCATCGGGCAGCGAACGCAGGCGTGTTCGTGCTTGCAGGGAGTCCCGTAGGGCCGACCGCAGGTCCCCAGCTCGACCTTGCGAAGCGCGAAGTGCTGCTGGAACTCGCGCCACTCCTCGTCCGTGGGGTCCCGGTACTCGGCCTCGGGCCGAAGGCTGCGCCGCTTCGCCAGGAAGGACCGGTAGGAGCGGATGAGGTCGTCCTGGAACACGGCGAGGTATGCCTGCGTGGTCGCGAGGTCCTCGTGTCCCAGGAGGCGGGCGGCGATATGGACGGGCAGGCCTCCAGTGACGGCCTCGGTCGCGAACATCTGCGGAAGTCGTGGGCGGTGAACTTCAGCGGTTCTCCAGCGGCATCACGTAGTCCGGTGCGGGCGAGTGCGGCGTCCAGGAGGTCCTGGACTGTGCCTGTGGAGATCACTTCGTTGCGGTGACCGCGCGGGCGTCGTTGGAAGAGGTGGGGCAGCATTGGGCCGAAAGTCTTCTCGTGATTGTCGTATCGGCTGGTCAGTGGGATCGTGCCGCGGTTGTTGTTGCGTAGTCGCGTGATAATCGTGGCCAGGACGCTGGCCAGTTCCGGGCTGACCAGCAGCAGCCTTTCCTGGTTGTTCTTCGACGGCACGATCTGAAGGAGCGGGACCAGTTCGCCGCTGTCGGCCATGCGGTAGGAGACGAGGGCGAGGTGGGTGATCTCGAGGAGTTCTTCCCGCCGGATTCCGGTGTGGCGAAGGGTTTCGATGACGGCCCAGCACCAGAATGCCTCGTCCTCGCGCTGGGCCAGGTCGATGGTCTCGCCGGTGACAAGGTCCTCGACAAGGACCGCTTCGGTGCGGGCCCGCCGTTCGGATCGCAAGTGCGTCTTGCAGACCACGCGGCGATAGGCGCCCCCGGCGTGCTCGAACGTCTCTCCGACTGCCGTGGCCTTCGCCGCGGCCAGGAAGGCTTCCTGGTCACGGCGGTGGCGCTCGGCTGTCTCGACCAGCACCGGTAGTTGCGGCAGCCTCTCGCGGATCCGCTGGTGCATCTTCGCGATCGTGCTGCGGCGGTGCTTGCGCAGGCCGTCGGTCTCGCCGCGACGAACCGGGCTGGGCACTGCGTGCGGAGCCCAGGAGGGGTCGTCCAGGGCCCACTCCTGAAGATCCAAATAGAAGCTGCGGACCTGGACCAAGATGAGCAGGTAGGACTTGCGCAGCCGGGGTGTAGAGCGGCGCTTGGTGACGTACTTGATCCGGTCCTTCCAGGCCGCCGCGACCTCTTCGGACAGGTGCAGGCCGCTGACGTCGGGATGATGTTCCTCGATGTCCGACCAGAAGGAACCCACGAGGTGGCCGACCAGACAGACGAAGGAGGGGTAGTCCAGGCTGGGGCGACGCTCGTCGAGGTAGCGGATCAGCACGTCACGCACTTCTCGGCAGCGCAGTCGATAGCGGTCGACGAGGTCCGCGGTCGACCGCTGGCCCTGGTGACAGAACTCCTTGAAGCTGACGTTCGCCGGCAGGACGCCGACACTGCGCAGCAGATCCCAGGCCGGGAAAATGCCAGGTGGGACACGATTCTCCCGGTTCAGGCCCCAGGCTCGAAAGTGCTCGAAATCCTCGCCGGACAGTTCGTCGAAGTTCTTTCCCGTATGCAAGACCATCTTGGCCAGCACATTCATGCCGTTTCCGACACGCCGCGTGGGCATGCCGGCTGCAGCTGACCGCTTGAGCATCTCGGCGGCCAGGTCCGGCTGGACAGTGCGCTGCACTTCCTGGAACAGAGAGCGGGAAACGAACGAGGTCAGGAAGTCATAGTCGGGCAGCACGACCCGGTTCAGCAGGAGGCTGATCGTTCCGATCCGGGACAGGGCCCGCCGCCGCTCGACACCAGAGTGAAAGCCTTCGGGCAGCATGTTGAGCCAGTCGAGTCCGCGGTCGGCTCCGGCGGCAATCCACCGCTGCTGCCAACCGTCCCCCGGCTGCTTGCTCAGCCAATCGAGGATGCCCTGGGCTCCGACTTTCAGGTCGCGCAGCCGGCCCTCGGAGTAGCCGATGCGTTTGCCGTGCGCGGTCAGCTGCAGCAACAGCTCCGAGGATGCAAGATCGTCAAGGGGACCCCTGCGCGGAGCCTCTGGCGCCAGGGCAGTGTCGGCGTCCTCGGGGCGGGATGCGGGAAGCGACACGACGGTTGTGTCCGTCATCGCGGAGCACCTCCCAGCAGCACCGCCAGGTCGTCCGCGTCGTAGCCGACGGCAGTCTGGTCGGTTGCTGTCTCCGCTGCCGGTTCTGCCTGGTCGGCGAGGTACCGATGGACCTGGCGCAGGATCTCGTGGTCATCTTCGACGAGGTAGATCTGGGTGGTGGTCAAGTGTGCGTGACCGAGGATCACTTGGACGTCACGCAGGGACAGCCGCTGGGAGCGGACCATGCGCAGGGCGCTGGTGTGCCGCAGGTCATGCATCGTCCAGTTCGTGCCCAGCGTGTCGTTCGCGCGCCGCAGCACTGCCCGCAGCGCGTCGTAGGTGAGCGGTCGGCGCTCCAGCACATCCCCTGACCGTTCCCGGCGCCGCAGCGTCCACCAGACCGGCTCGTTAGGACCCAGCGGGCCGAGTTCTTCAAGGTAGAGCCGCAGCCAGACGAACGACTCGGCGCTGGCCGGCAGCCACTGCGACTCTCCGCTGCCCTTCCGGCGGACCTGGGCAAGCTGATCGCCCCAGTCCAGATCTGTGCCCCGCAGGCCCAGGAGTTCACTCGCCCGAGCGGCCGTGCTGACCGCGAGGGCGAGGATCGCGCGGTCCCGGTTCGAGCGCATCGCCGCGAACAGCTCGAGCCACCGTTCGTCCGGCATTGCCCGAGGCCGCTGCCGGGGCAGCTTCGGGTTGTAGCGCAGGCGCCCCTCCGCCCGAAACGGCTCCAGCGGGTTGTGATGCGCATTCGCTCGCCGGCCCCGACTCCGGTCACGTCTGACCGGGTTGACCAGCGGGCCGTCGCCCTCATCGATGACGAACTCGTAGAAGGACCGCAGCACCGCGTTGCTGTGCCTGATCGTCCGCGCGCTGTACCGGTCTCCCTGGTACTGCTTCCGCGTCACCGCGTTGACCTGACCCGCTGTGGCAGCGGACTTCGTCCTCGGTGAGCGCCGCTGCTTCTCGGCTTGCCCCATCCAGAGCACGTAGTCGCGCACTTCGTCGGAGGTCACCTTGTCCCAGGGCATGTCGATGGCCTGAAGGAAGCGTCACCATCGATGCAGGTCAAAGGCATAGCTGCGGACACTTCCCGCAGAATGGCCGCGGCCCAGGAAGTCTCGCAGGAAGCGACGGATCGGCTCCACGGGCTGGCCCTGCTGGTCCAGGACCATGTACGGGATCACGTCGCCGGTCGGCACTACCCGGCCCCACTGCGGAAGCCGAATCACCCGAAGATCACGATGGGCGTCTCTAGACAAAGACATACAACCTCTCCTCCAATTGGCTGTATGTCTCGTACCGGTCACTGCCCCAACGCGTCTCCCGACACACCGGCTTGACCTGCAGTAGTCCGGTCAACATGGTCCGAGTACAACAGCGCGACCCGGGACTTGGTGCGGCTGAGCGACACCTGGACCGGCCGGCCGGACCTGCGCGCCGCGTTCCTCGACGGGTACGGCAGATCGCTCACCCCTGCCGAGGAGCTGCGGCTGGACTGCGAGGCCGCCTTCGACGCCGTTTCCGGCATCGCCTACGGCACCAGCCGCGACGACCCCGAGGTGACCGAGCGCGGCCACCGCACCCTGCGCCGACTCCGAGCCCAACATCCATAACCCGTCTGCGACTACAACCCGTTCGAGGAAGGACCCCCGTGCCCGAACCCCGCCTCGCCACCCCTGCCGATGCCGCCGAGATCGCCCGCCTGCGGTCAGAGCACATCCTGAGCGAACCCCTCGACGACGCCTGGCTCACCACGTGCGCCGACCAGCTCGCCTTACGCCTCCAAGACGGCGGTGACGCCCGCGCGTACGTAATCGACTCCCCCGCCGGCGGACTCGCCACCTGCGCCCTCGGCCTGGTCCACGCCGTCCTGCCCGCCCCCAAGTACCCCAAGGGCCTGGCCGTACGGATCCACGCCGTCGCCACCGACCCCAACCACCGGCGCCGCGGCTACGCCAAGGCCGCGCTCGCAGCGCTCCTCGACCACTTGGAGGACGACGGGGTCACCCTGTACGAGCTGTACGCCAGCGACGGTTCCGCCCCGCTGTACGAGGCGCTCGGTTTCGCGGCCGACCCGGCCCTCATGCGGATGACGCGCTTCCCCGCCGGCGGAGGGAACGCGTCGTGAGCGAGCGGAAGTGGCTGCCTCCGGAGGAGTTCGCGGCGACGCTGCCGAAGGCCAGCATGTTCGGGGCCGTGTTCTTCACCGACGAGGACGACCGGCCCGTCCAGCTGCGGGCCACCTACTCCAGTACCCACCCGTGGCAGTGGCCTGGAGGCGTGGCCGAACCGGGCGAGCGCCCCTGGGAGACCGCCGTGCGGGAGTGCCGGGAGGAGACCGGCCTCCGCGTGGAGGGACCGCCGAAGCTCCTGGCCACGGTGTTCGGGCTGCCGGGCAAGGACTGGCCGCTGGCCACCGCGGGATGGGTTTTCGACGGCGGCCGGCTCACCCCCGGGCAGCCTGCGGGGATCGTGCTGGACCCGGACGAGCACGACGAGGTCCGTGCCCTGGCCGTCCCTGAGTGGCAGGGCCTGATGCCGGGTCGCGACTACGCCCGGCTCGAGGCCGTGATGGCCGCCCTCCGCACCGGGATCCCGGCGTACTTCGACACCTGGGACTGGGAGGTCTAGATGAGCATCGTCCTGATGTCCGACCCGCGGGTCGCCGCCATCCCGGTCGCGGACAACGGCGAGCCCCTGGCCGATGTCCGCGCAGGCGGAGAGCTCCTCCTCGATGACCGCCGCTCCGATCCCGCGTACGCCTTCGCGCACCTACGCTCCGGAGTCCTCGACCGGCTCCTGCAGGCGCAGCTGCTGCTACCCGAAGGGCTGCGCCTGCTCATCGTCGAAGGGTTTCGGCCGCCGGCCCTGCAGCAGCGGTACTTCGAGGAATACGCGGCCGAGCTGCGCGCGGCCCACGGCGACTGGCCGGCGGAGGAACTGCGGGCGCAGGCGAGCCGGTACGTGTCACCGCCCGAGATCGCCCCGCACAGCGCCGGCGCGGCCGTCGACCTGACCCTCGTCGACGCGGACGGCACCGAGCTCGACATGGGCACCCGCGTGAACGCCAGCCCGGAGGAGAGCAGGGGCCACTGCTACACCCTCGCCGACGGCCTCTCCCACCAAGCCCGGCTGCACCGTCGGCGACCGCTACTGGGCCCTTATGACCAGCAAGCCGGAAGCCCTCTACGGGCCCACCTCCCAGCACTCCGACCTCTCTTGAGCCACCCGACGAACAGGGAGCGCCGCAGCACATGAGCACCACGCACACCGCACAGGACTGGCACGCCCACTACGAGGCTGGCCGAGACTTCCGCCCCCTGAGCGCCACCGAGAAGACCATCCTCACCGAGCACCTGGCCCTGCCGGAAGGCGCCGAGGAGGCCCGGGCCCTGGATGTGGCCTGCGGGACCGGTGAGCTCGCCCGCTTCCTCGCCGCCGCCGGGTACCAGGTCGACGCCGTGGACTGGGCCCAGTCCGCCGTCGACAAGACCAGCGCGTCCTCGGCCGGGGTCCGCTGCCACCATCTCGACCTGACCAGCGGGGACCTCTCCGCCCTCGCCCCGGCCGGCTCCGGTGGCTATCGGCTGATCACCATGCGCCGGGCCCTGGCCCACCTGCCCGACCGCACCCGCACCGTCGCCGAACTCGCCGCCCTCCTCGACGAGGACGGCGTCTTGTGCGTGATCACCCCGCACGCCGGTCGGCACCCGGAAGAGCTGCGCGGGATCTGCCTGGACGACGCCGAGATCGACCAGCTCTGCGACGGCTGGCAGCACAACGAGCGCTTCGAGGCCGAAGGCTCCACCATCCTCGTGCTGCGCAGCCCCAGGACCGCCCCCGTCACGTACAGCGAGAAGCGGACGCCCAAGCCGGCCGCGATGGCCGGCGTCGCGGTCGTGGTCACCAACGAGTGCGGGCAGGTCCTACTCGGCTGGAACTCTTCCCGCGGCATGTGGGACCTGCCGGCTGGCAAGGTGGAGCCGGGCGAGGCGTTCGAGGCGACCGCCGTCCGTGAACTCGCCGAGGAGGCAGGCCTGCACGCCCGACTAGAGGCCGTTCTGCTGCTGGGCACGCTGTGCGACTCGACGCACGGATTCACCCGGGTCACCGAGATCGCCCGCCTCGCCGACTACACCGGCGAGCCGGCCGCCCGCGAGCCGGAGCTGATCAGCCGGTGGGAGTGGCACACCCCTTCCGCCCTGCGACACCTGCCCCAGCCGCTGTTCACGGCGTCCGCCCAGGCACTGAACACCGTGTGGCCCGGGCTCCTGCCCCACGTCCCGCCCGCACACCACACCCCCCGGCCCGCCGGAGGCGCGGCGCTGACGTTCGGCGAGCCAGCCACGGCCGTACGGCTGCGCAAGCAGCTGGTCCGCGACCTCACCGCTGCCGGATGGACCGACACCCCGGAACTCCGGGCGGCGTTCACCGCCGTACCGCGCCATGCCTTCCTGCCCGAGCAGCCGCTCGGCCGCGCGTACGCGAACGAGGCGGTGGCCACAGTGGTCGATGAGGATACTGGGCGGCCTATGAGTTCGGTGTCCCAGCCCGAGATGCAGGCGGTCATGCTGAGCCGGGCTGGCCTCCAGCCTGGCGCGAGTGTCCTGGAGATCGGCGGAGGTGGCTACAACGCATCGTTGATCGCGGAGCTTGTCGGCGAGTCCGGGTCGGTGGTGTGCGTCGAGATCGACCCGTACGTGCACGGGCGCAGCGTCCGCTTCCTGGCCGAGACCGGGTACGCGGAGCGGGTGCAGGCAGTCCTGGGCGACGGCACCCACGGCGCGCCTGGGCACCTGGTCCCGGCGGACGGCTTCGACGCCATCATCGTGACGGTCGCCTCGAACGACGTGCCCTGGCAGTGGACGGGTCAGCTCGCAGAGGACGGGCTCCTGGTGGTGCCGCTGCGGATCGGCGGGTTCACGCGGGCCGTGGGCCTGCGCAAGCAGGGCCCGGTGCTGGTGTCCACGGCGATCAGTCCGTGCGGGTTCGTGCCCATGCAGGGCGCCGGCCGGTGGGACGAGACCCCGGCCTGGATCGGGGACACCGGCTACGGCATCCGCTGGGAGGACACCTCGCCCGCCCCGCTCGACGGCCTCGACCGCGCCCTGGCCGCTGGAGGGGTGGAGCTGTGGACCGGGGTGACGGTGCGCGCCGGGGAGACGCTCGAAGACCTGCAGCTGTGGCTGGCCACGTCCTTGCGCGGGTTCTGCCGGATGGAGGGGGATCCAGACCGGCCGGGCCCGGTGCGGCTGCCGAAGCGGTCGGGCGCCGAGGCCGTCGTCTGGGGGCGCTCGCTGGCCTGCCTGATGACGGAGCGGCGTGAGGACGACGAGGCGCAGGGGGCGAAGCGGTGGGAGTTCGGGGTCCAGGGCTTCGGGCCGGACGGCAAGGCCGCCGCCGACGCGCTGGCCGCCGCGGTCCGGGTCTGGGACCAGGAGCTGCGGGGCCGAGCGGTTCCCCGGCTGACGGTAGTGCCCGCGGGCACGCCGGACCCCGGGCTCCCCGCCGGTGACGTCGTCAAGAAGACCGACCGCCGCATCGTGGTCAGCTGGCCCGGCCGTGACGAGGCGGATTCTGTGGACGGGACACGCTGAGTCGCAGATTGGCACGTGGCGCGGGCGCGGGCAGGCACAGTGCCATAGCCTGAGCGCGGAACCGAGGCCCGTAGTACCACCGCGCCGACCGACCCGTACGCACAGATTGGAGCCCCCGTGCCTGCTCCCAGCATCCTCGCGGTCTACGCGCACCCCGACGACGAATCCCTCGTCGCCGGCGGCGTCCTCGCCAAGTATGCGGCGGCTGGCGCCCGGACCGCCGTCGTCACAGCAAGCTGGGCCCCTGACAGCCACCGCGCGACCGAACTAGCCGATGCCCTGACGCATCTCGGCGCTGGAGCGCCACGGATGCTCGGATACGCCGACTTCCGCGTACCCGACTCCGCCCCCGGGCAGCCCCCGTTCCGCGACACGCCGTTGGACGAGACCGTAGAGCGACTGGTCGCCCACGTGCGCGATTTCCGACCTGCCTTGATCGTCACCCACGACGCCCATGGGTCCTCCGGGCACCCTGACCACGTCCACACCCACCGCGTCACGCTGCTCGCCGCGCACACGGCTGGTATTCCCGGCACCTTTCCCAAGGCCGGGCTCCCGTGGCAGCCCACCGCCCTCTACCTCTCGGCGCACCCGGAGTCCGCCAGCTCCGGCCTCGCCGGCCTGGTCTCCGGCGTCGGCAAGCGCCTCCACACGGTCCCGGACGCCACGGTCACGGCGACGGTGGACGTCCGTTCCTGGCTGGACCAGAAGTGGAGCGCAATCCGAGCCCACCGTTCCGAGACGGCGCGAAGCCGCTCGCTTCCAGCGCTGCTGAGCGGACTCCCGGCACGGGAGCGGGAGGCCATCCTCGGCACCGAGCACTTCATCCGCCGCGACCTCGTCTTCCCGCGTAGAGGACTACGCGAACTAACTCTTTGAACCGGCTGATTGGAGGCAGCTCTCTTTGGGCTTCGCGTACTCGCCCGTCCTGGGTCCCGACCGTCCGCGTCAGCATCACTGCGTCCCAGTGGCGAGCGAAGGAGCATGGCGCGGACCGCAGGGCTGGTCGCCAGGGCTGCATCCGCGCCTTGGTTGTGGCCCGCGGCGCGGGCGGTCGGTGGCAGGCTGGGGCCGAGCAGAGGTTGGCGGTGGAGGGTGTGACGGTGGGGCGCGAAGGTGGGCCGGTGGTGTTCATGCTCGTCGGGCTGACCGGTTCGGGAAAGACGACCTACTCCCGAGAGCGGCTGGAGCCGGCGGGTGCGGTGCGGCTATCGGTGGACGAGCTGGTGCACGAGCGGCATGGCCGGTACGGGGTCGACTACCCAGAGAACACGTACTTCGAGAAGGAAGCCCCGGTCGTCGCGGAGCTTCAGGAGCAGCTTGTGCGATTGGTAGCGGAGGGCCTGGACGTGGTGTGGGACCACGGGCTGTGGCCGCGCAAGCACCGGGAGGAGATGAAGCAGCTGGTGGAACAGGCAGGTGCGCGGTGGCGCCTGCTGTACTTCCCTGTCGAACGGACGGAGCTGCTCAGACGACTCGACGAGCGCAACCAGCATGCGGACGCGAACTCCTTGTTCGTTTCGACGGAGGCCCTGGACGACTTCTTCGCCCGTTTCGAGGCGCCTCAGGGCGAGGGCGAGGAGATCGTCAGCCCTGACTGGCTGTGACTGCTGGCCAGCGGCCTCCAGATCTCCAGGCCTCCATGATCGAGGTAGCTTCCTCGGCCCACCAGCTGGGTGTGCGCGTCAGCGAGACGGGCCTGAAGGGTAGGTCCTGGTCGTGGACGTCGATACGACCGTCGTGCTGATCAAGGTGGTCCAGGAGGTTTGAGGGCGGGCAGAACCGCGTTCCCCGTCTCGTCTGAGGACACGTAGCCCGCCCTCACAGCCACGTGTCGTCGTAGTCCACCGGTCGCCGCCGCCCTGGCGACCGACTTCCTGGCCGCTTCTTGTCGGACGGTGGCCACCATGCAACCGCACAGAACGATCCCCAGCCTTCCGGACTTCCGTTAGCCAGCAGCATCAATCAGGCTGCCGGCCGCCGCGTGAATGTGGGGCGGTGTCGAACTCCACACAATGCGTTGCGGACTTGGTACGTTCGGGTGCATGACGCTGCGCCCCGTGGATCTACGCAAAGAGCCCGCGGAAGCCGTGCTGAACCGCGTGGAGCAGTCGATGGCGGTGCGCCTCGATCACGGGACTGTGGTACGTAAGCGCCGGTCTGTGGGGGCACGTACGGACCGCGGTACGTGGGTGCGCATCGAGCGGCGGGGGCTCGACCGGATCGGGGTCCAGGGCGGGGACGGCACCGCGTCCGCCGAGGCCCTGCACGGAATCGCGAAACCGGCCTGGTTCGCCGGCGTCGCCTGGCGGGACGAGACGGAGCCTGTGATGTGGCGGGCGGACGAGACGGAGCTGCTGCCCGGGGCGCCGGTGGGTAACGCGGTGGTGGCAGAGGACCCGGGGTTGGCCGAGGAATGGTGGGTCGCGCTGAACACCTCCCTGGACACCCTCGCTGCGCAACACACCAACCGGATCGCGACACCGGATACCGAGACCGTCACACATGATTTGGTTGCGGGGACGATCCACAGCATCTTCCCCGGGGTCGATACGACCGTGGCCGAATGGCGCCCGGCCCATGCGGATCTCAACTGGGCGAATATGACGGCGCCAGTGTTCAACATGTTCGACTGGGAGGACTGGGGCATGGCCCCACGCGGCCTGGACGCGGCGAATCTGTGAGGCGCCTCCCTCGCCGTCCCCGCTTTGGCCGGCCGTGTCCACCGAGAGCGGCGTGACGATCTGGAGAGCCGGGACGGGAAGCTGATGACGCTGTTCGTTGCCGCGAAGATCCTCGGCCCCTACGCCGACCCGGACGATCCCCGGCTGGGGGCCGCCCGGGAGATGGCGGAGCGAGTGGTGAAGGAGCTTCAGGCGGGCTGAAGGCGGGCCTGAAGGAGCTGCCGGTACTCCCGGACCACCTGGTCGTCGACCTCGTAGGCCAGGGCTCCGGCGAGCTCCCGCAGGTGGTTGGCGTTGTCCGTACCCACCGCGACCGCATCGACCGGGGGCAGGCGCCAAGAGCCCGCGCCAGGTCCATGAGGGACTCCTCGGCCCCGTCGACGTCGATCTTGATCAGGCGCGCCATCGCGAGTTCCCTCAGCGAGGGGATCTCCGGGAGAGGGCGGGCGTCGACTTGGATGTTCTGATCACCCCTCCTGCCCCGAGGAGAACGCCTCGAGCAACAGAACAGAGCAGCCCCAGCGTGAATCAGCGTCACTCCCTGCCCCTGATAAGGGATAGGGCGTGTCCGCGGACTGCGAGGTCGGTGGCCAGGGCTGCATCCGCGATGAGGTGGAGGCGCCAGTACAGGTCCAGGCGCTGACGGGCGGAGGGAGCGGCCCTGGGGAGCACGGTCTGGGGCGAGGCCAGGCGTAAGCGGACGGCGAGGCGGGCGTGGTCGGAGAGCGGGTCTCCGAGGGCGGCGAGTTCCCAGTCCAGCAGGAGTCGGTGTCCGTCGGGGCTGCAGACGAGGTGTCCGGGTTGGAGGTCGTGGTGGAGAAGCCGTGGCTCGATATCGAGGGTCACTCGGTCGAGGTCTCGGCGGAGGGCTGCGGCGGCGGTAGCGAGATCGGGTGCTGTGGTCGTGTAGAGGTTGAGGCGGTCGTGGAGGTAGTGGCGCCAGGTGGGGTGGCGGGGGGCTCCGGCGAGGCGTCCGAAGTGGGTCCCGCCGATGGCGTGGACCTGCTTGAGCGGGCTGGCGAGCTCGGCTTGGAACCTTTCGGCGGGTACGGGTTGGGCCTGGACGGCGCTCTGCGCGGTCCAGGCCGGCCGCGCTTCCAGGTCGGCGTCGAGGAGGCGGGGGCCGGGGGCGCCGTGGTAGGTGAGGAGTGCGAGGGCGGCTGCTTCGTTGGCGGCGCGGGCCGGGTCACCGTAGTGCTTGAGGACGTACGGCTCGCGTCCGCCGATGTACCAGACACGGTTGGCCTGGCCGGTGCTGATGTCGGTGGCGCCTTCGGGGACGCGGCCGTCGGTCATCGCCATGCGGTCAGGCGAGGTCGCCGAGGTAGCGGGCGGGGAGTTCACCGTGTGCGAGGTCGGCGATCAGGGGGCGCAGGCCCTGGGGCAGCAGGTTGAGGCCGGTCACTTTCTCCAGCTCCACCCATTCCAGGCCGGTCTGCAGGTCGTCCTCGGCGTGGCCGCCGAGCTGGTCCGGGTCGCCCTCGGGGCGGCACAGGAAGATCGCTTCGACCCGGTGGTCTTCCGGGGCGCCTCCGTGGTTGGCCCCGATGTACTCGCGCAGCCACAGCAGGCGCTCGGGTACGACCTCCAGGCCGGTCTCCTCGTGGACTTCTCGGCGGACTGTGGCGTCGAGGGCCTCGCCGGGTTCCTGGCCCCCGCCGGGCAGGAACAGGCAGTCCTGCCCCTCCCAGTGGGCGCGCTGGAGCAGGACGCAGCCGTCGTAGAGGATGACGGCCTTGGCCGCGTTGCGGACCGTCGCGGTACCTGGTTCAGCCACGGGAGCTCCCACGTGTGATCGGGTGTTGGGTGTTCAGCGTTCAGTCTTACCGAAGCCGAGGCGGCGTCCGGTGGTCTTCGCCCAGATCAGTCGCCAGGGCCCGGCCAGCCGGACGAAGGGCTGAAGGGGGCTGGCCGCGATGAGCATCATCGGGCGGGCCGCGGTGCAGCACGGTGGCGGTCCGAGGGGCGCGGGTGGGGTGACGCGGCGGTGCAGAGCCGGTGCCAGCGCGAGCAGCTGGGCGGTGGTGACGGGGCCGTGCAGCAGGACGCCGGCGGCGGCGAGTCCGGCCCACCACGGGCCGGCCCATGGGCTGCTGGCCACGGCTGCGGCCAGCAGCGGGGCGCCGAGGAGCCAGGCGGCTTGGTCCGCCCACTCTCGCAGCATCAGGGCGGCCTTGGCCGGGCGGGAGAGGCCGCTGGGCAAATGGGCGACGGCTCGGGCGTGGTGGTCGGGTCGGGCAGAGGCCGTGAAGGCGAGCGCGTGGAGGTTGGTCAGTCCGGTGGTGTCGGTGTAGGGCTCGTCGAGGACCGCGGCGTCGGACGGTGCGAGGTGGGCGCCGAGAAGTGAGAGGCGGTGTCCCGTGCCGAGGTCTTCCATCGGTTCCGGGAAGCCGCCGAGTCGACGCAGGGCGGGGAGGTGGACTGCCATACCGCAGCCGACGGCGTAGACCATCGGCCTCAACCACGTCCGGACCGGCTCGGGGAGCCTGGTACGGCTGAGCCACTGGTGGAGGCGTACGCGGGCGAGTTCGATGCCGAGGGAGCGCCGGAGTTGGTAGATCCACTCCCCGGTCAGCAGCAGGCCTCTACTGCCTCGGGGGAAGGCGCGGCGGCCCAGCAGCGGGAGCCTCTGCTGCTGGATCAGTGCCGGAGTACGGCCGGTAGACGCCCGGTGTTCGGCGGCGGCGCCGGCGAAGGCGGTGAGGGTGGTCCGGTCGGGGACGGCGTCGGCATCGTAGACCAGGACGAAGGTGTTGTCGGCGTGGGTTTCCTCGCGCCAGCCGAGCTTGCCGAGGACGTCGGGCATGTGGTCGAGGGCGAAGTTGAGCTGTCCCGGCTTTCGGCCGCCTACGTCAGGCTGGTGCAGATGCACCAGCGGCAGCCCCTCTGTCCGGTCGGCGGTCAGGGCGGACACGACGTCGGCGGTGCTCGGCTCGGCATCGAACAGCTGGTCAGCACCACTAAGCGCTCGTCGCGCGAGGCGGCGCTCACGGTCTCGGCGACGGCCTGGCAGCGCGCTGCGGGGAACATGCCCCGCAGCTGGGCTGCCGCCAGGGTGGGCAGGGCGGCGAGCTCCGGCAGGCGTGTGCGGTGCTGGGCTCGGGCTGTGTGCTCCCGTTCGGTGGTGATGGCCGCGACGGCGGCGCGGCCTGCGGGGTAGTCGAGGCCGGTGAACGCGGCGATCGACTCGGCCGCGACGGCCTGTTCACGGAGCATCGGCAGCAGCACCAGCAGCCAGGGTGCCTGACTGTCCACGTCGCCGGGGCGGTTCGCGGGGGTGTTCAGGAGCCACCGCGCGCTCGCCTCGACCGCGATGGCGGCCCAGAGGGCACGGGCCAGCAGTCCCGTGACGAGGGTCGGCACGACCACGTCCAACCACATCTCGGCGGCGGTCATGCTGCCTCCAGCATCCGGTAGACGGAGCGTACGTCGGCGGCGATGCGTGGCCAGGCGAAGGATTCGGCCCGCGCGCGGGCGGCAGCACGCCGTGCGATGCGGTCGGCGGTGCCCAGCTCGGCAAGCAGCCTGTCGGAGGCGTCGGCCGCAGCCGACGCGTCGCCAGGTGGAACCAGGACAGCGGCCGGGCCGCCCCCGGTGTAGTGCCGAATGCCGCCGATGTCCGTGACAACGGCCGGGGTGCCGCAGGCGAGAGCTTCCAGCAGTGCGTTGTTGGCGCTGGCCCCGGTCAGGGGCAGCAGCAGGAACGCCGCCCGCCGGTAGAGGGCTACCAGCTCCTGCTCACTGATCCCTTCCAGGATGCGCGCGGCCGGGTGCCACGGACGTGAAGCGGCCTGCCGGGTGACGACGGCCAGCTCGATGTCCTGGCCGTGGCGGCGGTGCAGGAGGTCATGGACGGCGTAGAGGGTGTCAAAGTCGCGCAGCCACCAGCCCACGGTCAGCACCAGAGGACGGCCCTGATGCTGTGGTGTGTCCGCGGGGGTGAAGGCGGTGGTGTCGATGCCGTGCGGCACGAGGTGCACACGATCTGGAGGAACCAAGTCGCCGAAGAAGGCCTGCTGCTCGGGATCGAGGACGATGATCTGGTCCACCCGCGGGGCCAGGCGCTGCCACGCTTTGATCGGCAGCAGCTTGGCAAGGTAGTCGGGCGGCTGGTGGTAGGTGACTGCGGTCGGACCGGTGCGGAGGCGGGAGAGCCAGAATTGCTCGTCCCCGTAGAGGACGTGCGCCGGTTGGCGGGAGGCGAGGACGCGCAGATCGGTGGCGAAGTGCTCGGCCGGATAGAACGGCAGCGGGCAGTGGGGGCCGACAACGCGGTGGGCCGCCGTGAAGGCCCGGATCGCTACCCGGTGGCGGGGCGGGGTGATGCGGCGGACTTCGGGCAGGTGGTCCAGGAGGCGGTCGTAGCCGCCGTGGGCGGTGTGCCAGGGCACGCGGACGACGGCGGCGATCACGGGCGTCCCCTTCCTGTTGCGGGCAGCAGGCCGAGCCTGCGCAGCTGCGGGGTGATGGTGGCGGGGCGGTCCAGTCGCACTACCTTGATGCCGGGCGTGTGGTCGGGGTGAAGTCGGGCGGACCAGCGGCGTTGGTGGCGGTGGTGGTGCATGGGGCCCCAGCGGAGGATGGAGTCCGCGGCCAGCAGGTGGCGGTAGGTCTCCCGGTTCCCGGCGAAGAGCTCTTCGCCGGTGCTTGCCCGGCGCAGCGAGCGGCTGAGAAGACGGGGCAGGCACACGTGGAGCGGCAGGTCGAGCCAGAGGACCAGCTCGGCGCGGTCCAGGAGCATCTCGGCGATTTCGCCGCCGTAGTTGCCGTCCGCGATCCATGCTGGTGCTGCGAGGCGGTCACGTGCGGCCTTGTGGAAGACGGGGGTGTCCAGGGGGGTCCAGTTCGGCCCCCAGAACAGCTCGTCGAGGTCGATGCGGAGCAGGCCGGTATGGGCGGATATCGCCGCAGACAGCGTCGACTTCCCGGCGGCGACCGGTCCCACCAGGGCGATGCGGCTCACTGACACGGCAGCCTCCCCGTCACCGCGCCGGTGATCTTCTCCAACAAGCCGGGGCTGTGCACGCCGGCCGTGACCTGGAGGACGGGAGCGGTGGCAACAAGTCTGTCGATGAGGTCGGCGGCCTGGCCTGCCAGGTCGGCTGGGGTCCGGGTCCGGTCGGCGAACCAGGGCTCGAGCCAGTCCTCGTCGTACGGGGTGCAGCACACGGCTGTGAGGGCGGTGCGGGCCCCCGCTCTGCTGAGGATGCGGCTGGTCAAGGTCCGGTCGTCGTCGCAGAGGCGGGGTACGACGACTAGCCGCAGGGGCGCTGTCTCCCGCACGCCGGTGCGGAAGGCGTCGGCAAACCTGCGCGGGGTCAGTGCTGCTTTGCGGGCGCTGCCGAAGTCTCCGGGCAGGGCGTGCGGGTTCGGCAGACCTTCACGCGGGGCCAGTGCGGACAGGGTGCCCCCGCCGATCCGGACCGAGATCGGCACCCCGGCCACCGTTCCCGCGTCGGCGGTCACCAGGGCCCGGTCGGATGCGATCAGGTCCGCCCCGCAGTGGGCGGCCAGTGCGGTGAGCACGGTTGTCTTGCCCGCCGCGGAGGGTGCGGCGATGAGCACACCGCGGTCGTCAAGGGCAGCGGCCGCAGCGTGGAAGGAAGTCCACCCGCGGTGTTCGGAGCATCGCAGGACGACCTCGCGGACGACACGCATCAGGTACCGCTCGCCGCGCTCGGCACCAGGTTTCAGCAGCACCGTCTGACTGCCCGCCGCGTCCCGGGCATAGAGGTGGTCGAGGGGTAAGTGCGTGTCGGGAGCGGGCCGCCACCAGGTGGTGTCGTCCAGCTCGCAGCGGTGGTACGGCTCGCCGCGGAACGGCGCCACGGTCAGAGAGGCGGCGTCCGCAACGCGGGCCGTACTGGCCTGGAAGAGGGCTGCGTCGTGGCGGACCCGGACAGCGCTCTCCTCCCCGCACGGCGGTGCGGGCTGAAATTCGGGGACGAAGGCCTGGAGGTAACGTGCTTGGACGGCGTCGAAGGCTGTGTCGGTAACGACGCGGAAGCAGTGTCCGGCGAACAGCGCTGTGGCCGTCCGCGTGCCGGCCGTCACCGGCACTCCACCCGGGCCGCGGACGTTGTGGGCGCCAGGGGTGCGGAGGCAAGGAGTTCCTCGCGCGTTCCGTGCACCAGTCGGCGGGCGATGTCGATGCCCATCTTGACCGCGTGGTCCATGTTGCCGATCTCGTAGCGCCAGATCCCGAAGCGGCCCCGCGGGTAGATGGCGCGCTCTTCCATCCACGGCATCACCTGTGCCAGGACCTGGTCGCGGCCGAGGGTGGGCACCGGGTACGCGTACGGGATGACCTCGATGTGGGCACTGGCGCGCGGCGCCTGCGCCGGCACGAGGCCGTGGCGGCGGAGGGCCTGGTCGCAGGAGTGGACCAGCGCCTCGGGGTCGATGGCCCGACCGGGGGTGAGGGAGGTTTCGGTCATCCAGGCGCTGTAGGCGTCCACGTCGGCACGGGGGACGTTGGCTGGCGCGTACTTGCTGAAGTTCGTGGCCCGGTAGAAGGGCACGTCGGACTGCGGGAAGTACAGCCAGGACCGGGCGTCGGTGGTCGGTGTCCGGTAGCCGAGGCCGACCATGGCCACGGTGGTGTGGCGCAGGTTCTGGGCGGCCGTCCGGAGCAGGGCCGGGCAGGCAGCGGTCATGGCGGCGAGCTGGTCGAGGGGGCCGGTGGCCACCAGGCTGCCGTAGCCGATCCTCGTGCCGTCGGCGAGGGTGACGGTACGGGCTGCGGGGTCGACGGCGGTCGCGCGGGCCTGGGTGCGCAGGCGGCCGGCGGGGATGCGGGCCGCGAGACGGCGCCAGATCTCGCCGGTGCCGCCGGACGCGGGGAACGCGAAGGTGGCATTGGGGCCCCACCGGCGCCCGGGTGCCGCGGTGCCGACGAACGCGGCGAGGGCCTGCTCGACATCAATCGGGGCCACCCGCTCGGCTACCCACGCCGAGGCCATGTCTTCCAGCGGCGTCGCCCACACCTTGGTGTTGTACGGGGCGAAGAAACGGTCCACCAAGGCCTGGCCGTACACCGTGACCAGCCAGGTCGCGAAGTCCGCCGGCGCACGGCCTTTGCGGGGGTCGGGGCGTGCGGTGAGGAGGTCGCGCAGGCAGGCCACGGCGTCCTTCGGCGGGAGGTGGTGGAGGTGCTGCTGGAACGGGTAGGGCGTCCATCCGCCGGCGTGCCGGATGTAGGAGGAGCGGTCGTGGTGCAGCAGCTCCCCGTGGGTGAACAGCTCGGCCAGGAGCCGGTCGAACTCACCGAAGTGGGAGAAGACCACGTGGCCGCCCAGGTCCCAGGTGAACCCGGCCTCGTCCACGACGGAGGAGGCGATGGGCCCCCGTTGCCCGGGCGGCAGCCATCCTCACCCGCGCAGCCTCAAGCTCCCAGTGCCCTGAGGTATGCCCTAGCTCGCACTCGAGGGTCGCCTCGGGCCCGTCGACGCGCACCATGCGCACCGGGTCGCCCTGCGAGCAGCGGAGGGGCCTGACGCTGTTGGCGGTCACGATCTGGATCCGATCGGACTCGATGATGAGAGGACCGGGCGCGACCGCCGGTGCAGTGGCCTGCTCGCGGGCCTGCTCCGGGTACGCGGTGAGGAACTGGGCGAGCCGTCCAGCTGCGGCCCGCATCGGGGAAGGCCCGGGGGCGGGCGGCTCGATATCGTCGGCGAGGAGGCTGGCGCCGATACGGCCGCCGTACTGGTCGCGCACCACGTTGAAGATGCTCCACAGGGGTCGGCCCTGCCGGGCAGCGGGGTCGTAGCCTTGCCCGGTCTCCGTCAGCGCTCGGCCGATCTCGTCGACGATCCGCGGCTCCCGATCCGCCGGCCCGGAGAGGGCCTCACACAGCTCGGTGACCGGCACGTCCGGGGGCACGCGGTCGGAGCCATGAGTCCGGGCGAACAGGAGCAGGGACAGCGTGCACAGGTCTACGGGTGCCCGGCTGCCCTGTTCCCATGGCTGGTCGACAAGGATGCGGGCCGCCTCGTGCACCGCGGCCCCCCAGGGGGCCGGCGCGGCGGAGGGGAGCAGCAGGCTCATCTCCAGTTCGAGGCCGTATGCGCTGTGGTCAGCGAGATTCACCATCGGGGTATCAGGCATGAGAACCATCCTGTCGGGTATCCGTCGGCCGCGGAGCCGGGTCCGAACAACACGTCCGCTGGTGGCCCCCTTCCTGCCACCGCCCTCGTTCCCCGCGACCCGGCTGACGTACGCCCAGTTCCGGACGCTGCACGGGGCGGGCGCCCGGACTTCGCAGAAACGGGCCGCGCCGGCCGCCTCGACCCCAATACGCTCCGTCGCCTGTCCGCTCCAGAAACGGAGCGGTGCGGGACACCCGGGCGTTGCAGCGGGAAGACGACGAGGAGATCGTCGTCGGCTCCGAGCACGTCGGTCAGGGTGGTCACGTACGGAAGTGTGCCGTCAAGTCCGCCTACGCTCGCGCAGCGCTCGTCCAAGACGTCGCCGTCGAACTCGCGCACGACCGGGGGCGGCGGCAGCCCAGGCCCACCGCCGCAACCGCGCCCAGCCTGCCGATGAAGCCCGTGGTGGCCCGCCCCTCAGCATCGGCTCCCCGGGCCGCGCCCAAGCGCTGAACTCCCTGCCAGGCGACCGCCCGAGCTGGGGATACGGCAGAGCCCGGAAGACCCAGGATGCGGGAGTGTCCCTGGCGAGTGGCACAGTGGGCCGGTGATCCCTTCCCCCTTCGCCGACGTCCCGCCCCTCCTGTACACCGACAGCGTGGACATACCCGTGGTGTTCCGCGACAGTCCGGCGGCACGACCGTTCAAGCAGTGGAGGACCGCGAAGCCGGCACCATGGCCGGCGACCGCCGGTTTTCCCGCGAAGAACGGCTGGTACCTGCCCACCACCACCTGGCGGGAGATCCTCAAGGCCGCCACCGAGGTGGGCCGGGACATCACCCCGAACCTCCTGCGACTGCCCCAGCTGGCCAGCAGCGAACTCGTCGCCCGCGTCGCCCCTCTCTACGCCTACCTGGGCACCCACGCCGTCGACACCAAGCACACCCTGGCCGGCAGCAAGGGCCGCCGCCTGACCGTCAACCCGGTCTACGAGTACGGCACCGAACGCTCCGCGAAGAACGCCCTCGGCTACCGCCTGGGCATGACCATGGCCGAGTGGGCGACCCGCTCCCTGATGGGGCTGGGCCAGACCCTGCACATCGAGGACGGCGGCCCCATTCCCGCCCTCCGCGACAAGTTCGTCAGCACCTCCGCGAAACTGCCGGACCTGTGGGGCCTGCACGAGCAGGAGAACCTGTACTGGATGATCGAGGCCAAAGGCGGGAACGTCCGCGGCCCCCGCCTCTGGGAAGGCTGGAAGCAGCTCCAGGGCGGCAGCAAGGTCCTCCACGAATACGCCCACCGGCGGATCCTCGTGGGAGCCAGCGTCCAGCCCCAGGGCGACCTGTTCCTCACCATCGACCACGACCACCACCCCGGCAAACCGCCGCTCCCTCCCACCGTCAGCACCACTGGTCCCCAGCCACCGGGGTCCCCCGAGGACCATCTCGGCGACAGCGACGACGCCCTCATGGGCACGGCACGCGCCCAGATGCTGGTGTACCTCGCGCTCAGCGGCGCCCAGCCCTCCCGGCTCAAGACCGTGGCCCTGCCCGCCGACCGCACGAACCGCCGGAGAAGCGCCCGCGGCGTCACCACACCCCTGGAGCGTGACACGGACGCCTACGCCATGCGCAGCGATGTCCGTGCCGAGTTCGCCGACGACGCCCAGCCCGGCCGTCGGGAGTACGCCCGGGCCCTCGGCCTCGACGACTTCCTGACCTACCGTGTACCCGGCACCGAACTGCCCTGGGCATGTCCCGGCAGCTCTTCGCCGCCTGCGCCCAACTCCACCGAGAGGACCAGCTCATCGCCGAGCGGACCCCGGGCATGCGGGCCGAAGACGTTCGTGCCGACGAGCCCGCCAGCGAGGAAGCCGAGGAGCGCCGGCGCCACACCCAGCGCAGGGTCTTCCGGGAACAGCAGGAGGAAGAGCGCGCCCGGATCGAGCCCCGTGTCCGTGCGGCCTTCGAGGACGGCAGAGACCGCCCCTGGCGAGAACTGCTCCACACCCAGAACGACCCGCGGCTCGACCTCGACGAAGACCCCGGCCTCCTCGAAGCTGCGACAGCCGAGACCTACCTCGCCATCCGCGAAGACGACCTCCCCCACCACGAACGATGACCGCCCGCAGCATCCTGCCGCTACACCACCACGCTGCAAATCAACGGCCGTATAAGAGGCCCCGCGTACGGGGAATGAAGCGGGGCCCCTGTCCCGCAGATTGCGCGCCCGAATCGTGTCCAGGCACACTCCCCGAGTGCACCGGCCACTGGGCGCGGCGGAACATAGCAGCAGATCCCCGGTCAGCCAAACCGGGGAATCGTCGGAATCATTGGACATCCACTGCCACCATGCCCGAGCCGTCGAGAGGCACCATCACGAACCCAGGTCACCAGCCCGCTTCGCGCTCCTCCGATGCCTGTGGTCTGGCCACGGACACCGGGCCATCACGCCAGGGCGTAGCTCTGCCGGAAGTAGTCGGCTGCGCGCTCCAGGTCCCGCTCGGTCTGGAGCGTCAGCTCCAGGTCACCGGTGCCGTGGTGGCCGAGCCCCGTCACGTCACGCGCGAAGCCGGGCACGAGGTCGACCGTCGCCGGGTCGGCCTTCAGGTAGACCAGCAGCTTGGCCTTCTTCGGCGGGACCAGGCACGCGTAGTTCTGCATACGCCGGTACGCGGTGTAGGTCTGGTTCGAGACCTTCGTGAGGTCATCACCGAGCCCGAGCAGCACCTCGTCGACCGCCGCGGCCAGCTTGACCATGGCCTCGGCCTTCATCGCGGTCCGCTGCACCTTCGCCGTGCCCCGGGTCCGGCTGCCAGACTTCCGCGCCGCGGCACGGCCGGCGAAGGAGGCCACCGTCTCAAGACCAACGTGCTCGCTGCCGAAGTACCGGTAGCGGACCAGATCGATGGCGTGCCGGTGCTCGCGGACGGCGTGGATGTCGTAGCGGGTAAAGTCGCCGGCCACGCAAATCAGCCTCGGTGCGCTCCACAGCACCTGGGCCGCAGCGTGGGCCCCGAGCCGGTCGCGGACCAGGTGCCGAAAGGTATCCCGGTGGTCGAGCAACCAGGCCATGTAGAAGAGGCCCTGGTTGATCACGCCCGCGTCCGTGCCGCGCTTGTACTCCACGATCACCGGCGCACCGTTCTCGTCGATGCCCAGCGAATCGATCCGCCCGCTGTGCACCGGTCCGGTGCTGTACTCGCTCGCCAGGAACGTCACCCCGAGCATGGCCTGCATGTGCGCCTCGATGAGGTCCTGCACATCTGCCTCGGCCTCAGCCAAACGCGGCGCGACCTCGGTCACGCCGCT
Source organism: Streptomyces sp. TN58 (assembly GCF_001941845.1). NCBI lineage: Bacteria > Bacillati > Actinomycetota > Actinomycetes > Kitasatosporales > Streptomycetaceae > Streptomyces > Streptomyces sp. TN58. Next base: position 6,055,911 of record NZ_CP018870.1, on the reverse strand, counting down.
CTTCGTGATGAACAATTTCAGGTCCGGCACCTCCCCCTTCGTGGACACATCCAACACACGGGGTCTCGAGACTATTTCCAAGCAACACCCGACTCGGCAATCGGTCTCGCCAACCTAACGAGCTTGTGCACGGTATGCGATGAGACGCCGAGCCGCGGACAGCCGATCATGTTGGGGTGGTGAGGACCCTGACTCGTGCAGCGATCGTCAGCGGCCGCCGGATCACGGGCCTGTCGGCCGACTTGATCTGAACTCGTCGCGAACCTGGGTCCGTTACGGCATGAGCCACCAGGCCAAGCCGGCTTCCCGGCCGCGGCAGCGGGTGTGGGAGCAGGCTGGAAGAACCAGCTGGTGTTCGTCGACCGGCTCCTGGCCAGGCTCGTCCATCCCCGTCACGGGATCACCCATGACGTGCTGGCCTGCTTGTTCGGCGTGGACTGCTCCACCATCACCCGGGCCATCGGCGATGTGCACCCCGCTCGCCGAGCGCGGGTGCACGATCAGCCCCGGCGTCCGGCTGCGGACCCTGGCCGAGGTCGTCGACCACCTCAGCGCCGACGAACGGGATGGGATCATCGACGGCACCGAGATCCGGTTCCGCCGTCCGACCTCCGGACGACGGGACCAGGACACCTCCGACCTTTTACATGTTCAGCGCCGCGGCCCCGCACGCCCTCGACGTTGCGCACGTCATCGAAGCGGCGCAGGCCGACGGTTGGGACGATTCCAGGAATCACCCATATGTCCGATTTTACGTGATGGGTTTCAGGCTCGGAGTGGCACGCGAGGAGAGGTCGCCCGATTCTGCTTGTTTGATCACCTCTTCGCTGTTTTCTTCGTACATCCACCAAGGGACATCAGGCGCCTGAGCCTCGCCGTACGGTGCGAGGCCGATCTCGCGAGCCTGGGCGAGAAGCCAGCGGGCAGTACTTTCGCCGGCTTGGAGGATGTCGCAGGCGTTCAGGATCCCCGACGTCACTGTGTCGTTCTCGTCCTTGGCCTCTTGAACGCACCTGGCGACAACCTCGATGCGGGGCAGGTAGTAGCTGTGCCATCGGTTGCTCATCCGCTGCGGCAGCCGCTCTTCGAGCAGAAATTGCTCGTTGATCCAGGGGAAGATCAGTTTCTGAGCCTTGATCTTCCGCTTCCACTCCTCATAGGCGGCCTGGTCTTGGGGTCCCGATCCAGGTGCCCAGCCCAGCGGCTTCCAGCGCCAGCTTCCATCGGCTGTGACCGTGATCAGGTTCGGAACCATGGTGAGCGCCTGGGTGAGACGAGGCATCAAGTCCGTCAGAACCCGCCCGTGGTCGGCGACGTTCTGGACACCAAGCAGCGGCATGCCGTTAGGCGACACGAAGGTGCCGTTCTCGACCTTCAGGACCGTGCACGCGTCGATGTCAGAGCCTTCCCACGCGGCCAGGTTGAGGCGGAAGACGGGGGGAAAGAAGGACCCGGCAACGGGTACGAGGGGGCGGCTGCACCACGCCTCCTCCGTCTCGTCATGAAACGTGGGCGTGACGTAAAGCCCAGCCCAGAGCCCCTCCAGATAGTTGGGCTGCGTTCTCAGAGAGACATCCATGGCGCCAGGCTAGGGGTGAGCGGCAGCCTAAGGGGGCGAAACGGCCTCGCCCCCGGCCGACGCTCAACTTGCCCTCGGGGGAGTACCACTGGAGGAAGCGTGACGGGCACGCCGGCCGCAGACAAGGCATGGACCGCGCGAGAGGCGGTCGCGTTCACACTGATGCTGGAGTTCTTCATGTTGATGGTCGCCTTGGGGGTTTACGCGCTGCGGGCGGGGAGCCCCGCATGGGCGGCCACGACCGTGGTCGCCGGCGTGGGAGTTACCGTATGCCTCACGGTGTGGCTTGCCTTCCGAGGGGAACGTCTGCGTGCACGCGCCTGACGTGACTGACGACCCTACGGTAGCCCTTCAGGTTCCGGCGGAAGGGTTCGCAGCAACACCCCGGGGACCCTACAGGTTCCGCTAAGACCGGGCTTGACCTCGCACGCGAGCCCGGTCCACGGTGCCGGAATGTGCTGAAACGCTGGACCGACCGACATCGTCAACGGAACGCGGGGATGACGAAGGTGCCGTACGCGTCGATGGTGGCCTCGCGGTTGTCGTGCATGTCGTAGACGGCGAACTGGTCGACGCCCAGGTCGCGCAGGTGGCGGAGTTTGGCGATGTGGGCCTCGGCCGGGCCCAGGAGGCAGAAGCGGTCGACGATCTCGTCGGGAACGAAGTCCGTGGAGGGGTTCCCGGCGCGGCCGTGGTGGCTGTAGTCGTAGCCGTGCCGGTCCTTGATGTACGCGGTGAGCTCCTCGGGGACCATCGCGGAGTGCTCGCCGTAGCGGGAGACGAGGTCCGCGACGTGATTGCCGACCATCCCGCCGAACCAGCGGCACTGGTCGCGGGCGTGGGCCAGGGCCTGCGGGGAGTCGTCGGCCGTGACGTACGCGGGGGCGGCCACGCAGATGGTCACCGACGCCGGGTCGCGGCCGGCGTCGGTCGCGGCCTGCCGTACGGCCTTGACCATCCACTCCGTGAGGAAGGGGTCGGCCAGCTGGAGGATGAACCCGTCCGCCTTCTGGCCGGTCAGGGCGAGTGCCTTGGGGCCGTACGCCGCCATCCAGACGGGGAGTTTCCCGTCCTTGATCCACGGGATCCGCAGCGCCTTGCCGTCGACCTCGGCCTCGCGGCCCTCGGCGAGGTCGCGGATGACGTCGATGGCCTCGCCGAGCCGGGCGAGGGTGTTGGGGGCGCGGCCGGCGACGCGCATGGCGGAGTCGCCGCGGCCGATACCGCAGACGGTGCGGTTGCCGTACATGTCGTTGAGGGTGGCGAAGGTTGAGGCGGTCACCTCCCAGGTGCGGGTGCCGGGGTTGGTGACCATCGGGCCGACGTGCAGCTTCTGCGTGTTGGCCAGGATCTGGCTGTAGATGACGAAGGGTTCCTGCCAGAGCACGGCCGAGTCGAAGGTCCAGCCGTAGCGGAAGCCGTTCCTCTCGGCGCGCTTCATCAGGCTGACGACCTGGGAGGCGGGCGGGTCGGTCTGCAGGACGAGGCCGAAGTCCATGATCGGGCTGCTCCTTGCTGGGAGTGCGGGCGCCGGGGTATACGGGCCCCGGCCGCCCCCTAGAGGTACTGGCAGGTGGAACGGTGGATGAAGGCCCCGTGGCCGGCCCGGCCTACGTACTCGTTCTGGTCGATGACGAGGTCGCCGCGGGAGAGGACCGTGTCGACGCGTCCGGTGATCTGCTTGCCCTCGTACGCCGAGTAGTCCACGTTCATGTGGTGGGTCTCGGCGGAGATGACCTGCTCGGCGTGCGGGTCGTAGATGACGATGTCGGCATCGGAGCCGGGCGCGATGGTGCCCTTCTGCGGGTACATGCCGAACATCCGGGCCGGGCTCGCGCAGGCGATCTCGATCCAGCGGCGGCGGCTGATGTGCCCATCCACGACGGCCTGGTGGAGCAGGTCCATACGGTTCTCCACCCCGGGGAGACCGTTCGGGATCTTCGAGAAGTCCCCGCGGCCCAGCTCCTTCTGCCCGCGGAAGCAGAACGGGCAGTGGTCGGTGGAGACCACCTGGAGGTCGTTCGTCCGCAGCCCCCGCCACAGGGCCGCCTGGTGCTCGCGGGGGCGCAGCGGCGTGGAGCAGACGTACTTGGCGCCCTCGAACTCCGGCTCGGCCAGGTTGTCGGTCGACAGGAAGAGGTACTGCGGGCAGGTCTCCCCGAAGACCGGCAGCCCCATGTCCCGGGCCGCCGCCAGCTCCGCCACCGCCTCCTCCGCCGATACGTGGACCACGTACAGCGGGGAGCCCGCCACCCGGGCCAGTTGGATCGCGCGGTGTGTGGCTTCGGCCTCCAGAAGGGCCTTGCGCACCTCGCCGTGATACCGGGGATCGGTCTCGCCGCGGGCCAGGGCCTGCTCGATGAGCACGTCGATCGCGATGCCGTTCTCAGCGTGCATCATAATCAGGCCGCCATTGGAAGAGGCCCGCTGCATCGCGCGCAGGATCTGGCCGTCGTCCGAGTAAAACACTCCCGGATATGCCATAAACAATTTGAACGAACTTACGCCCTCTTCGACGAGTCCGTCCATTTCCTTGAGCGTGTGCTCGTTGACGTCCGAGACGATCATGTGAAATGCGTAGTCGATCGCGCAGTTCCCGTCGGCCTTGCCGTACCAGGCGTCAAGGCCGGCCCGCAGGGACTGCCCCTGCGACTGGACCGCGAAATCGACGATCGTCGTCGTACCGCCCCAGGCCGCGGCTCGCGTCCCGGTCTCGAACGTGTCCGATGCGAAAGTGCCGCCGAACGGCAGCTCCATGTGCGTGTGCGCGTCGACCCCGCCCGGGACCACATATTTCTGGGAGGCATCGATCACCCGGTCGGCAGTCCAGGCCTGACTGCCCGCGGTCGCCATTGCCACAACGCGGCCGCCCTCGATCAGAACATCCGCGTGTACCTCTTCGGCAGCGGTGATCACGAGGCCGCCGGTAATGAGGGTTCTGGTCATATCCGAAGAATCCCTTCCCGTCAGAATGCCGGAGTCGGAGGGCCACCGACGGGGATACCGCACGGAATGCAGTATCCCCGCCGGCCGCAGCAGCCAGCACCGTGCTGGCGTACCGCGGTGCGATGCCGCGCAGCGCTCACTGCACGGCTCCCGAACCGACTAGGTCGCCGAGTCCCCGTGAAGTTTCCTGGTCACGCGAGCCAATGAAACTCTTGAAGGAGGTGACGCCCTCGCCGACGAGGAGGTCCATCTCCTTCAGGGTGCCCTCGTTGACGTCGGAGAGGATCATGTGGAAGGAGTAGTCGACGGCGCAGTTGCCGTCGGCCTTGGCGTACCAGGTGTCGAGCCCCTCGCGCAGGGAGTGGCCCACGCTCTGCACGGCGAAGTCGACGATGGTGGTGGTGCCGCCCCAGGCGGCGGCTCTGGTGCCGGTCTCGAAGGTGTCCGAGGCGGACGTGCCGCCGAAGGGGAGCTCCATGTGGGTGTGCGCGTCGACTCCGCCCGGGATGACGTACTTCCCGGTCGCGTCGATCGTGCGCTCGGCCGTCCAGGCTTCGGCGGCCGCGGAGCCGTGGGCGGCCAGCGCGGCCACGCGGCCGTCCTCGATCAGGACGTCGGCGTGGAGTTCGTCGGCGGCGGTGACGACCAGGCCGCCGCTGATCAGGGTGCGGTTGCTGCTCATCTGATCCCCCCTACTGGATGCTGCGCAAGGCCTGTTCGAGGATCTCGGCGCCCTCTTCCGCCTCGGCGACGGTGAGGGAGAGCGGCGGCGCGATGCGCAGCACGCTGGTGTTGTGGCCGCCGCCCTTGCCGAGGAGCAGGCCGCCTTCGCGGGCGGCCTCCAGGACGGCGGAGGCGGCGTCGGGGTCGGCCTGGTCGGTGCCGGGCCTGGTGAGTTCGATGCCGGCCATCAGGCCCCGGCCGCGGACCTCGCGGACGGCGGGGACGGTGGCGGCGATCTGGCGCAGGCATTCCAGGAGCAGGCCGCCGACGCGTCGTGCGTTGCCCTGGAGGTCGTGTTCCAGCAGGTAGCCGAGGTTGGCGACGCCGGCCGCCATGGTGACGGGGGAGCCGCCGAAGGTGGAGATGGAGTTGGAGTCGATGCAGTTCATCACCTCGGCGCGGGCGACGACGCCGCCGATGGACATGCCGTTGCCGATGCCCTTGGCGAAGGTGAGGATGTCCGGCGGGCCGTTCTGGGCGTGCGCCTGCCAGCCCCAGAAGTGCTCGCCGGTACGGCCCCAGCCGGTCTGCACCTCGTCGCTGATCCACAGGATGCCGTGGCGGTCGAGGACCTCGCGGAAGGCGCCGTACAGGCCGTCGGGCGGGGAGGTGAAGCCGCCGACGCCCTGGATCGGCTCCGCGATGAGGGCGGCCACTCCCCCGCGGGCCTGGCCGAGTACGTCTTCGAGGTCGGCGACGGCCGCGGCGGTGAAGGCGGTGTCGTCGAGGTGGGCGAGGGGGCCGCGGGTGCGGACGGCACCGTGGACGTAGTACGTCTGCAACGGGGACAGGCTGGTCGGGGACCAGCCGCGGTTGCCGGTGATGGAGACGGTGGAGAAGGACCGGCCGTGGTAGCTGTTGCGCATCGCCAGGATCTGGTTGGAGCGGCGGTACGTCGTCGCGAGCAGCAGGGCGGTGTCGTTGGCCTCGGTGCCGGAGGTCGTGAAGAAGACGCGGGCGTCGGGGATGCCGGACAGTGCGGCCACCCGCTCGGCGAGTTCGACCATCGGCCGGTTGAGGTACAGGGTGGAGGAGTGGATGATCCGTCCGGCCTGCTCGGAGACGGCCTTGGTGACCTCGGGCAGCGCGTGGGCGGTCATGGTGGTGAGGATGCCGCCGAAGAAGTCGAGGTAGCGGTTGCCGTCGGCGTCCCAGACGTGGCGGCCCTCGCCGTGCGTGAGCTCGATGGGGTCGGCGTAGTAGAGCGCGAGCCAGTCGGGCAGGACGGTGCGGTGGCGGCTGTGGAGCGGAGTGGGGTCGGTCACGGTTGTACGAGCCCTCCGTAGGCGTCGGGGCGGCGGTCGCGGTAGAAGGCCCACTGGTCGCGGACCTCCTTGATCAGGTCGAAGTCGAGGTCGCGGACGAGGAGTTCCTCCTCCTTGTCGCTGGCGACGTCCCCGACGAAGCGGCCGCGCGGGTCGACGAAGTAGCTGGTGCCGTAGAAGTCGTTGTCGCCGTACTCCTCCTGGCCGATGCGGTTGATCGCGGCGACGAAGTACTCGTTGGCGACGGCCGCGGCGGGCTGTTCCAGCTGCCAGAGGTAGGCGGAGAGGCCGCGGTGGGTGGCGGAGGGGTTGTAGACCAGTTGGGCGCCGGCCAGGCCCAGTTGGCGCCATCCCTCGGGGAAGTGGCGGTCGTAGCAGATGTAGACGCCGATCCGGCCGACGGCGGTGTCGAAGACCGGCCAGCCGAGGTTGCCGGGGCGGAAGTAGTACTTCTCCCAGAAGCCCTTGACCTGCGGGATGTGGTGCTTGCGGTACTTGCCCAGGTAGGTGCCGTCGGCGTCGATGACGGCGGCGGTGTTGTAGTAGAACCCCTCGCTCTCCAGCTCGAAGACGGGGACGACGACGACCATCCCGGTCTCGCGGGCGAGGTCCTGCATGCGGCGGACGGTCGGGCCGTCGGGGACGGCCTCGGCCCAGCGGTAGTGCTCGGGCTCCTGGACCTGGCAGAAGTAGGGGGCGTTGAACACTTCCTGAAAACCGATGATCTTCGCGCCTTCGGCGGCGGCCCGGCGGGCGTACTCCTCGTGCTTGGCGATCATCGATTCGGTGTCTCCGGTCCAGGTGGCCTGGACCAGCGCGGCGCGGACGACTTGGGCCATGAGCTGCTCCTTGTGACGGGAACGCCGAGTTCTACGCACGTAGACGGTGTGCGTAGGGAGTAGAACGTAGGCCTCGTCACAGCGTGGGGCAAGACCGCCTTGCACAGTTGGAGTAGTCGGTCACGTTACGTCGCGCCCCGGTCGTTTGCGGTCAGCGGACGGGACTTTGAGGACATGAAGGCGGGGAGTCCGCAAGGGCCGCGCGTGCGGGGGCCCGCGCGGACCGCGGCGGACAGCCCTCAGGCAGGGGGGACGATGCCGGCGACGCGCAGGGCGTGGACGAGGTCGCGGTGGCGGGCACCGGGCAGCAGGCCGGCCGCGTGGAGCAGCTTCGGGGTGAACCACCCTGGGTCGTGCCGGGCCAGGGCGGCGGCCTCCTCGGCGGTGCGCACGCGTACGAAGGCTCCGAGCAGGGCGCCGGCCTCCCGGGACCGGCCGGCCGCGCCGAGGGCGAGAGCCGCGTCCGCGACCTGGGAGGCGGGGCGGGAGACGCCCTGGCGGAGCAGGGTGTCGCAGTCGTCCTCCCGGCCGGCGTCGCCGAGGGCGGCGGCGGCAGCCGCGAGCTGTGAGGGCGGCAGTGAGGAAGCCTCCCAGAGCAGGGTGTTCCAGTCGGCCGCCAGCCCCGCGCGGGTCAGCTCGGCGGCCAGCTGGGGCAGCTGCCGGGCGGGCCCGGCCGCGGCCTGGCAGAGCAGGGCGTACGCCTCCCCGCTGCGGCCCTGCGCGCGCAGGGCGAGCAGTTCGGCGCTGACGGACCGGGGCGTGCCGGTCGGCTGCGCCGGCGTGGGCGGGGCCTGCGGTTCCGGCGCCGGCTCGGGCTCGGCTCGCTGCTCGGGCTCGGCTTGCGGCTCGGGCTCGGGTTGCGGCTCGGGCTCGGGTTGCGGCTCGGGCGGCCGCCGGCCGAACCGGGCGCCGCGCGGGGCCGGCTGGGCCGCGGCGTCCGCATGCCCCGGGGGCGGGGTGAAGGCGGGGGCTTCGGGAGCCGCCGCCCCGGCGTACCGGGCACCCCCGCTCCGCCGCGCCCTGCGCGACCACCGCCGCTCGGCCTCTCCGACGGGCGGCAGGACCCGGGCCTCAGCAGCGGGCTCCGCCGGGGCGGCCGCCGGGTGCTGCGCCTCGGCCTGGGGCCGGCTCCCGGCGGGCGGGACCGCCTGGGACTGTGACGGCGGCCAGGGCTCTGGCGGGGCCGCGGGCTCCGTGGGGGCGTCGGACGGCCGGGGCGCGGGATCCGGTGGTGCGCTCCGGGTTCGGGGGTGGGGCCCGGAGTGGGCGGGGGCTTCGGTTCGGGGCGGTAAGGGGTCGCTGCGCAGGGCGGCCAGGCGGGCCGCCAGGTCCTTGTGGCGGGCCGCGGCGCGGGCGGCGTCGTCCCGGACCCAGGACAGTTCCCGGGCCAGGGCCTCGGCCTCGGCCCGGTGGGCGGGCGCGCGCAGCCGGGCGGTCAGGCTCCGCAGGGCGGCCTCCGTCTCCGCCCGCCTGGTGGCCTGCGCCGCGAGGAGGCTCCGCAGCTCGTCCTCGCCTCCCGGGAGCCGGTCCCGGACGGCGACGGCCGCCGCCCGCAGCCGCGCCGCGTATACGGCCTCCCGCGCCGCGAGTTCCGCGCCGCCCACCCCCGCCAGGTCGCCCAGCAGAGATTCCACCACGTCCCACGGGGGTATCGCCGCCCCGGTCAGGCAGGCCCGCACGCCCTGCGGATCCCGGCGCAGGAACTCCCCGTACCAGCCTGCCCCGGGATCCAGCCGCTGCGTCAGTCCCGTGAGATAGCGGGAGAGTTGACTGATCGCCAGTGAAGTCGCGGTCTCCATGCCCGCATTGGACCGCACGCGTGTTACGGACGGGCTACGGGAGCCTCAAAGCCTGACGGCGACGGCGGTGTGCGGCCGCTTCCCCCGGCGCACCAGGGCGGCGGGCACGTCCACCGCCCAGAACTGCCAGGTGTACTTGCGCGACATCAGCTTGCGCACCCGGCGCAGGCCCTCCTCGTCGAGCAGCCGGGCCCGCCCCTCGACGACGGGCGCGCCCTCCTCGACGCGCCCCCGCACGTCGCACGCGGCGAGCGTGACCCTCCCGTTGTTGCGGATGCGCTTGACCTTCCACGAGTCGCTGCGCGTCCACACGTACAGCTCGCCGCCGTCGGCGACCGCCCACACGGGGGTCGCCACGGGTGTGCCGTCCTTGCGGAAGGTGGTGAGGCTGACGTAACGCGCGCTGCCGAGCTCCTGGAGATCCATACCCGGACCCTAAGTGCTGTCGCCCGTGGCCCGGCACCCCCTGGAGCAGGCGGGGCGTCCGGCCCTGGCCGGCGCCGCGGCGGCCGAGTACGCCGCCGGCGTGCGGGGCCGGCCGGCGGGCCGCCGGGGCGCGGGGGGCCGGCGTTCCCTGCCGGGCACGCCCGTCCGCTTCGCGTACGGGTCCGGCCGGTCGTCCGGGAGGGTGCACGCGGCCAGCAGCAGCCCTCCGGCGAGGAGGGCGCCGACGGCTGCGAACCCGAGTCGTTCGGCTGCGTTCGTGGCTGACACGCCTTCACGCTTGCCCCGCCCGCGGCACGTCCCACCGCCGATTGGGCCGTCCGGCCCCGGCTCCCGCCCGAACGGCACGGGGAGGCCGGCCCTTCGGCGGCCTTCGGCGGACCTACGCCGGTACGGCCGCGCAGCGCCGGAGGAGATCGTCCAGTGAGAGGCCGAGTGCCTCGGCGAGGGCGGCGACCGTGAAGAAGGCGGGGGTGGGCGCCCGGCCGGTCTCGATCTTGCGCAGGGTTTCCGCGGAGAGCCCGGCTCCGGCCGCAACCTCGACCATGCTGCGGGCGCCGCGGGCCTCGCGCAGCAGGGCGCCCAGGCGCTCGCCGCGCTCGCGCTCTTCAGGGGTGAGGGGGGTACGGACCATGGGGCCATCCTACCCGGAGCACCAATAGTTATCCCGGTAAAGTTATCCCGTTACAGTTATACCGGTATAGTTATTGGCATGGTGGAACTGAAGACAGCACCCGAGATCGAGAAGATGCGCGCCGCGGGGCGGATCGTCGCCCGCACGCTGGCCGCCGTACGCAGGGCCGCGCACGTCGGAGTGACCCTGGCGGAGCTGGACGGGGTGGCCCGCGACGTGCTCCGCGGAGCCGGCGCGACCTCGCCCTTCCTCGGCTACCGGCCGCGGTTCGCGCCGGTGCCCTTCCCTGCGGTGGTGTGCGCCTCCGTCAACGACGCGATCGTCCACGGCATCCCCGACGGCTACCGGCTGCGCGACGGCGACCTGGTCAGCATCGACTGCGGCGCCGAACTCGCCGGCTGGGTCGGGGACGCGGCGGTCAGCTTCACCGTCGGCCGCGCCCGTCCCGAGGACCGGCGGCTGATCGAGACGTCCGAGGCGGCCCTCGCGGCCGGTGTCGCCGCCGCCGTGCCCGGCAACCGGATCGGGGACATCGCCCACGCCGTCGGCACGGTCTGCCGCGCCGCCGGATACGGAGTCCCCGACGGGTTCGGCGGGCACGGCATCGGCCGCCGCATGCACGAGGACCCCGGTGTGCCCAACGAGGGCCCGCCGGGGCGCGGTATGAAGCTGCGCCCCGGCATGGTCCTCGCCATCGAGCCGATGCTGATCGCGGGCGGTACGGACGACTACCGGTGCGACGGCGACGGCTGGACACTGCGCACCGTCGACGGGACCCGTGCCGCCCACTCGGAGCACACGGTCGCCATCACCGGCCGCGGCCCGCGGATCCTGACCGCCCCGTGACCCCCGTGACCCCATGACGCCCGTGCCCCCGCGACCCCCGTGCCCCCGCGAGCCCGGCTACGGCTTTCCGCGCGGGTGGACCACCATGGCCGAGCCGCCGCCCCGGCGGCTGGTCTCCGCCGCCGCCAGCCAGCGCCCGTCCGGCAGCCGCTGCACCCCGGTCGCCGCACCGATCTCCGGGTTCTGCCGGAACGCCTGGCCCAGGGCCTCCAGTTCGGCGCGCAGCGGGCTGTTCCACAGGCCCGGCTCCAGCTCGGTGGTGGTCTGGTTGCGCTGGCTTGCCCTCGGCGCGGCGATCGCGTCGACCAGCGGCAGGCCCCGGTCCAGGTGGCCGGTCAGGGTCTGGATGACGGTGGTGATGATGGTGGCTCCCCCGGGTGAACCGACCGCCAGCACCGGCCGGCCGTCGTCCAGGACGATCGTCGGGGACATCGACGAGCGCGGCCGCTTGCCGGGGCCGGGCAGGTTCGGGTCGGGGACTCCCGGCGCCGCCGGGGCGAAGGAGAAGTCGGTGAGTTCGTTGTTGAGGAGGAAGCCGCGGCCGGGGACGGTGATGGCGCTGCCGCCGGTGGACTCGATGGTCAGGGTGTAGGAGACGACGTTGCCCCAGCGGTCGGCGACCGTCAGGTGCGTGGTGTTCTCGCCCTCGTACGTGGTCGGCGCGGCCTGTCCGGTGGTGGCGCAGGGCACCGGGTGGCGGGGGTCGCCGGGGGCCAGCGGACTGGTCAGCGCCCGGTCCGGCCTGATCAGGCAGGCGCGGGAGTCGGCGAACCGCTGCGAGAGCAGTTCCCGCGTCGGCACGTCCACGGCGGCCGGGTCGCCGACCCAGCGGCCGCGGTCGGCGAAGGAGATCCGGGAGGCCTCGATGAAGCGGTGCAGGTACTGCGTCTCGGACAGTTTCGAGAGGTCGGTCCGTTCCAGGATGTTCAGGGCCTCGCCGACGGTGGTGCCTCCCGAGGACGAGGGCGCCATGCTGTAGACGTCCAGGCCGCGGTAGCCGACACGGGTCGGTGCCTGCCGTTTGGTCGTGTAGGCGCGCAGGTCCGCTGTGGTGAGGTCGCCGGGCCGGACGGTGCGGGTGGCGGCGGGGTCCACCGGGGGCGTGCGGACGGCCCGGACGATGTCCTCGGCGAGGGGTCCCCGGTAGAGGGCTCCGGTGCCTTTGCGGGCGAGTTCGGCGTAGGTGGCGGCCAGGTCGGGGTTCTTGAAGGTGGAGCCGACGACCGGCAGGGCGCCGCCCGGCAGGAAGAGCTTGGCGGTGTCGGGGAAGTCCTCGAAGCGGTCCTGGTTGAGTTCGGTCTGGGCGCGGAAGGTGCCGTCCACCGTGAAACCGTCGCGGGCCAGCCTCTCGGCGGGCTTCAGCAGGTGGCCCAGCGGACGGCTGCCCCAGGCGTCGAGGGCGGTCTTCCAGGTGGCGGGGGTGCCGGGGACGCCCACGCCGAGGCCGCTGGTCTGGCCCTCGGCGAAGGGGATCGGCTGCCCGTTCTCCTGGAACAGGGTCTCGGTGGCCGAGGCCGGGGCGGTCTCCCGGCCGTCGATGGTGTGCACCCGGTGTGAGCGGGCGTCGTAGTAGACGAAGTAGCCGCCCCCGCCGATGCCCGCCGAGTAGGGCTCAGTCACGCCGAGCGCGGCGGCGGTGGCGACGGCGGCGTCGACGGCGTTGCCGCCGGAGCGCAGGACGGCGATCCCGGCGGCCGAGGCGTCGGCGTCGACGCTGGCGACGGCCCCGCCGTAGCCGGCGGCGACCGGTACCTTCGCCGGCGGGGTCTGGGTCCCGGCGGCGGAGGGCGGCGCGGCTCCGGTCGAGACGAGTGCGGCGACGACGGTCAGCAGCGGTAACGTGCGGGCGACGGCGGGACGGTGCATCCGGACCTCCAGTGGCAGCGTGGGGGCGAGCCTAGCGCCGGGGGTGCCGCCCCGTCAGGGCGTCCGCCCGGGCGCGCCGCCGGCCGGGGCGGACCGCGCCGGTGACCCGCTCCGGCTGCGGCGCCGGTGCTGTGGCCGGGAAGGTCTGCCGGGGCGCGGTGTCCGGTGCGGTGCATCGCAAGGCGGAGGGCCACGGCTCGTACCGGACGTACGTGCGTGGTCCGACAACGCGGCGAGGTGCCGTACCGGGCGCCGTGACCCGGTGACCCGCTCCGGCCGCGGCGCTAGCATCCGGCGCATGAACGACGACGTGCGCAACATCGTGCTGGGGTTGATAGCCACCGCTGTCAGCGGCGGGTTCGGCTGGTTCTCCCGGACCTATCTCTGGAGGCGCGCCCTCCGCCGCAAGCAGGCGTTCTTCGGACTGCCGGCCGGCGCCGACTGTCTGTTCGTGGTCAACCGGCAGATGGGCGGGAAGGATTCGTCGCTGCACCGCAACGACGCCTTCGCCCTGCTGGAGATCTCCGCCCTGATCAAGGACTGCGGGGCGAACGTCCAGATCGTCACGCACGACACCGCCCGTCAGGGTTTCGGGGACCGCGCGGAGTTCTGCGTCGGCGGGCCGGTGTCCAACGCCCGTACCACGGCGCACCTGGCGTCCATGCTGCCGGGCATCACCGTCATCGGCGACGCCGAGCAGCGCGAGGACCGCGGCGCGATCCAGGTGGGCGGCGAGAGCTACCGGTGGCGCAACGGGCTTGAGGAGTACGTGGTGCTGGCCCGGCTGGTGGGCGGGGAGGGCGGCCGCCCGGTGTTCCTGCTGTCGGGGCAGACCGCGGTCAGCAACCAGGCGGCCGCCCGGTACCTGAGCCGGCACCACACGCGGCTGGCGCGCAAGTACGGGGCGGAGTCGTTCTGCCTGGTGCTGAAGGTGGTCAACTCCGACGCCTACGGGCCGGACGTGACCGAGCTGGTCGCGGACGTCACCCGGCCGGCCCGGACACCCGCAGCGGCAGCCGTGTGATCCCGTTGATGAAGTTGGACACCAGACGCCGCGGCGGGCCCGCGAGTTCCGGTACGGGCATGGCCGCGCACCACTCCTCGTAGAGGGTGCGCAGCTGGAGGCGGGCGAAGTGCGCGCCGAGGCAGACGTGGGGGCCGTCTCCGAAGGACACGTGCGGGTTGGGTGTGCGGCCGAGGTCCAGCCGGTCCGGGTCGGTGAAGACGCGTTCGTCGTGGTTGGCGGAGGCGTGGAAGACGACGACCTTGTCGCCGGCCCGGACCGGCCGGCCGGCCAGTTCGTGGTCGGCGGCGGCGGTGCGGCGGAAGCTGAGGACCGGGGGGTGGACGCGCAGGAGCTCCTCGACCGCGCCCGCCACCGGGTACCGGCCGGCGGCGAGCCGGCGGTAGGCGTCGGGGGCGTGGGCGAGGGCGAGCAGGCCGCCGGGGGCGGCGCTGCGTACGGTGTCGTTTCCGGCGACGGTGAGCAGGAAGAAGAACATCTCCAGTTCGGCGGGGTCGAGTCCGGCCGTGGCGAGAGCGGTCATGACGTCGTCGCCGGGGTGCCGTCGTTTGTGGGCGGCGAGTTCGCGGGCGTAGGCGAACATTTCGCCGAGCAGGGCCGGGGAGCGCGGGTTGAGGGGCCTGCCGTCGGGGCCGAGCCGCGGTGCGGGGGCGTCGTCGGGGTCCTGGTAGCCGATGACCCGTACGGTCCAGTCGAGCAGCAGGGCGCGGTCGGCGGCCGGGACGCCCAGCAGGTCGGTGAGGTTCAGCAGAGCGTACTCGTCGGTGACGGTGCGGACGATGTCGGCGGCGCCGTCGTCGTCCGGGTGGTCCCGAGCCGCGGCCAGCAGCGTGCGGGCCCGTTCGCGTACGCGCCCGGCGAAGGCGTCGACGCGGGCGGGGGTGAAGGCGCGGGCGACGAGCCGGCGCAGCCGGCCGTGGTCGGGCGGGTCCTGGTTGAGCATCGTGCGGCGCAGGAAGGGCAGGTCGGCCGGGTCGGGGTCGCGGATCTGGGTGGCGCCCAGCCAGGAGGAGTACGTCCGGTGGTCGCGCAGCACGCGGACGACGTCGGCGTGCCGTGTGACGGCCCAGAACCCGGGTCCGGCGGGCCAGGCGCCGATCTCGGGCTCCGGCTGCCAGGCCACGGGGTGCAGGTCGCGCAGGAGCCGGTAGCGCTCGTGCGGGACGCCGGCGGCGTAGATGCGGGGGTCGAAGACGTCGGGTACGTCCACGGCGTGGTCCATGGGGCCACCGTGACGGGTGCGAGGGCCGGCCCGCAAGGGCGCGGCCTGCGTCAGCGCGGCGTCCGGCAGTCGGCGGAGGGGAGGGTGGTGTCGGTGCCCCGGATGGTGACCGGGCTGAGGGTGTCCGGTACTGCGGAGGCGCCGACGGTGCACACCAGCTGGTTGCGGGCCGTCTGCGACAGTCCGGCGACCGCGAACGGCACGGTCACGGTCAGCCCGTTCTCCTGTGAGTACTTGCTCACCGTCACGGCGTCGGTTTTCGCGTCGGGCACCTGCGGGAGCGCCGTGGTGAGCCCGGCCGCCGCGGCCGGACCGCTGGGGCCGTTGAGCAGCAGCCGCACGAGCGGGGTGGGCGCGAGGGTGTAGTCGGTGCCGATCGAGAAGGGGACCGGGACGAGCCGGTCGCCGTCCTTGGAAACGAAGTAGAGGACGGCGGCGGTCTTGCCGCCGGGGACCTTGACGCCGGCGGCGTGGCCGCTCTCGACCACCCCGGTGCGTTTGATGCCGCAGCCGGCGAGCAGCAGGGCGCAGCCGGTCAGTACCGCCGTGGCCGCCGCGGCGCGGGCCGCGGCCCTCTGCGCTGTCATACGCGGGCCTCCAGCGGCATGTCGAGGGTGAAGAGGGCTCCCCCGCCGGGCCCGTTGCCGGCGCGGAGGGTGCCGCCGTGCAGGCGTACGTTCTCCAGGGTGATGGCGAGTCCGAGGCCGCTGCCGGCGGAGCGGGTGCGGGCCGCGTCGGCCTTGAAGAAGCGGTCGAAGATGTGCGGCAGCACCTCGGGGGCGATGCCGGGTCCGCTGTCGGCGACGTCGATGAGGAGCCGTTCGCCGGCCTCGCCGGGCGCGGTGCGGACGGTGACGCGTACGGGGGCGCCGCCGTGCCGCAGGGCGTTGCCGACGAGGTTGGCGAGGACCACGTCGAAGCGGCGCGGGTCGAGCCGGGCGCGTACCGCGTCGGGCAGTTCGGTGACGACGCGGTGGTCGTCCCAGTGGCGTCGTTCGAGGGTCTTGCGGACGGCTTCGGCGATGTCCACGTCGTCGAGGTTGAGCTCGGCGGCCCGGGCGTCGAAGCGGGAGATCTCCATCAGGTCCTCCACGAGGACGGCGAGTTTGCCGGTCTCGGCGCTGACCAGGCGCAGTGCCTTGGCGGTGTCGGCGTCGAGGCGTGCGGCGTCCTCGTCGAGGACTTCGGTGACGGCGAGCATTCCGGCGAGCGGGGTGCGCAGTTCGTGGGAGACGTCGGAGGCGAAGCGGCGGGCGCGGACCTCCGCTTCCTGGAGTTCGCGCACGGACTGCTCCAGGGCGCGGGCGGTCTCGTTGAAGGTGCGGGCGAGTCCGGCGAGTTCGTCGGCGCCCCGGACCTCGATGCGGGTGTCGAGGCGGCCCTTGCCCAGCTTCTGGGCGGCGCGGCGCATGTCGCGGACCGGCCGCAGGACGCTGCGGGCGGCCAGCAGCGCGGGGACGATGGCGATGGCGAGGCCTGGGACGGCGCCCTGCTGGGCGGCCTCGACCATGGCTTCGACGGTCTGCTTCTCGGCGGAGAGCGGGACGCTGGCGTAGAAGACGACCCCGGTGGGCTCGGTGTATCCGTTGTGCTCGAAGACGGCGGGGACGCCGATGGTCAGCCAGGGGTTGCCGCGCTGGTCCTCGACGCGTTGGAAGGCGGCGTACCGGTTGTCGCGGACCTGGTCGCGCAGACTGTCGGTGATCACGGTGGAGGTGGGCGTGTCGGGGTTGGTGGAGACGCGCATGCCGGCGTACTCGCCGAAGATGATCCACGGGTGGGGTTTGCCGCGCTTGCCGAGCTCGATGACGATGCGCTGCAGCTCCTGTTGTTCCAGGGGGAGGCGGAACTCCTGCTGCTCGATCTGGTCGCGCAGGGTGCTGACGGCGGTGTCCTGGGTCTGCTTGAGGATGGCGTTGCGGGCCTGCTGGTAGGTCAGGGCGGCGGTGGTGCCGGCGCTGATCGCGGCGACCAGGAGGAAGGCCGCTATCAGCCGGGTGCGCAGCCCGAGGGGCGCTATGCGTCGCACCGCGGCCTACAGGGGGCCGAAGCGGTAGCCGAAGCCGCGCACGGTCTGTATGTAGCGGGGGCTGCGGGCGGGGTCCTCGATCTTGTGGCGCAGGCGGCGGACGCAGGCGTCCACGAGCCGGGCGTCGGCGTGGTAGCTGTGGTCCCAGACGTACTCAAGGAGCTGCTGGCGGGAGAAGACCTGCTCGGGCGAGGCCGACAGGTGCAGCAGGAGCTTGATCTCGCTGGGTGCGAGGGCGACGCGTTCGCCGTTCTTGGCGACGGTCAGCCCGGCGCGGTCGATGGTCAGTTCGCCGTGCGCCTCGATGCCGGGGCGGGCTCCGACCGGGTCGCTGAGGCGGCGCAGCACGGCCTTGATGCGGGCTTCGATGACCTCGGTGCGGGCGGGTTTGACGATGTAGTCGTCGGCGCCCGCCTCCAGGCCGATGACGATGTCGAAGTCGTCGCCGCGTGCGGTGAGCATGATGATGGGGACTTCGCTGGTCTGGCGGATGCGGTGGCAGACCTGCACGCCGTTGACGCCGGGCAGCATCAGGTCGAGCAGGACGAGTTCGGGGCGGAAGTCCGCCATCACGGCGAGTCCTTCCTCCCCCGTCTCGGCGGCCCGCACCTCGTGGCCGCGGCGGCGCAGGCCGAGGCCGACCCCTTCGCGGATGGAAGGGTCGTCCTCGATCAGCAGTACGCGTGGCATCCGGTCAGTATCCCAAGGCGGTCTTCGGCTCCTCCTCCCGCTACCGGCCGGTCTTGCGGCGCAGGGAGTCGAGCAGGTCGGTGATCTCGGCCAGGCGCAGCGGCCGGGCAAGGAGGACGACGACCAGGGCGAGGGACACGGTTCCCGCGCCGACCGCGGCGAAGTCGCCGAGGCTCCCGGCGGCGAGGGCCGCCGCGTAGGCCGCGCCGGCGGCGGGGACGCAGGCCGCCAGCAGCCTCAGGTGGGTGCGTACGGCGCTGGTGCGCCGTGCGGTACGGGTGCCCGTGCGCGGGCCGAGCCTGCGGGAGAGGGCGTAGCCGGTGGCGGCGGCGCCCGCGAGGAAGGCGACGGAGGAGGCGGCGGCCATGCCGGTGACCGCCCAGCGGGGGGACAGTACGAGGTAGGCGGCGGCCGACAGTCCGGCGTTCAGGGCGACGATGACGAGGTTGAGGAGGAAGGGGGTCCGGGTGTCGGAGAGGGCGTAGAAGCCGCGCGCGAGCACGTACTGCGCGGAGAAGGCGACCAGGCCGGGGGCGAAGGCCGTGAGCATGCCCGCCATCACCTCGATGTCGGCGGCGCCGGTGCGTCCGTAGCCGAAGACGGCGCCCATCACCCAGGGGGCGAGGACGGCCATGAGGGCGGCGGCGGGGACGACGACGGCGGCGCTGGAGCGCAGGGCGTAGGAGACGTCGCGGCGGACGGCCGCGAGGTCTCCGTCGGCGGCGGCCGAGCTCATCCTGGGCATCAGCGCGGTCACGAGGGAGACGGTGATGATGCCCTGCGGGACGATCCACAGCTGGTATGCGTTGCTGTAGGCGGTGTAGCCGGCGCCGCCCGCGAGGCCGGCGTCGACGGCGTGCTGCCCGGTGGTGGTGGAGAGCCGGGTGACGACCCAGTAGGCGATCTGGTTGGTGAGGACGAGCAGGACGGTCCAGCCGGCGTTGCGCAGGGGGCGGCCGAGGCCGCTGCCGCGCCAGTCGAAGCGGGGGCGCCAGCGGAAGCGGGCCGCGCGCAGCGAGGGGATCAGGGCGAGGGCCTGGACGACGATTCCGGCGGTGGTGCCGAGGCCCAGGAGGCGGGTCTCGGCGGCGGTGAGGCCGCCCGCGCCGTCGTGGGAGACGTAGAGGAACAGCCCGAAGACGGCGATGATCACGAAGTTGTTGAGGATCGGGGTCCACATCATCGCGCCGAACCGGCCGCGGGAGTTCAGCACTTGGCCGAGCAGGGTGAAGAGCCCGTAGAAGAGGATCTGGGGCAGGCAGTACCGGGCGAGGGCCACGGTGGTGCTCGCCTGGGCGCCGCTGTAGCCGGTGTACGCGGAGACGATCAGCGGGGCGGCGAGGACCGCGGCGGCGGTGAGTGCCACGAGCGCCGCCGTGCAGGCGGTGAGCAGGCGGTCGGTGTAGGCGGCGCCGCCGTCGGGGTGTTCCTTGGCCGCCCGGACCAGCTCGGGCACGAAGACGGCATTGAGCGCTCCGCCGACGAGGAGGATGTAGATGATGTTCGGGACGGTGTTCGCGACGGCGTAGCCGTCGCCGAGGAGTCCGGTGCCCAGGGCGGCGACGACGACGGCGGAGCGTATGAAGCCGGTGGCGCGGGAGACGACGGAGCCGGCGGCCATGAGCGCGCCGCTGCGCAGCACCGAGGTCTTCTTCGGTGCCGCGCTGTCGGGTGCCGGGCCGGCCGGTCTGGTGTCGGTGGCCGTCACCGGCGGGCCAGGTAGGCCTGGAACGCCTTGTAGAGAGCCGTGTTGGCGACTCCGTCCATCGGGATCTCCCATTCGCCGAGCGTTTCGACGACGTGTCCGCCGGTGCCGAGCTTCCAGCGCAGCAGCCCGAAAGAACGTTCGTCGGGGTCGAGAGTGGAGGGTACCCCGCGCATGTCGTACTCATCGGCTCCGAGGGCGTGGGCGTCGCGCATCATGCGCCACTGCAGGGCGTTGCTGGGCCGTACTTCGCGCCGGTGGTCGGCGGAGGCTCCGGTCTGGTACCAGACCCTGCTGCCGGTGCTGATCATGGTGTGGGCGGCCAGGATCTCGCCGCGGTGGATGGCGAGGTAGAGCCGCATGCGGCCGGGCTGTTCCTCGTTCAGGGCGCGGTACTGCTGCTCGTAGTACGCGAGGGAGCGGCCGAGCCGGAAGCCGTCGCGCTCCTCGGTGATCCGCAGCAGCCGGTAGAACTCGGGCAGGTCCTCTGCGGTGCCGAGGACCGTCTCGACCCCGGCCTTGTCCGCCTTGCGGACGTTGCGGCGCCATTCCTGGTTGAGGCCGGACCACAGGTCGTCGAGGCTGCGGCCGGCGAGCGGCACGCGGAAGACGTGGCGGGGCTGGGCGTCGCCGTCGTCCTCGCCGCCGCAGCGCTTCCACCCGCGGGTGCGCAGCCGGTCGGCGAGGGCGGCGCCGACGGGGTCGACCTCGGTGGCGAGGACGTCGGATATCTGACGGCCCGCTCCGGCGCCGGCCTTGGCGGTGGCGGCGTCCCAGCGGCGGTAGGCGGGGCTGGGGCCGATGCGGACGGCGAAGGCTCCGGCCTCGCGCAGGTGGCGCATGAGGGGGCCCAGCCAGCGGTCGACACGCGGGTCCGACCAGTCGGCGACGGGGCCTTCGGGCAGGTAGGCGAAGTATTTGCGGGTACCGGGCAATTGCCGGTAGAGAACGAGACCGGCGCCTTCGATCTCTCCGCCCGGGCAGTGCCATCCGACCATTTCCGAGCGCCAGAGGTCCTTCACGCGAGCCCAGGACGGGTACTGCAAAAAGCTCGCGGCCGGTGTCCTGGAGAGGAAGGACCGGTATTCGGAGACGGACAGGGCGCGCACCTGGAGCTCATGGTCCTGGTCCTGCCGGGCGGGGGTGACGAGCAGTGCGCACACGGGTGACGGCCTTCCTGTTGCGCCGAGGGGTCTCACAGGACTCTCACAGCCACCCGTGACCGCGGTGCGCGGCGAATGTGACCGGACGATGACCGTTTCGCTGCGGTCCAGGTCACAAGCGAAAAGGCCGATCTTTTACGCGGTTTACGCAACCTAAAGTCGCCTTGTTCTCATCCTCTTTTGCGAACGCTCGCCACCACCGCCACCCGAAGGGGCACTTCGTTGAGCCGCACACGCCGCACCGCCATTGCGGGCACCGCACTCCTGGCCGCCGCGCTGACCGCCTGCTCGGGCGGGAGCGGCGGCGGCAGCGACGACAAGGGCAAGGAGTCGAAGCCGAAGGCGCCCATGGCGGTCTCGGTGAACCTCACGGGCGATCAGGTCAAGGCGGGCCAGCCGGTGACGGTGACCGTCGCCGAGGGCAAGCTGGCGCAGGTGAAGGTGACCGACGCCAAGGGTGCGGAGCTGCCGGGGAAGATAGCCGACGACGGGAAGACCTGGACGTCGGAGCGCAACGCCCCGGCCGGTGCGGAGTACAAGGTGGAGGCGCAGAACACCGACAGCCAGAGCGCCACGACGCAGTTCAGGACCAGTGCCGCCGACAAGGTGAACAAGGTCTCGATCAACATACCCAAGGGCAGCACGGTGGGCGTGGCGATGCCCGTGTCGCTGGTGTTCGACAACCCGGTGGCGAACAAGGCCGAGGTGGAGAAGCAGCTCAAGGTCACCACCTCGGACAACGCCGAGGGCTCCTGGGGCTGGATCAAGGACCACTCGGGCAACGACCGGGTCGACTGGCGGCCCAAGGAGTACTGGAAGTCCGGCACCGACGTGAAGGTCCAGATGAACCTGAACGGCGTGGACTCCGGCAAGGGCGGCGGGATGTTCGCCCGTGACTACACCACCGAGTTCAAGATCGGCAAGGATCGCCGGGTGCAGGTCAGCCTCGACACCAAGAAGCTGTCGGTGACGGAGAACGGCCAGGCGCAGAAGACGATCCCGATCTCGGCGGGCACTCCGGGCGGCAAGAAGGCGTCCTGGTCGGGGAAGATGGTGATCATGTCGAAGGAGGGCACCATCCGGATGGACTCCCAGACGGTGGGCCTGGACAACGCCTACGACAAGATGGTCGATTACTCGATGCGCCTGACCTGGTCGGGCATGTACGCGCACGCCGCCCCGTGGAACGAGGCCAGTTTCGGCCGGGTCAACAGCAGTTCCGGCTGCGTGGGCATGAGCGACGCCAACGCCAAGGAGTTCTTCGCGCAGTCGCAGATCGGCGACCCCTTCGAGGTGGTCGGCGAGGGCTCCAAGGGCAACGCCGACATCGGCAACGGCTACGGCGAGTGGAACCTGTCCTGGGACCAGTGGAAGGCCAAGAGCGCCCTGTCCACCGCCCCGCAGAACGGCTGACCTGCGGGGCTGTCCCGACTGACTCTCATTCAATTGTTACCACCACGTAACTTACCCACGGGTTACCTCCGGTAAGTCGCTCCAGTTACCGTCGGGTCACTTTCAGGACTCCGGTGCACGCGAGGAGCGACCGATGGAACGCACCACCACCGCCGCAGCCGTGGCGGCACTCCTGGCGGCGACCGCCCTGGGCCTGGCCCCCCACCAGGCCCAGGCGGCCACCGCGCCCGCCCCGGCCGCCACCGCCAACACTGCCGCCACCGCACAGACCGCCCCGGCGGACCTGCGGTTCCACGACATCCCCGGCTCCGGCGGCATCACCCTCAAGGGCAACGTCTTCACGCCGGCCGGAGCCCAGAGCGGCCGGAAGTATCCGCTGATCGTGCTGCCCACGAGCTGGGGCACGCCGCAGATCGAATACATCGCCCAGGCCAGGAAGCTCGCCGACTCCGGCTACGTAGTGGTCAGTTACGCCCCCCGCGGCTTCTGGCTCTCCGGCGGGCAGATCGAGGTGGCCGGGCCGCCGGACATCGCCGACGTCTCCGCCGTCATCGACTGGGCTCTCGCCCACACCCCCGCCGACGCGGACCGCATCGGCCTGGGCGGGGTCTCGTACGGCGCCGGCATCAGCCTGCTGGCCTCCGCGCACGACCCGCGCGTCAAGGCCGTGGTCGCGATGAGCGGCTGGGCCGACCTCATCGAGTCCATCTACTCGGGGCGCACCCAGCACCGCCAGGCCGCGGGCCTGCTCGGCGCCGTCGGCAACCTCACCGGCCGTCCGGGGCCCGAACTCCAGTCGATCCTGGGCGACTTCCTCGGCTCCCGGCTGGAGCGCGAGCAGCAGATGATCGACTGGGGCAGGAAGCGCTCGGCCGCCGAGCAGGTGGACCGGATCAACGCCAACGGCACCGCCGTCATGCTCGGCAACGCCTGGGGCGACACGATCTTCCCGCCGAACCAGTACGCGAAGTTCTACGAGCGGCTCACCGGCCCCAAGCGGCTGGAGTTCCGCCCCGGGGACCACGCCACGGCGGAGGGCACCGGCCTGCTCGGCCTGCCCAACGACACCTGGACCAACGCCCACCGCTGGTTCGACCGCCACCTCAAGGGCGAGCGCAACGGTGTCGACACCGAGGCCCCCGTGCAGATCAAGTCCCGTAGCGACAGCGGCTACGAGGGGTACGCCGACTGGGCGTCGGTAGGCTCCGGCGGCACCGAGAGGCTGGCCCTCTCCGACAGCGAGCACCTTTTCGCGAACGTGGACTCCGGCGCCGACGGCGGCGTGGTCATCCTCTCCAGCGTCCTCGACCAGTTCTTCAAGGCCCCGCCGATCGCCTCGATCCCGCTGCTGCCGCGGGCCTTCGCCGCCGTCTGGCAGTCGGGCCGCTACGGCGAGGCCCGCCGGATCCGCGGCACCGTCCGGCTGCACACCACCGTCACGCCCACCAAGGGCGACGGCACCTTCGTCGCCTACCTCTACGACGTCGGCCCTCTCGGCATCGGCAAGCTGGTCACCAACGCCCCGTACACCTTCCACGGCAAAACTCCCGGCCAGGCCTTCGGCGTGGACCTGGAGCTCTTCTCGACCGCCTACGACGTGCCGGCGGGCCACCGGCTCGCCCTCGTCGTCGACACCGTCGACCCGCTCTACATCGAGCACAACCCCGCCGGCGCGCAGCTGACCTTCTCCTCGCCGCAGGGCGACCCCAGCTATGTCTCCGTGCCGCTGCGCGAGCGGTGATCCACGGTCCGCGGTGATCCACGGCGGCGGCCGGGCCTTGGCGGCCCTTCCCGGGTCCTCAGTGCTTGAGGATCTTGGAGAGGAAGTCCTTGGCCCGGTCGGTCTCCGGCGCGGTGAAGAACTCCTCGGGGGTGCGGTCCTCGACGATCCGGCCGTCGGCCATGAAGAGCACGCGGTTGGCCGCGGAGCGGGCGAAGCCCATCTCGTGGGTGACCACGACCATGGTCATGCCCTCCCGGGCGAGCTGCCGCATGACCTCCAGCACCTCGTTGATCATCTCCGGGTCCAGCGCGGAGGTGGGCTCGTCGAAGAGCAGCGCCTTGGGGTCCATCGCGAGGGCTCGGGCGATGGCCACGCGCTGCTGCTGGCCGCCGGAGAGCTGGGCGGGGAACTTGTCGGCCTGGTCGGCGAGGCCGACCCGCTCCAGTAGTTCCCGTGAGCGCCGGTCCGCCTCGCGCTTGCCCCGTCCGCGGACCTTGACCTGCGCGAGGGAGACGTTGGCGAGGACGGTCCTGTGCGCGAAGAGGTTGAAGGACTGGAAGACCATCCCCACCTCGGCGCGCAGCCGTGCCAGGTCCCTGCCCTCGGCGGGCAGCGGCTCCCCGTCGATCAGGATCGTGCCCGACTCGACGGTCTCCAGCCGGTTGACCGCCCGGCACAGGGTGGACTTTCCCGAGCCGGAGGGGCCGATGACCACCACCACCTCCCCGCGGCCGACGGTGAGGCTGATGTCCTTCAGGACGTGCAGCGGTCCGAAGTGCTTGTTGACGTCCCGCAGCTCGATCAGGGGATCGACGGCCATGCGCTGCCCTGCCCACTCGGTGTCGGATGCCGGTCAGCGCAAACTATCCAGCTGCGGCAGGGCACTTCGCCGCGACACGCCGCCTGCCTCCCCGGCCGCGGCCGCCGGGTCGCCGACTGCGGGGGCGCCGTAGCCGCCGGGTGCGGGCCGGTCAGCCCTCGGACGCCTCCGCGTACGCCTGGCTGAGCTCGGGGGAGCCGGTCATCGCCCATGAGACGCCCGACTCGATCACGTTCAGCTCGCGGCCCGAGGCCAGCCGGATCACCGGCTGGCCGTTGGGCCACACCTTCCAGGCCGCCCCCGGGACGGTCCGGACGATCACGGTTCCGAGGTAGAAGCCCGCGTCGTTGCCGAGCCAGGGCACCACCTCGGGGTCGCGCCGCCAGCGGGGCATCAGCTGGTCGAGGGCCTCCAACGAGACCGGGCTTTCGTCGAGTTCGAGCCCGGCCGCCCGCGCGTGGACCCGCAGCATCTCGCACTCCGAGAACAACTCCGCGACGCCCTCGGGGTCGTCCACGAGGGCGGCCGCGAGCCCCGCACCCTGTTCCGTTTCACGCCGGTTCAGCCAGTTGTCCAGGAAAGGGATGTTCATACCGCCCAGCGTCGCACCAGGACCCGCCGCTGGCCACAGGGCGCGCCTGGTCCGTTTCGGCGGGCCGTCGGGGTCTACCGGGCCAGGTCCAGGTCGACGACGACCGGTGCGTGGTCGGAGGCGCCCTTGCCCTTGCGCTCCTCGCGGTCGACGTACGCGTCGGTGACGGCCTTGGTGAAGGGCTCGTTGCCGTAGACGAGGTCGATGCGCATGCCCTTGTTCTTGGGGAAGGCGAGCATGCGGTAGTCCCAGAAGGTGTACGGGCGGTCGTACTTCAGCGCGCGCGGGAAGACGTCCGAGAGGCCGGCCGTCCGCAGCGCCTCCAGGGCGGCCCGCTCGGCCGGGGTGACGTGGGTGAGGCCCGCGAAGACCGCCGGGTCGTAGACGTCCTCGTCGGTCGGTGCCACGTTGAAGTCGCCGAGCACCGCGAAGGGGCGCGGGCCGGCCGCGTCCTCGGCTACGGCGGCGGCCAGGGCGCGGAACCAGTCCAGCTTGTAGCCGTAGTGGTCGTGCTCGACCTCCCGGCCGTTGGGCACGTACACCGACCAGACGCGGACCCCGTCGCAGGTGGCGGAGATCGCGCGGGGCTCCTGGACGCCCTCGTAGTCGGGGCCGCCGGGGAGTCCCACGACCACGTCCTCCAGGCCGACCCTGGAGAGCAGGGCCACGCCGTTCCAGCGGCCGGTGGCGTTGACCGCGGCCTCGTAGCCCAGCTCGCGCAGCTGCTCGTGCGGGAACTGCTCCGCCGAGCACTTGGTCTCCTGGATGCACACGACATCGGTGCCGGAGCTCTCCAGCCAGGCCAGCAGGCGCGGCAGCCGGGCGGTGATGGAGTTGACGTTGTAGGTGGCGATACGCATACCTGCCAACCTACCGCCCGGCACCGACAGTGACCGTTACAGCTCGGCGCTGTCCCCGGCGGGGAGCCGCCCGTGGTCGGTGCCGCCGAGCTTGTCCAGGGCGAAGTCGTAGATCGGCCGGGCGATGTCGGCGAGGTAGGCGTCGTGGATGTCGAGGGCCCGGCGGGGCTTCACCTCCCGGAGGTAGTCGATCACCTCGGAGACCTTGTTCCAGGGTGCGTGTACCGGCACCATCAGGGTCTCCACCGGGACCCCGGGCACGGTCAGCGCGTCGCCGGGGTGGAAGAGGGAGCCGTCGACGAGGTAGCCGACGTTGGTGACCCGCGGGATGTCGGGGTGGATCACGGCGTGCAGCTCGCCGTGCGCCTGCACCTCGAATCCGGCCGCGGTGAAGGTGTCGCCGTGGCCGACCGTGTGCACCCGGCCGGGGTAGGCGGGTGCGATCCGCTCGGCGACGCTGCGCAGGGTCCACAGGGCTGCCGCCGGGTTCGCGTCGAGGGCGGCCCGCAGCCGGCCCTCGTCGAAGTGGTCGGGGTGTTCGTGCGTGACCAGGAGGGCGTCCGCCCCCAGGCCCGCGTCCGGTTCGCTGAAGGCGCCCGGGTCGATGACGAGCGTGCGCCCGTCCTTCTCCAACTGGACGCAGGAGTGCAGCCGCTTGGTGAGCTTCATGATCCCAGGCTAAGGGGGCGTCCGGCGATCAGGGGGTCGTCGTGGAGACGACGTACACCTTGGGCTTCTCAGGGTCGGTGAGGTCGACGGTGATGTCGCGGCTGGGGCGCGGGTCGGCCTGCTCCAGGGTGGTTCCGTACCAGAGGGCGCGCGGGCTCCAGCTCCAGCCGGCGACCTCGGCGTCGTGCGGGGAGATCGTGACGTCCCCGGCGACCAGCGCGTCGCGGCTGGTGCCGACGGAGGCGAGGAAGGCGTCCAGGTCGGCCGGGGTCACCGCGAACTGGGTGAAGAGCCGGCTGGTGCGCCAGTTGTTGGTCTCCAGGAAGCCGACCTTCCACGCCTTCGGCGGGATCGGCACCTCGTAGATGCTGCGCTGCACCTTGGACGGCCAGCCGGGGCGCACCTTGGACGCGCCGACCTTGGCGGCCTTGTCGCGGCCGCTCTCGCGGCTCTGCTGGGTGGAGATCGCCAGGTAGCCCGCGGGTACGCCGATCAGCAGCACGATGATGACCGCGGTGATCCAGCGGCGCCTGACGACGTGCCTGCGGTCCTCGGCGGCGGGCTGCGGCATGCCGCCCTCGTCGGGGGCGGAGGCCTGGTGGGGCAGGGTGGGCGGGTTCACGACTGGGGGTCGTCCTTGGAGTCCGTGGGTGCGGCGGTCTCGCGCCTGCGGCCGAGCTGGCCCAGCTGCGCGTAGCGCTCGTAGCGCTCGACCCGCCGGCGGGTGGCGCGGCGGAAGCGCCGGGCGACGAGCCGGGCGAGGTCGGCGGCGCCGACCATGCCCGCCTCGGGGCCGAGCTGGGCCTTGGCGATGCGGGCCTCGGGGCGGTAGCCGCGGCCGGTGAGATGGCGGCGGAAGGCGTCCCGGGCGGGGCCGATCAGCAGGTCGTCGGCGGCGCTGACGCCGCCGCCGATGACGAAGCAGGACGGGTCGAGGGCGGCGGCGAGGTTGGCGATGCCGACGCCGAGCCACTGGCCGATGTCCTGGAGCAGTTCGACGCACATGGCGTCGCCCTCGCGGGCCAGCTCGGTGATGAGCGGCCCGGTGATCTCGGCGACGTTCCCGCCGACCTTGGCGATGATGTTGTAGGCGACCGGGGAGTCGGCGGCGGCCAGCTCGCGGGCCTCGCGTACGAGGGCGTTGCCGGAGCTGTACTGCTCCCAGCAGCCGCGGTTGCCGCAGGGGCACCGGTGGCCGCCGGGGACGACCTGCATGTGGCCGAACTCGCCGGCGACCCCGTACCGGCCGCGCTTGACCTGGCCGCCTTCGAGGATGGCGCCGCCGATGCCGGTACCGAGCGTGATCATGACGAGGTGGTCCTCGCCGCGTCCGGCGCCGAAGCGCCATTCCGCCCAGGCGGCGGTGTTGGCGTCGTTGTCGACCATGACGGGGACGGCGAGCCGGGACTGCAGGGCGTCGCGCAGGGGCTCGTCGCGCCAGGCCAGGTGGGGTGCGAAGAGGACCCGGGAGCGGTCGGCGTCGACCCAGCCGGCCGCGCCGATGCCGACGGCGTGCACGTCGTGCCGGTCGGAGAGGTCCAGGACCAGCTCGACGATGGTGTCCTCGACGACCTTGGGGCTCTTGGACTTGTCCGGGGTCTCGGTGCGGATCTTCTCCAGGATGATCCCGTCGGCGTCGACGACGCCGGCCATCACCTTGGTGCCGCCGATGTCGATGCCGACGGTCGGGACGCGCGGGGCGGTCAGGTGCGACCGCCGCTCACGGGTTCCGATGGTGCGCAGGACGGTGCCTCGCGCCGACCCCCGGTGGGTGAGCGTGAAGTCCCGGTACGTGCTCATCGAGTGGTGTCGTCCCTCGTGGGTGCGGTGGTGCGGGAGGCGTCGTCGGCTGCGTCCGCCGGGCCGGTGAGGCCGGCTCCGCGGGCGGTGGCGTCCGCGACGCCCGTCCCCGATTCTGCCACCCGCTCCAGTTCGTGGCTCAGCTCGTCGAGCTCGGAGCCGCCCGCCATCTGGCGGGTGAGCTCGTCGAGGGTGATGGAGTCGCGGGTGTGACTGCCTGCCATGGTGCCGCGTTTGAGCAGGACGAAGCGGTCGCCGACCAGGTGGGCGTGGTGCGGGTTGTGGGTGATCAGGACCACACCGAGGCCGGCGTCGCGGGCCGCGGCGACGTACTTGAGGACGACGCCGGACTGCTTGACGCCGAGGGCGGCGGTCGGCTCGTCGAGTACGAGGACCTTCGCCCCGAAGTGGACGGCGCGGGCGATGGCCACGCACTGCCGCTCGCCGCCGGACAGGGTGCCGATGGGCTGGTCGACGTCGCGCAGGTCGATGCCCATGCGCAGCAGTTCGGCGCGGGTGGTGCGGCGCATGAGGTCGACGTCGAGGCGGCGCAGGGGGCC
Organism: Streptomyces sp. TN58; assembly: GCF_001941845.1. Classification (NCBI taxonomy): domain Bacteria; kingdom Bacillati; phylum Actinomycetota; class Actinomycetes; order Kitasatosporales; family Streptomycetaceae; genus Streptomyces; species Streptomyces sp. TN58. The sequence goes on along the minus strand of NZ_CP018870.1, from coordinate 6,026,700 downwards.
GCGGCCCTTCGTGGGCTCGGAGCCGAGGAAGAAGTTGCGCCAGACGGGCATGAGGGGGACGACGGCGAGGTCCTGGTAGACGGTGGCGATGCCGTGGTCGAGGGCCGCGCGCGGGTTGGCGAGGACGGTCTCCTCCCCCTCGATCTCGAAGGTGCCGGCGTCGTGCCGGTGCAGCCCGGCGATGATCTTGATGAGGGTGGACTTGCCGGCGCCGTTGTCGCCGAGGACGCAGGTGATCTCGCCGGCGGAGACCTCCAGGGAGACGTCCTGGAGGGCGCGGATGTTGCCGTAGTACTTGGCCACGCCCGTCAGCTTCACCAGCGCGGTCTTCGCCGCCGGCGTCCCGGTGGTGGCGGTGCTGTCGGTGGTCACTTGCTCGCCTCCGCCCGCTTGCGGACCCATGCGTTGAGGAGCGTTGCCAGCAGGAGCATCGCGCCGAGGAAGAACTTGAACCAGTCCGGGTTCCACTGGGCGTACACGATGCCGTTGCTGGTCATGCCGAAGATGAAGGCGCCGACGGCCGAGCCGATGGCGGAGCCGTAGCCGCCGGTCATCAGACAGCCGCCGATGACCGCCGCGATGATGTACAGGAACTCGTTGCCGACGCCCTCGCCGGACTGGACCACGTCGAACGAGAAGAGGATGTGCTGGCCGGAGATCCAGGCGCACAGGGCGACGCCCATGTAGAGCCCGATACGGGTCTTCACGACGGGCACGCCGACCGCGCGGGCCGCGTCGGCGCCGCCGCCGACGGCGAAGATCCAGTTGCCGGCGCGGGTGCGCAGCAGGATCCAGGTGGCCAGGGCGACCAGGGCCAGCCACCACAGGACGGTGATCTGGAGGGTGACCGAGCCGATCTCCCACTTCGAGGCGAAGAGGGCGCGGGCGGAGGGGAAGCCCTCCATGTCGGCGATGGATTTGGTGGAGACCGTGCCGCTGATCAGTTTGGTGAAGCCGAGGTTCAGGCCGGTCAGCATCAGGAAGGTGCCGAGCGTGATGATGAAGCTGGGCAGCCTGGTGCGGGTCAGCATGAAGCCGTTGAAGAAGCCGACGGCCAGCGTGACCAGCAGCGACACTGCGACGCCGACCCAGACGTTCGCGGTCATCTGGTAGCTGAACATCGAGCTCACCAGGGCGGAGGTCGTGACCATGACACCGGCGGAGAGGTCGAACTCGCCGCCGATCATCAGCATCGCCACGGGTACCGCCATGATCCCGATGGTGGAGGCCGAGTACAGGATCGTGCTGATGCTGGAGGCCTGGAGGAAGGTGGGGGCGGCGACGGAGAAGAAGACGAAGACGGCGACGGCGCCGACGACCGCGCCCAGCTCGGGGCGCCCGAGCAGCCTGTGTACGAGGGAGGACGGCGCGAGCCGCTCGTCGACGGCGGTGGCGGCGCTCATCGGCTGCCCCGCTTGATGTACTCCTCCAGCTCGGCGGCCTCCGCGGCCGTGACGATCTGCGGTCCGGTGAGGACCGGTCGGCCGCCGCCGAGCACGTTCGCGTTGTGGCGGTACAGCCAGAGGAGGTCGACGGCCTCGTACCCCTGCAGGTAGGGCTGCTGGTCCACGGCGAAGCCGAGGGCGCCGGACGTCAGATCGCGGGCGACGGAGTCGTTGAGGTCGAAGGTGTCGACCTCGGCCTTGCTGCCGGCGGCCTCCTTGGCCTTGACGGCGGTCGCCGCGAAGGGCGCGCCGAGGGTGAGGATCGCGTCGACGGACGGGTCCGCCTGGAGCTTGGCCTGGACGGCCGCCTGTACGGAGGGCATGTTGGTGCCTTCGACGTACAGGTTCTCCATCGTTCCCGAGAAGGTCTTCTTCGCTCCGGCGCAGCGCTGCTCGTGGCCGACGTTGCCCTGTTCGTGCAGGACGCAGACGGTCTTCTTGCGGCCGCGCTTGTTCAGCTCGGCGCCGACCGCCTCGCCCGCGATCGTCTCGTCCTGGCCGATGTGGGTGAGGGCCCCGTACGCGGCGGACTGGGCGGATCCGGAGTTGACCGTGATCACCGGGATGCCCGCCTTGACGGCCTTGGCGACGACGTCCTTGAGGGCTTCGGGCTTGGCCAGGCTGACGATGATCCCGTCGACCTTCTGGTCGATGGCGTTCTGCACGAACTGCGCCTGCTGCTGGGCCTGGTCGTCGTGGGAGTAGACGAAGTTGATGTTGTCCTTCGCCGCGGCCTCCTTGGCGCCCTTCTGGACGATGTCCCAGAAGGTGTCGCCGTCGCCCGCGTGGGTCACCATCGCGAAGGTCCAGCGCGGGGTGGACACGGCGGGCCGACCCGCCTCGGCGGCCTTCGCCCGCTCCTCGGCGCGCTTGCCGCCGGTACTGCTGCAACCCGCGAGCGAGGCCCCCAGTACCGCCGCGAGCACCGCGCCCACGACGCGTACCCCTGTCCGAACCCTAGCCACGTCGCCGCGCCCTTCCCTCGTCCGTCTCGTCGTCGTCCCGGCTGTCATGCCGTCCGTCATCATTCGGTCATTCCGGTTTCAGCCGCCCAGTATCCGCCACAGTGGACCATGAAGGGCCATCGGGGCATGCACGCGCAGACCGACACGGCGGGATGGCGGATCGGCACGCGAAGATCGCAGATCCGTTGCGAGCGGATTGACAGGTTCCCCTGGTGGGGCCAGGTTGAGTTCATGCGCATCGGGCTCATCGGAACTGGCCGGATCGGGTCGTTCCACGCGGCGACGCTCGCCCGCCATCCGGAGGCGGGCTCGCTCCTGCTCGCCGACTCCGATCCCGCGCGGGCGGCACGCCTCGCCGACCGGCTCGGGGCCACCGCCGCGCCCTCCGTGGAGCAGGTCTTCACCTGGGGCGTGGACGCGGTGGTCGTGGCCTCCTCCACCGACGGGCACGCGGAGCTGGTGGTACGGGCGGTACGCGGCGGGCTCCCGGTGTTCTGCGAGAAGCCGGTCGCCCCGGACCTGAACCGCACCCTGTCGGTACTGCGCGAGGTGGCGGCCCTGGGCGGGCTGCTGCAGGTGGGCTTCATGCGCCGCTTCGACGCCGGCTACCGCACGGCCCGGGAACTGGTTCGCTCGGGCGCCCTGGGCCGGCTGCACACCGTACGGACGACGACGTCGGATCCGGCGCCGCCGGCCGCCGACTACCTGGCGACCTCGGGCGGGCTGTACCGGGACTGCATGGTGCACGACTTCGACATGGTGCGGTGGGTGACCGGGCACGAGGTGGTGGAGGTGTACGCGGCCGGGTCGGACGCCGGTCCGCCGCAGTTCCGGCAGACGGGGGACGTCGACACGGCGGCGGCGGTCCTCGTCCTGGACGACGGCACCCTGGTCACGTCCACGGGCACCCGGTGCAACGGCGCCGGCTACGACGTGCGGATGGAGCTCTCCGGGGAGCGCGACCAGGTCTCCGCGGGACTGGACGACCGGACGCCGATCGCCTCGACCGAACCGAACGGGCCGCCGGCGGCGAGCAAGCCGTGGACCGGCTTCCTGGAGCGCTTCGGCCCGGCGTACGAGGCCGAGCTGGACGCCTTCGTACGGCAGGTGCGGGGCGAGACGGACAACCCCTGCGACGGGCGGGAGGCCCTGGCCGCGCTGCGCGTCGCGGAGGCCTGCGAGCTGTCGCGGCGGGAGCGGCGCCGGGTCCGGCTGGAGGAGCTCCCGGACCTGCCGGCGGAGCGGTGACCGGATCGGTGAGCAGGGCATCCGGCCACCCTATGGCGGTGGTCCCCGGTCGGCTGCGGCCCTTTCCGGCCACGCTCAGGCGGCGGGCGCCGGGGTGACCGGCGCCCGGGTGACCGCCCGGCGCCCCCAGGCGGTGCCGACGAGGACCAGCGCGGCTCCGGCGTAGCCGAGGGGGCCCAGGTGCTCCCCGCCGACGGCGATGCCGGCGGCGGCGGCCCACAGGGGCTCGGTGCCGAGCAGCAGGCTGACCCGGGAGGGCGAGGTACGCCGTACGGCCCACATCTGCACGAAGAAGGCGAAGAGCGTGCAGAAGACGGAGAGGAACGCCAGTCCCGCCCACTGCGCGGGCCCGAAGTCGGCTGCGGCGGCCCACGGGGTGGCGCCCGTCCCGGGCAGGGCGGCCAGCAGGGCGAAGACGAGCACGGCGCCGCCGAGCTGCACGGTGGTCAGGGAGAGGGGGTCGGCGCCCTGGACGTCCTCGACCCGGGCCATCAGCAGGACGTGCAGGGTGCGGGCGAGCGCGGCTCCGAGGATGAGCAGGTCACCGGGGCCGGGCGCGCTGAAGCCGGCCCCCGCGCCCTGCGTGAGGAGCACGACGCCGAGGACGGACGCACCAGCGGCCCCGAGGAACCCGGCGGACGGTGCCTGCTTCCTGATGGCGGCCTCGGCGAGCGGGGTGAAGATCATGGTCAGGCTGATGATCAGCCCGGCGTTGGTGGCGGAGGTGTGGACGACCCCGTAGGTCTCCAGCAGGAAGATCCCGCCGAGTACGAGCCCCAGCAGCCCGGCGCCGCGCAGCTGGGCGGGGGTCAGCGCACGCAGCCGCGCCCACCCGGCGAGGACGAGCACGGGCAGCACGAGCGCGAACCGCAGCACCAGTACGGCGATCACGGTGTGCGCGGTGGTGATGCCCTTGGCGGCGAGGTAGCTGCCGCCCCACACGACGGCGACGGCCAGCACGGGCAGATCGGCGGCCCAGGCCCGGCGGGGCGCGGCTTGCAGAACGGGCGGTGAGGCGACGGCCACGGTGGTCTCCAACGACACTCGGGAGGTGGAGACGTCGACGGCTCGCACGGTTGCGGGGCACACCGTACCGGAGCCGATCATGCGGGGCGACCTGTTTCCGGGCCGTTCACGTCCGACCCGTAGCATCGGGCCCATGGCTGATCTCTACGCCGTGGATCTGGCGTTCGACCTGCTGGACGGCACGCCCGAGCCCGTACTCGCGGAGGTGCGCCGCCAGCTGACGGGGGACGGGCTGCTCTCCCACCACGGCCCGGCGTGGCGCGTCGGCGGCATGCTCGTGGGCGAGTTCGGCCCGGCGCAACGCGGCGGCTGGGCCCTGACGGCCCGCCAGGAGATCCACGAGGAGCAGCTGCCGGAGCTGGAGGACCTCCTGCTGCTCCTGGCCCCGCACATCCGCCCGCCGGGCCCGGTCGGCCGCATCCGCCACTACGAGCACGAGGCCCCCGACCTCCTGGTCCTCCGCGAGGGCCGCGTGGTCCAACTGGCCCTGGACCGGCGGTAGGCCGCGTGGCCGGGGCCCGGGACGAGCAGCAGCTGATCGCGCGGGGCTTCCGGCGCGTGTACGGCGCGCTCGACCTGTACGACGGGGGCGCTGCGCCGCGGCGCTGGAGTGCGAACAGTGGGCGGTCTTCGCCACCTGGAACCAGCGCTACGAGCCGGTGCGGCCGACCCCGAAAGCCATCCGGGCCTCGGTGGCATCGGCGCCCGCCACGACGAGCTGACGCATCTCCTCGGCCCGCACCGACGGCCGTCCGCCGAAGCGCGTCGCCTGATCGGCGAGCTGGGATTCGACGGGGGCGGCCGCTACCACGCCGACGGACTCGACCACTGGTTCCGGTGGCATCCGACCGGGTGAGCCCTCTCAGTTGCCGACGGTGCCGAAGGAGGCCCGGCCCGTGGGCCGGTACGTGTGGATGGCCAGACCGGCCGACGTCGTACGGGAGCCCGTCAGCTCGTAGGCGGTCGGCAGGCCGCCTGTGGGGAAGAGGCGGCGCCCGGCCCCCACCGCCACGGGGAAGACCAGCAGATTGATCTCGTCGACCAGGTCCCGGGCGAGCAGCCACTGCGCGAGCTGCCCGCTGCCGTGCACCTGGAGCTCCCGGTCCCCCTCCAGCGCGTCCTTGACCCGGACGATCTCGCTCTGCAGGTGCTCCCCGTCGAGCACGGTCGCCGGCCCCCAGGCCGGCTCCTTGAGGGTGGTCGAGGCCACGTACTTCGGCAGCCGGTTCAGCCCGCCCGCCACCGGGTCGCCCGGCTCGTCGTGCTCCGGCCAGTAGCCGGCGAAGATCTCGTACGTCTTCCGCCCGAGCAGGAACGCCCCGGCCCGGCCGAACACCTCGGTGACGAACTCCCCCATCCCCTCGTCGATGTACGGCGCTGCCCACCCGCCGTACTCGAACCCGTCGCTGCGGTCCTCGTCGGGCCCGCCCGGCGCCTGCATCACGCCGTCCAGCGTGACGAAGGTGGTCAGTGTCAGCTCGGCCATACCTCTGCGCTCCTCGCTCGGTGGTCCTCGTCCCTGCGGGACCAGACTCCCCGCCCCCGCCAGAACACGTCGCGCCGCCACGCATGGTCTCCACCCGTTTCTCCGGCGAGCCGCAAAGTCCACGCCGACCGACAGGCCAGCTAGGCACTCGGCAATGCCTCCATGCTCGGTTGGCCGAGTCACCAACGGAGGGCCATCGCCATGGCCGGCGTGCCCGACTGCGGGCCCCGTACCGTCGCCGGCGACGCGGCCCCGCCATCGGCGGTGAGGGTGATCTCGACACGCCTGGCGGTTCCCCGCCGAGAAAGTCCTTCAGCCCTCGCTCAGCGGCTCAAGCACCAGCCCAGGCGCTTCCCTGCGACGGAGGCTCGTCAGTTCCTCGACGCCGCCCGCTCGGACGGGCTCCACGCGCTGTACGAACTCGCCCTGCGCACCGGACTCCGCAAGGGCAAACTCCTGGGCCTCCTCTGGGAAGACCTCGACCTCACATTTGGAACGGCCAGCGTCCGGCGCTCGCTCCAGCGGACCCGCACCGGCGGCCTCACGCGTCTGCCCACCAAACCCGGGCGTCTGAGTGCCGTATCGCGCTCCCGACCGAATGGCTGCGCTCCCTCAAGGAGCACAAATACCAGCAGGACAAGGCGCGGGACAGCGGGGTCAGCCTGGCGGGAGAGCGGCCTCGTCTTCGCCACCCCTACCGGCCAACCTCTCGACCCGGTCAACCTCACCCGCCGCTCCCGCAGCTTCCTCGACCTGGCCGCACTCCGACGCATCCGCTTCCAAGACCTCCGGCACTCGACCGCCACCCTGCTCCTGGAACAGGGCTCGACCTTGTCGTGATCAAGGAACTCCTCGGCCACGCCCACATCGGCGTCACCGCCACCGTCCACGCACACGTCCGGCTCCGCCTCCAACGCGACGCCATCGACCTCCTCGGACGCACCCTCGGACAGTCCTCCGAGGCAGCCACCGTCCCCGACGACGGCGACGAGCCACCGCTTTGTGCAGCGCTCGTCCGCTGACGTTGCCGTCAACTACTGCCGGCAAGACGCCCGGAAGCCCCGCCGGAGATTCCACTCCGGCGGGGCTTCCGGGTCTTTCGGAACGAATGATCAGTACTCAATCACACGAACCGATCACCCATTGCAGGACTTCCGTCAAGACATCTTCGAGCTCTGCCCGGCTCGTGATAGCGCGATGCTCGGCGCGGACCTCGCTCGTCTCGATTACGGCGAAGCTGACCTCAGCTTCCCCGCTCTCCCAGAGAATAATCTCTCCAAATTTGTCCGAGCTTTCTAGAATCCACTGAATGGATCGCAGATCTCGATCGACAGGAGAATTATTGATCTCCATCGCTACACCGCTTTGGCGCACCTCGTCACTGCACGCATGGATCCATTCTTGCGCACTTGCCAGCAGAGAAACCCCTAGGGGCATCCCGATCCACCTCCGAGTCGAATATTTTCGGCTGCCGGCAACTGCGGCGCCGGCAGGCCCTTCTTGGCTGCAAGTCGAGCGTCAAGAGATGCCGGACCGGAGAGCTTGTAGTCACCTGGTCTTCCACCCGGAGACAGAAGAGAGTGCGGCACATCGAACTCTACATAGACGGAACCAGGTCGCGCAGAAATGTATGCATCGGGACTGGCCGGATATACCACGAAGGTCCTGTCCCCCGCCCCCGCCTGAACCATTCCCGTATGCAGCATCTTCTGATGCTCCTCCGTCGACATCCAGCGCCCCACGGTTACCAGATCACTGCCACCGTCATTATGAACCAGTACTGGCATGTTCCCGGCGAGTACATAATACGTGTGGAGGTCGGAAACAGTCAGGTTGTACGTCGTCTGGTCCGCACGGTAGGAACGGGTCCGAGCGATGGAGACCGCGCGCCCGTCGTCCGTGCGCAGGGTCATGCCGGCCTTGAGGTCACCCGCATCGACCCAGGCACCTGCAGACATCGACCAGAACGGGTGGTGCGCCGTCGTCGTGATGACGGGGTCGACTTCCCCGGCCCCGATCGTCAGGTCGACGTATTGCTTGTCGTCTCTCGTCAGGATCTCGGCGGTGACCGTCTTCGGTACGGTCTCTCCCGTCACCGGGTCCGTGGCCAGGACCTTGTCTCCGACTTCGACGTCCTCGATCTCCTTGGTGGTGCCGTCAGCCATCAGGACGGGCGTGTCTTCGGTGAAGCTGTTGCGGCTGAGGCAGGCGATGGCTACGTCGACGGCGTCATTGACCGCCGCTCCGGTCGCCGCCCTGCCTGCGTTTGCTGCTTTCGCGGCCCTGCCGACGAGACCCGTTCCGATCGTGATCGTCACGTCCACGGCGGCCATTCCGCAGTTCTTGTTCCACCCGACGTCCTTGGCGCATTCCCAGAGGTTTCGAATTCCCAGCGCCTCCATCCAGTCGCCACTGGGACTGGTAAGGCCGATTCTGCTCGCCGTGTCGCAGAACTCCTGCCTCTCCGCAGCACCGCTGGATGAGCAGTATCCGTTCGCCCAGCGCCCCAGGTTCTCCTGGTAGGTCCGGGTGGGCCAATAGCCCTGCGCGAGCAGTTGCTCCTGAGTGGGAAGGGTCTTTCCTGCCAGGACCAGCTTGACGGTGCTCTTGGTGCCGCCGCTCGAACCGCCCTTGGGGCCACCCTTGGGGCCGCCCCCCGAATTCCTCTTCCGCTCGACCTCCGGGTCGTTCTCCTCCTTGTAGTCCCCGTAGGTGCCGTTGGTGCCGGCGCAGTAGTTCGGGTAGCAGCTTTCGAGCCCGGTGGGGTCCATCTGGTTGACCGGGTCGCCGTTCGCGTACACGTACCCGTTCATCTGCATCGGGTTGGTGATGTCGATGATCGGGTCGACGCTGATGAACCGGCCGTTCGCGGGTTCGTACTCACGGGCACCGATGTGGGTGAGACGGGTCGCGCTGTCGTCCGTGCCCGTCCCGAGGAAGTCGCGCCGGCCCGCCCAGTTTCCGACCTGGGGGCCCCGGGGATTGCCGTAGGGGTCGGCCTTGCGGTGGGTGACCTTCTGGTCCGCGGCCTGTTCCACCATGGTGGTGGCGGTCCCCTGGCGGTCGTTCAACAGGACGGTCAGGGCGTGGCCCGTGGTCTTGCCCTTGGTCTGGCGGACCGTGGTATGGGCTCCGACGCCGGTGTAATAGCGGACGGCATCGACGGCCTGGCCGGCCAGGTTGACCGTGACCTCGGCCTCACCGAGGTACAGCGTGCGACTGCTGCCGGTCTCCTGGATGATCCGGTTGCCGGAGGCATCATAGATGTACGAGGTGCTGCTGCCGCTGAAGACCCACTGCTGCGCGGCGGCCCCGGCCGCACACGTGTAGATGTGGAGGTCGTTGCCGTCGGCGGCGTTGTCGTTGGGGACGGTGACGCACTGTTCAGTGGCCTGGTTGTAAAGCGTCTTGTCGGGGCGTGAGGTGAACTTCTGTTCCTTGCCGCCGTCGCAGGTATAGAGGCGAGCCTTGCCGTCCTTGGCGGTGAGGCACTTGCCCAGAGCCTTGACGGTGTCGCCGCTGAGGGTCCACTTCTGCGCCTTGGACTCGTTGCACGACATCACCTGGACGGGCGTGCCGTCCGCGGAGTTGCCGCCGTCGACGTCGAGGCACTTGCCGGCCAGACTGGTCACGCTGACCGCGCCGATGCCAGGGCTGGTGGCGGAGGCGAGCTTGTTGCGCCGGTCCCAGTTGAGGACCTGGGTGTCGCCGTCGATGGTCCGCCGGGTCGTGTTGCCGGCGCTGTCGTATCCGTACATGGAGAGCGACGTGACCGTCGAGTTCTGGGACTTGGTGGTCTGCTTGACCTCGGTGAGTGCGTGCGGATGGGCCTTGACCGGCGGCAGCGTGCCGTTGCCCGCCACCTGGACGCCGTACGAGTAGGTCGTGGTGTCGTCCAGTGCCGCATTGGTGAGGTCGCGGTTGACGAGCTTGGTCCGGTTACCGATGGCGTCGAACTCGTACTCCTGCCAGTAGCCGTCGCCGTCGGGGCCGGGGGTGACGTCATTCAGACTGGGGCCGGCGCAGTTCTCCGTCTTGCCGGTCCACGCCTTGGTGAGCTGCCCCAGCGTGTTGTACGTGTAGCACTGGCGGTCGACGCGGCCACCGGCCTGGCTGTCCGTCACCGACGTGATCTTGCCTGCAACGTCGTACTTGTAGGAGCGGGCGTTGATCCGGTTGGGTCCGGCCGTCTCGCGGTCCGCGATGGTGTCGGTGACACGGCCGGTGGCCGAATCGTGGAGGTTGGTGGTCCACACCCGATGCGGCGCCTTGCCGGATGCCGTGCGTAGTACCTCGCCGAACGGGCTGAAGACCGTCTCCGCGGTGTACCAGGAGAGACCCGACATCGTGATCGGCGCACCCTCCTCGTTGTAGCGGGTGATGAGCTTCTCGGCGGCGAGGCCGCCCGGGGTGGCCGGGACCGTGGTGGACTGGACCTTGCCGGTGGGGGTGTAGGTGGTGGTGTAGGCGTACGTGCCGGCCAGGCCCTTGGTGGCTGCGCCGTCCGGGATGGTGAGGGTGGTGCCGGTCGGCCGGTACTCGGAGTCGTAGCCGGTGACCTTGCTGGTCACCGTGACGTCACCGGTGCGCCGGGTCGACGCGACCGGCTGGCCCTTGGCCCCCGGCAGCGTGTCGTAGGACCAGGTGGCGACCGGAGTGCCGTTCGGGGCGTCCTCCACCTCGGCGGTCTTGCGGTTCAGCTTGTCGTAGTTGGTGAAGGTCTTCTGCCCTGCCGCGTTCTCGGCCCAGACCTGCTGGTCGAGGTTGTTGTAGCCGAAGGAGGAGATTCCCAGGTCGGGGTCGCTCGCACCGATCAGGCGACCGCGGGCGTCGTAGGAGTACGTCCAGTCGTTGCCGACCGCGTCGGTCACCTTGGCCAGCTTGCCCCGCACGTCGTACGCGTACTTGGTGTCGGTTGAAGTGGTCAGGTCGACCGCCGCGAACTTCTGGATCAGCGTCGTGCGGTTCAGCGCGTCGGTCCAGGTCCTGGTCGCCTCGCTGCCCGGCAGCGGGGTCGTTCCGTCGGCCGACATCCCGCTGCGCTGAATGGTCCAGTTCCCGCCGTACGTCATGACGGCCGAGTGGTGCGGAGTGCCCTCGTGAAGAGTGGTGGAGCGCACCGCGCGGCCGAGGCCGTCGTAGGCGGTCGCGGTGGCGTTGGGGATGTGGAAGACGGTCTCCGGGACGAAGATCTTCTTGTCCGGTTCCCCTTCCGCGTAGTAGGCGTTGTTGGTCTGCCGCACGGCACCGCTCGCGTTGTGGAGCGTGTCGGTGATCAGACGGCCGCCGCCCAGCGCTTCCTTCTGGGTCTGGCGCGGGCGCAGAAGCCCGTCGTAGACGGTGACCGTGTTCTCGTAGGTGCCGTTGTCCCGCAGGGCGCCACTGATCACGGTCGGCGGCATGTGAACGGATATGTCGTACGAGAAGACGAAGGCTGCCTTGTCCGTGCCCGGCTTCCGGGAGGGAGTCCACACTCCGGTCGTGCGGCCCAGTGCGTCGTAGGCCGTGCTTACCTTGCGGCCGTTGGCGTCGGTGGATTCCAGCACGCTGCCACGGCCGGGATCGGACTTCGCCGTCACGGTGTGGCCAAGGGCGTTGGTGATCATGGTGGAGAAGACCGGGCCCGTGGGCGGGCTGACGGTCGTGGACGTCGGATTGCCGGCCGCGTCGTAGACCTTGGTCGGGCGCCCCAGGGCGTCGTACTCGGTGCGGGCCGTGGTGATCCATCCGGTGCCGGCGCCGTCGAGGGTGTCGACCTGGACCGGCAGCCCCTTCACCGGGGCGGTACCGAATGCGTTCAGGGCGTCATAGGAGGTGCGGGTGTCCGTGAGGACTTGCCCGGTGTCCGCCTTGCCGCAGTCACCGACCGTGCTGCGTGTCCTCTGGGCGAGTCCGATGATGTGCTTCGCCGTATTGTGCACGTAGGTGGTGGTGGTGCAGTTCTGCTCCGAGGACGTCCATCCCGTGCCGTTCGATGTCAGCACCTCAGCCTGCGCCGTCTTGGGCAGACCGTAGGCCTCCTCGTCGAACGTGTTCTGGGTACGGACCATGCGGGTCCCGCCCTCGATCGACTGGAACGCGTCGGAACGGGCCGTGCCGGTACGGAAGGCCTCCAGGTCCGTGGTGCCACGTCGCGGACGAGTGGCTGTCCGCTGGCTCCAGGGCCAGTTGATCACGCGCGAGGAGACGCTGCCGCCCGCCTTCGTGTAGGTGATCGTTTCCGCTGCTTGTCCCTGCAGTTGGAGAAGGTCCTCTCCCAGGTCCTCGGCGTTGGTGGAGTCCTTGACCCTGACCTTTGCGCGACCACCGTCTCCGGACATGCCGCGGAAGTAGCGCGTGCGCGTCTGGGACTGCTCCGTGGCGTCGGGCTTGCCCGCGTTGGCGGTGACGCCCTTGGTCACCACGACCGATGCGTATCCCCGCCACTGGCTGTAGGTGCGCAGTTCCGGCTTCGTGAACTCGTCGGTGTCCTTGCCCCAGGCCGCGTCACCTTCGTACGTGTAACTGGTGGTGACGTCAGGCTGGCGGGCGACGCGGTCCTTCTCGACGACCTTCTCGACGACGTACTTGTTGAACCACTCCAGCGGCGGCTTCTCCAGGTCGCCGTCCGGGGACCAGTGGACGGGGAAGCAGCGGGTGGTGTTGGCCTCCGGCTTGGGGTGGGACGCACCCACCGCACAGGGAGCCGAGTAGTCGACGTACGTCTCGCCCCCGGTCTCGTTGCGGATGGTCTCCACGCGGAGGCGGTCGTAGTCGGGGGTCGCGTCGCTGGCGCTCTTCGCGACGCGGTTCGGCATGTCCTGGGCATTGGCCAGGAAGGACACCGGCGGCAACGGGATCCCGATCAGGTTGTCACTGCTGTCCCTCGCGGTGCCGTAGCCGGTACGGGTAATGGATTCGAGCCACAGCGGGGGGTGCGTGTCGGTGCGCTGCTTCGGGAACGACTGGGTCAGCGACCAGTGGTCGACCTTGGAGAGAGCCGTGGAGCCTTCGGTTCGCTGGCCGTAGGTGGTGACACCGGTCAGGCGCTTGCGCGACCAGAACGTCGGCGCGGAGACGTAGCAGCTCTCTGCGTCCATCTTGCAGTGAAGGGTGGACGGGGTGTCCCACCACGGCTGTTTGTCACCGTAGTTCTTCGAATCGAACTGATCATTGCCGCACTTGACGCCGCCCTCCTCGATGCACCGCTCCGCGAGCGTGAACTCGACGCGGCCTGCCGGATTTCCAGCGAGGTTGTCCGCGCGCAGCCCGTAGAGGATCCGGGTGGGGTTGCCGCCTCGGGTGTAGCCGACTTCGGCTGCGTTCTTCTCCTTGAACTTCGCGTTTTTGGCGTAGCGGTTCTGCTCCGGCTGCCAGTCGATGACCATGGCGTTGCCGTGGACGTCCTCGACGTAGTCGAGGTTCCAGCGCCAGGCCTGGCGGCAGGACGAGTTGGCGTACGCCGCCTGGTGGCAGGGTTCACCGAGATGGTTGCCGAAGACAGGAACGGTGAAGACCGAGTCGGTGACGGTCAGCGGCGAAGCTCCGTCGCCGTGGGTGCCGACGTTGTGGCGTCCGAAGTGGTACCGCGTGCCGTCGCGGGTGGTGACGACCCAGTACTCGCCGTCCTTCGCGCCATTGGCGCTGCCCGACATCCGCTCGATCTTCGAACCGTCATCAGCCGCCGGAACCAGCTGCCCCGATGCGGCGTCGCGGACCAGCTCGGTGGTCGTGCCGCCGAGCGACATCACGAGGTTGTCACCGGCCCAGCACAGGTCACCCTTCTTCTTGTCCGTGCTGTTGTCGTTGTTCGGCGCACCCCCTGACGCATCGCGGTCCTCCGAGCAGGCCCGGTAGCGGCGTTCGATGTAACCGGGCTCATAGCTCCAGCCGTCACCGATCCACGAACCCTGCCCGTTGGCCACGGACGTCTTGCCGTCCACAGCCTGCGAGGAGTAGGAGAAGGCAATCTTCGGCTCGGGTCCGGCGGGGTTCGGAGGCACGGTCAGCGGATACGTCCAGGAGAACCCGCCGCCGCTTCCTCCCGCCGACCAACTGCCCGAAGGAGACAGCGAGGTGGCCTTGTAGGTGCCGCCCGCGCCCGAACCTCCGTCGGAAGCAGCCAGGACCATCGCGCCGCCGCCACCGGTCATGGTGCGCAGGCCCTGGGCGGGCACGGCGACCGGGTCGACGGTTGCCCGGACGGTCCCGGCGTGGGGGTCGTTGGTGCTCGGAACGTCCACGGCGGCGGAGCACTGGGGAAGCTCAGGCGTGGTCAGGAAGCACTCGGGAAGCTGCTTGAGCTCCAGGCGGGTGGCCCATTCGGTGCCGTAGAGGTCCTCGAACTTCTTGTAGTCGAGTTGCACGTCGACCGGGGTCGAGCTGCCGGCCGGGGGGGTGACCTTGATGATCGCGCCGTCGATGCCGGCCGACTCGGTGACGGTCCGTGCTTCGACTGCTACCAACCAGGTCCCGGCCGGGGCCGGCGGCGTCGGATTGCTCTCGGTCGGCGAGGCCTTGCCGATGCTGATAGGCAGACCGCCCGCCTGGACCAGTTGATTCCCGTTCTCCGGATTCAGCGCCACGGGTTCGGCACCAGCCGCCGGGGGAGTCACCCTGGAGGGCTCGTACCCCGGGGGTGGCGCCGCGGCGCCACCGTCCCAGCCCTGCAGTTTCGCGGCCGCGACCTGGTCGATCTTGGCCTTGATGTCCTGCTGGAGGCCAGGCAGTTGGACACCGGTGCGGTCGCCCGGTGGTGCCGCCCAGGCAGGGGCGGGCAGAAGAGTTGCGGCCAGGACCACGGACAGTGTGATGCCGGTGCGCCCGGCAAGGCGCGCGCGTCTCGCGCGGGCCCTTCTGTTTCCGGGCAGGCGGAAATTGTTCGCCGAGAGCGGCGACATGTGGACCCCCCCACGAGCTGCCGCCACGGCATGGGCACATGGACGACAGGAAACTGACAAATAGCCAGCTGATTGTGCGGGTAGGGGGATGGAAAAGTCACGGTTCCGATATCCGGTGTGGGCTTTGTCACCTTAACTACTGCACACCCTGGGCTATTGGGTGCGAATCGGCAGTTAACGGCACGCCGGACGCTCGGCACCACGGGTGCGGTTGTCGGCGTGATGGTTCATGCTCGGCTCGCGCATCTTGTGCGCGGACGGCGAACGGGGAGTGAGCCCTTCGCGTTTCGGGCCGATGGCCGGAATCATTTGTGAGTACCGAGGGCTGCGGAACCGCGCTGCCCGAGGGGGGAGAAGTACGCCTGTGTCTGTCAGTGAGCCCGTTGACGAAAGCCCGCCGAAGGCGGCTGAAAGAGAAGTCGTTGCTGTGGCAACACCTCGTTGGTACCGGCGTCGCCGGGCCTTGGGAGGTATCGCCGCCCTTCTTGCCGTCGCCATCGCGGTGCCCGTCGGGGTGCACGTCATCGGCGGGGATGCTCGGGACCGGTCCGGTCAGGACACGCCGATCGCCGAGCACCAGGCGCGTCGCCTTGCCGCGGAGTCCGGTGAGGAGGTGGAGGCCACGGCCGCGCGTAGTGCGAACACCACGACCTGGGCCCGTCCGGACGGCTCGTTCCGCAAGGAGGTCCACGGTTCGGCCTTTCGTGCCGAGGTGGACGGCAAGTGGAAGCCCATCGACACCGACTTGGCGAGAGTCGACGGCGGCTACGCGGCCAAGGCCGTCAACGGCCGTGTGTTCTTCAGCGGGGGTACCGGCCAGCAGGGGGCCGGCGGGGACCGGGCCTCACGCAGTGTGAGTCGAGTGGCACTGCGACAGGACGCACCGGGGCAGGCGTGGACCGAACTGGTCCGCCTGAAAACCGACGGTCACGACATGGTCGTGAGCTGGCCCGGCACCCTGCCCGCGCCGGTCATCGACGGTCCTCGGGCGCTCTATGAGAACGTCCGTCCCGGCATCGACCTGGTGATGACCGCTCAGGACGGCGGATACTCACACCTGCTGGTCGTCAAGGACAAGCGGGCCGCGGCCGACCCGCTGCTCGGTGAGTTGAAGTACCGCCTCACCTCGCCCGACATGAAGTTCCAGCTGGACGCCGAGTCGGGTGCGATCAGTGCCCGTGACGCCAAGGGTGAAGAGATCGCCGGTTCCCCCAGCCCGATGTCGTGGGACTCCAGTGGCAAGGTCGCCACCACCGATGCCGTTGCGGCGTGGAAGCCGTCGGATGCGGCGAAGCAGCACCCTACGCTCGGGCTGCCCGGCCTGGCCGGCGCCGAAGGAGCCCGCCTGCGGCCGGTCAAGGCGAACCTCACCGAGGGCACGCTCTCCCTGACGCCCGACAGCTCGCTGCTGACCGACCCGCAGACCGTCTACCCGGTGTTCATCGACCCCTCGTTCAAGAGGCACAAGCACTCCTGGACGCTGCTCTACAAGACGGAAGGCAATTCGAGCTTCTACAACGGGCAGAACTACAACGCGAGCGGCACGAACGAAGCACGCGTCGGGTACGAGTCCACCACTGGTGGCACGTCCCGTTCCATCTTCAACTTCGAATTCGGCAGCGAGCTGCACGGCGCCGCCATCCTGGCGGCCAACGTGCGCGCCTTGCAGACGTACTCGTGGTCCTGTGACCAGAAGCCGATGGACATCTACTCGACCCCCTTCATCACTTCGTCGAGTACGTGGAACAACACGACCGGTTTCTGGAACTGGAAGGTCACCAGCGAGAACTCCGGGTACGGGTACAACAGCTCGTGCCCCGACAACTGGATCGCGCCCGACGTCAAGGGCCTCGTGAGCCATGCAGCGAGCAACGGCTGGGGAGCCATGTCGCTGGGGTTCGCCGCCCCGAACGAGTCGAACTCGTACTACTGGAAGAAGTTCATCGCCAACGGCGAGACTGCTCCCTACATCGAGATCGTCTACAACACTCCCCCGAACATCCCTGTCGCGGCGAACATGAAGACCTACCCCGGCGGCCCATGCCTGACCAGCGGTGCCGGCACCGCCATCGGCAAGACGAACGTCACCTTCCAGGTCCAGGGCACCGACCGCGACGACAGGACCGACCAGCAGAACCTGCACGAAATCGGAATCGAGGTGTGGGGAGGCGACAACGCCAAGGTCTACAGCCAATGGCTGCGTGTCAACAGCGAGGGCTTCGTCACCGCCGAAGTGCCGTTCGACGAGTTCGAGGACGGCAAGCAGTACTGGTGGCTTGCCCGCGCCAGGGACAAGGACGGCTGGTGGTCGCCCGGCAGCGGACCGGCCGATTCGGGTGGCGGGGGCTGGTGCACCTTCACCGTCAGCCACAGCGTGCCGCCCAACCCGGCTGTCGACTCGACGGACTTCCCGCCCAGCGGTAACGGCACCAACTGGAGCCTCAACCATGCCGGCACCCCGGACCAGGCGTTGTACCTCTCCGGTAACGGCGCCAAGGCCGGTGACGTCCAGGAGTACCAGTGGAGCCTGAACCGTCCGCTCTTCGACAAGAAGGCCGCACCGGATGCCAGTGACAAGGCGACCATCAAGATGCAGGTCGACACCACCGGTCCCAACGTCCTCTACGTCCGGACGGTAAGCAAGTCCGGCAACGTGTCCGGCCACACCGCCTACGAGTTCCTCGTCAAGGCCAGGCCCGGGCTGGACAAGCCCGGCGACGTCACCGGCGACGGCCACCCCGACCTCCTGGCCGTCGACGAGAAGGGAGACCTGCTCACCTACGCCGGTGACTCCCAAGGCGACACCGACGCCCGCGTCCTCGCCACCCTCGACAACGGAACGCCCGTCAGCGGCCACTGGAAGGACGCGACCTCCGGCAAGTCGGCACTCATCGGTCACTCCACCGACTGGCTCCCCGGCGACGGGCTGACCGACGTCATCGCACGGATGCCCGACGGCAAGATGTACCTCTACCCGGGCATCGGTACCGGCCAGTTCGACGTCGGCCGGCGCATGGAGATCCTGCTGCCCGCCAACGCGCCTGACCCGGCGACCTTCCGCCAGATCGTCGTCAGCGAAGACGTGGACGGCGACGGCACACCCGACCTGTTCGCCATCGCCGGCGACGTGCTGTGGATGTTCTCGGGATACTCGGGAGCCAGCTTCGCCTCCTACAAGCAGGTGGCCAACACGGTCTGGGACTCACGCGACATCGTCGGTGTCCGGGACATCTCCGGCGACAAGGTCCCCGACCTGCTCTTCCGCGACAACGCCAACCCCAACCGCGGCCTCGTCCTGCGCAAGGGCAAGCCGGGCGCGAACGGCGGCGTCGACCTCGTCTCCCTGAAGGACGGAGCGAGCGCCCTGGGCGGGCAGGACTACGGCTACGCCACCACGGGCTGGGGCCGGAGCGCCGTTCCGAAGATCCTCGGCACCCCTGACGTCCACGGTGACGGCATCCCCGACATCTGGGCCGTCGACGCCGGCGGCAAGCAGTGGCTCTACATGGGCGGGAGGACGGCGGTCGGTGGCGCGAGCGGCGTCGACGAGGACGCCTGGGACAAGTACCTGACCATCGGATAGCACGGTCCAGCGTCACACGGAGCCCCGCCGGGAGATCACTCCCGGTGGGGCCTCCGTCGTTCGCGGGCCGGGGGAACGCGGGGTCGGATTCCTGCCAGCGGCGAGGGGGTTGGGCGCTGTTTGCTTGAACCCGCAACCAAACGATGCGGGAGGAACGGCATGGACAGGAACGCGGTGGCGCTGGTGACCGGGGGAAGTCGGGGGATCGGGGCGGCGGTCGCGCTGCGGCTCGCCGAGGACGGGGTGGACGTCGCGATCACGTACGTCAGCGACGCCGAGGCCGCGGCCGGAGTGGTCAAGGCGGTGGAGGCGCTCGGCCGGCGGGCCGTCGCGCTGCGGGCGGATGCGGGGGACGCGGCGGAGGTCGCGAACGCGGTCGGGGAGACCGTCCGGCGGTTCGGGCGGCTCGACGTGCTGGTCAACAACGCCGGGGTGGGGGCGGTCGGGCCCCTGGAGGAGGCCGGGTTGACCGAGGTCGACCGGGTGCTCGGCGTCAACGTGCGCGGCGCGTTCCTCGCGGCCCAGGCGGCCGCGGGGCGTATGCGGGAGGGCGGACGGATCATCACGATCGGCAGCTGCATGGCGCAGCGGGTGCCGGGGCCGGGCGGGGTGCTGTACGCGATGAGCAAGGCGGCGACGGTCGGGCTGACGAAGGCCCTGGCACGGGAGCTCGGCGGGCGCGGGATCACCGCGAACCTGGTGCATCCGGGCCCCGTGGACACCGACATGAACCCGGCCGACGGACCGTACGCGGGCCCGCAGGCGGCCATGACGGCACTCGGCCGGTTCGGGATGCCGGAGGAGGTCGCGGAGGTGGTGGCGTTCCTGGCCGGGCCCGGCGCCGGATACGTGACGGGCGCGGAGTTCGCGGTGGACGGCGGCCACGCCGCGTAGCCCTCGCCGGGCGTGCGGGCGGATCCGGGGTACGAGCCCGGGTACGCCCCCCGTTCCCCCGGCTCCCCTGACTCCCTTGCCGGGTGAGCCCCCGGGGCCGGGGCGCGGGGCCGGGCTACCGGCTGCCGTCGGCGGGCTTCGCCCGGGCGAGTCCTGGACGGGTCCGGTCCCCGGGCACGGGAGCCAAGGCCGGTCCCCGGTCACCGGTCGCCCGGGCGCGGGGGCAGGGCCGCCGGCCGGCTACCGGCGGCGGGCCTCGCCCGGGCGAGTCCTGGACGGTTCCGGTCCCGGGCGTCGGGCGGGGGCTCGGGCCGCCTGGCCCGCTGCCGGCGGCGGGCCTTGCCAGCGCTTGCGCGGGCTCGGGCAGCCCTGAGGGCCCGTCTCTTCGTGGTGGTGCCGTATACCGGGGCGGTGGGCGTGGCGGCGGGATTTGTCTGGGTTGTCGGGTGATGATGGCGTCGTGCGACTTGATCACGTGTCCTATGCGGTGGCCCGCGACAGCTTCGTCTCGACCGTCCAGTGGATCGGATCGGCCCTCGGAGCCGGGTTCGTCGACGGGGGTGTGCACCCGCGGTTCGGCACCCGTAATTTCATCCTTCCGCTGAGCGGCGGCACCTACGTCGAGGTCGTCACCACGCTCGACCACCCCGCCGCCGACCGCGCGCCCTTCGGCCAGGCGGTCGCGCGCCGTGCCGCCGAGGGCGGCGGCTGGCTCGGCTGGGTGGTCTCCGTCGACGACATCGCCCCGGTCGAGGCCCGCCTCGGCCGTACGTCGGCCGAGGGCCACCGGGTCCGCCCCGACGGGTTCGACCTGAGGTGGAAGCAGATCGGCCTGCTGGAGCTGATGGAGGATCCGCAACTGCCCTACTTCCTGCAGTGGCTGGTCCCCACCGGGGAGCGCCCGAGCGCCGACCCGCGCACCCCCACCACCATTCACGGGGTCTCCATCGCCGGTGACGCCGCCTCCATCGCCGAGTTCCTCGGCGAACCGGCCGACCACCCCCTCGACCAGATCGACGTCACCTGGGTCGAGGACGAGGAACCGGGCCTGGTCTCGGTCGAGTTCGCCACCGCCAAGGGCCCCGTCACCATCTGACGCGGTCGGCTCCCCCGCCTGACACCCGCCGCCCGCCCGCCTCACGCCCCGTCCGGCGGCCGCGGGCGCGCGTACGGAAAGCCCCGACCAGCGCTTAGGCTCACCTTGATCGACATACGAAACAGGTGGGGGAAGCGTGGACTTCGACGATCGCCAGGGTCGGGCCGTGGTGCTCGACGAGATCACCGACGAGAACTGGCGGGCCGTGGCCGACGTGGCGCCGGCGGACGACCAGCGGCGGTTCGTCGCCGCGCTCGGCGCCCGCTACCTGCTGCTGTCCATGCGCGGCGGCGTGTGGAACTCGCTCGCGATCCGGGCCGGTGACGCGGTGGTCGGGCATGTGATGTGGGCGTACGACGACGAGGGCGGCGCGCACTGGATCGGCGGCATGATCGTCGACGCGGCCGAGCAGGGCCGGGGGGTGGGCCGGGCCGCGGTGCGCGCGCTGATCGGGCGGCTCGCGGCGCTGCCGTCCTGCCGGGAGATCCGGCTCTCGTACCACCCGGAGAACGCCCCCGCCGCGCGCCTCTACGCCGAGCTCGGCTTCACGCCCACCGGCGACTTCGAGGACGACGAGGTCGTGGCCGCCCTGGCCGTCGCCCCGGTCTCCGGCTGACCGGTCTGAGCGGGGCGCCGCCGTGCCGTGAGCTGCCCGGCGCCCCGCGCCGGCTCCTGCGACACCGCCGTGCACTCGCGCCCCAGGGCCGCACCGGAATCCCGGTACGGCCCTGGGGCGTGTGCTGCGGGCCGCGCGGGTGTCGGCCCCCGGGGCGGTCGCGGGTGCGGGGTCAGCCGCCCAGTTCCTGGTGGCGGGCGGTCAGCGCGGCCGCGCCGGCCTCCGTCAGCGAGCCGAAGAGGCGCAGGCGGGAGAAGCCGCCGTCCGGGTAGATGTCGATGCGCACGTGGGTGCCGACCGCCGGGGTGTCCAGGAC
Source organism: Streptomyces sp. TN58 (assembly GCF_001941845.1). Classification (NCBI taxonomy): domain Bacteria; kingdom Bacillati; phylum Actinomycetota; class Actinomycetes; order Kitasatosporales; family Streptomycetaceae; genus Streptomyces; species Streptomyces sp. TN58. Next base: position 6,005,146 of record NZ_CP018870.1, on the reverse strand, counting down.
GAAGCGGTGGTTGGTGTCGGGCTGCAGGCGGGTGCGGGGCAGGAACTCCGTCCACTCGCCCTCCTCGCCCGTCTTCACCGACAGCGAGGCCCAGCCGGCCGAGTTGCCCTTGAGGTAGGCGGTGTCGATCTCCACGGCGCGGATCTCGGACTCGGCGACCAGCTGGTAGCGGATCCAGTCGTTGCCGTTGTCGCGGCGGCGGGCGGTCTCCCAGCCGTCGTCCATCTTGCGGGAGCGGCCCGGGTTGATGGTGTTGGTCGGCGGGGAGTAGAAGCGGTTGGAGGCGTCCTGGACGGAGCCGCCGTTCTCCAGGGCCACCACGTCGAAGGAGCCGAGCGCCGCGAGCCACTTCGGGTCGGGCAGGACCTCGCCGTGGACGCGCAGGCGGGCGATGCCGCCGTCGGGGTGCTGGTTGACGCGCAGGTGCGTGAAGCGCTGCTCGGTGTCGACCTCGAAGCCGTTGGCGGCGTGGCCGCCGACCGGCGTGCGGGGCACGATGGTCGTCCACTTCACGTCGTCGCCCAGCAGCTCCTCCGGGGTCGGCGCGAGGGCGCCTTCCCAGTTGGTGGCCTCGATGGAGACGGCCTGCGGCATGTTGCCGCGGAAGTGGGCGGTGTCGACGACGATGCCGCGGATGACGCCGGGGGCGCCGAGGCGTACCAGTGCCCAGTCGTGGTCCTCGGGGGTGGGCCAGGGCTGGTCGGCGGAGATTCCGCGGCGGCGGCGGGTCTCCCAGCCGTCCATGACCTTGCCCTTGTGGCCGAAGTCCTCGGGGTCGAAGTGCGCGGCCTCGGAGATCAGCAGGTTCTCGCGCTGGGCGAAGAACTCGTCGTTGGCGGCGATGACACCGGCGCCCAGCTCACGGGCGGCGAGGTTCGCGTACTGGGTGAAGGGGAAGTCCGCGGTGCGGTAGTCCGCGTACGGGTCGCCGCCTCCGTACGGGTTCGCGTTGCCGGTGAAGGATTCAGTCGCCACTGGTCAGTTCTGCCTTTCGAGGAGGAGGCCCGTGGGCTCGGACGGGGTGCCGCGGTCGGCGATCTGCGTGCCGCGCAGCCAGGTGGACTTCACGACGCCGTACAGGGTCCTGCCCGCGTACGCCGTGACCTGGTTGCGGTGGTGGAGTGCGGCCGGGTCCACGGTGAACGTTTCTTCGGGGGCGAGCACGGCGAAGTCGGCGTCGCGGCCGGCTTCGATGGCGCCCTTCTGGGCCAGCCCGGCGAGGGCGGCCGGGGCGGCGGACATCCAGCGGACGACGTCCTCCAGGGTCCGGCCGCGGCGGCGCGCCTCGGTCCAGATGGCGGGCAGGCCGAGCTGGAGGGAGGAGATGCCGCCCCACGCGGTGGAGAAGTCGCTGGTCTTCAGGTCCGCGGTGGAGGGCGAGTGGTCGGAGACGACGCAGTCGATGGTGCCGTCGGCGAGCGCGTCCCACAGCAGGTCCTGGTTGGCGGCCTCGCGGATGGGCGGGCAGCACTTGAACTCACTCGCCCCGTCGGGGACTTCCTCCGCGGTGAGGGTGAGGTAGTGCGGGCAGGACTCCACGGTGATGCGCACGCCCTCGGCCTTGGCGGCGGCGATCAGCGGCAGCGCGTCGGAGGAGGACAGGTGCAGGACGTGGACGCGGGCGTTCAGCCGCTTGGCCTGGGCGATCAGGTTGCCGATGGCGGTGTTCTCGGCGTCGCGCGGCCGGGAAGCCAGGAAGTCGGCGTACCTGGGGCCGGGGACGACCGGGGCGGCGTCGAGGTGGTGGGGGTCTTCGGCGTGCACGATCAGCAGGCCGCCGAAGCCGGTGATCTCGGCGAGCGAGGTGGCCAGCTGCTCCTGGTCGAGCTCGGGGAACTCGTCCACACCCGAGGGCGACAGGAAGCACTTGAAGCCGTAGACGCCGGCGTCGTGCAGCGGGGCCAGGTCCTTGACGTTGTCCGGGAGGGCGCCGCCCCAGAAGCCGACGTCCACGTGCGCCTTGGCGCGGGCGACCTCCTGCTTGACGCGCAGGTTGTCGACCGTGGTGGTCGGCGGGAGGGAGTTGAGCGGCATGTCGAGGATGGTGGTGATGCCGCCGGCCGCGGCGGCGCGGGTGGCGGTCCAGAAGCCCTCCCACTCGGTGCGGCCCGGGTCGTTCACGTGGACGTGGGTGTCGACCAGGCCGGGGAGCAGGACGTCGTCGCCGAAGTCCGCCAGCCGGGCTCCGGCCGGTACCTCGGCGTCGTGGGCGAGCACGGCCGTGATCTTCCCGCCGGCGACGGCGACCGAGGCGGCGCGCGTCCCCTCGGGGGTGATGACGCGCGTCGAGCGCAGTACCAGTTCCACAGCCACGTCGGCCACCGGAACCTCCCCATCTACTTCCACAGAGCGAAATTCAACGTTCTGTTGACGGAGTCTTCCCGGCGATCCGGGAGCAGTCAAGAGCGCCCGGACGGACCGCTGACCCGCCGCAACCGCAATTGGAGGTTTCCACAAGATGGAATTATGATTTCGCCATACAGAATGTAGCTACCGCCACCGGGAGTCCCGCGGCTGACTTCACGAGGACGTCCGCCACCAGGACAAACCACCCTTGACCGGCGGCGACGGCCCCGACCCCGGCACTGGGGCCGACGCCGACCGCCGGGTAGGCTGCTCCCTTGCCTGCCAGCACCGAAAGGACCGCGCCGTGCCGACGTCCAGCGCCAGCACCACCGACGCTTCCTCGAAGACCCCTGCCGCCAGCGGTGGCGTCCAGTCCCTTGAGCGCGCCTTCGATCTCCTCGAACGTATGGCGGACGCCGGGGGCGAGGTCGGCCTCAGCGAGCTGTCCGCCGCCAGCGGCCTGCCCCTGCCCACCATCCACCGCCTGATGCGCACGCTGGTGGCGTGCGGGTACGTACGCCAGCAGCCCAACCGACGGTACTCCCTCGGCCCGCGCCTGATCCGCCTCGGCGAGTCCGCGTCGCGCCTCCTGGGGACGTGGGCCCGCCCCTACCTCGCCCGACTCGTCGAGGAGACCGGCGAGACGGCGAACATGGCCCTCCTCGACGGGGACGAGATCGTCTACGTCGCCCAGGTGCCCTCCAAGCACTCCATGCGCATGTTCACCGAGGTCGGCCGCCGGGTGCTGCCGCACTCCACCGGTGTGGGCAAGGCGCTCCTCGCCTACACCCCGGCCGACGAGGTACGGGCCCTCCTCGCGCGCACCGGCATGCCGGCGGCGACCGAGAAGACCATCACCACGCCGGAGGGCTTCCTGGACGCGCTGGAGCATGTCCGCCGGGTGGGCTACGCGGTCGACGACAACGAGCAGGAGATAGGGGTCCGCTGCCTCGCCGTGTCGGTGCCGAACTCCCCGACCGCCGCCGCGATCTCCATCTCCGGTCCGGCAGGCCGCGTCACCGAGGCCGTGACGGAGTCCTTCGTCCCGATCCTCAAGAACGTCGCCGACGAGCTGTCGGTGGCCCTGTCCAACCAGACCCCGTCCTAGACCGGTCCCCGTCCGACCCGCCGGGATCCGGAAGGGTCGGTCTGGCCGGAGAGCCCCGGCGCGACCCGCCGTACACGACACCGAGCCCCGCCGGATCCGCCGGCGGGGCTCACGCCGTGTACGGCCGGTGGCGGCTCTCCGCTGGCGGGGCGCCGCCGGGCCGGGCAGCGTGGGCAGCCCCGCCCGCCTCCCGTCCCGTCCCCGGAGGGCCGCCCATGGCTTCCGACCCCCTGACGGAGCCGGCCGTGCGCACGCGGCCCGCCGTCGCCCGCAGCCGCCGCAGCGATCTGTGGCTGCTCGGGCCGGTCGCCGCCGCGTACGCCACCGCGCAGCTGATCCTGGCCGTGCCGGGTACCGGGCTGGGCTGGGACGAGACCGTCTACGTCAGCCAGGTCTCCGGCCACGCGCCGGCCGCCTTCTTCAGCGCCCCGCGCGCCCGCGGCATCAGCTACCTCGCCGCGCCGGTCGCCGCCTTCACGTCGTCCGTCACGGCCCTGCGGATCCATCTCGCCCTGCTGTCCTCCGCAGCCCTGCTGCTCTCGCTCTGGCTGTGGCGGCGGCTGCTCCCCACCCCCGTGCTCGCCCTCGCCGGAGCCCTGTTCGCCGGACTGTGGACGGCCCTGTCGTACGGACCGCAGGCCATGCCCAACCTGTGGGTCGCCTTCGGGTCGCTGATGGCCGTGGGCTGCTTCCTGCGGGCCGCCGGCGCGCCCGGTGACCGGCGCGCGCTCGCCGGGCTCTGCGCCGCGACCGCACTGGCGGCGATCATGCGCCCCAGCGACGCGCTCTGGCTCGCGCTGCCCCTCCTGTGCGCCGCCGCCCTCGTGCCCCGGTGGCGGCGGCCCGCCCCCGCCGCGGCCGTCGCGGGCGGCGTCGTCCTCGGCGGAGCGTCCTGGGTGGTCGAGGCCGAGCTGCACCACGGCGGCCTCCTCGCCCGCCTGCACCGCGCCGGTGAGATCCAGGGGGGCCTGGGCTGGCACCCGGCCCTCTGGGACCACCTGCGCGCCCTCGGCGGCCGTACCCTGTGCCGCCCCTGCGACGTGCCCTGGAGCCAGCCGGTGACGGGCCTGTGGTGGCTGGCCCTGCCGGTGCTCGTCGCGGGCGGCCTCGCCGTCGCGTACCGGGGCGGCCCCGGCCCGTGGCGCACGCTCCTCGTCCCCACAGCCGCCGCCCTGTCGCTCGCGCTGCCGTACCTGCTGTTCGTCGGCTACGCGGCCCCCCGCTTCCTGTTGCCCGCCTACGCCCTGCTGTCCCTGCCGGTGGCGTGCTGCCTGGCGCGGCTGTTCAGCGCGGCCCGCGGCCGCCCGCTCGCCCTGACCGCGCTCTGCCTGGCGCTGGCCGCGCACTTCGCGCTGCAGGCGGCGATCTCCGCGACCCTGGCCGCCCGCAGCCGGGTCACCACGGCCGCCTTCACCGCCGTGGCCGCCGAACTGCGCGCCCAGGGGCTGCGGCCGCCGTGCGTGGTCAGCGGCGAGGAGGCCGTCCGGACCGGCTTCCGTACGGGATGCGCCTCACGCCAGGTCGGCGGCCACGACGGCAGCGTCAGCGCCGGGGGACTCGTCCGCCTCGCCCGTACGACCCCGGCCGCGGTGCTCGTCGCGGGCGGCGCCCCTCCCCCACCGTGGGCCGCCGGGTGGCGGCCGCACGACCTGCCCGCGCTCCCGGGTCTGGCCGGCTACCGCGCCTACCTGGCACCCTCCGCCCACGCGGCACCCCCGCCGGCGCCCTGAGCCCCGCCCGCGCCGCCCCGGGCGAGGACCGCCGCACCCGCCGGGGCGGCCGACCCGGCCCCGGTGAGCCGGCCGTCGGCCATCGCGGCCGTGTGGTCCATCCGCTCCAGGTGGGCGTGGTCGTGGGTGACGAGCACGGTGGCGGTGGAGCGCTCGCGCGTGAGGGTCACCAGCAGGTCCAGCACGGCCGCGCCGCGCTCGTGGTCGAGGGCGCTGGTGGGCTCGTCGACCAGCAGTACGGCGGGCTCGTTCATCAGCGCCCGCGCGATGTTGACCCGTTGGCGCTGACCGCCGGAGAGCTGGTGGGGGCGCCTGTCGGCCTTGTCGGCCAGGCCCACCGCGTCCAGCAGCTCCAGTGCCCGCCGGCGCAGGGCCCTCGCCGGCCGGCCCGCGAGGTGCCCCATGACCTGGAGCTGCTCGGCGGCGGTCAGCGAGGCCGGCAGGTTCGGCTGCTGGAAGACGATGCCGATCTTCTCCCGGCGCAGGGCCGACTTCTCGGCGGGGCCCATCCGCGTGGTGTCCTCGCCCGCGACGACGACCCGGCCGCGGTCCGGGGTGACGAGGGTGGCGGCGACCGCGAGCAGGGAGGACTTGCCGGAGCCGGACGGTCCGACGACCGCCGTCAGGGTCCCGGCGGGCGCCTCCAGACAGACCGCGTCGAGGGCGGTGAGCCGCGCGTCGCCGTCGGGGTAGGTGAGGGTGGCTTCGTGGACGAGGAGGGTCATCGGGCGCTCCCGAGGGCGGTCAGCGGGTCGACGGCGGTGATCCGCCGGATGGACAGGGCCGCGCCCAGCACACCGAGCGCGATCATGATCGCGGCGGGGACGAGCACCGTGGCGGCGTCGAGGACGAAGGGCACGTCCCCGCCGCTGATCAGCGCGCCGAAGCCGGCGGCGAGTGCCGTGCCCAGCCCGGTGCCGGCGGCGAGCAGTACCACGGCCTGGCCGAGGGCGTCCCGCAGGAGGTACGGGGTGGAGGCGCCCAGAGCCTTCAGGACGGCGATGTCGCCGCTGCGCTGGATGGTCCACACCGTGAAGAAGGCCCCTGTGACCAGGGCGGAGATGGCGAAGAGGAAGCCGCGCATGAGCTGCAGCGAGCCGTTCTCGGCCTGGTAGGAGCCGACGGCGCCCAGGGACTCGTCTACGGTCAGCGCCCTGGTGGACGCGGCCCGGTCGGCGGCGGCGAGGTCCATGCCGCTGCCGGACACGGCGACGACCGTGGCCACGGTACCGCCGGCGGCGGAGGCGGACGGGCCGGTGGAGGCGGACGTGCCCGGGCCGCCGACGCGCTGCCAGTCGTCCAGGGCCATCCAGACCACCGGGGTGTGGCTGTGGGCGGCGGTCCCGGCGACGGCGGACACGGTCAGTTCCAGCGGGCCGATCCTGAGCGTGGCGCCGGCGGTGAGCCCGCCCAGCTCCCTGGCCGCCTTCTGCGTGAGCACCACCCGCCCCGGCGCGAGGCCCGCGCCCCGCGGCGCCAGGCCGCCGGCCGGGTCGACACCGAAGGCCGAGACGGGGGCGGTGCGCTCACCCGAAACGGCGTCGACGGTGCGGATCCCCAGGGGCTCCGCCGACCGCACCCCGGGCCGGGCCCGCCAGGCCAGCCAGGCGGACTCGGGCACCTGCGAGGCGGTGAAGGACACCTTCCGGTCCCCGGCGGGCGCGGCGAAGGCCAGATGCGAGACGGGCAGGCCGGTGAGGGCCGAGATGTTCTCCCGGGCCAGGCCCGCGGTGAGGCCGGACAGCAGCCCGACCATCAGCGTGACCAGCAGCACGACCGACCCCGTCAGGGCGAAGCGGCCCTTGGCGGACCGTAGATCTCTCCATGCGACGAACATGGCCCCACCCTGGTCCGCACGGCGGGGGCACGGCATCGCGCTCCGGTAGCGGCCTGCGGATCGAAGGGCGTACCCGGACATCGAACTTTCGGTTGACCGGGGCCCGCCCGGACCGCTCTACGCTGGTCGGGACATGACTGCCGCCGCTCCCCCCGCTCCCCCCGCCGCCCCTGGCCCGCCCCTCGCCTGCGCGCCCCCGGCCGCGCCCGCCGCCGCCCGGTCCCTGACGCCCGTGTCGAGGGTGCTGAGGCTGTGCCTGCACGCCCTGCTGCTCGGGCTGCTCGCACTGGCCGCCGGCCGGGCCGTCGCCGACGCCGCGCCCCGGGCCGCCTCGGTGGTCGCCGCCTGCGCGCTGCTCGCCGCCGTGTACGCGGCCGGTGTACGGGCCCCGGCCGTGCACCGCTCCCAGCGGGCGGGCGCGGTGTGGCTGACCGGGCTCGGCGCCGCCTGGGCGGGACTGCTGGCGGTCTCCCCCGACGGGCTGTGGATCGCCTTCCCGCTGTACTTCCTGGAACTGCACCTGCTGCGGCTGCGCTGGGGCGTGGCGGCCGTCGCGGTGACCGCGTGCGCCGCCATCGGCGGCTTCCTCGCGCACAGCGCCGCGGCCACCCCGGGGGCGTTCCTGGGGCCGCTGCTCGGCGGAGCCGTGGCGGTGGCGACCGTCCTGGGCTACCAGGCGCTGTACCGGGAGAGCGAACGCCGCCGACAGCTGATCGAGGAGCTGATCACGACGCGGGCCGAGCTGGCCGCCGCCGAACGCGGCGCCGGGATCCTGGCCGAGCGGGAGCGTCTGGCCCGGGAGATCCACGACACGCTCGCGCAGGGGCTGTCCTCCATCCAGCTGCTGCTGCGGGCAGCCGAGCGGGCGCTGCCGGAGGGAGCCCCGGCGCTGCCGCACATCGCGCGGGCCCGGCAGGCCGCGCAGGACAACCTCGCCGAGGCGCGCCGGTTCGTACGGGCCCTCACGCCGCCGGACCTGGAGCACGGTTCGCTCGCGGCGGCGCTGGAGCGGCTGTGTGCGGGGGTGCCGGGGCCGCGGGTGCGGTTCTCGCTGAGCGGCCGGCCGCGGGAGCTGCCCACCCCGTACGAGGTGGCGCTGCTGCGGATCGCCCAGTCGGCGCTGGCCAACGTGGTGCGGCACGCCCGGGCCGGGCGCGCCGAGATCACGCTGACCTTCATGGACGCCTCGGTGACGCTGGACGTCGTCGACGACGGCGACGGCTTCGACCCGTCGTCGGCGGTGCCGGGCCCCGGCCGGGACCCGGGCGCCGGTTCCGGGCGGGGGTCCGCCGACGGGGGCTTCGGGCTGCCCGCGATGCGCTCGCGCGCGGAGACGCTGGGCGGGCTGTTCACCGTGGAGTCCGACCCGGGCCAGGGCACCGCCGTGGCCGTGACCCTTCCGCTGCCGCTGGAACGCCTGGAGCACACGCACACCGTGGAGGCCCTGTGACCGTCCGTCTCCTGCTCGCCGACGACCACCCCGTGGTCCGGGCGGGCCTGCGCGCGGTGCTGGACACCGAGGCGGACTTCACGGTGGTGGCCGAGGCGGCGACCGCCGAGCGGGCGGTGGAGCTGGCCGCCCGCGAACAGGTGGACGTGGTGCTGATGGACCTGCAATTCGGGCCCGGCATGCACGGCTCGGAGGCCACGGCACTGATCACGGCCCGCTCCGGCGCCCCGCGGGTGCTGGTGCTGACCACCTACGACACGGACGCGGACATCCTTGCCGCGGTGGAGGCGGGCGCGTCGGGCTACCTGCTGAAGGACGCCCCGCCGGAGGAGCTGGCGGCCGCCGTACGGACGGCCGCGGCGGGCCGGTCGGCGCTGGCCCCGGCGGTGGCGCTGCGGCTGATGGACCGGATGCGGACGCCGGCGGAGGCGCTGACGAAGCGGGAGCTGGAGGTGCTGCAGCTGGTGGCGGACGGCCTGTCGAACCAGCAGATCTCCAAGCGCCTCTTCCTCAGCCAGGCGACGGTGAAGTCCCATCTGGTGCACGTCTACGCGAAGCTGGGCGTCGAGTCCCGCACGGCGGCGGTGGCGGCGGCCGCCACCCGCCGCCTGATCCGCACGCCGTAGGGCGCGGCGGTCGCCGGGGCGCCCGGGCGGGCGTGGACGGTGGGCAGGTGGGCAGGCGCCCCACGCAGCACGCACCGCCGGACGGAGGGAGAGGCGCATGAGCCCGCTGGTCCCCCGGGACCCCGAGACGCTGAAACAGCACCTTGCCCGCGAGGTGCGGGCCCTGCGGGAAGCCGCCCGGCACGGCGCCGGGGTGCGGCTCGACGAGGGGCCCGTACCCGCTGCCGGCGTGCTCGCGCGGGACGCGGGCGCGGAGCCCTGCTCCTGCGGTTCCGCAGGACCGGGGCACGGCTGCCGCGACGCGGGCGGGGAGCACGACCCGTGGGCGTGCGTCTGCGCGGCCCTGCCCGCCATTCCACTGTCGGCCGCGCTGTTCACTCCGGTGCGCGACGAGGCCGGCGTGACGGTCGACTTCACGGTCAAGGCGGGCAACCACGTGCGCGCGGCGGAGTGGCTGGAGGCCCCGAACGGCCAGGTCGGCCGACGGCTGCGCGAGGTGCAGCCCGGCGCGGCGGTCGGCGGGCTCGTCGGGGCCCTGGATTCCGTCCTGGACACCGGACGCGCCCTGAAGGCGTACGCCCTCGACTACACGGAGCAGCGCAGCGACGGCCTGCACCGCACGAAGCTGCTCTACGACGCCTCCTCCTGCGGCGGCGAGGTGCTGGCGACGTGGAGGGCGGCGCACAGCCGCGGGGAGCTGCTTTCGCTCGACGCCCAGTACATCGCGTCCATGGGCTGGGGCACGTGGGACCTGCTGTCCGGGGAGGTGGTCTGGTCGGAGGGGCTGTCGTCGATCTTCCGCACGGATCCGGCGCGTCCCCTGGCGCTCGCGGAGCTGTGCGACACGGTCCTGCCGGAAGATGTACCGCGCTTCGCGAAGTTCCTGGTGGCGCTGGTGGACGGGGAGGAGCCGTCGGGGACCGAGATCCGCTTCAGCGTGCTCGGCGAGGTCCGCACCCTGCACCTCGTGGGGCATCCGGTGATCGCGACCGACGGGCTGCCCTGGTCGGTGCACGTCATCGCCCGTGATCTGACGTCGCAGGTCCGCAGCCGCCAGCGGCTCGCCGCAACGCGCCGGCAGTCCGACCGGCTGCGGGAGGAGGCGGCCGCTGAACGACGGGTCGCATCCTCCCTGCGGGAGGCGCTGCTGCCGACGGTCTCCGCCGAACTGGCCGAGGCGGGTCTGTCGGTCGCGGCCGCCTACGTCCCGGCGGAGGAGGCCGCCGCCGTGGGCGGGGACTGGTACAAGTGCCGCCTGCTGCCGGACGGCCGGGTCCTGCTGGCCATCGGCGACGCCTGCGGCCACGGCCTGGGCGCGGTGGCCCGGATGGCGCAGCAGCGGCACGCGCTCGCGGGTCTCGCGCACGCCCCGGGGACTCACGCGGGCCAGCTGACCACCTGGCTCAACGAGCTGTTGTGCGCCGATCCGTCCGCCGAGACAGCGACCGGGATCATCGGGCACATCGACGCACGGCGCCGGTTCCGCTGGGCGTGCGCGGGCCACCCGGCGCCCCTGCTGCTGCGGGACGGCGCGGCTTCGGTGCTGGGCACGGAGCACCGCGGTCCGCTGTTCGGGCTGCTGCCGGGGCACGCCTACGAGACCGCGACCACGGCCCTGCGGCCGGGTGACCTCCTGCTGCTCTACACCGACGGCATGGTGGAGCGGCGGGGCGAGGACATCGCCGACGGTGTCGAGACCCTGGGCAAGGTGCTGGCGCGGTGCGACGGACTCGGCCCGCAGGACACCCTCGACCGCATCCTGGACGCGTACGCGTCGGACGAGCACGACGACGACACCTGCCTGGTCGCCCTGGGCGTCGGCTGACGGGGGCGGTGTCCGGGGGCGCGGGGGACACCCGCCGGGGCGTGTTGCCCGGCCTAGGGTCTGTATCGAGTTGCCCCGTGGAGCAAGGAGCGGCGTTCGGTGCGTGCCCTCGGCGCACGAGCCGACGGTGCGTGCCGGGCGTCGCGACGCCGCGGGGCAACTCGATGCAGGCCCTAAGCCACCCAGTACGGCCGGTCCACCGACGGGGGCAGGGGGGCGCCGTCGTGGAGGGCGGCCGCGAGGCGGCGTACGCCCTCCTCCAGGAGGTCGGCGGGGAGGGTGTACGGGATGCGGAGGCGGTGTTCGAAGGTGCCCGGGTCCACGCCGAAGCGGGCGCCGCGGCCGAGGTGCACTCCGGCGGCCGCGGCTCGTTCGGCCAGGGCGGAGCTGACCGGTTCGCCGAGGTCCACCCAGAGCGAGAGGCCGCCCGGGGGCATCCGCCAGGACCATTCAGGGGTGTGCCGCCGGAGGGAGTCCACCAGGGCCGCGCGGCGGTCGCGGAGTTCGGCGAGCCGTGCGGGCAGGGTGCGGTCCATGGCGGCGAGCAGCGGGAGCGCGACGAGCTGGTCGAGGACGGAGCCGGTCATGTCGGCGCTGACCCGTACGGCCGTCAGCTCCGTGATCATCTTGGCGGTGGCCCGGACCCAGCCGACGCGCAGGCCGCCCCAGTGGGTCTTGCTGAGCGAGCCGATGGTCACCACGTGGTCCGCGCCGCCGCGCGGGGCCAGGGACGCCAGGGGCGCGGCGGCGGGGACGTCCAGGGCCATGTCGGCGATGGTCTCGTCGACGACCAGCCAGGTGCCGGTGCGGCGGGTCGCGGCGAGCAGCCGCAGCCGCTCCTCCTCGGGCATGAGGGCGCCCGTCGGGTTGTGGAAGTCGGGGATGACGTACGCCAGCCTGGGCACGGTCTGGCGCAGCGTGGACTCGGCGATCTCCATGTCCCAGCCGGTGTCGGAGACGGCGATCGACCCGGTGCGCAGGCCGGCGTGGCGCAGGGCGTCCAGGGCGCTGGCGTAGGTGGGGTTCTCGGTGACGACCCGGTCCCCCGGGCGGCAGAGCAGGCTGACGACCAGGGTGAAGGCCTGCTGGGCGCCGGAGGTGACGAGGATCTGCTCGGGGCGGGTGGGCAGGCCGCGCCGGGTGAAGCGGTCGGCGACGGCGGTGCGCAGGTCGGGCAGGCCGAAGGGGTGGTAGCCGGGCGTGCGGGCGGCTTCGGGCAGCCGTGGCGCGGCCCAGGTGAGGGCGTCGGCGAGGGCGCCGTCGGGGGCGCTCATGGCGGCGATGGCCAGGTCGATGCCGGGCTCGCCGCCGGCGTGGTGGCCGCCGGCGCCGAGGAGGGCGTGGGCGCCGACGGGGCGGTGGCCTTCGGGGAGCTCGGTCCAGGTGCCGGAGCCGCGCCGGCTGCGGGCGTAGCCGCTCTCGCGCAGCAGGTCGTACGCGCCGGTGACGGTGGCCCGGCTGGCGCCGACGGCTTCGGCGAGTTCGCGTTCGGCGGGCAGGCGGACGTGCAGGGCGATGCGGCCGTCGAGGATCAGCGTGCGGACGGCGTCGGCGAGCGCCCGGTAGCCGGGGCGGGCCCGTACGCCGGCGGGGAGCAGCGCCGCGAGTTGGCGGCTGCCGATGGTTCTGTCCACTGTCCGGACCACTCGCCCGTTTGCCATGCCAACCTCCCCTGATTGGCTCTGACGGCCAGGCCAATCGGGGACCAGACTCGCGGTATTGGCCCCCGATCGGCAAGGAGACGCCGAGATGCTGACCGACCGTGACGAACGTGCCCTGCTGGCCGCCGCCGAGAACGGGATCGCGCGGCCGCTGCGGATCGGGGCCGCGACGGCCTTCGTACGGCGGGTCCTGGCGCGGCGGCCCCCGGAGCGCGGGCAGGGGCGAGAATCGGTGGCATGTCAGCCAACACCCACTCCGATTCGCCCGTGATCGCGGGGCTCCTCCTGGCCGCCGGCGGCGGCCGACGGCTCGGCGGCCGCCCCAAGGCGCTGCTTCCCTACCGCGGCCGGCCCCTGGTGGAGAACGCCGTGCGGGTGCTGCGGGAGGCGGGCTGCGGCCCGGTGCACGTGGTCCTGGGGGCTGCGGCGGCCGAGGTCCGCGAGCGTGCCGACCTGAGCGGCTGCGTGGTCGTGGACAACCCGGACTGGGCGGAGGGGATGGGCTCCTCGCTGCGCGCCGGCCTCGCCTCCCTGGCCGGTACGGGCGTCGGCGGGGCCCTGGTCTCCCTCGTCGACCAGCCGGGCATCGGCCCGGCGGCGGCGGCCCGGGTCCGGAAGGCCTACCGCTCCCCCGCCAGCCTGGTGGCGGCGGCGTACGGCGGGGAGCGCGGGCATCCGGTGCTGTTCGGGGCGGAGCGCTGGGCGGACATCGCGGCGACGGCGACGGGTGACAAGGGCGCCCGGGTGCACCTGGAGCGCCACGCCGGAGAGCTCGTGCTGGTGGAGTGCTCGGACGTCGCGGAGGCCTATGACATCGACACGCCGCCCGACCTGGCCCGACTGCTCTGAGCACCGTGTGACGGTAGTGGCACTGAGGGCCACCGGAAAGTGGAATCTGTCGACTCAGAGAATCTCGACATCAACAAACCATTGAACTTCCACCATGAGGAAATTACTATCCACTGGTCAGAAGCGCCCTGAACCCACAGACGGCGCCCGCGACCGTATTTCGGAGCTCTCCACACCCGACGGCACTGCGTGCCGTCCCGCGCGAGCCTTCCCCGCGGCCGCCAGGCACCGCCGCTGAAGGAGTGACAGTTATGTCCGCACCAGCGCCGTCCCCGCTGGCCATCGTCGACGCCGAGCCCCTGCCGCGGCAGGACGAAGTCCTCACCGAAGCGGCCCTCGCCTTCGTGGCCGAGCTCCACCGGCGGTTCGCCCCCCGCCGCGCCGAGCTGCTCGCCCGCCGCGCCGAGCGCCGTGCCGAGATCGCCCGCACCTCCACCCTCGACTTCCTCCCGGACACCGCACAGGTCCGCGAGGGCGACTGGAAGGTGGCGCCGGCGCCGGCCGCGCTGAACGACCGGCGTGTGGAGATCACCGGTCCCACGGACCGCAAGATGACCGTCAACGCCCTGAACTCGGGCGCCAAGGTCTGGCTCGCCGACTTCGAGGACGCCTCGGCCCCCACCTGGGAGAACGTCGTCCTCGGCCAGCTCAACCTGATCGACGCCTACGAGCGCCGCATCGACTTCACCGACCCCCGCACCGGCAAGTCGTACGCCCTGCGGCCCGCCGAGGAGCTCGCGACCGTCGTCATGCGCCCGCGCGGCTGGCACCTGGAGGAGCGCCACCTGCAGTTCGAGGGCGGCCCGGCCTCCGGCTCGCTCGTCGACTTCGGCCTGTACTTCTTTCACAACGCCAAGCGCCTGATCGACCTCGGCAAGGGCCCGTACTTCTACCTGCCGAAGACGGAGTCGCACCTGGAGGCGCGCCTCTGGAACGACGTCTTCGTCTTCTCCCAGGACTACGTCGGCATCCCCCAGGGCACCGTCCGCGCGACCGTCCTGATCGAGACGATCACCGCCGCGTACGAGATGGACGAGATCCTCTACGAGCTGCGCGACCACGCGGCGGGCCTGAACGCGGGCCGCTGGGACTACCTCTTCTCCATCGTCAAGAACTTCCGCGACGGCGGCGAGAAGTTCGTTCTGCCGGACCGCAACGCGGTGACGATGACCGCCCCCTTCATGCGGGCGTACACCGAACTGCTGGTCCGCACCTGCCACAAGCGCGGCGCCCACGCCATCGGCGGCATGGCGGCCTTCATCCCGTCCCGCAAGGACGCCGAGGCCAACAAGATCGCCTTCGCCAAGGTCAAGGCCGACAAGGACCGCGAGGCGGGCGACGGCTTCGACGGCTCCTGGGTCGCCCACCCCGACCTGGTCCCGATCGCCATGGCCTCCTTCGACGCCGTACTCGGCGACAAGCCCAACCAGAAGGACCGGCTGCGCGAGGACGTCTCGGTGGCCCCCGGCGAGCTCATCGCGATCGACTCCCTCGACGCGAAGCCGACGTACGAGGGCCTGCGCAACGCCGTCCAGGTCGGCATCCGCTACATCGAGGCCTGGCTGCGCGGCCTCGGCGCCGTCGGCATCTTCGGCCTCATGGAGGACGCGGCCACCGCCGAGATCTCCCGCTCGCAGGTCTGGCAGTGGATCAACGCCGGAGTCGTCTTCGAGAACGGCGAGGCCGCCACGGCCGAGCTGACCCGCCAGATGGCGGCCGAGGAACTGGCCGCCCTGCGCGCGGAGGTCGGCGAGGAGGCCTTCGCGGCCGGCAGGTGGCAGCAGGCACACGACCTCTTCCTCAAGGTCTCCCTGGACTCCGACTACGCGGACTTCCTCACGCTCCCCGCGTACGACCAGCTCGTCGGCTGACAGCCCGGAGCCGGCCGACACGCACAGCGGCCGGGCCCCGCCGGCTCCGCCCCCGCAGCCCACGGCAGCGGGGGCGGAGCCGTGTCCGCACCCCACCGCCTTCAGCGCCTGCGCTTCACACGCAGCCTTGCGCTCTCGATGAGCGCGCGGGCATGGTCCGGGGGCCGCTGGTTGGGGATCCAGCCCCGGTCGAGAGCGGCTTCGAGCGGTTCCAGTTGCGCGAGGGCATCCACCGCCCCCTCGTGCTCCAGCAG
Organism: Streptomyces sp. TN58; assembly: GCF_001941845.1. Taxonomy (NCBI): domain Bacteria; kingdom Bacillati; phylum Actinomycetota; class Actinomycetes; order Kitasatosporales; family Streptomycetaceae; genus Streptomyces; species Streptomyces sp. TN58. The sequence goes on along the minus strand of NZ_CP018870.1, from coordinate 5,989,589 downwards.
TACGGCTCCCAGCAGCAGGCACGCCTCCAGCGTCTCCGGGGCCTGCGCGCCGAGCAGGTCCGTACGTCCGGCCACCACGGCGCGCAGCAGCGGGGCCGCCTCCTCGCCCCTGCCGCAGGAGAAGAGGCAGAGCGCGAGGTCGTAACTGGCCCGGTGGTACTCCGGGGAGTAGTCCCCGTGGGTGTCCGCGCGCGCCTCCGCTATCCGCCGCAGCGGCACCAGGGCCTCGGCCAGGCGCCCCAGGTGCCACAGCCGGCTGGCCCACGCCCGCAGCGACATGATCGCCTCGTCGTTGTAGGGGCCGAGCACCGCGACCCGCTGCTCGGCGAGCTCCTCGCTCAGCTGCAGCGCCTCGGCCACGTCCCCCAGCGCCCACAGGCAGTCCGCCTCGACCCGGCGGGCCCTCAGGGTCGCCTCGGCGTTCGGGCCGTTGACCAGTACCCGGCGGCGTACGACCTCCCGGCTGGAGGCGAGCCCCGCCTCCGGCCGGTTCGACAGCCAGTTGCTCTCGGCGTCCCGCAGCATCCGGTCGGTCTCGGCGTCGTGGGCGGCGAGCCGCTGCCTGGCCCACCGCGTCCCGCGGGCCTCCAGCGGGAACACGTCGAGGACGACGGCCGCGAGCTCGGCGGAGGCCGGCCGGTCCCCCGGGCGCTTCTCCAGCAGCGCGGACACCAGGAGGTCCAGCGCCGACGGCAGGTCGGGGCGCAGGGTGGAAAGCCGCTCGGGCCGCTGCTCCAGGTGGGCCCTGCGGTAGGCCTCCCGGTCGATGCAGGGGCCGAAGGGGCGTACTCCGGTGAGCAGTTCGTACGCGAGGCAGCCGAAGGAGTAGAGGTCTCCCAGGTAGGTGACCGGTCCCCCGTTCCACTGCTCCGGAGGCATGTAGGGGGCGCTGCCGACGGCCTGGCCGGGGGCCGTGAGCTGGGTGAAGGGCTCGGGTCCCAGGAGCTTGGCGATGCCGAAGTCGCACACCTTGACGGAACCGTCCGAGGTGAGCATGACGTTGGACGGCTTGATGTCCCGGTGCACCGTCTCGGCGCCGTGCACGTCGGCGATGCCCTGGACAATGCCGCGCAGCACGGGCGCCGCCCAGCGCCAGGTGCGGTCGGCGACGAAACGGACCGCGAGCTCCCGGTCCAGGCCGTGGCCCGAGACGTACTCCATCGCCAGGTAGTCGACGTCGCCGTCGGAGCCGGACCCGAGCAGGCGCACGGTGTAGGGGCTCACGACGCGTTCGAGGGCCCGCGCCTCGTGCCGGAAGCGGGCCCGTGCCTCGGGTGAGTCCAGGGACTGCGCGAGGATCGTCTTCACGGCGAGGCCGGTGCCGTGTCTCGTGTCGGTGGCCTGCCAGACCTCGCCCATGCCGCCGCGCCCGATCAGCCGGTCCAGCCGGTAGCGGCCGTCGAGCAGTGTCCCCTCCCGCGGAGCGCCGGGCACGGTCACACCCGGCCGATCACGGTGTGGACGAGCGGCCGGACGTGCGGGGGCCGGCCGACCACCTGGTAGGCGGGGGCGACGCACAGGCTGAGGGGCTCGTGCTCGTCGGACCGGGGCCACACCTCGTGCAGGCGCGGGTCGGGTACGCGGCCCAGGCGCAGCTCGAAGTTCCAGCGGTGCACGCCGCCCAGTTCCGCGATGCGCGCGCGCAGTTCGGCGGTGTGCAGGTGCAGGTCCGTCACCGGGCCCAGGGGCACCTGCGGGCCCAGTACGCCGGCCGCTGTCCGGTGCCAGTCCTCCTCGGCGGCCGGATGCTCGCCGAGTACGGTGCGGAACAGGGCCGCGCACAGCCGTACATGGGTCTCGGCGCGGTGGTGGGGCAGCTCCGCGGCGGTCTCCGCGGCGGCGCGGCAGTGGCCGATGATCCGGTCCCGCAGGGCGCCGAAGGCCTGCGAGGTCTCGTGGTGGGCGCTCTCCAGTTCCGTGGTCCGGTCGGCGCGCAGGCCGTGCACCACCTCGTACAGCTTGTCGAGCCGGCCCTTGGCCTCCTCCCGTTCGGCGCGCAGGGACCTGACCTCCGCCCGCAGGTCCTTCACCTCCTGGAACACCCGCCACGGCATGCGTGCGCCGTCCGGGGCGGGGGCGGGGGGTGCGGGCGCGGCGGGCGGCACGGGAGGTGTGCCGCCGGGCCACGGTCCCGGAGACGCGGGCAGTCCTCGGTCCGGTCCTGAGCTCTCCATCTCGCCTACCTCTTCTCCTGCTCCTGCTGCCTGCTCTACTCGGGGATTCCGGCGAACTCGACGACCGTCTCGCGGCGTTCCCCGGTGCGCGGGTTGACGGCGGTGACGCCGATCTCGGTTCCGCCGAAGGTGAAGTACAGGTCCACGCTGCGGTCGTCGACCTTCTCCTCGCCGACCGACTCGGAGATGTCGACCAGGACCGTGCCGAGGCGCCGCGCGCCGGGCGTGTTGACCGTGAGGTCCTTCACCTGGGGTACGGCGTACAGCGCGACCTCCACCTCCGGCTGGTCGGTGGTGAGGGGGACGAGGGTGTAGGTCCGTTCGCTGCCGACCTCGACCCGCTCCCCCATGAAGACGAGCGGGTCGAGGACGCCGTCGCGGTAGGCGCCCTGACCCTTGACCTTGGTGATGGTGAGCGCGCGTACGGCTTCCGACTCCCGGAAGACGGCGCCGAATTTGCGCCGTTCCGAGATCTCCACCGCGTACGTGTTGGAGGCGCGCCGGGAGTGCACGACCTCGGGGCGGCAGGCGTAGTGCACGGCGCCGCCGAGCACGGCGCGGGAGGGGTTGGGCGGGATCATCAGCTGGACCCCGGCCGGGAACTCCCGGTCGAGGTGCAGGCCCAGCCGGGTCTGCACGTAGTGGGACTGGGCGAATCCTCCGACGAGGATCACGCGCAGGCCGTCGGCGGCGACGGCGGGGTCGGCGAGCAGTTCGCGGATCTGGGTGTCCACCAGCTTCACCAGGGGTTCGGTGGTTCCGTGGAAGAGGCCTCGCATCACGTCGGGTTCGATGACGATGTGGTCGTCGACGCCCTGCTGTTCGGCCGCGAGGCGGGCCGTGCCGCCGTGGGGGTCGATGATCCGGCTGGCCTTGAGCGAGATGGGGATGCTGACCGGGCTGTCGCTGTCCCCGCGGAAGTGGGTCTTCATGCGTTCGAAGTCGTCCATCAGCTCCAGGAGCTGGGCGGGGGCCGCCTCCAGGGCCTTGAACGCCGCCTGCCCGAGGCGGGGGGCCAGCACCTGGACCTGGAAGCGGCGGTTGATGTAGTTCGAGCCGAGTTTTCCGCCGGAGGGGCGGCGCAGCTGTTCGAGGGATCCGTCGGCCGTGCACCGGTAGGCGGCGATGTCCACGGTGCCGCCCCCGCAGTCGACGACGAGCGTGGCCGTGGAGCCGAGGCCGCCGATTCCGGCGGCGCTGTCCTGGGCGCAGTAGACGGTCGCGGCCTCCGGTTCGGTCACGAGGATCAGCCGGTCGCGGTCGTCGGCGGGGAATCCGGCCAGGCGGGCGGCGTCGCGCATCAGGTTGCGCTGCTCGGGCTCCCAGATGGCCGGGACGGTCAGGCACCAGCGGATGTCGGACTCCATGAATCCGCCGCCGACGACGCGGTCGAGGGCGGCGCCGCGCAGGCGGCGCAGATAGGCCGCGATCAGCGGGACGGCCCGTTCCGGCGTGCCGACGAGCCCGGCGCCGGGGCCCTGGGCCCCCTCGCGGCCGTCGGGGCCCTCGGGGCTCAGCCACATCTTGAAGCCGTGCTCCAGCCGGCCCGGCTCGCCCGTGGCGCCGGCGCGCCGGGCGGCGTACCCCCAATCGCGGTCGTTGCCGTCGGGGTCCAGGAAGAGTGCGGAGAGGTTCTTCGGATAGGTGAGCGGCGCGTCGTCCCACTGGTCGGGGTAGTCGATCTGGCGCTGGTCGGGCCCTTGTGCGCCGGCCGGGAGCACCGCCCAGGCGAACCCGGAGCCGTGTGTCCCGAAGTCGATGGCAGCCACAACCCTGTACTTCATGCGTGCCGTCCCCCTCGTCCTCCCCGGTGCCTGCACTCGCCCGGAAGGTGGTCTTTGCTGCACAGGGTGCACGAATTGCGGACTGTCCGTCAGCCGATCTGTGCAGAAGGGGAGTCGGGGTGCACCAGAGGGGGTCCGAACCGAACGACCGATCGGTCGTTACCGGTTCGTAACTTGCATGTACCTAGCGGTAACAAGCGGGGCCGTGTCACCTTTTGCGATGCCACCGGCCGGCGGTACCCCCACTTCCCCAGCCACACGAACGGCGACGCGCCGATGCGCCCGTCGCCGGCTTCGCCGTGGCCGAGCGCAGGAGTTCCGCAGTGATCGGATTCCGCAACGCCGGCAAGGACCGGGACGCCAGCCGGGTGCGACGGCTGGCCTGTGCCGCCGCGGCCGTGCCGCTCGCCGCCGGCGCGCTGCTGGCCGGCGGTCCCGGGACCGCCGTGGCCGCCCCAGGGACCGGGCCCACCGCCGTGGTCTCCATGGGCGACAGCTACATATCCGGCGAGGCCGGGCGTTGGAAGGGCAACAGCCTGACCAACACCGGCAGCCGCAACGGCACCGACCGGGGCTGGGTCACCGGCAGCACCTACGACCCGGCCAAGGTGTACGGGAGCACGGCCGGCGGCTGCCACCGGTCCGACTCCGCCGAGGTGCGCAGCGCCGGGGCGATCGCCGACGTCGCCGTGAACCTCGCCTGTTCCGGGGCCGTCTCGAAGAACGTGTTCCGCTCCTCCAACGGCGGCGTCGCCTACAAGGGCGAGGCCCCGCAGGCCGACCAGCTCGCCGCGGTGGCCGCGAGCCACGACGTCAAGGTCATCGCCCTGTCCATCGGCGGCAACGACCTGGGCTTCGCCGACATCATCTCGGACTGCGCCCTCGACTTCGTCATCTGGAACTCGTACTGCTACGACGACCAGCAATACGGCGTCGACCAGAAGATCGACGCCGTCATGGCCGACGTCGGCAAGTCGGTCGACGAGATCCGGGCCGTGATGCGCGCGGCCGGGTACGCCGACTCCTCCTACCGGATCGTCCTCCAGTCCTACCCGTCGCCGATCCCGCGCGGCGCCGAGAACCGCTACCCCCAGAGCGACTGGAGCCGCCTCAACACCGGTGGCTGCCCCTTCTGGAACCGGGACTCGGACTGGGCGCGCGACTCGCTCGTGCCGCAGATCGCGAACCGCATCAAGGGCGTCGCCGCCGCGAAGGGCGTGCAGTTCCTGGACCTGCGGGACATGCTCCAGGGGCGCGAGGTGTGTGCGAAGTCGAGCAAGCTGGTGAGCTCCACCGTCCCCGCCTCGGCGAAGACGAGCGAGTGGGCGCGCTGGATCGACAACAACGAGTCGCAGGGGCTCATCCAGGAGTCCATGCACCCCAACTACTACGGCCAGCTCGCCGCCGGCCGCTGTCTGGCCCTGGCCGTGGCGCAGCCCGCGGCCTCCGCCGCCGCCTGCAAGAACACCGCGGGCGGCGACCACACGGGGATGTTCCTGACCCCGGCGCCGTAGCGGTGAAATCCGGATGATCGACAGCGGTCCGGACTGGCATGCTCTCGCGCATGGCAGTCCGCACCGCACGTCCCAGTCTCTACATCTCCGTCGACATCGAGGCCGACGGACCCATTCCAGGACCGTATTCGATGATCAGCTTCGGGGCCGCGGTCGCGGGCCGGCAGGACGGGGGGTCGTATACGGCCGCCGATCCGGAGCAGCGGACGTTCTACCGGGAGTTGCGGCCGATCAGCGACACCTGGGTGCCCGAGGCGCTGGCCGTCAGCGGGCTCGACCGCGACCGGCTGGTCCGGGAGGGCACCGATCCGGCGGCCGCGATGGCCGCGTTCCGCACCTGGGTGCGGAAGGTCTCCGAGGGCGCCCAGCCGGTGATGTGCGGCTACCCGGCGTCCTTCGACTGGACGTTCCTGTACTGGTACCTGATGCGGTTCGGCGGGGACAGCCCCTTCGGCCACTCCGGGTGCCTGGACATGAAGACCCTCTACGCGACGAAGGCGCGGGTGCCGCTGCGGGCCGCGGTCAAGGGGCGGACGCCCCGTGAACTGCTGTCCCGGCGGCGCCACACGCACCACGCACTCGACGACGCCATCGAGCAGGCCGAGCTGATGAGCAACCTGATGCTCTGGCGGCCCTGACCCGACGCGCCGTCGCCGGCCGTACGGGCGCACGGCGGTTCGCCCGTACCGGACGCGGCGGTGCGCTCGCCACACCCGCAGTGGGTGGCAAGCGCACCGCCGTCGTTCTTCGTTCTTCCCCGGCTGGTCAGTGGACCGGTACCGGTTCTGGTGCGGCCGCCGAGGCCCCGCGCTTCCCGGCTCCGAGGTGGTTGAAGGCCAGGTTCAGCACGATGGCCACGACGCAGCCGGTGCTGATGCCGGAGTCGAGGACGACCAGCAGGTCCTTCGGGAAGGCGTGGTAGAAGTCGGGCGCGGCGATCGGGATCAGGCCGATGCCCACGGAGGCGGCGACGATCAGGGCGTTCTCGCCCTTCTCCATGGCCGCGCCGGCCAGGGTCTGGATGCCGCTGGCGGCCACCGAGCCGAACAGGACGATGCCGGCACCGCCGAGGACGGGCAGCGGGACCACTCCGATGACGGAGGCCGCCATCGGGCACAGGCCCAACAGGATCAGGATGCCGCCGCCCACGGCGACGACGAAGCGGCTGCGCACCTTGGTCATGGCGACCAGGCCGATGTTCTGGGCGAAGGCGCTGCACATGAACCCGTTGAAGAGCGGGCTGATCGCGCTGCCGAGGGTGTCGGCGCGCAGGCCTCCGGCGATGGCCTTCTCGTCCGCGGGCCGTCCGACGATCCTGCCGAGCGCCAGGATGTCGGCGGTGGACTCGGTCATGCAGACGAGCATCACGATGCACATGGAGACGATCGCGGCGACCTGGAACTGCGGGGCGCCGAAGTGGAACGGGGTCGGAAAGCCCGCGAGGGGGGCGTCTCTGACGGCGTCGAAGCTGGTCATCCCCAGGGGCAGGGCGATCAGGGTGCCCGCGGCCAGGCCGAGCAGGATGGAGATCTGCTGGAGGAAGCCGCGCAGGAACTTGCGCAGGAGCAGGACGATCACCAGCGTGGCGGCGGCCAGGCCGATGTTCCGCATCGAGCCGTAATCGCCGGCGGTCCGGTTGCCGCCCTGCGACCAGGTGAAGGCGACGGGCAGGAGCGAGACGCCGATCAGGGTGATGACCGTACCCGTGACGACGGGCGGGAAGAAGCGGACGAGCTTGCCGAAGTACGGGGCGGCCAGGAAGCCGACGGCCCCGGCGACGATGATCGCTCCGAAGATGACGGGGAGGGCGTCCGCGCCCTGCCCCTTCGCTATCGCGATCATCGGGGTCACACCGGCGAAGGAGACGCCGTTGACGAAGGGGAGTTTGGCGCCGACCTTCCAGAAACCGAGGGTCTGCAGGAGGGTGGCGAGGCCGGCGGTGAAGAGCGAGGCGCCCATCAGGAAGGCGGTCTCGGTGGCGGAGAGGCCGACCGCCGGACCGACGATCATGGGCGGGGCCACGACACCCGCGTACATGGCGGCCACGTGCTGGAGGCCGCTGGTGAACATCTTCAGAGGAGGCAGGGTCTCGTCGACCGGGTGCTTCTCCTCCGGAACTGCGACTGCGTCTTTGCGAAACCTGGGCGGGTTGGCCACGGCTTCCTCCGGTCGGGTAACACGTCGGCAGGGACGTGGGTGTCATGGAGGTGGTGCGAAAGCGGTGCGAGTCGAGCGCTGTATGAAGTTGTGGGTGGAGCGACTACTTGTCCCAAGGGGTGCAGAAACGATTCGCCCAATCGCCGCTTCCGCGATGCGCCGTGGCGCGGGTGGCACGAGTCACCGCTCCCGGGGACGCCTTCGGATTGCCTCGGGCGCCACCCGGGAACGGCTGCCCACGGACCCCGCTCGGGTCCGCGGCGGCCGGCCGGGGGCCGTCCCCCCCGACCGGACTCCGGGGGATCAGGCCTGCGCGATCCGCGCGAGGCGCTGGGCCTCTTCCCGCGTGGACACCGCGATGGCGTCCTCGTCGGCGAAGAGCAGCCGGTTGTTCTCGACGATCTGCTTGCCGTTGACGAACGAGGCCGTCACCGGGGCGGCCGCGCCGAAGACCAGGGCGGTCACCGGGTCGGCGATCGAGGAGTGCAGGAAGGTGCTGATGTTCCACAGGACCAGGTCGGCGCACTTGCCGACCTCCAGCGAACCGATGCTGTCGGCTCGTCCCAGGACCTGGGCGCCGCCGTAGGTGCCCAGGCGCAGGGCCTGGCGGGCGCCCAGCGCTCGCTCGCGGTGGACCGGGTTCAGGCGGTTGATCAGCAGCGCGTTGCGCAGCTCGGTGTGGAGCTCACCGGACTCGTTGGAGGCGGTGCCGTCCACGCCGAGGCCGACCGGTACGCCGGCGGCCAGCATGTCCGGGACGCGGGCGATGCCGGCGGCCAGACGGGCGTTGGAGGACGGGCAGTGCGCGACACCGGTCTTCGTACGGGCGAAGGCGGCGATGTCGGAGTCGTTCATGTGGACGCTGTGCGCCATCCACACGTCCTCGCCGAGCCAGCCGGTCGACTCGAAGTAGTCGGTGGGGCCCATGCCGAAGAGCTCGTGGCAGAACTTCTCCTCCTCGACCGTCTCGCTGCCGTGCGTGTGCATGCGCACCCCGAGGCGGCGGGCCAGCTCCGCGCCCTGCTTGAGCAGCTCGGTGGAGACCGAGAAGGGGGAGCAGGGGGCGACGGCGACCTGGGTCATCGAGTCGAAGGAGGCGTCGTGGAACTTCTTGACGGTCGCCTCGGTGTCGGCCAGGGCGCCTTCAAGGGTCTCGACGGCGTGGTCCGGCGGCAGGCCGCCGTCCTTCTCGCTGCGGTCCATGGAGCCGCGGGCGAGGGTGAAGCGGACGCCCATCTCGGAGGCGGCGCGGATGATCGAGCCGGACAGGTCGCCGGAGCCCTTGGGGAAGACGTAGTGGTGGTCCATGGCGGTGGTCACACCGCCCCTGGCCATCGCGGCGAGGGAGCCCTGCGCGGCCGTGTACGTCATCTGCTCGTCGATGCGCGCCCACGTCGGGTACAGCGCGACGAGCCAGTTGAAGAGGTTGTGGTCGGTGGCCAGGCCGCGCGTGATCCACTGGTAGAAGTGGTGGTGCGTGTTGACCAGGCCGGGGGTCACGAGGTGCCCGGTGCCGTCGATCCGGCGGACCACGTTGTCGAGGTTCTCGGGGGCCCTGCCCGCACCGATGGACTCGATCCTGTTGCCCGCGACGACGATGTGGCCTGAGGCGTACTCGGTGTCATTGGCGTCGACGGTCGCGATCGCACAGTTCTCGATGACGATGCGCTCGACTGCGCTGTCATGGGCTGCCGATGCTGCCATGGGACTTCCTCGTGCTTTCAGTGGCGGTGCGGGCACGGCAGGACCCAGGGGATTTGAGTGCCGGAGCCGGGGCCTTGGCAGCTGACAGTACTGCCGGCCCATGGGGTGCGTCCGGGTGCCGATTCAGGAAGTTGGGTCGTGTCGCGCGGTCCCGGGGCCACTGCGGAGAGCCCCGGGACGCGCGTGCCGCTCTCTCAGAGGTTGGTCATGTCCACCGGGATGCGCGCGTCGGCGCCGTCCCGCAGGATCGTGGCCTCGATGAGACCGTACGGACGGTCCGCGGCGAAGTACACCTCGTTGTCGTTCTTGAGGCCGAAGGGCTCCAGGTCGACGAGGAAGTGGTGCTTGTTCGGGAGCGAGAAGCGGACCTCGTCGATCTCCGAACGGTGGTTGATGATGCGCGAACCCATCTGGTACAGGGTCTGCTGGAGCGACAGGGAGTAGGTCTCCGCGAAGGCCTGCAGCATGTGCTTGCGGGTCTCGGCGTAGGACTTCTCCCAGTTGGGCATCCGCTGCTCGTCGTCCGACCAGTTGAAGCGCCAGCGGCTCGACACCTGGGTGGCCAGGATGCGGTCGTACGCCTCCTGCAGGGTCGTGTACTTGTCCTTCACGTAACCCCAGAACTCGGAGTTCGTGGAGTTCATGACGACCAGGTCCTTGAGGCCGGAGATGACCTCCCAGTTCCGGCCGTCGTAGGTGATCTGGGTGACGCGGGTCTCCTGGCCCTGGCGGACGAAGGAGTGCTTGACCTCGTCGGCGCCGATGAACTTGGAGTTGGCGTCGGAGGTGGCGATCCGGTCCCAGGCGTACTCCTCGATCCGGATGCGCGCACGCTGGATCGGCTCCTGGCTGTTCACGAACCAGCGCGCCAGGTGGATGCCGAACTGCTCGGCGGACTCGATGCCGTACTCCTTGGCGAAGGCGTACACCGTGTTCTTCGTGGTGTCCGTCGGCAGGACGTTGGCGTTCGAGCCGGAGTAGTGGACGTCGTCCATGTCGCCGGAGAGGGCGACCGAGACGTTCAGGTCCTTGATGTGGTGGGTGTCGCCGTCCCGCGTGATCTTGACGACGCGGTTCTCTGCCTTGCCGTACTGGTTCTGGCCCAGAATCGTGGCCATGCTAGCTCCCTCGGTAAACGGAGTAGCCGAACGGGTTGAGCAGCAGCGGTACGTGGTAGTGCTCGCCCGGGTTCACCGCGAACGTGATGGCGACCTCGGGGAAGAACGTAGCGCTGTCCCTTACGCGGGGGGCGTCCTGCTGCGCCTCGGCTTGCTTCTTCGAAAAGTACGTCTCGGTCTCGAAGTCCAGACGTACGTGGGTGGTGCCCTCCGGCAGCGCCGGCAGGTCCTTGCAGCGCCCGTCCGCATCGGTGGCGGAGCCGCCCAGGGACGCCCACTCGCCGTCCAGGCCGGTACGGGCCGACAGCGAGATGGCGACGCCCTCGGCGGGCCTGCCGATGCTGGTGTCCAGGATGTGCGTGGACACCGACGCGGTGGTCTCGGTGCTCATGGTCGGTCTCACTCTCCTTCTACGAGGCGGGTCAGGCGGATCCGGTTGATCTTGACGAGCTCGCCGCGGGCGGTCTCCCGCTCCTGCTCCGGCGAGTTGCCGATCCGGACCTTGACCGCGTCCCGCATGAACTCACCGGTCGCACCGGTGGCGCAGATGAGGAAGACGTGGCCGAACTTCTCCTGGTAGGCCAGGTTCAGTTCGAGGAGTTCGTTCCGGAGCTCCTCGGAGGCGCCGGCCATGCCGCGCTGCTCGCGGGCGGAGGTCGGGTCTCCCGGCTTCGGCCGGCCGATCGGCGCGTGGCCTGCCATCGCTTCGGCCAGGTCCTCCGCGGTGAGCTCCGCCATGGCGGCCTCGTTCGCGGCGAACAGGGAGTCGGCGGTGGCGAAGGGGCGCTGGGCGAGCATCTTGCTCCCCCACGCCGAGCTGGCGCACACCTCGTGCAGCTCGGCCGCGGCCGCACTGTCGTCCAAGGTGTTGATCCGGGTGAGACCCGGGTTCGGACTCGAAGTCACGGTAGGCCTCCGTGGCCTGTTGTTGCTTTGACGGGCTGCGCATAGCTAACGCCCTCCACAACACCGCGTCAACACTTTGTTGAAACTTCCCGTACACAAAAGCCGCCGCCCGGGTGAATCGGGCGGCGGCTCGTCGCTGTGAGTCAGAGGCCGTTCACGCTTGGCTGTTTTTGCCGGGGTTTTCCCTGTTCAAGTAGTTGTAAACGGTGAAGCGGCTGACCCCCAGGGCCCCCGCGACCGTTTCCACACCGTGCCGGACGGAGAAGGCGCCCCGCGCCTCCAGTATCCGCACCACGTCCTGCTTGGACTTCCGGTCCAGCTGCGACAGCGGCACGCCGTGCCGGCGCTCCAGCGCGGCGAGGATGTGGTCCAGCGAGTCCGAGAGCTGGGGCAGGCGCACCGCGAGCAGGTCCTCGCCCTCCCAGCTGAGCACGACGTCGTCGGGCGTGGCCTGGGAGGGGTCCATCAGCACGCCGCCCATGGCGTCCACGAGCGGCTTGACCGCGGCGACGAACGGGTGGTCGCGGGGCTCGGTCATGACGCCTCCCCGCCGATCACGTTGACCTGGAGGGTGACGCGCGTCGCCCCGGCCTCCAGGGAGTCGCGCAGCAGCGCCGCCACGGCGGCCAGCACCCGGTCGGAATCGCCCTCCGCGGTGTTGCCGAAGGGGCCGACGTCCACCGCCTCCAGCTGGGCCTTCTGGATGACCTCGCGGGCCGCCACGGCATGGTCGGGGGCCTCTTCGAGGTCGAAGGGCTCGGTCGTGAACTCCACTCTCAATCGCACGCCGTCAAGCTACCGCGCGGTCTCGTTTTTTCGGCAGTCCGCACTTGACATCCGCGCGGAGCCCCATGCAATCTTCCATCAGACAGAAAATAACTTCCGCAATACGGAAGGAGCGCACACCCCTCATGGGATACACGGACCAGCGCTTCGATGTGAACCTGTCGATCCTCTTCACGGAACTCCCGCTCCTGGAGCGCCCCGCGGCCGCCGCCGCGGCGGGCTTCACGGCGGTCGAGCTGTGGTGGCCCTGGATCGAGACCCCCACCCCCGCCCAGGAGGAGCTCGACGCCCTCAAGAAGGCTCTTGAGGACGCGGGCACCCAGCTGGTGGGCCTGAACTTCTACGCCGGCCGGCTGCCGGGGCCGGACCGCGGCGCGGTCTCGGTACCGGGCGAGGAGTCCGACCGCTTCAACGCCAACATCAACGTGGCCGCGGACTTCGCCGCCTCGGTGGGCTGCAAGGCGCTGAACGCCCTCTACGGCAACCGCGTCGAGGGCGTGGACCCGGCCGTCCAGGACGAGCTGGCTCTGAAGAACCTGGTCGTCGCGGCCCAGGCCGCCGACCGTGTGGGTGCGATCCTCCTGATCGAAACCCTCAACAAGCCCGAGTCGCCGCTCTACCCGCTGGTGAGCGCCCCGGCCGGCATCGAGGTGGTGGACAAGGTGAACGAGGCCACCGGCCTCGGGAACGCCAAGTTCCTGCTCGACCTGTACCACCTGGCGATGAACGATGAGGACCTCTTCGAGGTCATCGAAAAGTACGCCGCCAAGACCGGACACGTCCAGATCGCGGACAAGCCGGGACGAGGTGCCCCGGGCACCGGCGAGCTGCCCCTGGAGGAGCTGCTCGACCAGCTGAGGAAGGCCGGATACGAGGGCTACGTAGGCCTGGAGTACAAGGCCGCCGACGCCGCCGCCTCCTTCGCCTGGCTGCCGGCCGAGGCCCGCGCCGCCCGGTAGGAGGACGAAGTCCGGGCGATCGGCCAGGCCCCTCACGCACTTTTCGTACGAAGCATCAAGAGAAGGACCCTCATCATGAGCAACACCGCTGCGCTCCCGTCGATCGCCTGGATCGGTCTCGGCATCATGGGCTCCCCCATGGCCGAGAACCTGCTGAAGGCCGGCTACTCGGTCACCGGCTTCACCCTGGAGCAGGACAAGCTGGACCGCCTGGCCGCCGCCGGCGGCACCGCGGCCGGCTCGATCGCCGAGGCCGTCAAGGACGCCGACGTGATCATCACGATGGTGCCCGCCTCCCCGCAGGTCGAGGCCATCAACTACGGCCCCGAGGGCATCCTGGAGAACGCCAGGTCCGGCGCGCTGATCATCGACATGTCGTCGATCACCCCGCAGACCTCGATCGACCTCGCGAAGAACGCCGCCGAGAAGGGCATCCGCGTCATCGACGCCCCGGTGTCCGGCGGCGAGGCCGGCGCCATCGAGGCCGTCCTGTCGATCATGGTGGGTGGCGAGCAGGCCGACTTCGACGCGGCCCTGCCGATCCTCGAAGCCCTCGGCAAGACCATCGTCCTGTGCGGCCCGCACGGCTCCGGCCAGACGGTGAAGGCCGCCAACCAGCTCATCGTCGCGGTGAACATCCAGGCGTGCGCCGAGGCCGTCGTCTTCCTGGAGAAGTCCGGCGTGGACCTCCAGGCCGCACTGGACGTCCTCAACGGCGGTCTGGCCGGCTCCACGGTCCTGACCCGCAAGAAGGACAACTTCCTCAACCGCGACTTCAAGCCCGGCTTCCGGATCGACCTGCACCACAAGGACATGGGCATCGTCACCGACGCCGCCCGCAACGTCGGTGCGGCTCTCCCGGTCGGCGCGGTCGTCGCCCAGCTGGTCGCCTCGCTGCGCGCCCAGGGTGACGGCGGCCTGGACCACTCGGCCCTGCTGCGCGCCGTCGAGCGCCTCTCCGGCGCCCAGGTCTGAGGTCCCTCCGCCGGGCCCCTCGGGCCCGGCGCCGTCCCCTCGCAGGAGGGGGCACCGAGTCTCCGGACGGCGCCGGCGCTGACACCTGTCCTGTCGCGCCCAAGCGCCGGCGCCGTCCGGGTCATCTCACCCCACAACTTCGTTCAACAAACTGTTGACGTTTAGTTCTTGCCGAAATTAGGCTGCTGTTCCGCATGACGGAAGACGCTTTCCGTCAGCAGTTACCCGTACGGAAGGTCACCATGTCGAAGCGCACGCTGACGACCGAGTCCGGCGCCCCGGTCGCCGACAACCAGAACTCCGCCACCGCCGGCGTCGGTGGCCCGCTCCTGATCCAGGACCAGCAGCTCCTGGAGAAGCTGGCCCGCTTCAACCGCGAGCGCATCCCGGAGCGCGTGGTGCACGCCCGCGGCTCGGCCGCGTACGGCTACTTCGAGGTGACCGACGACGTCACCGCGTACACCAGCGCCGCCTTCCTGAACACGGTCGGCAAGAAGACCGAGACCTTCCTGCGGTTCTCCACCGTCGCCGACTCCCTCGGCGGCGCGGACGCGGTGCGCGACCCCCGCGGCTTCGCCCTGAAGTTCTACACCGAAGAGGGCAACTACGACCTCGTCGGCAACAACACCCCGGTGTTCTTCATCAAGGACCCCATCAAGTTCCCCGACTTCATCCACTCCCAGAAGCGCGACCCCTTCACGGGCAAGCAGGAGCCGGACAACGTCTGGGACTTCTGGGCGCACGCCCCCGAGGCCACGCACCAGATCACCTGGCTGATGGGTGACCGCGGCATCCCCGCGTCGTACCGCCACATGAACGGCTACGGCTCCCACACCTACCAGTGGACGAACGAGAAGGGCGAGGCCTTCTTCGTCAAGTACCACTTCAAGACCAACCAGGGCATCCGCTGCCTCTCCGGCGAGCAGGCCGCCGAACTCGTCGGCAAGGACGCCAACTCGCACCAGACCGACCTGCTCCAGGCGATCGAGCGCGGCGTGAACCCGAGCTGGACCCTCTACGTCCAGATCATGCCGGCCGCCGAGGCCGCGGACTACCGCTTCAACCCGTTCGACCTCACCAAGGTGTGGCCGCACGCCGACTACCCGCTGCAGCGCGTGGGCCGCCTGGTCCTCGACCGCAACCCGGACAACGTCTTCGCCGAGGTCGAGCAGTCCGCCTTCTCCCCGAACAACTTCGTCCCGGGCATCACCGCCTCGCCGGACAAGATGCTCCAGGGCCGCCTCTTCGCCTACGCGGACGCCCAGCGCTACCGCCTCGGCGTGAACCACACCCAGCTGCCGGTGAACGCCCCCAAGGCGACGAAGGCCGACAACTACGGCCGCGACGGCGTCATGGCGCTGCGCAACGGCTCGCGCCACGACAAGAACTACGAGCCCAACTCGTACCAGGGCCCCGCCGAGACGGGTCTGGCGCTGGGCGCCCCGAAGGCCGTCTCCGGCTACACGGGCACCCACGAGGCCCCGGCCCACACCAAGGACGACGACTTCTTCCAGGCCGGTGAGCTCTACCGCCTGATGTCGGAGGCCGAGAAGCAGCGTCTCGTGGCGAACATCGCCGGCGGCCTGTCGCAGGTCACCCTTGAGGACGTCATCGAGAAGAACCTGGCTCACTTCCACGCCGCCGACGCCGACTACGGCCGTCGCGTCGAGGAGGCCGTCCGCGCCCTGCGCGACGCCTGAGCCGACATGGATGTACCGGGGGCCTGACGGGAGGTCAGGTCCCGGGTGCTGAGCCCGACCCGTGGACCCGGATGAGGGGTGGTACGCGGCGAGGGCAGACTGCGCCGGCCGTATGGCCGGCGCCGCGTGAGGACCGTGGCGGGCGTGCGAGCCAGTGCGGTGGTAATGGGTTCCGAGGCCCGTCTCTTGACCTGAGGGAGACGACGCCGGAGTTCTCGTCGCCCGCCCGCCACGGTCCCGGCCGCTCCTCTCCTCACAGGGGCTGCGCACAGAGCGCCCTGTGGGAAGGGGCGACTCCTCCCCACACACTCCGCCCGGCGGTGCGAACGTCCTGTCGCGCCAGCCTCGCACCGTCGGGCGGTAACAACCAGAGCGCCGAGTCACGGACGGTCCCGTGACTCGGCGCTTTGTCGTTGCCGAGCCCGTGGGGAGCCCGCGAAGACGCTGCGCCAAGATCCACACCAGACCCTTCGCAGTCACATAAGCTGCCTGACGATGACACGCCGACACGACGCCGCTCTGCCGGGAAGCACCGGTCCCTGGAACTCCGCCCTGCCGCCGGAGGAGTTCGCGGCGGTCAGGGGTGTCGGCTTCGATCCGGTCGGGCAGGTGCTGGGCGCCGCCGTCTTCAACATCGGGTACACCGGCGCCTGGGGCTGTCCGGGCGCCTGGTCGGACACCGGCACCCCCGAGGGGCGGTCCTCCTCCGCGTGGGCGCCGTCCCTGTCGCAGCTGCAGCAGACGATGCACACGGCCCGCAGGCGGGCGCTGGCCCGCGCGGAGTCCGAATGCGCGGCACTCGGCGGTGACGGGATCGTCGGGGTGGACCTGCGCATCGGCGAGTTCCCGGCGGGCGGAGTGGAGTTCACCGTACGGGCCACCGCGGTGCGGGCCCGCTCGCGCGTCCGGCCGCGCCGGCCCTTCACCTCGCACCTGGGCGGCCAGGACTTCGCCAAGCTCATCCACTCGGGGTGGGTCCCCACCGGACTCGCCTTCGGCATCTCCCTCGCCATCCGGCACGACGACTGGCGCGGCACGCGCCTGTTCCCCCGGGTCGCCGGGAACCGGGAAGTCGACGGCTACACATGGCTGATCAGCCGGGTCCGCCGCGACGCCCGCCGGCAACTCGCCCTCGACGCGGCCCGGTACGGCGGTGACGGGGTGGTGCTGGACGAGATGGAGCTGAAGGTGGACGAGAGCGAGTGCCCCGCCTCCGAGGGCGCACGCGACCTCAGCGCCGAGGCGGTCCTCATCGGTACCTCCATCGCCCGGTTCGGCCGCTCCGAGCGGCCCGCGGGCCCGAAGCCACTGACCATCATGAGACTGGAGCGCGAGCACTGACATGACCGAGCCGATGGGGCGGGAACCGGGCGGCGCAGGCCTCCCCGAGGACGCGATGCGGCGCCTGGCGCAGCTCGAACCGGAAGAGAAGGGTCCGATGTTCACCTCGGACCTGACGGTGAACGAGTTCCTCCTGGTGCGGGAGGTCGGCTTCCGGCCCCTCGGCCTGGTCCTCGGCTCCTCCGTCTACCACGTCGGCATCCAGCTGGGCCGGTGGTCGAAGAACCAGGAGCTGACCAAGCTGTCGCAGGCGATGTACCACGCCCGAGAGCTGGCGATGAGCCGGATGGAGACGGAGGCCGACGCGCTGGGCGCGGACGGGATCGTGGGCGTCCGGCTGGACATCGAGTTCAAGGAGTTCGGCTCGGACATCGCCGAATTCATCGCGGTGGGCACGGCCGTGAAGGCGGCCGGGGCGGACCCCGGACCGGGCCGGACCTGGCTCAACAACAAGGGCAGGCCGTTCACCTCGGACCTGTCCGGTCAGGACTTCTGGACGCTGATCCGGGCCGGGTACGCGCCGCTGGACCTGGTCATGGGTTCGTGCGTCTACCACGTGGCCCACCAGCGCCTCTCCCAGGCCCTCGGCACCGCGGGCCGCAACGTGGAGCTCGAACACCTCACCCAGGCCCTCTACGACGCGCGTGAGCTGGCGATGAGCCGCATGCAGGCCGAGGGACGGGCGCTGGAGGCCGAGGGGATCGTCGCGGTGCAGCTGCGGCAGCACTCGCATGCCTGGGGAAGCCACACCACCGAGTTCTTCGCCATCGGAACCGCGGTGCGCCCGCTCCGTGACGACCACGTCATCGAGCGGCCGGCCATGGTGCTGAGCCTCGACGCCTGAACCGGGAGGTGACCGACATGGAAGTGGAGCTGCTGGCCGCGGCCCTGCGCCGGGACAGCGCGGACCTGGACCTCTACACCCGGGTGCTGTCGGCGAAACTGGCGCAGTCCCTGCCGCCCGGCACCGTACGGGTCGTACGCCGTCGATCCGTCGCGCAGCGCCTGGCCGGGCGGGAGGGCCCGGTCGCCGAACTGGACGTAGTCCTCGGGGAGCAGCGGCTGTCGCTGCGGGTGGACCGGGGGCAGGTGGCCGGGGAGATCTGCCACGAGGTTCGGGGCATCGTGCTCTCGCGGCGCCCCGTGGGCCTGGACGAGTGGATCGACGCCCTCGCCCGGTCCCTGGCGCGTGCCGCCGCCTCGAACGCCCGCGCCCGCGAGGCCGTGGAGCGCTTCCTGACCTGACCCCCGACGGCCTCCCCCGCGGGGCGGCGGCTTGATGGCCCCCGCCCCGTACGGTCGGCCCCCGTACGACGTGAAGCGGCCCCCGCCCCTCCCGGAGGAGGAGCGGGGGCCGCCGGGTACTGCCGCGTGGCGGGGTCAGACCTTGAGGGCCTTGATCGCGGTCGGAGCGTGGCCGGGCTCGGTCGCGATCTCCTCGAACTCGGTGACGTCGCTCATGTCGACGGTCTTGCTCATCGAGATGTTGGTGACGCGCTCCAGGATGGCCTCGACGACGACCGGGACCTGGAACTCCTGGGCCAGCTTCTTGGCCTGCTCGAACGCGGCGCCCAGCTCGTCCGGGTCGGTGACGCGGATGGCCTTGACGCCCAGGCCCTCGGCGACCTTGACGTGGTCGACGCCGTAGACACCGATCTCCGGGGTGTTGATGTTCTCGAATTCGAGGTTGACCTCGAAGTTGATGCCGAGACCGCCCTGCGCCTGGCGGATCAGGCCGAGGTAGGCGTTGTTCACGAGGACGTGGACGTAGGGGACCTTGTGCTGGGCGGCGACCGCCAGCTCCTCGATCATGAACTGGAAGTCGTAGTCGCCCGAGAGCGCGACGATCGGGGTCTCCGGGTCGGCGGTGGCGGCACCGATCGCGGCCGGGATGGTCCAGCCCAGCGGGCCGGCCTGGCCGCAGTTGATCCAGTGGCGCGGCTTGTAGACGTGCAGCATCTGCGCGCCGGCGATCTGGGAGAGGCCGATGGTGGTGACGTACCGGGTCTCGGGGCCGAACGCCCTGTTCATCTCCTCGTAGACGCGCTGCGGCTTCATGGGGATGTTGTCGAAGTGCGTGCGGCGCTGCAGGGTGGCCTTGCGCTCCTGGGCGGAGGCGGCCCAGGCGGAGAAGTCCGGCAGCCTGCCCTCGGCCTTGAGCTCCTTGGCGACCTCGATGAAGAGCTCCAGCGCGGCCTTGGCGTCGGAGGCGATGCCGAAGTCCGGGGCGAAGATCTTGCCGATCTGGGTGGGCTCGATGTCGACGTGGACGAACTTGCGGTCGCCCAGGTACGCGTCCAGGTTGTAGCCGGTGTGGCGGTTGGCCCAGCGGTTGCCGATGCCGAGGACGACGTCGGACTCCAGGAACGTCGCGTTGCCGTAGCGGTGCGAGGTCTGGACGCCGACCATGCCGGCCGCCAGCTCGTGGTCGTCCGGGATGACGCCCCAGCCCATGAGGGTGGAGATGACCGGGATGTTGGTCAGCTCGGCGAACTCGACGAGCAGGTCGGAGGCGTCGGCGTTGATGATGCCGCCGCCGGCGACGATCAGCGGGCGCTCGGACTCCAGCAGGAAGCTCAGGGCCTTCTCGGCCTGGGCGCGGCTGGCCTGCGGCTTGTAGACCGGCAGCGGCTGGTAGGTCGCCGGGTCGAACTCGATCTCGGTCAGCTGGACGTCGATGGGCAGGTCGATGAGGACCGGGCCGGGACGGCCGGAGCGCATGAGGTGGAAGGCCTGCTGGAAGACGCCGGGGACCTGGGCCGCCTCCAGGACCGTCGTGGCGGCCTTGGTGACCGGCTTGGCGATCGCGGCGATGTCGACCGCCTGGAAGTCCTCCTTGTGGAGCTTGGAGACCGGAGCCTGACCGGTGATGCACAGGATCGGGATGGAGTCCGCGATGGCGGAGTACAGGCCGGTGATCATGTCGGTGCCGGCCGGGCCCGAGGTACCGATGCAGACGCCGATGTTGCCCGCCTTGGCGCGGGTGTACCCCTCGGCCATGTGCGAGGCGCCCTCGACGTGGCGCGCGAGCGTGTGGTTGATGCCGCCCACGTTCTTGAGCTCGCGGTAGAAGGGGTTGATCGCAGCACCGGGAACACCGAACGCTTGTTCGACACCCTCAAGCTTGAGGATCTCAACTGCAGCAGCGGCGGCTGTCATACGAGGCATCAGGTTCTCCTGCGGGTCTGGCGGTCAGGCTTTTCCGTCATCCGGAAGTTTTGTTCTGCTATACGGAACAAGCTAAGCGGCGTCTTCCGTTGGCGTCAAGGCGCTCGCGGGCCCCGGAATCCACCAAAAGCCGCATCTCAGTCGCCGGCTTGTACAAATCTCCGATCCGGCCGCGGGAACGGGGCCGAAATGGCGCGCACCCCCGCCGCCGCGCTCGCCTGTGGGGGAGCATGGATCTACGCAGAGCGACGCGGGTCCACGGAGGGGTAAGGGGTACGGGGTCATGGCGGAAGCGGTACCGGTGCGCTGCCCGGCGTGCCTGCGCGAGAACGGCTACACCGCGCCGGTGTTCCCCTGCGCCTGCGGGAACCCGGTCAATCCCCCGCTGGACCTGTCGGCGCCACCGGTGCCGCTGACCCACCGCACGTGGTCGGACAGCTGGGTGGCGGTGCGGTGCACGACGTGCGGGCGAGAGAGCGAGTGGCCGCACCCGGAGCTGGGGTGCGGGTCCTGCGGCACGGTGGTGCGGCTGCCGGTGCATCCGCCGCTGCCGCAGCCGTCCGAAGCGGGGGCGGGCTCCGGGGCGGGCACCGGAGCCGCGGCGGCGGGCCCCGCGGACCCGGCGGACTTTCGCGGCGGTCCCCCGGTCGGCGCCGCGGAGGCCGCGGGCGCCGCGCCGGGTACCGGACGTACGGGGGACGGCCCAGACGGCGGCGGCCCGGCGGCAGCACCGCACGGCGCGCAGCAGGCCACCCCCGCACCGCTGCCGTCGGCCGCGGCGGTGCCCCGGCCCGCGTTCCGGCCGGTGACCATCCGTACGGCCCGGGACGCGGTGGCCACCGCCGCGCTGTACCTGCGCTGGCTGGGCTTCCAGGACGTACGGCAGCCCGACGGGCGTCCGATCCCCTCGGCGGCGGTGGACCTGCGGGCCCCGGGGCTGGTGGCGCAGGTGGACCCGACCACCGCGCCGGCCGGGCTGCGAGCGGTGGAGTGCGTCTGGCTCAACGGACTCACCGCTTCCGCGACCAGCGTCTACTTCTCCCTCGCCGGCTACACGCAGGACGCCCGCTGCCGCGCGGACGAACTGGGGATACCGCTGTTCGTCATGGACCTCACCGGCATGCCGCAGCCGGTCAACGACCCGGCGGACGAACTGGTCGGCTCGGGAGCCTGACCGGGCGGGCCGGTCGGGACGGGAGCCTGACCGGGCGGGCGCCCCCGGACGACCCCTTAGGCTCGTGGCACCACCCGCTGCCTGCCGAGGAGAGCCCCGTGAGCCTGTACGACATCCCGCTGACCACCCTGTCCGACGAGCCCACCAGCCTGGCGGCGTACAAGGGCAAGGCCGTCCTCGTGGTGAACACCGCGTCGCAGTGCGGTCTCACCCCGCAGTACTCGGGACTGGCCCGCCTGCAGTTCAAGTACGAGGAGAAGGGCTTCACGGTCATCGGCGTGCCCTGCAACCAGTTCGGCGGGCAGGAGCCGGGCAACGCCGACGACATCCAGACCTTCTGCGCGGCGGGCTTCGGCGTCACCTTCCCGATGCTGGAGAAGACCGAGGTCAACGGCGAGAACCGGCACCCCCTGTACCAGGAGCTGGTGAAGACCCCCGACGCCGAGGGCGAGGCGGGGGACATCCAGTGGAACTTCGAGAAGTTCCTGATCTCCCCCGCCGGTGAGGTCGTGGCGCGCTTCCGTCCGCGCACCGAGCCGGAGGCGCCCGAGGTCACCGCCGCGATCGAGGCGCACCTGCCCGCGTAAGGCGCGTACGGAACGGGCGGGCGGACGGGTCGCGGGCGGTGGGCGGCGTCCCGCCGGCTGCCCGCCCCGGCCGGCCCGCCCCCGCCGGGCCCCTCCGGCCTCAGGCCAGGTCGGCCTCCCGGTACTCCTCGGGGGAGCCGGCCGCCGTGAGCTCCCGCAGCTCCACCCGCCGGATCTTGCCGGACACCGTCTTCGGCAGTGCGGCGAACTCGATGCACCGGATCCTCTTGTACGGGGACAGCACGGCGCGGGAGTGTTCGAACAGCACCCGGGCGGTCTCCGGGCCGGGCTCCCACCCTGCCGCGAGGGTGACGTACGCCTTCGGTACGGCCAGCCGCAGCTCGTCCGGGGCGGGGACGACGGCGGCCTCCGCGACGGCCTCGTGCTCCAGCAGGGCGCTCTCCAGCTCGAACGGGCTGATCTTGTAGTCGGAGGCCTTGAAGACGTCGTCGGAGCGCCCGACGTACGTGAGGTACCCGTCGGCGTCCCGGGCGGCGATGTCGCCGGTGCGGTAGAGCCCGTCCGCCATGGCCTCGGCGGTGCGCTCCGGGTCGTCCCGGTAGCCTGTCATCACCCCGGCCGGCCCCACCCGCAGGTCCACGCACAGCTCGCCCTCGTCGGCGGACTCCTTCCCGGTGACCGGGTCCAGCAGGACGATCTCGTAGCCGGGCGCCGGCCGGCCCATGGATCCGGGCTTGACGGGGGCGCCCGGGAAGTTGCCGACCTGGAGGGTGGTCTCGGTCTGGCCGAAGCCGTCGCGGATGGTGACGCCCCACGCGTCGCGGACCTTCTCGATGACCTCGGGGTTGAGCGGCTCGCCGGCGGCGACGGCCTCGCGCGGGGGTTTGGCCAGCCGGGTGAGGTCGGACTGGATCAGCATCCGCCACACGGTGGGCGGGGCGCAGAAGGTGGTCACGCCGTGCCGGTCCATCTCGGCCATGAGGCGCTCGGCGTCGAAGCGGGCGTAGTTGTGCACGAAGACGGTCGCTCCGGCGTTCCAGGGGGCGAAGAGGTTGGACCAGGCGTGCTTGGCCCAGCCGGGCGAGGCGATGTTGAGGTGCACGTCACCGGGGCGCAGCCCGAGCCAGTACATGGTGGAGAGGTGCCCGATGGGGTACGACGCGTGGGTGTGCTCGACGAGCTTGGGGCGGTCGGTGGTGCCGGAGGTGAAGTAGAGCATGAGGGGGTCGGTGGCGAGGGTCTCCCCGTCGGGGGTGAAGCCGCCGACGGTGTCGGGGGCGTCGGC
The DNA here is from genome assembly GCF_001941845.1 of Streptomyces sp. TN58. Lineage (NCBI taxonomy): Bacteria > Bacillati > Actinomycetota > Actinomycetes > Kitasatosporales > Streptomycetaceae > Streptomyces > Streptomyces sp. TN58. The sequence continues at coordinate 5,966,296 of NZ_CP018870.1, read as the reverse complement.
GAGCCGCAGCCAGCCGGCGGGGACCGGGTCGACCTGGTCCCCGGCGGCGATCCGGGTGTAGTCGCCCGGCACCTCGTCGAACTTGGCGGTGTCCTCGGTCCGCGCGATGACGTGGCGCACGTGCCCGCGCTCGACCCGGTCGCGCAGATCGGCCGGGCCGAGGAGGGGGGTGGCGGGGATGACGACGGCGCGCAGTTTCATCGCGCCGAGCATCACCTCCCACAGCTCGCGCTGATTGCCGAGCATGACGAGGATCCGGTCGCCTGGCGCGACGCCCTGGCCGCGCAGCCAGGAGGCGGTCGCGTCGGACCGTACGGCGAGCTGCGCGAAGGAGAGGGCTTCGCTGGTGCCGTCCTCCTCGACGATGCGCAGGGCGTCGGCGTGGTTGCCGGCGGCGATGTGGTCGAACCAGTCGAGGGCCCAGTTGAAGTGGCGGGGGCGGGGCCAGGTGAATCCGGTGCGGGCGGCTTCGTAGTCGCCGCGCCGCTCCAGCAGGAAGTCCCGGGCGGCGAGGAACTGGGTGGTGGCGCTGTTCCGGTCACTGTCGGTCGTCATGGCAGGTATCGTGCCGCGTTCGGTGTACGGACCACCAGCCTTGCGTCAGCCGGGAGTTGACGGCTTGCCGGACTCGGCGTCGGAGCGCGGCCGAGAAGTACGGAGCCTCAGGCTCAGCGGCGGATCGGCGCGAACCGTACGGCGGGCGTGGCGGCCCCGTCGGGCAGCCCGCCCATCTCGGCGATCAGCTTCTCCCCCTCGGCGGCGATCTCCTCCCGCGCCGCCGCCGGCGCCCGGTCGAACAGCTCCACGGTGAGCACCCCGTCCTCCAGTCTCCACAGCCCGGCCAGGAATCCGTCGACGAGCAGGGTGCAGTGGGCCTGGTTCCCCGTCCAGCTGCGGCCCTTCACCTCGGGCGGGACCACACGGGTGCGGTCGGCGTGCGAGAGCAGGAGGTTGTCGAACTCGGGGAGGAAGCGGGGCGGCGCCGGGGTGTCGGCGTCGGGGCGGGGGGCGTCGGGCAGGTCGAAGAGCTCCACGCCATTCTCGTCGCGGAAGACGGCCAGCCCCGGCCGCAGCCGTTCGAAGGCGTCGCGCAGCCGGGTCACCCCGGCCCAGGTCTGCATGTCCTTGACGGACGCGGGCCCGAACGCGGCGAGGTAGCGCAGCACGACGTCGTCCACGGGCTGCGCCGTCCCGGCGGGCTCGCCGAGCCACGTCTCGACGGTGGTGAGCCGTACCTGCCCGGACCGCCCCCACACCCCGCGGGGCGTGACCTGGACCAGCGGCAGCAGGCAGCGCGCGGCGACGGACAGGGACTGCGGGTCGGCGTCGGGCCACTCGCGGAGCAGGTCCTCGCGGATCTCGGCCATGGTGCGCGGCTCACCCTCGACGAAGGCGCGAGCCCGCTGCGCCAGCCGGTCCAGGTCCACGCCGTCGAGGCCCTTGCGAAAGTAGCCCACCTCCCGGTCGCGGGCCGGCTGCACGAGGGGCCGCAGGGTGAGGGCGTCGTGCGCGGTGTGCGTGTGGATCGTCGACCGCATGGTGACCATGCGTACGACCTCGCGGGACTCCATGAGCCCGGCCAGCTCGCCGGGCTCGAAACCGGCCAGCCGGGCGTGCAGCTGGAAGTACGGCGGCCTGACGTTCTGCGCCTGCAGTCCGAGGAGGTGGCCGACGGCATCCCGCGCGGTCATCTCGGCCCGTCTCAGCAGCAGTTGCCGGGCGAGCGTGGCACGGTTCAGCGCGCGGGTGTCGAGCATGGGATACGTCGTCCTGGAAGCCATACCGGCAAACTATCCCCCGCACGGACACCTCGTGCCCTGTCCGACGAAGGCTGCCACGACGTCGACTTCGCCGAGCTTCACACTTCGTAGGCCCGGACTCCCCTCTCGGCGGTCCGCCGAGAGGGGAGCGGCGGACCCGGCGCTCTCCGTCTACGTGTGGGCCACCGCATGGGGCGCGCCCGTGACAGTCAGTGGCGCAGATCGCCCGGGAGTGGGGGCGCCGTCAGCTGAGGCGGTCGACGGTCACGTGCGGGGTCAGCGCCCGTAGGAAGTCGGGGGCGTCGAACATCGCGCCTGCGGCGGCCACGCCGATGGTGCGGGTGCGGCCCGTGAGGACGCGTTCCAGGGCTTCGACGACGAGGGGTGCCGTGACGGCGTAGATGTCCTGCCCGCGTGCCACCGCCCTGCGTTCGGCGCCGGCGCGCCGGACGACCGCGTCGACCACGAAGGTCTGGCCGGACCGGCCGCTGCCGTCGGCGGCGGCCGGAGCGGGCGTCGCGGGGGCGGCGATGTCCTGGACGGCGTTGGCCGTCATGTACGTCGTGACCTCCAGGACGGAGAGGTGCGTGGGCACGGTCACGACGTCGGCCATCGTGAATTCGCCGATCACGGGCCGGGGGCCCGTCGGCTGCGGGAACCGCCAGTCGAGGGCGGGCGGGGCGTCGGTGCGGTACTCCCACGCGCCCCTGGTGTAGCGCAGCCGCCGCTCGCCGCGCCGCTCCCGGGAGACCGCACCGGAGAGCCGCGTCCCCGCGGTGGGGTGCCAGCTGCTCAGGCCGTAGGCGATGTGCACCTCGTCGGCCTCGTCCCAGTCGCCCATGGCGGCGGTGGCCAGCAGGTCGCCGAGGCCGCCGAAGAAGGCCATCGCGGGGACGACGACCGCATCCGCGGCCCGTGCCCGGTCGGCGAAGTGGGCGAAGGTGTCGATGTTGGCCTCCAGTTCGGCCGCCACGTCCAGGTACGGGATCCCCGCGCGCAGGGCGGCTTCGATCACCGGGGCGGTCGTCGAGGCGAAGGGTCCGGCGCAGTTCACGACGGCGGCCGTGCCGGCCAGCGCGCGGTCGAGCGAGTCCGGGTCGTCCACCGTCGCAGGGCGGGCGGCGACCTCCGGACCGGCCTGGTCCGCCAGCTCCTTCAGCCTGGTGCTGTCGCGGCCGGCCGGCACGGGGACGAACCCGCGCGCCAGCAGCTCCCGCACCACGAACCGACCGGTGTGCCCGTACGCACCGAACACCGCCACCAGCTGTCCCGATCCCATGAACCCGCTCCTTCACGCCCCGAGTCGTGCGCCGCGGGCCGTGTGGTCCGCCGCGTTCCGTCAGGAAGATCCTGTCGTGGGGGGACCCGGCGCACGAGTGTCCGGAACGACATGACCCGTACACTTCCGGACGTGACCACTGTTGCGCTGGCCATCACCGACGGCATGCTGCATTTCGAGCTGTCCCTGGCGGTCGAGGTCTTCGGCTCCGATCTGACCCATCTCGTCGATCCCTGGTACGACTTCGCGCTCTGCGGTCCGGGCACCGTCCAGGTGGACCGTTTCCGCCTCGTCCCCGACCAGGGGCTCGACGGGCTCCGGCGGGCCGACACCGTGATCGTTCCCGGCTGGGCCGATGTCGACAGGGACCCGCCCGCCGAGCTGGTCGACGCCGTACGGGCAGCCCACGCGGCGGGGGCCCGGGTGGCCTCGCTGTGCACGGGCGCCTTCGTGCTCGCCGCCGCCGGCCTCCTCGACGGCAGGCGCGCGACCACGCACTGGGCGCACACCGAGGAGCTGACCAGGCGTCATCCTCGGATCACGGTGGATCCGGACGTGCTGTACGTCGACAACGGCAGCGTGCTCACCTCCGCGGGCAAGGCCGCCGCCATGGACCTGTGCCTGCACCTGGTGCGGCTCGACCACGGCTCGGCCGTCGCCAACACGGTCGCCCGGCGCCTGGTCGTCCCTCCGCACCGGGACGGCGGTCAGGCCCAGTTCGTGACGACTCCCGTGCCCGCCCCCGGCAGCCATCCGCTGGCCCGCCTGTTCCCGTGGGCGCTGCGGCGCCTGGACCAGCCGCTCACGGTGGAGGACCTGGCCCGGCAGGCCGGGATGAGCTCCCGTCACCTGGGGCGCCACTTCAGGTCGGTGACCGGCACCACCCCGCTGCAGTGGTTGCTCACCCAGCGCATCCGGCGCGCCCAGGAGCTGCTGGAGACCACCGGCGACACGGTCGACGCCATCGCGGCGGCCACCGGCATGGGCACCGCCACCACCCTGCGCCGTCACTTCGCCCGTACGGTCGGCGTCCCGCCGGACACCTACCGCCGCACCTTCCGTACCCGTACTCCTCCTCCTGTATTTCCCGGTACGGGCGCCTGAACGTCGAACCGCCTCCGCCTCACAGTGCGCGCAGTGCGGGGAGCAGCGTGGACTGGGCCCAGGTGAGGAAGGGTTCCTGCTGGTCGCCGCCGATCTGGATCAGGGCCACCTCGGTGAAGCCGGCGTCCGCGTAGCTGCGGACCGCCTCGGTGACCGCTTCCACGTCGTCACCGCACGGAACCTGCTCGGCCACGTCCTCGGGGTGGACGAGCCTCGTCGCCTCGGCGAAGGCGGCCGTGTTGGGGAGTTCGGCGTTGACGTGCCAGCCGCCCAGAGCCCAGCGGAACTGCTCGTGGGCCCTGCGTACGGCGGCTTCGCGGTCGGGGTCGTAGCTGATGGGCAGTTGGCCGACGCAGGGCTTGCCGGAGCCGCCGTGCTCGGCGAACGCGGTCACCAGGTCGCGTTCCGGCGCGACGGCGACGAGGGCGTCGCCGAGGCGCCCGGCCAGGGCGCAGGAGGCTGGGCCCGAGGCCGCGATGCCGATCGGCGGCGGGGTGTCGGGGAGGTCCCAGAGCTTGGCGTCCTCGACGTCGAAGTGGGTGCCGTGGTGGTTGACGCGGTCGCCGTCGAGGAGGGAGCGGATGATGCCCACCGCCTCTTCGAGCCGTTCCAGGCGTACGGGGGCCGCCGGCCAGCCGGGGCCGACGACGTGCTCGTTCAGGTTCTCGCCGGAGCCGAGCCCGAGCCGGAAGCGTCCCTGCGACAGGAGCTGCATCGTGGCGGCCTTCTGCGCGACCACCGCGGGGTGGTAGCGGAACGTCGGGCACGTCACGTACGTCATCAGCGGGATCCGGGTCGTGGCCTGTGCGGCGGCGCCCAGAACGCTCCACGCGTAGGGGGCATGGCCCTGGGAGTCCAGCCATGGGAAGTAGTGGTCCGAGACGACCGAGAAGTCGAACCCCGCCCGCTCGGCCCCGACCACGTGGTCCACCAGGTCCCGGGGGCCGGCCTGCTCGGTCATCATCGTGTATCCGATGCGCACCATGTCCCGGCGCCTAACCGCTGCCGCCGCTCCGAAACCTGCGGGCTCCCGGCGGGCAGGCATGCGGGCGGATTTCCGGGGGAGCCGCACCGTAGGAAGGCGGTGAACGGCCATGGCACAGGTGAGCGTGGAGGGGGCCGAGGTCGTCGTGCGGCTGGGGCTGCGCGAGGGGCTGGCGGCGCGGCGCCGGAAGGTACGCGTACCGGTGTCGGCGCTGCGGGAGGTACGCGTCGAGAAGAGCTGGTGGCGCGTGCTGCGCGGGCGGGCGGGCCACGGCAACTGGTCCCCGGGCCGGTGCTCGGGGGTACGCAGCAGGCCCGACGGAGAGGACTTCGTCGCGGTGAAGGCCGACAGCACCGTGCTCTGCCTGGAACTGGACGCCGGTGCGCCCTACCGCCGGGTGGCGGTGTCCGTCCCCGATCCGGAGCAGGCCGAGCGTAGGGTGCGCGACGCCATGCCCGGGGGCGGGGCTTCCGAGGCGCAGGCCCCTGCGCGGGACGCTCCGGCGGATCCGCCGCAGCACCGGCCGCCGCTCCAGCACGAGGGCGGTACGGCCGACGACCACGGCAGACCGCCGGGGGCCACCTCGCGGACCGGCAGCGGGGCGGGGCAGCCGCCGCTCGACGGCGAACGGGCACTGCGCGCCAACGCGGGCCGGGTCCGGCGTGAGCACGTCCTGCACCGCCGCCCGGACGGCCCCGGCCGGGCTTAGGACTCCGGGACAGGGCTCACGCCGCCTCGGAGTCGGAGGAGGTCAGCGCTTCGGCCAGCTCGGCCCGGGTCATCGTGGACCGGCCGGGGATACCCGCGGCCGTGGCCCGCTCGTACAGCTCGGCCTTCGTCAGCGAGTCCAGGGGTTTCCCGGACGCCGCCGACTTGCGCCGGCCGCCTCCGCCGGCCCGCCGGCCGCCGCCGCGGGCCCGTTCGACGCTCGCACGCAGGGCTTCCGTGAGGTCGACGACGTTCGTCGCCTCCGCCGCGGCCTCGGCCTTCTCCACGGTCTCCCCCGCCCCCTTGGCCTTGATCAGGGCGGACACCTTGTCCTGGTAGGTGTCGCGGAACTCCTCGGGGTCCCAGCGCATGCCGAGGGCCGTGATCAGCTGCTCGGCCATCTTCATCTCCCGCGACGACCCGGTACCCCTGCCGGACGCGGCGGGCAGGTCGGGGACCTCCTCCCGGGGGTCGCGGATCTCGTCGGCCCAGTGCAGGGTGTGCAGCGTCAGGATGCCGTCCTCGGCCTTGAGGGCGACGAGGTACTCGCGGCCGCGCATGACGAAGGTGGCCACGCCGGCCCGCTCCGCCTTCGCGAGGGCCTTCTCCAGGAGGGCGTACACCTTGGAGTACTCCTTGCCCTTGGGGCCGACGTAGTAGGTGCGGTCGAAGAAGATCGGGTCGATCTCGGCCAGGTCGACGAAGCCGCTGATCTCCAGGGTCTTGGAGCGGCCCGGCGCTATGTCGTCCAGCTCGGCCGGTTCCACGAGGACGTACTCCTCGCCGGTGTCGTAGCCCTTGACGATGTCGTCGAGGTCCACCTCCTCGCCGGTGCGCTCGTTCACCCGCCGGTTCCTGATCCGGTCGGAGGTGCCGCGCTGCAGCTGGTGGAAGTGGATGGTGTGGCTGTCGGTCGCGGTGTAGATGCCGATGGGGACGCTCACCAGCCCGAAGCTCAGTACGCCGGTCCAGACCGGTCTGGCCATGCTGATCACCGCCTCGGCACGCCGGGTCCCCCGCAGCACCCGGCGTCTGCCCGTACGGCGGCGCGGAAAACGGACGCCTCCGCCGGCGCGGCCGCGGCGGCCGCGTTTGGGGAGCGCTCGGAGGGTAGCCGCAGGGCATGGACCGGCACGCACGGAAGGAGTGTGAGCGGTCATGAACGGCGGCAGCACCAGGGGGGACGGGACCAGGGGCGACGGCGAGCGGGACGGCGGCCGTACGCCGGGCAGGGAGCGCGAGCGCGACGACCGGATCCGCGGCCGGTCGCCGGACCCGGAGCGGATGAGGACGGGCGGCCGCCCGCGCACGCCCGACGAGGTCGCGCACGAGCGGGGCCGGGAGGACGCGACCATGCGGGACGTGATGCGGGACCTGGACGAGCAGGACCTGGACGACATGCGGGACGACCGCTGACCGTCCCGCCCGCGCCCCGGGCCGGCCGTCAGCAGATGCGCGGCAGCTGCTCGCCCAGCGGCAGGTCGACCACCCGGGTGCCGCCGAGGGCCGTACGGGCCACCACCATGCCCGGGTGGTCCTCGACCGCCTCGCCGATCACCGCCGCGCCCCGGCCCAGCGGGTGGGCGCGCATGGCGTCCAGTACGGCGTCGGCGTGCTCGCGCGGCACGAACGCGACCAGCTTGCCCTCGTTCGCGACGTACATCGGGTCGAGGCCGAGGATCGCGCAGGCGTTGGCGACGGCCTCGGGGACCGGCACGGCGCGCTCGTCGAGCACGACGCCGGTACCGGAGGCGGCCGCGATCTCGTTCAGCGAGGCGGCGAGGCCGCCCCGGGTGGGGTCGCGCAGGACGTGCAGGTCCGGGGTGACGGCGAGCATGCTCTGTACGAGACCGCCGAGGGCCGCGCAGTCGCTCTCGACGTCCACGCCGAACTCCAGGCCCTCGCGGACGCTCATGATCGCCACCCCGTGGAGCCCGATCTCGCCGCTGACGATCACGACGTCGCCCGGTACGACCCGCTGGGGCCGCAGGTCCACGCCGTCGGGGATGATCCCGATGCCGGCGGTGTTGACGTAGACGCCGTCGCCGTGGCCCGACTCGACGACCTTGGTGTCGCCGGTCGCGATCTCCACACCCGCCGCCCGCGCGGCGGCGCCCATGGTCTCGGCGACCCGCGCCACCACGGACATCTCCACGCCCTCCTCCAGGATGAAGCCGCAGGAGAGGTAGGCGGCGCGCGCTCCGCTCATGGCCAGGTCGTTGACGGTGCCGTTGACCGCGAGGTCGCCGATGCCGCCGCCCGGGAAGAACAGCGGGCGCACCACGTACGTGTCGGTGGAGAAGGCCAGCCGGACGCCCCCGAGGGTGACGGCCGCCGAGTCCCCCAGCCCGGCCAGTACCTCGCCGCCGAAGGCGGGCGCGAACAGGTGCTGGACCAGTTCGGCGGAGAGGGCGCCCCCGCCGCCGTGTCCCATCACCACGCGCGGGCGGTCGCGCAGCGGCGCCGGGCAGGTCCAGCCCGTGATGTCGAGTGTGGTGCCGGCGTCAGACAACGGTGCTCGCCTCCTGGGGCGGGGTGGTCGCGGCGGCCGGCACGGTCTTCAGCTCCAGCCGCCGGTAGAGGTAGTACGCGGCGCAGGCCCCCTCGCTGGAGACCATGGTGGCGCCGAGTGGGCTGCGCGGGGTGCACAGGGTGCCGAAGGCCTCGCACTGGTGGGGTTTCAGCAGTCCCTGGAGCACTTCTCCGCTACGGCACTCCGCGGGCTCCTGGGTGTTGATGCCGCTGACCGAGAAGCGGTGTTCGGCGTCGAAGTCGCGGTAGCGGGCGGACAGCCGCCATCCGCTGTCGGGGATGACGCCGATGCCGCGCCACGCCCGGTCGGTGACCTCGAAGACGTCCTCCAGCATGGCGAGGGCCGCCGGGTTGCCCTCGGGGCGGACGGCGCGCGCGTAGGCGTTGTCGACGGTGTGCTCGCCGCGTTCCAGCTGCCGCACGGCCCGGCGTACGCCCTCCAGGATGTCCAGCGGCTCGAATCCCGTGACGACGATGGGGACGCGGTGCCGGGCGGCCAGTTCGGGGTACTCGCCGACGCCCATCACGCTGCACACGTGCCCGGCGGCCAGGAAGCCCTGGACGCGGCAGCTCGGCGACCGCATGATCGCCTCGATGGCCGGGGGGACCCGGACGTGGGAGACCAGCAGGCTGAAGTTGCGGATGCCGAGCTTCTTCGCCTGGTGGACCGTCATGGCGTTGGGCGGGGCGGTGGTCTCGAAGCCGATGCCGAAGAACACCACCTGGCGCCCCGGGTTCTCCTGGGCGATGCGCAGGGCGTCGAGCGGGGAGTAGACGACGCGTACGTCGCCGCCCTCGCTGCGCACCTGGAACAGGTCCCGGCCGGTGCCGGGCACCCGGAGCATGTCCCCGAAGGAGCAGAAGACCACGTCGGGGCGGGAGGCGATCTCCAGTGCCTTGTCGATGACCTCCAGCGGGGTCACGCACACGGGGCAGCCCGGCCCGTGGATCAACTCGACCTGTTCGGGAAGGAGTTGGTCGATGCCGTGCCGGATGATGCTGTGGGTCTGGCCGCCGCACACCTCCATCAGGGCCCACGGGCGGGTGACGGTGGCGTGGATGTCGTCGAGCAGTCGGCGTGCGAGGGCGGGGTCCTGGAACTCTTCGATGTACTTCACTGCCGGCCTTCCTGGGCTTCCTCGGGTGTGGCGGCCTGGCGCGCGGCGGCCTCGCCGGCGTACGGCCCGTCGGCGAAGGGCCAGGGCGAGTCGGCACCCGCCTGGAGGGCCGCCTGCTCCCAGGGGTCGCCGAACTCCTCCTGGAGCATGCCGAGTTCCTCGAAGAGCGCGAGGGTCTGCCGGGCCGACTCCTCGTCGAGGCGCTGGAGGGCGAAGCCGACGTGGACGATGGCGTACTCGCCGACCCGGAGGTCCGGCAGGTACTCCAGGCACACCTCCTTCTGCACGCCGCCGAAGTCGACGGTAGCCATGCGGGTGCCGTCCTTCTCCCCGATGTCAAGCACTCTGCCGGGTACCGCCAGGCACATGCGCTTCTCCTTGCTGTGGGTGGTGCTCCGGGGCGGCGGCCGCCGCCACCAGGAGCTGGCCGAGGGACAGTCCGCCGTCGTTCGGGGGGATCCGGCCGTGCCGCAGGACGGTGAAGCCGGATGCCCGCAGGAGGCGGGCACATGCCGAGGACAGCAGGGTGTTGGCGAAGACGCCGCCGGTCAGGGCGACGGTGTCCAGGCCGTGCCGCTCACGCGCGAGGGCGCAGAGGTCGGCGACGAGGGCGGCGACGCCGGCGTGGAAGCCGGCGGCGATCAGTCCCGGGTCGGTGCCCGCGCGTACGTCGGCCACGACGGCCGTGAGCAGCGGCGCCGGGTCGGCGACGACCGGGCCGCCGGTATCGGGGCAGGGCGGGACGCGCAGCCCGAAGGCGTAGCCGGGGGCGGTGCCGTGCGCGCCGAGGGCCGCCGCCTCCAGTTCGATCGCGGCCTGGGCCTCGTAGCCGGCGTGGTGGCAGACGCCCGCCAGTGAGGACACGGCGTCGAAGAGCCGCCCCATGCTGGAGGTCGGGACGCAGTTCAGGTCACGCTCCAACTGGCGTTCCAACACGCGCAGTTCGTCGGCCGGGCAGGCGGCTGTGCAGGGCAGGTCGGGGGTCCGGGCCAGGCCGGCCGCCCGCAGATGGGCCAGGGCCATCCGGTAGGGGCGGTGCACGGCGGCGTCACCGCCGGGCAGCGGCACGTAGCCGAGGTGGGCGAACCGCGTGTAGCCGGCGTAGTCGGCGAGGAGGACTTCGCCGCCCCACACCGCGCCGTCGTCGCCGTAGCCGGTGCCGTCGAAGGCGACACCGATCACCGGCTGTGCGCCGTCCAGGCCGTGTTCGGCCATGGCCGAGGCGATGTGCGCGTGGTGGTGCTGCACGCGGACGAGCGGCCGGGTCCCGGCGGCGCGCCGCGCCCACTGGGCGGAGCGGTAGCCCGGGTGCCGGTCCGCCGCGAGCAGGCCGGGGCTGACACCGGTGATGGACTCCAGCTGGCGCTCGGCGCGTTCGAGGGCGTACTGGGTGGCCAGGTCGTCCATGTCGCCGATGTGGGCGGACAGCCAGGCCCGTCGGCCCTCGCCGAGGCAGAAGGTGTTCTTCAGGTCGCCGCCCGCGGCGAGGATCGCGGGGACCGGCACCGGCAGGTCCGTCGGCAGCGGGGCGTAGCCGCGGGCCCGGCGTACGGTCAGCGTCTCGCCGTCGCAGACCCGTACGACGGAGTCGTCGCACGGCACGTGGATGGGGCGGTCGTGGGTGAGCCAGGCGTCGGCGAGGCCGGCGAGCCGTTCCAGGGCCTCGTCGTCGTCGGTGACGATGGGCTCTCCCGCGAGGTTCCCGCTGGTCATGACGAGCAGCCGGGGACCCGGGGGGTCACCGGGCAGGCCGAGGAGCAGGTGGTGGACCGGGGTGTACGGGAGCATCACGCCGAGGTCGGGACAGCGCGGGGCCACGCCGTCGGCGGGTACGGCGCCGGGTGCTCCCCCGGGATCCGCGGGGCCGCGGCGGCGCAACAGCACGATGGGGCGTACGCCGCCTTGCAGCAGGACGCGCTCCTCGGGGCCGATGTGCGCGATCCGCTCGGCGTCGGCGATACCGCGGGCCATCAGGGCGAAGGGCTTGTCGCCGCGGGCCTTGCGGCGGCGCAGCTGGGCCACGGCGCCGGGGTGGGTGGCGTCGCAGGCCAGGTGGTAGCCGCCGAGGCCCTTGACGGCGAGGACCGCCCCGGCCGCGAGGAGGCGGCGGGCCGCGGCGATCGGGTCGGCGCCGGCGGCCGGGGTTTCGTGGGGTGGGCGGCCGGTGAGCAGGGTCAGCCGGGGGCCGCAGGCGGGGCAGGCGACCGGCTGGGCGTGGAAGCGGCGGTCGGTGGGATCGGCGTACTCGCGGGCGCAGTCGGGGCACATGGGGAAGTGGGCCATGGTGGTGTGCGCCCGGTCGTAGGGCAGCCCGGTGACGATGGTGAACCGCGGCCCGCAGTGGGTGCAGGTGATGAAGGGGTGCCGGTGGCGCCGGTCGGCGGGGTCGGCGAGTTCGGCGAGGCAGTCGGCGCAGGTGGCCACGTCCGGGGAGACGAGCGTCCGGGTGGGGCCGCCGCTCCGCGAGGCGATGATCGTGAATCCGGCGCCGCCCGCGACGGGGACCTCGTGGTGGTCGACGGCGTCCACGACGGCCAGCGGCGGCGCGTCCGCCGCGAGGTGCTCGCAGAAGCGCGAGACGGCGGCCGGGGCGCCCTCGACCTCGGCGACGACGCCCTCGGGGGTGTTGGTGACGTGCCCGGTGAGGCCGAGTCCGGTCGCGCGGGTGTAGACGTAGGGGCGGAAGCCGACGCCCTGCACCACGCCGCGGACGGTGACCCTGCGGCGCTGCGGCGGCTCCATCAGCGGGTCTGCGCGGCGGGCTGGGAGTGCGGGGGCCGGCGGTCGCGGCCGTGATCGTGGCCGTGGTCGTGGTCGTGCAGGTGGCGGTGGTCGGGGCCGTGCCCGTGGTCGTGGCCGTGGTCGTGCGCGTGGTCATCGCCGTGGCCGTGGCCGTGGCCGTGGCCGTGGCCGTGGCCGTGGCCGTGGCCGTGGCCGTGGCCGTGGCCGTGGCCGGGGTCGGGGTCGGGGCTGTGGCCGGTCTGCCGCTGTTGGCGGGCCATCACCGGCGTGTGCGCCGTCCCGGTGCCCGTTCCCGCCGCCAGCGCCCGGTCCAGCAGGAGGCCCAGGCCCTCACCCCTGCGGGCCGAGGTCATGAGGATCTCCACGCCGGGATTGACCCGTTCCACGTTGGCGCGGAAGGCGGCCTCGTCGAATTCCACGGCCCGCGCGATGTCGGTCTTGGTGACGACCACCAGCTGCGCCAGCCCGAAGGCGGTCGGGTACTTCAGCGGCTTGTCCTCGCCCTCGGTCACCGAGGCGAGCACCACCCGCAGCGACTCCCCCAGGTCGTAGCTCGCCGGGCAGACCAGGTTTCCGACGTTCTCCACGAAGAGCAGCCGGGTGTCCTCGGGCAGCCAGCCGTCCAGGTGCCGGCCGAGCATGGCGGCCTCCAGGTGGCACAGCCCGTCCGTGAGGACCTGCTTGACGGGCACGCCCGAGCGGGCCAGCCGCAGTGCGTCGTTCTCGGTGGCCAGGTCGGCCGTGAGCGCGGCGACCGCCACCCCCCGCTCCCGTGCGAGGAGCAGTTCGCGTTCCAGCAGCGCGGTCTTCCCGCTGCCGGGGCTGGAGAGCAGGTTGACCACCGTCGTGCCACGGGCGGTGAGCTCGTCGCGCAGGGCCTGTGCGGCGCCCTCGTTCTTGGCTAGTACCGCCTGCCGCAGATCGACCACTCGGCACATGGTTCAGGCCTCCTCGGGAATCGGTGCGCGGGTACGGGCGCCGGCGGGGCCGTCCTCCCAGCGGACGCTGAGGATCTCCAGTTCGCGTCCCGACAGCAGCTCCACGTCCGCGGCCCGGCCGCAGCGGGGGCAGCACAGCTCGGGGGGCATCCCGACGGCCCAGGTGCCGGGGCAGGCCGCGCAGCGGGCGCGGGCCGCCACGGGCTCGGTGACGAGTTCCGCGCCGTCGAGAACGGTGCCGGCGCAGGCCAGTTCGAAGCAGAAGGCCAGCGCGTCGGGGACCACGCCCGCAAGCTCGCCCACGCGGAGCCGTACGGACGTGACGGCGTGCGCGCCGGCCGCCCTGGCGGCTTCTTCCACCTGGCCGACGACGGCCATGGCGATCGACATCTCGTGCATCGGACTCCGTCCTGCCGGGGCTCATTACACCGGTGGGGCGAGGGTCCGGCGGTCGGGCACGCCGGTGCGCCGCACCCCCCGTACGCCGTTCGGCGGGGGGTGCGGCGCCGGGGGTCACATCCGGCGCATGCGCAGGTAGCGCCTGATGTCGGGGAAGACCTGCAGCACGACGGCGGCGAGGGCGGCTACGGCGGCCCCGCTGATGACGGCCTTCTTCATGGGGTTCTCCTCAGTTCGCGGCGGGGTGCGCCGGCTTCGTCGGGGACCGGACCGTCGAGCAGGTCCAGCGCCATGCGGACGGCTTCGGGTACGGCGGCGGCGACGGGGGCGCTCAGTCCGATGCCCTCCTCGACGCAGGCCGGTTCGCAGCCGAGGACCAGCGTGCGCCGTGGCGGGGTGGCCCCGGTGCCGGCGCACAGGGCGCCCAGGAGCGCCAGGACGGTGTCGGGCGACATGTGGTGGCCGTCGAGGACGGGCCCTTCCCCGGGTCCGGCGGTCGGTGGGCCGGCGGCCTGCGGGCCGGCGGCCGCGCCCGAGGCCGTACCGCCCGCGCCCGCAGGCGCGTCCGCCTCGACCTCGATGAGGTAGAGGGTGCCCGGGGCACCGCCGCGGGCGGTGGCGTCGACCAGCACGAGCGTGTCGTAGCCGTCGAGGAGCTGGTAGGCGAGGTGGACGCCGCGGACGCCGAAGTCCACCACCTCCACCCCGTCGGGCAGCGGGTGCGCGGACAGGGCACGTACGGTCTCGACGCCGAAGCCGTCGTCGCCGAGGAAGACGTTGCCGATCCCGGCGACCAGGACCCTGGGGTTCACGCGTCCTCCGGCAGGGTGACCTCGTCGGGCTGGAAGTAGAGGAAGCGGCCCTGCTCGCGCCGGATGTCCGCGCCGGGGTCGTCCTCGACCGTGACGGCGAGGTGCACTCCCCCGTCGACGTCGTGGAGCACGGCTTCGACCACGGCCGTGCGGCCGTGCAGGAAGAGGTCCTGGGCGTCGGTACGGCGCGGTCCCGGGCGGAGCACGACACGGCTGCCCGGGCCGACGGGGGCGCCTTCGACGGTGATCCGGTCGCGGGCCGGGTCGGCGGTCCCGGAGCCGGCGGGGTCCCACCAGGGGGTGTCCGGCCTGAACAGCGCTTCCCCGTCGGGGATTTCGGTGATCTGCTCCGGCCCGTCCGGGCCGGTGGCCTCGCGCAGGGAGCGTACGGCCCCGTGCAGGCGCTCCAGCACCTCGGGGGGCAGGGTGTCGGCGAGGTCGACGACGGCGGCCGCCCTGGCGTCGGTGCCGCGCGCCTCGCGCTTCTCGTGGTCGGTCAGGGCTGCCGTGCGCAGGGCGAGGATCTCGTCGATCTCGGTGGCGTCGTACATGGCGCCCGCGCTCTCGGGGGCGATGGCCGGGTGGTCCTCCAGGATGATCGGGGAGGACAGGACCACGTCGGCGCGGCCCGCCTCGCCCGCGAGCACCGGCCAGGTGTGGAGGTTCTCGCAGGCGGCGACGGCCTCCCGGGCCCATTCGGGCGGGTCGGTCATGGACAGGAACGAGCCGGAGTCGAGGCCCAGCAGGAGGTGGGCGGCGACGAGCGAGCGGGGCAGGGCCGCCTCCCGGTCGGCGCCGGCCTCGGCGGACGGGGTCCACGGGCTGGTGTTCTCCACGACGGCCGTGAGCCGGAACACCCGGTAGGCGCCTTCGAGTTCCACTGCGCGCAGCCGTACGGCGCCCTCGACCTGCTCGGTGCGGCGGACCAGGCGGCCCGCCGTCCTCCCGTCGGCGCCGAGGACGTCCTCGGTGTCGACGCGGGCGGGGCGGACGAAGGGGACGGTGACGCCTTCTCCGGTCAACTCGCAGACTTTGAAGGAGAGTTCGACGTGTTCTTCGGCTCCCTCGTCCCAGGGGACGAGGACCCGGTCGGGCAGGTGCAGCTCGTCGACGGCGGCGAATCCGCCGTCGTCCAGGGCCTGCTGGACGGTGCGCCGCCGGGGGTGCAGGAAACGCAGCTGAAGGGCGAGCGCCGCGTCGCCCTTGGGCTCCATCAGGACCTCGGTCCGCTGGAAGGCGTGCTCGCCGTGGGCTGGCCCCCAGGCGGGTGGCACGAGGACCCCGAACTGCCAGCGCAGCCGGTTCTTCGCGGCGGAGGCCCGGTAGGGGTAGAGGACGTACCCCTCCAGGAGGACGGCGTCGGCCACCTGCCGGGCGGCGGCGAAGCGGGGGTCCGCGGTGGCGGCCGTGGTCACGGGGCCGTCCTCTCGGTGGGGCGGGGACGCAGCGCGTGCAGCCGGAAGGCGCCGGGCGGGGGCGGCTGCGCCGGGTCGGACGCGTCCAGCAGGGCGCGTACGGTCGCCTCCCAGGAGGCGAGGGCGTGGCGGGAGCGGTAGGCGAGGAGTTCGGCCATGGTGTCGCGGGGCAGCCGCAGCCAGCCGCAGCCGGGGAAGTGCTGCTCGACCATCTCGCGCCAGACCGTCACGGGCATCCGGTACGGGGCTTCGCGGTCCCAGGGGACCGGCTCGACCCGGAAGCCGGCCTCGCCGGTGAAGGCGGTGCCGGAGAACAGCATCAGCAGCGGTACCTCGCCCTCCTGGAGGGCCTCGAAGTAGCGGGTGGCGCCGATGTCCATGTCGTAGGTGCAGGGCACGACCAGGTCCGTCTCGGTCTCCCCGGTGAAGCCGGGCACCATGACCGACGCGTGGGCGAACTGCACGGGCTGGAGCGTGCTGCCCCACCGGGAGCGTTCGCCGAACAGGTCGGCCAGGCCCTCCGCCTCGGCGGGGCCGTAGCCGCGGCGGGCCGGTTCGATGCGGATCTGGCAGCGCAGGGCCATGGCGTGCACGCGGGTGTCCGGGTCGGCGGTGATGCGCAGCCGGAAGACGAGGGTGGGGCCGGCGGCGTAGGGGTCGGCCCGTACGCCGGTGCAGGTGAAGGCGAAGCCCGTCATGACCGGTCCCCCGCGGGCGTCACGGGCTTGGCCCGCCGCTCGACGTCGTCGAAGAAGGCGCCGAGAGCGGCCCGTGCCTCGGCCCCGCCGTCGAAGCCCTGCCACAGCGTCCGCATCCGGCCCACCAGTTCGTAGCAGGCGTCGATCGGCACCAGGTAGCAGCCGGAGCGGCCTTCCCAGCGGTGTACGAGCAGTGCTTCGGTGTCGGGTTCGAGCTGGGCGGCCAGCGGCCCGCCGTCGAGGACCTGCTGCCAGGTCTGCGGGTCGAGTTCACTCTCGGTGGCCCCGGCGGGGCTGGGGTAGAGCGCGACGAGCCGGTCGAGGGCGGCGTTGCGGAAGAAGAAGGCGACGCCGACGGGAATCTGGAGCCGTTCCCACACCCCGTCGTCGAGCCGGTGCTCCGGGTCGGCCAGGTAGCGGTCGGGGACCGCCCGGTAGCGGCCGGTCCGGGTGCCGGGGCGGTCGAAGAGCAGGGAGCAGGCGGTGCAGGCGCAGACCAGGGTGCGCTTCTCGGTCTCCACGAGGTGGCGGTGCCCGGCCGGCACCGCCACCCCGCACAGCTCGCAGGTCTCGGGCCGGGGCGGGCGCGGGCCGGCGAACCGGCGCAGCCCGCGCGGGCCCTGCGTACGGGTGGCGGGCCCGCTCACGACACCCGCGCCGGGCTGTGCGGCCGGGTGCCGATCTGCAGCAGGGCGGGCTGCGGGTCCGGGGCGGGCTCCATCTGCACGCTCGTCACCTCGGGGGCGAAGCAGGTGAGGGTGTCCTCCAGGGTGCGCCGGGCGGTTTCCGCTCCGCCCGGGCCGCAGCCGCAGCCGGTGGGTGCGGCCGCGGGGCGCAGCCGCAGGACGCCGGTGGTCTCGTCGAAGCCGAGGAGTTCCACCGGGTCGGGAGCGTCGGCCAGGGCGCGGGCGATGCGGGTGTGCACGTCCTCGGGGTGCAGGCCGTGCAGGGAGAGCAGGCTCGCCACGAGTTCGTCGTCCGCGGCGGCGGCCAGGGGGCCGTCGCCGAGTTTCGCGGCGATCCGGGCGAGGCCGGCGCCGTAGAACTCCATGAGCACACGCACCAGTTCCTCGGCTGCTTCGCACGTCTGGCGGTCGCCGGTGGCGGCCAGCCGGTCGAGGACCTCCTCGACGCGGCGGCCCGCCTCCCGGGCGTCGACGGCGGCGCTCATCCGCCCAGTCCGCTCAGGCCGGTGGGGACGTGCATCGTCTTCACGGTCTTGCCGCCGCCGACGTACATGTGGACGCCGCAGGGCAGACACGGGTCGAAGCTGCGCACGGCGCGCATGATGTCGATGCCCTTGAAGTTCTCCGGGGTGTTCTCCTCGAAGATGGGGGTGTTCTGCACGGCGTCCTCGTACGGTCCGGGCGTGCCGAAGGTGTCGCGGGTGCTGGCGTTCCACGGGGTCGGCGGGTAGGGGTGGTAGTTGGCGATCTTGCCGTCGCGGATGACCATGTGGTGCGACAGGACGCCCCGTACGGCCTCGGTGAAGCCGACCCCGATGGACTCGTCCGGCACCTCGAACTTCTCCCAGGTCTGGGTGCGGCCCGCGCGGACCTCGGCGAGGCCCTTCTCGGCGCAGTGCAGGGCGATGGCGGCGGCGTACGCCTGGAAGTACGTGCGGGCGCGGTTGCGCTCCAGCGCGTTGCTCCACTTCGGGATCTTCCACTCGAAGCGGGTCTCGGGCTTGGTCATCGTGCGGGGCAGGTTGATGACGACGCTGTGCCCGGTGGCCTGGACGTAGCCGACGTCGACGAGGCCGGACAGGGCCGTGGACCACAGGCGGGCGATGGGTCCGCCGCCGGTGTCGAGGGCGAGGTGGTCCTTGCCGTCGAACCAGCGCGGGGACATCACCCAGCTGTACTTGTCGCCGAAGTCGCGCTTCTGCGGCGCCGGGATGGTGTGCTGGTTCCAGGGGTGGCGGGGGTCGACGGGGTTGCCGAGCGGGTCGTGCGTGACGAACTGCTCCTTGCCCTCCCAGTCGTCGTAGTACGAGCTGCCGAGCAGGATGCGGATGCCGAGGTTGATCTGCGTGAGGTCGTTGGTGACGAGCTTGCCGTCCACGACGACGCCCGGGGTGACGAACATCTTCCGTCCCCAGTCGGTCATGTTGGCGTAGGTGAAGTCGCAGTGCTCGGGGTCGTTGAGGGCGCCCCAGCAGCCGAGCAGGACCCGGCGGCGGCCGACCTCCTCGTAGCCGGGCAGCGCCTCGTAGAAGAAGTCGAAGAGGTCGTCGTGGAGCGGGACGACGCGCTTCATGAACTCGACGTACCGCATGAGGCGGCTCATGTAGTCCGTGAAGAGCTGGACGGAGGCGACGGTGCCGACGCCGCCCGGGTAGAGGGTGGAGGGGTGCACGTGGCGCCCCTCCATCAGGCAGAACATCTCGCGCGTGTACCGGCTGACCTGGAGGGCCTCCCGGTAGAACTCGCCCTCGATGGGGTTGAGGGAGCGCATGATGTCGGCGATGGTGCGGTAGCCGTGGTCGCCGGCGTGGGGGGCCTCGGTGCGCTCGGCCAGTTCCAGGACGCCGGGGTTGGTCTCGCGGACCATCTTCTCGCAGTAGTCGACCCCGACCAGGTTCTCCTGGAAGATGTTGTGGTCGAACATGTACTCCGCGGACTCGCCCAGGTTGATGATCCACTCGCCGAGATGCGGCGGCTTCACCCCGTAAGCCATGTTCTGCGCGTAGACGGAGCAGGTGGCGTGGTTGTCGCCGCAGATCCCGCAGATGCGGCTGGTGATGAAGTGCGCGTCGCGGGGGTCCTTGCCGCGCATGAAGACGCTGTAGCCGCGGAAGACCGACGAGGTGCTGTAGCACTCCGCGACGCGCTTCTGCTTGAAGTCGATCTTCGTGTGGATGCCGAGACTGCCGACGATCCTGGTGATCGGATCCCAGGCCATCTCCACCAGGCCGCTGCCGTCGCCGGCCGCCTTCGTGTTCGGTGCCATCGTGTCTGCCGTGACCCTTCTTCGGTGCGTTCGGGGCGTGTCTGCGGGAGTGGGGCGGGAGGAGCGGGGGCCGTCACCAGGGCGGGCGGTAGCCCGTGGTGAGGCTGCGGCCGGTACGCCGCCACTTCGGCTCCTCGTCCACGGTGTGGGCGGTGACCGACCGGAGCTTGCGGACCAGGGCCCCGTACGCGCCGCTCGCGGTGGTGGAGACCTTCGCGCCGGGCGGCTCGTCCATGAAGGGCATGAACTTGTCGGGGAAGCCGGGCATGGTGCAGGCGATGCAGATGCCGCCCACGTTGGGACAGCCGCCGATGCCGTTCATCCAGCCGCGCTTGGGGACGTTGCACTTCACGACCGGGCCCCAGCAGCCCAGCTTGACCAGGCATTTCGGGGAGTCGTAGGTGTTGGCGAACTGGCCCTGCTCGTAGTAGCCGGCGCGGTCGCAGCCCTCGTGGACGGTCGCGCCGAAGAGCCAGGTGGGGCGCAGCTTGTCGTCCAGGGGGATCATCGGGGCCGATCCGGCCGCCTGGTAGAGCAGGTAGGTCAGCGTCTCGGAGAAGTTGTCCGGCTGGATGGGGCAGCCGGGCACGCACACGATGGGGATGCCGGCGTGCGACTTCCAGTCCCAGCCCAGGTAGTCGGGCACGCCCATGGCGCCCGTCGGGTTGCCCTCCATCGCGTGGATGCCGCCGTACGTGGCGCAGGTGCCGATGGCGACGACGGCGAGCGCCTTGGGGGCCAGCCGGTCGATCCACTCGCTGGTGGTGATGGGCTGGCCGGTGGCCGGGTCGTCGCCGAACCCGCACCAGTAGCCCTCGGGCTTGATGGACTCGTTGGGGATCGAGCCCTCGATGACCAGGACGAAGGGGTCGATCTCGCCGCGCTCGCCCTTGAAGAACCACTCGATGAACGTGTCCGCGCCGTCGACCGGGCCGCATTCGAAGTCGATCAGGGGCCAGTGCACGGCGATCTTGGGGAGACCCGGCAGGGTGCCGGTGACGATCTCCTCGATGCTCGGCTGCATCGCCGCCGTCAGGGACACGGAGTCGCCGTCGCAGCTCAGACCCGCGTTGATCCAGAGGATGTGGATGACGGGGTCTTCGACCGGGTCCTTCGTCACTGCGGCCATGCGCTGCCTCCTCGGGGAGGGGATCAGGGTGTGGAGGGACGGGGAGGCGGTCTGCCTCGGCCCCACGTTTCTTGCTAACAGCTCCCGGGGCCGGACGCCGCGTCTGGTACGGCCGGTCCAGTGACCCCGCGCCGGTCCGCGGCGGCGCGGGTGAGGTGGGCCGGGGTGGCCGCGGGGCGCTCCTTGCGTACGAAGGCGCGGCGCAGGGCGTGGTAGGAGGCGTCCGGGTCGAAGAAGGTCCGCCGCATCCGCGCCAGCTCGGCCGCCCGGTAGGCGGCGAGCGGGCGGCGCGCCTCGTGGAGCTCGCGGGCGGCCTTCTTCGCGGCGATCCGGGACGCGGTGGCGGGCAGGGCGGCGAGACGGACCGCGAGGCGCCGCGTCTCGCCCGCGAAGTCCCCGGGTGCGCAGGAGACCGTACGGTCGACCAGTCCCAGCCGGTGCGCGGCGTCGGCGCCCAGCGGCAGCGCCTCGGAGGTGAGGCGCACCGCGAGGCTGGATCCGACGCGGCACGGCAGGGTGTAGGTCCAGTACTCGGATCCGTACAGCCCCATCAGGCGGTAGTGCGGGTTGAGGACGACGCCGGAACGGCACCAGACCTCGTCGGCGGCGAGGGCGAGCATGGCGCCGCCGGCGGCGGCGTTGCCGCCGAGGGCGCTGACCACGAGCCGGTCGGTGGTGGTGATCACCGCCTCGACCAGGTCGTCCATGGCGTTGATGTTGGCCCAGGACTCCTCGGCGGGGTCGTCGCAGGCCTCGATGACGCCCAGGTGGATGCCGTTGGAGAAGAAGTCGCGGCCGCCGCCCAGGACCAGGACGGTGGTGGGGCGGGCGCAGGCGGCCCGGTACGCCTCCAGCAGGCGGCGGCAGTGCGACGTGCTCATCGCCCCGCCGGGGAAGGAGAACGTCAGGAAGCCGGTCTGGCCCTCCTCGTGGTAGCCGATGTCGGACCACGTGGTGCGGTACGGGCCGCCGTCCGGCGGGGCGGGCAGTTCGGGGAGCGCGGGCAGCCGGTCCCCGAGGGCCAGCGTGGCGGGGAGCCGGGGGGTGGGTGGCGCGTCCGGCCTGCGCGGGGCGCGCAGCTCCGGGATCCAGACGGCCCCGTCGGCCGTGGCCCGGCAGACGGCGCCGGCCCGGGTGGCGAGCAGTTCGCCGGGGCGGCCGCGCAGGCCGTCCTCGCGGTGTCCGCCGTGCAGGTACCAGTCGCCGCCGAGCAGGCGGTCGCGTACGCCGGGCTGCGAGTCGGCGGCACGCAGGACCCGCAGGACGCGCTCGGTGGTGTCCGCCTCCCAGTCGATGCTGCGCTCGTCCTGCCGCATGACCGGCCGGGCCAGGCCGCCCTCCTGGGGGCGCGGAACGTACGCGCCGGACGCGAAGCGCTCCACGGCGAGCAGGACGGCCTCCAGTGCGGCGTCGGCGATCTCGCCGCGGTAGAGGTCGCTCTTGCCGACGGGCGGCACCGGGCAGTCGGCGGTGGCCCACACGTCCCCGGCGTCCATCTCGGCGTTGGCCTGGAGGACCGTGACGCCCCATCGGGTCTCGCCGTCCTGGACGGCGCGGTCGAGGGAGGAGGGGCCGCGGTCGCCGACGGGTCCCGGGTGGACGACGAGGCAGGTGTAGGCGGCCCACACCTCCTCGGGGATGGCGGTGCGCAGCATCGGAGCGATGACGAGGTCGGGGTGGTGCCGGCGTACGGAGTCGGCCAGCGGGTCGCCGGGCGCGGCCAGTTCGACCGCCACCCGGTGGCCGTGGTCGCGCAGTTCGGCGTGGACTCGCTGGGTGAGGCTGTTGAACGCGCTCGCGACGAGCAGGACGTACACGTGGTCTCCCGGCGGCGGCCCGGAGCCGCCGCGGTCGCGGTGCCGGGCCTGGTCGGCGGCTGGTGACCGGAGCGACCGGCCGCCTGCGATGCTCGGGCACGGCGGGGTGGGGGCGGGCCAGGCGGGGCGGCGGTGTCACCCGAAGGCGGGTGGGGTGGGGCCGCTCGGCGCAACCCTTCCGCTCCCGCGGCGGGTGGCGGTTCGGGCGCCGGCCCGGGCCGGTGTGCTGGGGCTCTGCCCCAGGCCCCGCGCGCTTTCGCTCCCGCGCGGGGGTGGCGGTTTCGGGGTGGCCCCCGGGCCGGTGGTGCTGGGGCTCTGCCCTTCCGCTCCCGCGGGGGGGCGGTTTCGGGGTGGCCCCCGGGCCGGTGGTGCTGGGGCTCTGCCCTTCCGCTCCCGCGGGGGTGGCGGTTTCGGGGTGGCCCCCGGGCCGGTGGTGCTGGGGCTCTGCCCCAGGCCCCGCGCCTCAAGCGCCGGCGGGGCTGGAGTGGTGCGGGCGGTCGCGGGGCCGGGCAGGGGTGTCTCCTCGGCTCGGCGAGCGCAAGCGATCACCACGGTGCTCGGTGGTGACGCCTCGTCCTGCGGGGACACCCCTGCCCGTCCCCGCTCCAACCGCGACGAGGGGGTGTCCCCAAAGCCCCCTCGGCTGCTGCCGGGTACGGGCGAATGCACTGCCGTGGGGTGGGGACACGGCGGAGTGTCCCCGCAGGACGAGCGCGCACCACCGACCCACCTCCGCAATCCTGGGCACCGCGCGAGCCGAGGAGACATTCCGGCGGGGCACCACCCCACACCACCCAAGCCCCGCCGGCGATTGAGGCGCGGGGCCTGGGGCAGAGCCCCAGCACCACCGACCCGCTACTCCAGCCCCGCCGGCGATTGAGGCGCGGGGTCTGGGGCAGCGCCCCAGCACCACCGGCCCGCACACTCCACCCCCGCGGGAGCGGAACGGCGCGGGGCCTGGGGCAGCGCCCCAGCACCACCGACCCGCACACTCCAGCCCCGCGGGAGCGGAACGGCGCGGGGCCTGGGGCAGCGCCCCAGCACCACCGGCCCGCACACTCCACCCCCGCGGGAGCGGAACGGCGCGGGGTCTGGGGCGGAGCCCCAGCAGCCACCCGGCGGGCAGCCGGATCTCGGCCGCCATACCCCGGACCGCACCGCCGAGAAGGTATTGCGCCAGATTGGCAGGATGACTTCAGGCCGAGCGATCATTTTCGCTCAGGAAGTTTCAAACACGGTCATCCGACCCCCACCCCATCCGCCCCGCTCGCGGCACCGCCGCACCCGCGGCCGACCCGGCGAGGATGGCCGAAACCCTTCGCAACAGTCGTAGTCGCAGCCAACTTCCAGCCATTCAAAGCGAGTTGACCGCGCAGCAAAGGCCAACCTAAGGTTTGGACCAGTACTGGCCGGTACTCCTGTTCCCGCTCCACTCCGCCAATCGCAGGGGAATGAATCAAGGCCGATGCCTGCGGGCCGACTGCCCCGGCGAGTTCCGCGCATTCCGGAGCTCCGGCGCCCCCGCAGAGGGGAATCGCGCGCGGCGGTCCTCCCGGCGCCGCTGCCGGCCCGCACCCGGTGCGAACACCCGATCCGGCACTGAATGAGGCTGAGAATGCTTGACGCTGCCATCGACCAGATCCACCACGAGACGGTGGTCGACGCGCTGCGCGCGCATGCCGCGCGCATACCGGACCACCCGCTGTTCACCTTCCTCCCCGACGGCGAGGAGGCCGAGCCCTCGCTCACCTTCGCGGCGCTCGACGCCAAGGCGCGGGCCGTCGCCGCGAGTCTGCACACCGCGCACGTGGAGCCCGGCTCCCGTGCGCTGCTGCTGTTCCAGCCCGGCCAGGACTTCGTCGTGGCGTTCTTCGGCTGCCTGTACGCGGGGGTCGTCGCCGTGCCCGCGTACCTGCCGCACCCCGCGCAGCGTGCCCGCGGGCTGCTGCGACTGGCCGGCATCGCCGAGGACGCGCAGCCCGCGGCCGTGCTGACCACCGCAGGGATCCAGGCGGCCATCGAGACGACGGCGCGCACGATCCCCGAGGTGCAGGAGACGGCGTGGCTGGCGGTCGACACGATCGCGGACGGGGCGGGGGCGGGCTGGTCCGCGCCGTCGCCGGAGCCGAAGTCCGTCGCCTTCCTCCAGTACACCTCCGGCTCGACCGGCCGGCCGAAGGGGGTGATGGTCACCCACGGCAACCTCACCCACAACACCGATCTCATCCGCACCTCTCTCGGAATGGACGAGTCCACGGTCGTCGTGGGGTGGCTGCCGCCCTATCACGACATGGGACTGATCTCGATGATCATCGTTCCGGCGATGATGGGGATCCATTCCGTCTCCATGCCGACCGTGGCGTTCCTGCAGAGTCCGGTGCGCTGGCTGCGGGCGATGTCGACGTACCGGGGAACGCTCTCCGCGGCCCCCAACTTCGCGTTCGACCTGTGCACGCGCAAGGTGACGGAGGAGGAGCGCGCGACCCTGGACCTGTCGTCCTGGGCGGTCGCGACGAACGGCGCCGAGCCCGTTCGGGCCGAGTCGATGAAGCGGTTCGCCGAGGCGTTCGCCTCCACCGGGTTCCGTCCGGAAACCATCGTCCCGGTCTACGGGCTCGCCGAGAGCACGCTGCTGGTGAGCGGGGCCCCGGTCGAACGGCCCTGGGTGTTCCGGTCCTTCGACGACGGCGAACTCGAACGCGGGACCGCGGTGGTCGTGCCCGACGACAGCCCTGGCGCGCGCGTCCTGGTGAGCTGCGGCGTCAGCCGCACCCTGGACGTGGCCGTCGTCGACCCGCAGGCGCGCACGCGGCGCCGGCCCGGGCAGGTCGGGGAGATCTGGGTCGCGGGCGACAGCGTCGCGGTCGGGTACTGGCAGCGGCCCGACCTCACCCGCGAGTCCTTCGAGGCAACCCTCGCCGGCGAGGAGGACCGGGGCCCGTACATGCGCACGGGCGACCTCGGCTTCCAGACGGAGGACGGCCTGTTCGTCTGCGGGCGCATCAAGGACGTCATCATCGTGGGCGGGCGCAACCACTACCCCCACGACATCGAGCGCACCGCCGAGAGCGCGCACCCCGCGATCCGCCCCGGCTGCGTCGCCGCCTTCGGTGTGGACGCGGACGGCGCGGAGCAGGTGGTGGTCGCGGCCGAGCTGCGCCGCGAGGCCGGCGACGGCTCGGACCGGGAGGCCCAGGAGGGTGTCGTGAACGCCGTGCTGCGCGCGGTGTCGCAGGAGCACCGGCTGACCGTCCGCGAGGTCGTCCTCCTGCCCGCCGGGACGCTCCCCAAGACGTCGAGCGGAAAGCTCCAGCGCCGCGAGACCCGGAAGGAGTACCTGGCCGGCCGATCGCCGTGGACCGCGCAGCACTGACCCGCAATACCTCGGAACAGCGGAACAGCACCACACAGGGGGAGCACATGAAGGACACCGAGCTGGAAACCTGGCTGCGCCGGCGCGTCGCCGAGCTGGCCCGCATGAGTTCGGCAGACGAGATATCGGTCCACGAGCCGCTGGCCGCCTACGGCCTGTCCTCGATCGACGCCGTGGCCCTGGCCGGTGAACTCGGCGCCCTGCTGGGCCGGAAGGTCTCGCCGACGGTCGCGTACGAGTTTCCCACCCTCAAGGAGATCCTGGACCACCTCCAGGGCAGGCCGGCCGCCCGGGGCGGCCCCGCCGCACCGCGCCGCGCCGCCACCGCCGCGGCCCACGACGAGCCGATCGCGATCATCGGCATGGGGTGCCGCTTCCCCGGGGCCGACGGCCCCGAGGCCTTCTGGACGCTGCTCGAACAGGGCGTGGACGCCGTCGGCCGGGTGCCCGACGACAGGTTCGCCCGCTGGGGCCGCGGCGACGGCGGCACCGACCGCGCCGGCGTCGGAGGCTTCCTCGGCGGTGTCGGCGGACTGGACCTCGACTTCTTCGGCATCAGCGAGCACGAGGCCTCCAAGATCGACCCGCAGCAGCGGCTCATGCTGGAAGTCGCCTGGGAGGCCGTCGAGGACGCGGGCATCGACCCGTACGGCCTGGCCGGCTCGGCCACCGGCGTCTTCGTGGGCATCTCCAGCTCCGACTACCGCGACGTCCTGGCGAACTCGCCCTCGGCGGACGCCTACTCGCTGCTCGGCGGGGCCTCCAGCGTGGCCGCCAACCGGCTCTCCTACGTACTGGACCTGCGCGGCCCGAGCCTGTCCGTCGACACGGCCTGTTCCTCGTCCCTCGTCGCCGTCCATCTCGCGTGCGAGGCGATCCGGCGCGGCGAGTGCGGTCTCGCCGTCGTCGGCGGGGTCAACGTCATCCTCACTCCGGCGATCACCGAGGCGTTCGACAACTCGGGTGTCATGGCACCCGACGGCCGCTGCAAGGCCTTCTCGGCGCGGGCCGACGGCTACGTGCGCAGCGAGGGTGCCGGTGCGGTCGTCCTCAAGCCGCTGAGCGAGGCGCTGCGCGACGGGGACCGCGTCTCGGCGGTGATCCGCGGGTCCGCGGTGACCTCGGACGGGCGGACCAACGGCCTGCTGGCGCCCAGCCGGCGGGCGCAGGAGGACGTGGTGCGCCTGGCGCTCGCGGGCGCGGGCGCCCGGCCGTCGGAGGTCGGCTACGTCGAGGCCCACGGAACGGGCACGGCGATCGGCGACCAGATCGAGGCCGCCGCGCTGGGCACCGTGCTGAACGAGGGCCGCGCGGGGGACCGCCCGTGCGCGATCGGCTCGGTGAAGACCAACCTCGGGCACCTGGAGGCGGCCGCGGGCATCGCGGGCCTGATCAAACTGGCGCTCTCCTTCGAGCACGGCGCCCTCCCGCCGTCCCTGCACTGCGCCGAGCCGAACCCGGACATCGACTTCGACGGGCTCGGACTGCGCGTGCAGACCTCGCTGCGCCGCTGGGAGTCCCCCGAAGAGGTCGGCCTGGCCGGCGTGAGCTCCTTCGGTTTCGGCGGCACGAACGCCCACGCGGTGCTCGCCCCCGCCCCCGCCGCCGGCCCGGAGCCGGCCGCCGGGGACGGGCGTCCCGTACGGCTCCTGGCCCTGTCGGCCGCCGGGGAGGCGGCCCTGCAGGCGCAGGCCGCCGCCCACGCGGCGTGGGCCTGCGGGGTGGACGAGCGGGAGCTGGGCCGGGACACGGCCGCGGCGACGCTGCTGCGGGGACGCGGCGGGCCCCGGGGGCGCGAGTACCACGCCGCCTTCGCCTTCACCGGCAAGGAGGAGCTGCTCCGCCGGCTGCGCGAGCCGTTCACGGCCGCGCGGGCCGTACCGGACGAGGCCGGCGTCGTCTTCGTCTTCCCCGGACAGGGCGCGCAGTGGCTCGGCATGGGCCGGGCCCTGCTGGAGTCGGAGCCGGCCTTCGACCTGGCCGTCTCGCGCTGCGAGCAGGCCTTCGCCCCGCACGTCGACTGGTCGCTGCGCGAGGTCCTGACCGGCGAGGAGTCCGCGCCGCTGCTGGAGCGCATCGACGTCGTCCAGCCGGCCCTCTTCGCGATGCAGGTAGCGCTCGCCGCGGTCTTCCGGTCCTGGGGCGTGCGGCCCGCCGGTGTCGTCGGGCACAGCATGGGCGAGGTGGCGGCGGCCCATGTCGCGGGCGCACTGCGGCTGGAGGACGCGGCGCGGATCATCTGCCGGCGCAGCGCCCTGATGATGCGTCACCGCGGTCAGGGCGCCATGGCGCTGGTCTCGCTCCCCGTGGCGGACGTGCGCAAGGCGCTGGAGCCCTTCGGGGACTGGCTCTCGCTGGCCGCCCACAACGGGCCTGGCACGACGGTGGTGTCCGGGGAGACCGCGGCGGTCGAGGAGTTCGTGACCGCCATGGACGCCGAGGGCGTCTTCTGCCGGCGGGTCAAGGTTGACGTGGCCTCGCACTGCGCGCTGCTGGAGGACCTGCGCGAGGATCTGACCGCCGAGCTGTCCGGTCTGTCGCCGCGCGCCGCGACCGCCGCCTTCTACTCCTCCCTGGCCGGGGAGCGCCTCGACACGGACGCGCTGGACGCGGGCTACTGGTGGCGCAACCTGCGCGAGCCGGTGCTGTTCGCGGACGCGGTCCGCACGGCCGGGGCCGCGGGGCACCGGGTGTTCCTGGAGATGAGCCCGCATCCGCTGCTGTCGGTGTCGGTGACCGAGTGCCTGGAGGACGACGGCCGTTCCGCGGCCGCCGTGCCGGCGATGCGGCGCTCGGACGACCGGGCACCCTACGAGGCGGTCGCCGCGCTGTTCGAGGCCGGATGCGAGGTCGACTGGGCCGCCTTCTTCGGCGGCCGGCCCCGGGCGGGCACCCGGCTGCCCGCGTACCCGTGGCAGCGGCAGGAGCACTGGGTCGAGCCCGCGGGCCCGCGCGCGGAGGGCACGCTGGTCACCGGGGCGCTGCCGGTCGTCCGGGACCACCGGGTGCGGGAACGTCCGATCGCGCCGGCCGCGTGGATGCTCGACACGGCGCTGAAGGAACTCGACCCCGAGGGGGTCGGCCGGTACGGGCTGCGCGACGTGCTGGTCACGAACCCCTTGGCGGTCGCCGGAGGAGAGGCCCGGCACGTGCGGGTCTCCCGGCGGGTCCGCGCGGGGAACGAACCCTTCCTGTCGGTGGAGAGCCGGGCGGCCGGCGAGCGCGGCTCCGCGTGGGAGGAGCACGTCTCCGCGACGTGGTCCGAGTCCCCGCCCGCCCCGGACCCGGTCGACCTGTCCGCGATCCGCCTGCGGTGCCCGCGGCGCGTCGAGCCTGACGCCCTGTACGAGCACCTGGCGGCGTCGGGGCTCTCGTACGGGGACACCATGCGGATGGTGACCGGGATGCGGCTGGGCGAGAAGGAGGCGCTGGCACGGCTCGCTCCGCCGTCACCGGGGACCGCGGGCCGGCCGCTGCCGGCGGACGTCGCGGACGGTGCCATGCAGTCCATCGCCGGGCTGTCCCTCGACGGCGGCGCCGCCGGCACGTTCGTGGGGTTCGGCTACGGACGCGTCGACGTCTTCGCGCCCTGGTCGGGTCCGGTCTTCGCCCATGTACGGCTGCGTGGTGAACTCGACGCCGACGCCGACACCTTCGACTGCGACGTGGACGTGCTCGATCCCGACGGGCGGGTCCTCGTACGGTTCACGGGCGTGTCGCTCAAGCGGATGGGCGCCCGGCACTCCCTGCGCTTCTTCGCCGTGGACGCGAGGCCGCAGCCGCGGCCCGCCGGGACCGACGCGGCAGCCGCCGCTCCTGTGGTCCTGCTCACCGACGACGCGGCCCGGTGTGCGGCTCTGGTGGAGGAGCTGGGCCGGGGCGGCGCCGGCTGCTCGGTCGCCCCGCTGCCGGGGGAGGAGGCCGCGGCGGCGTTCCTGGAGTCGCTGCCGGAACGGGCTCGCCTGCTCGTCGTGGAGCCGGAGCGGGAGGCGTTCCTCGCGTTCCTGCGGGCCGCCGCGGGCAGCGCGTCCGCCACGCGCCGCGAGCTGGCGCTGGTGACGGGCGACGTGGCGCTGCCGCCGCTGCTGCGCGCCCTGGAGCAGGAGACCGTCGGCTGGACCGGGCGGGCCGTCCGGGTCGAGGCGCAGGAGCTGGCGACGCGGGAACTCGCCCGGGACATCGCCGCGGAGCTCGCGACGGCGCCCACGGCGTTCTGTGTGCGCTACCGGCAGGGGGAGCGCACCGTCCCGTCCCTGACCCCGGTCGAGCCGGCCTCCGGCGAGGCGGACCTGCGGCCCGGCGGGGTCTACTGGATCACGGGCGGCCAGGGCGGACTCGGTTCCACGCTCGCGGTCACGCTGGCCCGCGAGGCGGGCGCACGCGTGGTGCTCACCGGGCGCCGCGCGGAGGTCGACCCGCGGCTGGAGGAGGCGGTCGACGCGGCCGGCGGGCGGCTGCTGTACCTCCAGGCGGACGTGACCGACGCGGCCGCGGTACGGCGCGCCCTGGACGAGACGCTGCGCCGCTTCGGGGCGCTGCACGGCGTGATCCACACCGCGGGCATCCTCGACGACGCGCTGGTGGAGTCGACGTCGGCCGAGCGCATGAACACGATCGTCGGGCCGAAGGAGCTGGGCGCCCGGATCCTCATCGACGCGGTGGCGTCGGAGGACCTGGACTTCATCGTGCTGTTCTCGTCCATGGCCAGCCTGTTCGTGACGCCCGGCCAGGGCGCGTACGCCGCCGGCAACGCCGCGCTCGACGCGCTGACCGGTACGGTGCGCAGCCGGCGCACGCCGGTGCGGACGGTCAACTGGGGGCCCTGGGCGGAGCTGGGGATGGTCGCCGACCCGAGGTACCAGGCGCGGCTGCTGGAGTCGGGGCTGCACCCGATGTCGCCGGAGGCGGGCGCCGCGGCGTTCCTGCGGACGCTGGGAAGCTCCCACCTGCAGCTGGCGGTCCTGGACGTGGGCGACGAGGTCGCCGACGGTTTGGTGGGCCGGTTCAACGGCGCGCACGGGCAGGCCGGGGCGGCGGCGCCGCGGCAGCGCGCGGTGCGTGCGGAGGGGGCGCAGGGTGCGGCGGGCTCGGTGGCGGAGTTCGTCCGGGCGGAGCTGGCCCGGGCGCTGCGCCGCTCCCCCGCCGAGATCGACACCTCGGCGCGCTTCGACCGCCTGGGGGTGGACTCGCTGCTGGCGGTGTCCCTCACCCGGCGGATCGGCGCCCACTTCGGGCTGGAGCTGCCGGCGACGTTCATGTTCAACCACCGGACGGTGGACGCCGTGGGGCTGCACCTGGAGGGGCTGCTGGGGCCGGCGGAGCCCGATGGCCCGGACGCTCCGGCGGAGGTGCTGCCCGCGCCGGGCGCGCAGGAGGTCACGCTGGACGGGGCGGAGCTGCACAGCACCGTCCCCGGCTACACGGTGGCCGCGGGCCCGTCCGGGCTCGACCTGCGGCTGGGGGAGGTTCCGGTGCGCACGGCCGGGCCGGGCGAGGTGGTCATCGACGTGCAGGCCGTCGGCGTCAACTTCATCGACGTCCTGGCGACCACCGGTTTCCACCCGTTCCTGTCGGCGCCGCCGTTCGTCCCCGGTCACGAGGTGGCCGGCGTCGTCCACGCGGTGGGCGACGGCGTCGAGCACGTGCGGCCCGGTGACGCGGTCATCGCGCTGACCCCGGACGGCGGTTACGCGGCCCGGGTGACCACGGCCGCGTACACGGTGGCTCCGCTGCCCGCGGGCGTGAGCCCCGTCGACGCGGTCTCCGTGCTGATCAGCGGCCTGACGGCCATCGCGTGCCTGGAACGGGAGGCGCGCGTGTTCCCGGGCGACCGGGTGCTGGTCCAGGCCGCGGCCGGCGCGACCGGTACGGCCTGTGTGCAGCTGGCGCTACACCACGGCGCCACGGTGTTCGGTACGGCGAGCACGGAGGCGAAGCTGGAGCACCTGCGGGCCCTGGGGGTCCAGTACCCGGTCAACTACGCGGAGGCGGACTTCGCCGACGCCGTGCGGGCGCTCTCCCCCGACCGGGGGCTCGACCTCGTCGTGGACTCGCTGTCCGGCGACGCGGTGGGCCGCGGCCTGGGGCTGCTGCGGGCCGGGGGCCGGTTCATCGAGATCGGGGCGGCGGGGGTGCTCGACCTGGCCGTGGACGGCCGGGAGCTGTTCATGAGCAGCCGCTCCTTCTGCACCGTCAACGTCGGTGCGCTGGCGCGTGATCCGTCGCGGCTGCGGCCGTTGATGGACCGCCTCGTCGAGCTGATCGAGGCGGGTGTGCTCCGTCCCTCGGTGGGCGGTGTCTTCGCCTTCGAGGACGTCCCGGAGGCGATCACGCAGCTCCGCAACCGGGTCAACATCGGCAAGTTCGTCATCACCGTTTCTTAGGATGGTCGTGGAAGAATCTCGCAGTCGATCAGAGTGGAAGCAGAAGTTCCGCACTTTCGCGGATGAGGTGATGGCCCCGCACGTACGCCGCTACGACGAGGAGCGCGCCTTCCCCGTCGCGATCCACGAGCGGGCCGCCGCCGAGGGCATCCTCAACGCGGCCTTCCCCGAGGAGCTCGGCGGCGCCGGGCTGTCCTACACGGAGTTCGGGCAGGTCATCGGTGAACTGTCGGCGGTCTGCCCGGGGATGACGTGGACGCTGGTGTTCAACCGCGGCGCACTGCACCCCGTGGTCGCCGCCGGCACCCCCGAGCAGAAGGAGCTGTTCGTCACCCGGCTCCTGAAGGACAACGGCTACGCGGCGCTCGGGCTCACCGAGCCCAAGAACGGCTCGAACCTGCTGGCGGCCA
This sequence comes from Streptomyces sp. TN58, assembly GCF_001941845.1. Taxonomy (NCBI): domain Bacteria; kingdom Bacillati; phylum Actinomycetota; class Actinomycetes; order Kitasatosporales; family Streptomycetaceae; genus Streptomyces; species Streptomyces sp. TN58. Next base: position 5,933,742 of record NZ_CP018870.1, on the reverse strand, counting down.
CCACCCGCGCCGTGCGCACGGATTCGGGCTGGCTGCTCAACGGCGGCAAGTGCATGTCCGGGAACGGGACCGTCGCCGACGTGTTCGTCGTCCTGGCCAACACGGTGATGGACAACCGCAAACGCGGCCTGTCGTTCTTCGCCGTACCGCGCGACGCGCCGGGCGTGACCGTGAGCGAGGACATCGAGAAGGCGGCCTTCCGCTGCCTGCCCACGCCCTCGGTCACCTTCCGGGACGTCGCCCTGGAGCCGATCAGCCTGATCGGACGGCCCGGCGACGGGGAGATGCTGCTGAACGAACTCCTCGCGACCATCCGCATCGGCGGTGCCGCCTGCGGCACGGGCATCGTCGCCGCCATGCTGAAGGACGCGCTCACCTGGGTCGGCGAGCGCCGCGTCTACCCCGACGACCGCATGGACACCCTCAGCCACGTCCAGTTGACGCTGGGCCGGCTGTACGTCGAGCTGTGCGCCTCCCGCAAGCTGCTGGACGAGGCGACGGCGCTGGCCGATCAGGGGCTGCCCTTCGGCAAGGAGAGCTCCATGGCGAAGTACCACGCCACCGAACTCGCCGTACGCGCCTCGAACGAGATCCTCCAGTTGTACGGGTGGCGCGGCATCGCCGCCGACCACGGCGTGGAGAAGCGCTGGCGGGACGCACGCGCCCTGACCATCTTCGAGGGTTCCAGCGAGATCCAGCTGTTGAACGTGTTCCGTGAAATGCGCAGGATGGCCACGAGCGAGGGAGGTCTCTGATTGCCGTCCGTCGAAGTGACCACCGAGACCGTGCGCGCCGAGGACGGCGCCACGGCACAGGTCCGGCTGCACCGCAGGCCCGGTGATCCGTCGGCACCGGTCCTGGTGTGCATGCCCGCCATGGGCACCAGGGCCGCCGCCTACACCCCGCTGGCGGACGCCCTCGCCGAAGCCGGATTCCAGGTGGCCGTCGGCGAACTGCGCGGCCAGGGCACGAGTTCCGTGCGCGTGGGGCGGGGGGTGCGCTACGGCTATCACGAGATGGTGGCGTACGACTACCCGGCGCTCTTCCGCACGGTCGAGGCGGCCTTCCCGGCGGCTCCGCGCCACCTCCTGGGGCACAGCCTCGGGGGGCAGCTCGGCGCCCTCTACCTCAGCCAGGAGCCGCACATGGCCTCCGGCGCGGTCCTGGTCGGCGCACCCTCCTGCCACTACCGCGGCTGGCCCTTCCCGCAGAGCCTGGGGATGCTCGCCGCCTTCCAGTGCGCGGCCGCGTTCGCCTCGGTGTACGGGTACTTCCCCGGCCGCCGTATCGGGGTCCTGGGCAACGACTCCGCGCAGGTCCTGCGGGACATGGCCACCCAGGTCAGGACGGGCCGCTACCAGGTGCCGTCCTCCGGGGTGGACTTCGAGCAGGCGCTGGCGAAGGTGGAGCTGCCGGTCCTGGCGGTCGCCGTCAAGGGCGACGCGATGGCACCGCCCGGCGGCGTGCGCGGGCTCGCCGACAAGCTGACGAGCGCCCGCGTGACGTACTGGGAGCTGGCGCTCGGCGACGGCGCCCCGGGCAGCCGGCACTACGCGTGGATCCGGGACAGCGCCGCGCTGGTCGAGCGGGTACGCAGCTTCGTGGACGAGGCCTGAGGACCTGCCCGGCCCGTCAGCCCAGACGGGCCGGGGAGGCGGCCCCCGGGATCAGCGGCTCGGGGCTGCCGGAGCCGTCGGCGGGCACGGTCCACAGGTCCGTGCGGTCGGCGGCGCCGTCGGCGGGCAGGGCGTAGGCCAGGGTCCGGTCGTCGAGCCAGGCGGCCTGGTCGTCGACGCTGCGCTTCTCCGCGAGCGCGTGGTCGCGCAGCGACCCCAGGTCCATCACGTGCTCGCGCCACAGCGCGGCCCCGGCCCGCACCCGCTTCTTGTACGCGATGCGCGTCTCGTCCGGGGACAGGGACGGGCATTCGACGTTCTTGGCGAGGGTGGTGACGGAGCGCCGCGAGACGGAACCCCTGACCAGGTGGGTCTCGCCCGCCGTGGAGAGGGTGGCGTAGAAGGTGTCGTCGTCGCGGGCGAAGGTGACGCCCCAGAAGTTCACGTCGGGGGCGCGGTGGTCCCGCCCGTCCATGGTGATGGCGTACTCCTCCAGGCTGGCGTCCAGCTTCCCGGTCCTGGTGTCCAGGATGGCGGTGCGGGTGGAGAAGAACGCGGAGCCGTAGGACTCGCCGGAGACGAACACCGTCCATGCGGCGAGGCGGCCGCTGGGCGAGACCCGGGCCCGGCTGGGTGTGCCCGCCAGGGGGAAGCTGCGTGTCTGGCGCAGCTCGGCGTCGAGGATGACCGCCCTGTTGTCCTGGGCGAGCGCGCCCGGGCTGGAGCGCAGGCAGACGCCGGTCCCGGCGGCGGCGTGGAAGCGCCGGCAGGTCAGGTCGGAGACGGTGCGGGGGCCGTCGGGCGCGTCGGCGGGGACGGAGGCGAGGGCTCCGCGGTGCGGGCCCTGCCCGCTGTCCAGGAAGGCCAGCGCGCCCTGTCCGGTTGTCAGCGTGACGGGCCCCGCGACTGTCTCGGGGCCGCCCGTACGGGGCTGGTCGGCGCGGGAGGCGGCGCGCTGCACCAGGACGGCGCCGACGCCGCCGAGCAGCAGCACCGCCACCGCGAGGACGAACAGGCGGCGAGAGCGTGTCATCGGGTTCCTCACGGGCTTCGGGCCGGGTCGGGCGGTACGGGTAGGGGCGGTGCGGGGGGAGCGAGCGGTGCGGGGGGCGCCGGCGGGGCCGGCCGCAGCACGTATCCGGCGACGGCCGCGCAGCACAGCAGGCCGGCCGCCGCGGCGGCGAGGGCCGGACCGGTGCCCCACAGGGCCCACGCGGCGCCGAAGGCCAGCGAGCAGCCGAAGCGGGCCAGCGCCTGCCCGGTGCCGACCAGGGCCAGGCCGGTGGCGCGCAGCCGCCCGGGGACGGTGGCGGCGACGGCGGCGGGCAGCACCCCGTCGGTGGCGGCGTAGAACAGGCCGTGCAGGGCGAGGACCAGGTACGGCAGCGCCGGCCAGTCGGGAGCCCACAGCAGCAGTCCGTACGCGGCGAGGAGGAGGGCGTGGCCGGTCAGGAAGACGGTGCGACGCCCGATCCGGTCGGCGAGGGCGCCGGCCGGGACGGCCAGCAGCAGGAACACGGCGGCGGTGCCCAGCGGCAGCAGCGGGAACCACCGGTCGTCGATGCCGGTCCGGCGCTGCAGCAGCAGGTAGACGAAGGCGTCGCTGACGGTGGTGAGGCCGAGCAGGACCGCGCAGAGCGCCAGGGCACGCAGCCGCGGCAGGCGCAGCAGCGCCGCGGCGTCGCGCAGCCGTACGGGGTCGGGGCGTGCGGGGGCGGGCGGCGCGGCCGGCGCGGCGGCCGGCCGGGGGCGGGGCAGGGGGGCGTGCGCGCCCGAGGGGACGAACAGCACGAGTACGACGACGCCGAGGACGGCGAGGCAGGCGCTGACTCCGAAGACGGCGTCGTAGCCGTCGACGGCCACGCCGAGGATGAGGAAGGCGGCGAGCGGGCCGAGCAGCGCCCCGGTGGTGTCCATGGCCCGGTGCACGCCGAAGGCCCGGCCCTGTAACGCGTCCGGGGTGGAGAGGGAGATCAGCGCGTCGCGCGGGGCGGTGCGCAGCCCCTTGCCGGTGCGTTCCAGCGCGAGGACGACGCTGATCGGGCCGAGGCTGTGGGCGAGCAGCAGCAGCGGTTTGCACAGGGCGGACAGGCCGTAGCCGATGCCCGCGACCAGCTTGTGGTTGCGGACCCGGTCGGCGAGGTGGCCGCCGGTGAGCTGGACCAGGGCGCTGACGCCGTTGTAGACGCCGTCGAGCGCGCCGAAGCCGAGCGGGCTCAGGCCGAGCCCCGCGATCAGGTAGAGGGGCAGGACGGCGGTGACCATCTCGGAGGAGATGTCGGTGATCATGCTGACCGTGCCCAGGGCGAGGACGGTCGAGGCGACCGCCGGCGCCCTGCCGGATCCCCCGCCCGGCGCGGTCTTCGCGCCCGCCGGCGCGGAGCGGTCCGCGAGATACATGCTCTGGAGCTCCCGTGGATACGGTCCGAGTCACTCGAACGTGCGAGTCGCACCCTAGTGCTTGTACGGGCCAACTGCGGTGCGTACGACGGGATTCGGCCGTACGACCCGGGTCACCCCCGCCGGCTGCTCTCGTCCCGCAGCCAGGTGGAGAAGTCCTGGTCCCGGATGGCCCTGCGGGCGCCCCGGCGGGCGGCGAGCGCGGCGGTCCCGAAGACCGCCACCTCGGGCACCAGCGTCGGCCGGGCGCGCAGCAGGGCGCGCAGGTCCCCCGTGCCGGTGCGGGCGGACGGCGCGGCGCCGGCCACCGCCTCCCCCGCCCCCCGCGCCGCCTGGAAGCGCTCGAACTCGGCGGAGGAGGTCGCCGCGCGGACCTTGCGGCGGATCAGGTCGGCCCAGGTGCGGGGCGGGCGTACGACGACCCGGGCCGTCTCGACCACGCGCCGCTCCCCCGGGCCGAAGGCGAGGGACGCGGCCAGGTCGTCGGCCATCAGCGGCGGCAGCGCCGCGATCCGCCGGTGGCCCTCCTCGGTTACGGCGATGACGCCCCGGCCGAACAGGCCCTCGCGGACGGCCGGGAGGAGCTGCCACACCCGGTAGTAGGCGCGGACCGGCCAGGCGCAGCCGGCCAGCGGGACGTCCCGGCCGGGGGCGGCGGCGAGCAGGTCCGGATCCTGGGCGAGCGCGCCCGTGAGGGCCCGTACGCCGGCGGCGCCGATGACGACGTCGGCGTCCACGTAGAGCCGGGGGAAGCCGAGGGCATGCTCGTCGCCGACCCGGAGTGCCGTGTGCTTGGAGGGTGTCGGGATCTCCACGACGCGCACCCGGTCGCCGTGCGCGGCCGCCACCTGCGCGGTGTCGTCGGTACAGCCGTTGCACACCACGACGATGTCGGGTCCGGACGGCGAGGTGTCGGCCAGGAGCGCGCCGAGGAGCCGGCCGATGACCCGGCCCTCGTTGTGGGCCGGTATCACGATGCTGGTCACCCGGGCAGTATGCACGGCCGAACACCCGCTCCCGGCGATTCCGCCAACTCTGCCCGGGGGTAAGCCCGGTGGACTAGATTGAGCGGCGCCGACCGGATTCGGCGCGCTTCGGCGCGGCCGGGGAAGATCCGGCACCGGCAAGGGTGGTACGGGTTCGGCTGCTTGTGGGGAACAGGCCGCCGGGCCGGGGGGCGGCATACGCGATTCACGCGGAACAACGGTTGTGGGGGGCCATCACCGTCGATCAGGGCACGCACGGGACGCGCAGGCGTCCGGCGTGCCCTCGGCGAGGCGTTCCCGTCCACCGCACGCGCCCCGGCCACGGGTTGTCGTCACGCCGGTCGGCGTGCGCGGAAGGAAGGGGAACGCTGTGAAGGACACCTCGAAGGACGGCGCGCAGGCCGCCGACCGGACCGTCGGACAGAATGCCGGGATCGCCGGCCGGGCGTCCGCGGCACCGTTAGGCATCGCGGTGGTCGGTGCGGGCTACTGGGGCCCCAACCTCGTCCGCAACTTCCAGGCCAGCCCGCAGTTCAGGCTGCGGTGGCTGTGCGACCTGGACATCGACCGGGCCCGGAAGGCGCTCGGCAGGTACTCCACGGTGCAGCCGACCGCGGACTACGCGGCGGTCCTGGCCGATCCGTCGGTCCAGGCGGTCGCCGTGGCCACCCCGGCCGGAACCCACCTGGACGTGGCGCTCGCCGCGCTGCGCGCCGGCAAGCACGTCCTCGTGGAGAAGCCGCTCGCCGCCACCTACGAGGACGGCAAACGGCTGGTGGCGGAGGCCGACAAGCGCGGCCTGACCCTGATGTGCGACCACACCTACTGCTACACCCCGGCGGTGCGCCGGATCCGCGAGATGGTCCGCTCCGGCGAGATGGGCGACATCCACTTCGTCGACTCGGTACGGATCAACCTCGGGCTCGTCCAGAAGGACGTCGACGTCCTGTGGGACCTGGCGCCCCACGACCTGTCGGTCCTCGACTTCATCCTCCCCGACCACGTGCAGCCGGTGGCCGTCGCCGCGACCGGCGCCGACCCGATCGGGGCCGGCCAGTCCTGCGTGGCCTACCTGACCCTCCAGCTGAGCACCGGCGCCATCGCGCACGTGCACGTCAACTGGCTCTCCCCCACCAAGGTGCGCACCACCATGGTCGGCGGGTCCAAGCGCACCCTGGTCTGGGACGACCTCAACCCGACGCAGCGCGTCTCGGTGTTCGACCGGGGTGTGGAGCTGAGCACACCGCAGGAGATCGGCGCCGACGAGCGCCGCGACATGCTCGTCTCGTACCGGAGCGGCGACATGGTGGCGCCCGCGATCGGCGAGAAGGAGGCCCTGCGCAGCGTGGTCGACGAGTTCGGCGACGCCATCCGGGCGGGCCGGCGGCCGCTGACCGACGGCCGGGCGGGCCTGAAGGTGCTGGACATCCTCGAAGCGGCCTCCCGGAGCCTGGAGTTCCGGGGCGCGGTCGTCGGACTGCGCACCGGGCGCTGACCCGCCCGCGGTCCCCGTCCGGACCCCTGGCATTCCGTCACACGCAGGACCACGACCGATTCGGTGGGAGCAGGCGTTGAGCAGCAGCGTACGAGGCAAGAGGATTCTGGTCACCGGCGGAGCGGGCACCATCGGCTCGCACGTGGTGGACCGGCTGGTGGACAACGGGGCACGCGAGATCGTGGTGCTCGACAACTTCGTGCGGGGGCGGACCGCCAACCTGGCCCGCGCCCTGCCGAGCGGCGTCGTCGAGGTCGTCGACGGCGACATCCGCGACGTGGCGATGGTGCGCAAGGCGACGGAGGGCGCCGACCTGGTCTTCCACCTGGCCGCCATCCGGATCACCCAGTGCGCGGAGGAGCCCCGGCTGGCGAACGAGGTGATGGTGGACGGCACCTTCAACGTGCTGGAGGCGGCGGCCGCCGCCGGGGTGGGCAAGGTGATCGCCTCGTCGTCGGCCTCGGTCTACGGGCTGGCGGAGCGGTTCCCGACCACCGAGCGGCACCATCCGTACAACAACGACACCTTCTACGGCGCGGCGAAGGCCTTCAACGAGGGGATGCTGCGCAGCTTCCACTCCATGTACGGGCTGGACTACGTCGCCCTGCGCTACTTCAACGTGTACGGGCCGCGGATGGACATCCACGGCCTCTACACCGAGGTCCTGATCCGCTGGATGGAGCGCATAGCCTCGGGCGAGCCGCCGCTGATCCTCGGCGACGGCCTGCAGACCATGGACTTCGTCGACGTGCGGGACATCGCGCGCGCCAACCTGCTGGCCGCCGAGTCGGACCTGACCGACGAGGTGTTCAACGTCGCGAGCGGGACCGAGACCAGTCTGCTGGAGCTGGCGAACGGCCTGCTGGAGGCGATGGGCGCCGACGGCCTGGTGCCGGAGCACGGCCCGGCCCGCGCCGTGAACGGCGTGACCCGCCGTCTCGCGGACACCGCGCGGGCCGCCGAGCGGCTCGGCTTCACGGCGGGGATCGACCTGCGCACCGGGCTGCGGGACCTGGTGGACTGGTGGCGGGCCGAGCGCGCCGCCGACGCGGCGGCGGAGGCGGGCCGGTGACCGCCCCGGAGACGGCCCCGGCCGCCGCGCAGGACCGGATCCCCGTGATGGTGCCCTGGCTGGGCGAGGAGGAGGCGAGCGCGGCGGCCGACGCGGTGCTGTCCGGCTGGGTCGCCCAGGGCCCCCGCGTGGCCGAGTTCGAGCGGGCGTTCGCGGAGCGGGTGGGCGCCGAGCACGGCATCGCCGTCAGCTCCTGCACCACCGCCCTCCATCTGGCCCTCGTGGCGCTGGACCTCGGACCGGGCGACGAGGTGGTCGTGCCGTCCCTGTCGTTCATCGCCACCGCCAACGCCGTCCGGCACACGGGCGCACGGCCGGTGTTCGCCGACGTCGAGGAGGCGACCGGCAACCTGACCCCGGCCACCGTGGACGCCGTGCGCACTCCCCGTACGAAGGCGGTGCTCGCCGTCCACCAGGGCGGGGTGCCCGCGGACGTGCACGCGCTGCGCGCGGCGTGCGCCGAGTGGGACCTCGCGCTGGTGGAGGACGCCGCCTGCGGCATCGGCGCGACGGTCGGCGGGAAGTCCGTCGGCCACGGCGCACTGCTGGCCGCCTGGTCCTTCCACCCCCGCAAGGTGATCACCACCGGTGAGGGCGGCATGGTGACGACGGACGACGCGCAGTGGGCGCAGCGGCTGCGCCGGCTGCGCGAGCACGGTATGAACGTGTCGGCCGCGCAGCGCCACGCGAGCGGCAGGCCGATCGTCGAGAGCTATCTGGAGGTCGGCTACAACTACCGGATGACCGACATCCAGGCCGCGGTCGGCCTGGTGCAGCTCGGCCGGCTGGACGAGATCGTGGCCCGGCGGCGGGCGCTCGCCGCCCGGTACGCGGAGCTGCTGCGCGAGGTCCCGGGGGTGCGGCCGGTCCGTGATCCCGCCCACGGGCAGGGCAACTTCCAGTCGTACTGGGTGCTGCTGGCGGGGGACTTCCCCGTGGGCCGGGACCAGCTGCTCGCGGTGCTCGCCGAGGCCGGGATCTCGGCCCGGCGCGGGATCATGGCCTCGCACCTGGAGCCGGCGTACGAGGGCCACGGCGCGGCCCCGCTGCCGGTGACGGAGCGGATCAGCCGGGACTCGCTGATCCTGCCGCTGTTCCACACCATGACCGCGGGCCAGCAGGAGCGGGTGGTGGCGGTGCTGCGGGAGCAGGCGGGCGGATGAGGGCTCCGGTGACCGAGGACCTGCTGATCGTCGGCGCGGGCGGGTTCGCGCGGGAGACCGCGCAGGCCGTGCGGGACGTGGCCGCGGCCGACGTGGCGCGGGGCCGCCCGCCCCGGTGGCGGCTCGCCGGGCACCTCGACGACGATCCGGCTCTGCACGGCGGGGAGGTCGACGGGGTGCCGGTGCTGGGCGGCTGCGGGCTGGTGCACGGGCTGCCGGCCGCCCGGGTGGTGGTGTGTGTGGGCAGTCCGCGCGACTACGCGGTACGGGCCCGCCTGGTGCGGCGCCTGGGGCTGCCGGCGGAGCGGTACGCGACGGTGGTGCACCCCACGGCGGCGGTGTCGGCGTCCTCGGTGCTCGGCGCGGGGTCGGTGCTGCTCGCGCACTGCGTGCTGACGGCGTCCGTCCGGGTCGGGTCCCATGCGGCGGTGATGCCGCAGGCGGTCCTCACGCATGACGACACGGTCGGGGACTTCGCCACGCTCGCCTCGGGCGTCCGCCTGGGCGGCGGGGTGCGGGTGGGGCGCGGCGCGTACGTGGGGGCGGGGGCGGTGGTCCGGGAGTACGCCGCGATCGGCGCCTGGTCGCTGACCGGCATGGGCAGCACGGTCCTCGCGGACGTTCCCGCCGGGGAGGTGTGGGCCGGCAGCCCGGCCCGCCTCCTGCGGCCGGCGGGGGCCGCGGCCCTCGCCGAGCTGGCCCGCACGGCGGCGGACGGCTCGACAGAGGGCACGGCAGAGCGCACAGCAGACGGCACCGGCCCGGACGGCCCGCGCCCCCAGACACGGATGGAGAGTCCCGTCGCATGAACCAGATACCGCTCGTCGACCTGAAGGCCGCGCACGCCGAGGTCGCCGAGGAGTTACGGGCCGGCTTCGACCGGGTGCTCGCCGGCACCGCCTTCATCGGCGGCGCCGAGGTCCGCGCCTTCGAGAGCGAGTACGCCGAGTTCGCCGGGGTCCGGCACTGCGTGGGGGTCGCCAACGGCACCGACGCCCTCGAACTGGCGCTGCGCGCGAGCGGGGTGGGCGTGGGCGACGAGGTGGTGCTGCCCGCCAACACCTTCATCGCCACCGCGGGCGCCGTCGCGCGGATCGGCGCCCGGCCGGTGCTGGTCGACTGCCTGCCCGACACCCTGCTGATGGACCCGCAGGCCGCGCTGGAAGCGGTCGGGCCGGCCACGCGCGCGGTGGTGCCCGTCCACCTGTACGGGCAGTGCGCGGACGCGGCCGAGCTGGCGGGCCGGCTTCCCGCGCACGTGCGGGTCGTGGAGGACGCGGCGCAGAGCCAGGGCGCGACGCGTGCGGGCCGCTCCCCCGGCAGCGGGGGCATCGCCGCGACCAGCTTCTACCCGGGCAAGAACCTCGGGGCGTACGGGGACGCGGGCGCGGTGGTGACCGACGACGAGGAGAGCGCCGGCCTGGTGCGGGCGCTCGCCAACCACGGCGGCGTCGCCAAGTACCGGCACGACGTGGCCGGGTTCAACAGCCGGCTGGACGGTCTCCAGGCCGTGGTCCTGCGGGCCAAGCTGGCCCGGCTGGCGGAGGGGAACGCGGCCCGCCGGGCCGCCGCCGCCCGCTACGACGCGCTGCTGGACGGGCTCGCCGCGGCCGGCCGGGTCACCCTGCCGGTCACGGCGGAGGGCAACGTCCACGTCTGGCACCTGTACGTCGTACGGATCGCCGGAGCCGACCGCGACACCGTGGTCGGCAAGCTCAACGCCGAGGGCATCGGCGCGGGCGTGCACTACCCGGCCCCGGTCCACCTCACGCCGGCCTTCGCCCACCTCGGCCACGGGCGCGGGGCCTTCCCGCACGCGGAGCGGGCCGCGGACCTGATGCTCTCCCTGCCCCTCTTCCCGCAGATCACCGCCGACCAGCAGCAGCGGGTCGTGGACGCGCTCTCCGACGCCCTGCGCTGACCCGCGTCGACGTAGACAATGAGGTCCAGATGAACAAACGGACACGGTTGCTCCGTTACGGTCTCTTCACCGTGGTGGCGGCGCTGACGGCCACCGTCCTGCCCCCGGCCCCGGTGGCCGCGGCCGCCGATCCCTGCGGTCCCGCGACGAACGCGATCGTCTGCGAGAACTCCAAGCCGGGCACCCCGATGGAGGAGTGGTTCGCGCCGAGCGCGTACGGCGACATCAAGGGCTTCCCGGCCCGGGAGAGCGTGCAGGCCGGCGAGACCCTGCAGTTCAAGGTCCAGTCGCCGACGCCGTACAAGGTCTCGGTGTACCGCCTCGGCCACTACGGCGGCGCCGGGGCCCGGCTGATGTCGACCCCGGCGCAGGCCGCCCAGACGTACCCGGCGAACTTCGCTCCCGGCGGGAGCGCGGCCTCCTGCGCCGCCAAGGCCTCCACCGGCCTGGTCGACTGCGGGAACTGGCCCGTCACCGCGACGTGGACCGTGCCGGCCGACGCCGTCTCCGGTCTCTACGTCGCCAACTTCGACCAGGCGGACGGCAACGGCGTGATGCCGTACCCGTTCGTCGTCCGCAAGGACTCCAGCCACTCCGACATCGTCGTGCAGACCAGCGACCAGACCTGGCAGGCGTACAACAACTACGGCGGCCAGGACCTCTACGACGGCGGCGGCCCGGCGCCCGACGGGCGGGCCTACGAGGTCAGCTACAACCGGCCCATGGACATCGGCGGGGACAACGGGATCTACGGCTCCGAGTTCCAGATGGTGGCGTGGCTGGAGCGCAACGGATACGACGTGAGCTACATCTCCGGCATCGACATGTCGGTGCGCGGCGCGTCCCTGATGCCCAACCACAAGGTCTTCATGTCCTCCGGGCACGACGAGTACTGGACCCAGGAGCAGTTCACCAACGCCCTCGAAGCGCGCCGCGCCGGGCAGCACCAGACGTACTTCGCCGGCAACGAGATCTTCTGGAAGACCCGGCTCGCCCCGAGCATCGACGGGACGAACACCGCCAACCGGACGCTGGTGTCGTACAAGGAGACCAAGCTGTCCTTCCCGCAGCCGAACGGCATCCCGGACCCGAGCGGGATCTGGACGGGCACCTTCATGGACCCGGCCAGCGCGACGAACGGGCGGCCCTTCCAGCCGCAGAACCAGCTGACCGGCTCGATGTTCAGCGTCAACGGCTACCGCAGCGACGCGATCACCGTGCCCGGTACCTTCGCCGGGCAGCGCCTGTGGCGCCACACCTCCGTCGCGAACCTCACTCCCTCGCAGACCGCCACCTTCCCGCAGGGCACGCTCGGCTACGAGTGGGACAGCGACGTGGAGAACGCCAGCCGTCCGGCCGGGCAGATCCGGATGTCGTCCACGACGGTCGACATCGACGACGGCAAGCTGCTGAAGGACTACGGCAACACCTACGGCAACGGCACCGCGACGCACAGCCTGGTGGCCTTCCGCGACCCCATCTCGCACGCGCTGGTGTTCGGGGCGGGCACGGTGCAGTGGTCCTGGGGCCTGACGAACATGCCCACCTCCAATCCGGACGACACCGTGGTCACGGCCGACAAGCGGATGCAGCAGGCCACGGTGAACGTGTTCGCCGACATGGGCGTCCAGCCCAAGTCCCTGCAGGGCGACCTGGTCGCCGCGACCGCCTCCACGGACACCGTCGGCCCCGGCGTCACCGTGACCAGCCCGGCGGCGAACGCCACCGTGCCGGCCCTGAGGCCGGTGACCGTCACCGGGACGGCGACCGACACCGGCGGCGGCGTGGTGGCCCGGGTGGAGGTGTCCACCGACGGCGGCACCACCTGGAAGGCCGCCACCGGCCTGGCGAGCTGGAGCCACACGTGGACACCGACCGCCCCGGGCGCCGTACAGATCAAGGTGCGCGCGGTCGACGACAGCGTGAACATCGGAGCGACCACCTCGGTCCCGCTGACCGTCGGACCGCAGCAGTGCCCCTGCACCGTGTGGCCGGCCGCGGCCGTCCCGGGAACCGTCAACGCCGGTGACGGCAGCGCCGTCGAACTCGGCGTGAAGATCCGCTCCTCGGCGCCCGGCTCCATCACCGGCGTCCGCTTCTACAAGTCCCCCGCCAACACCGGCACCCACACCGGCAGCCTGTGGAGCAGCACCGGCCAGCGCCTGGCCACCGGTACCTTCACCAACGAGACGGCGTCCGGCTGGCAGCAGCTGAACTTCTCCAGCCCGGTGCCGGTCAAGCCCGACACGACGTACATCGCCTCCTACTTCGCCCCCAACGGCGGTTACTCCTTCGACAACACCTTCGCCTCGGCCGACGCGGGCCTGGCCCCGCTGACCGCCCTGAAGAGCGGAACCGACGGCGGCAACGGCGTCTACCGCTACAGCGGCACGGGCGGGTTCCCGAACAAGGCCTCGTCCGGCAGCAACTACTGGGTGGACGCGGTGCTGGACACCTCCGGCGCCAGTACGACCCCGCCCACCGTCACCGGAACCACCCCGCAGTCGGCCGCGACCGGCACCCAGATCACGGCGGCGGTGACGGCCACCTTCAGCACGGCCGTCGACGCGGAGACGCTGACCTTCACCGTGAAGGACGCGGGCGGCGCCACCGTCCCCGGCACCAAGGTGCTCGGCGCGTCGAACAGCGCCACCTTCACCCCGTCCTCCGAACTGGCCCTGAACACCACCTACACGGCATCCGTGCAGGTGTCCGACCTGTGGGGCAACGCCATGGCCGCGCCGGTCACCTGGAACTTCACGACCAGCGCGAGCCCCCCGGCGGTGAACTGCCCGTGCACCCTGTGGAACGCCGCCACCACCCCGAGCACCGCGAACGTGGGCGACGACGCCAACTCGGTGGAGCTGGGCACCCGCTTCCAGTCGGCGGTGAACGGCTACATCACCGGTGTCACCTTCTACAAGGGCCCGGGCAACACCGGCACCCACACGGGCAGCCTGTGGTCCGCCTCCGGCGCCCTGCTGGCCACCGGCACCTTCGGCAGCGAGACCCTGACCGGCTGGCAGCAGCTGCAGTTCGCCGCGCCGGTGCCGGTCACCGCGGGCACCACGTACGTGGCGTCCTACCACGCGCCGAACGGCAACTACTCGGTCGACGGCGGCTACTTCGCCGGCGCCCACCGCTCCTACCCGCTGGTGGCCCCGGCCGACGCGCCGGGCAGCGGCAACGGGCTCTACAAGTACGGCTCCGCGACGGCCTTCCCGTCGAACACCTACGGTTCGGTGAACTACTGGGTCGGCCCGATCTTCACCACGACCCTGCCGGACACCCCCCTGTCCACGGACGGCTCCGCGGAGGTGTCCGGCCCGTGAGCACGGTCAGTGTGGTGATCCCCTGCTACAAGTACGGCCACTTCCTGGCCGACTGCGTCAAGAGCGTCCTGGACGAGCAGGAAGGCGTCGACGTCCGGGTGCTGATCATCGACGACGCCTCGCCCGACGACTCCGCGGAGGTGGCGCGCGCGCTGGCGGCGGCCGACCCGCGGATCGAGGTACGGGTCCACGAGCGCAACCAGGGGCACATCGCGACGTACAACGAGGGCCTGCTGGAGTGGGCCGACGGGGACTACGTCGCCCTGCTCTCGGCCGACGACCGGCTGGTCCCGGGGGCCCTGGTGCGTGCCGCGACCCTGCTCGACGCCCACCCGGAGGCGGGTTTCGCGTACGGCAGGCCGCTGCGGTTCCGGCACGGCGGCCCGCTCCCGGCGGCCCGTACCCGGTCCACCGGATCGGTGGTCTACCCCGGGCGGTGGTGGCTGGAGCGGCGGTTCCGGGAAGGCACCGGCTGCATCACCTCGCCCGAGGTGGTCGTCCGTACGAGCCTCCAGCGCAAGGTCGGCGGCTACGATCCGGAGCTGCCGCACGCCGGGGACATCGAGATGTGGATGCGGCTCGCCGCGCATGCCGACGTCGGCTACGTCCAGGGTGCCGACCAGGCCTTCTACCGCGTCCACGGCGACAACATGTCCACGACGGACTTCGGCGGGCAGCTCGACGACCTGCGCCAGCGCCTGGCCGCCTTCGACTCGGTGCTCGTCAAGTGCGGCGACCTGCTGCCGGGCGCCGACCGGCTGGCGGCCTCCGCGCGCACCCGGCTCGCCCGGTACGCCCTGCGGCGCGCCTACCGGGCCTACGACCGGGGGCGGACCGCTGTGGTGCCGGTCGAGGAGCTGGTGGAGTTCGCGGCCGAGTGCCTGCCCGACGGCTACACGTCGCTGGCCGAGTACCGCGCGCTGGAGCGGCGCCGGCGGATCGGCCCGCGGGTGATGCCCTACCTTCAGCCGCTGGTGCTGTCGGCCGTCGCCGACCGGGGGCGCGAGTGGCTGTGGTGGCGGTCGTGGAAGCGCCGAGGGATCTGATGGCCCGTCTCCACTGCTTCCCCCGGCGGGTCCTGCGGACCGGCGTCGGCGCTCTCGCGCCGGCGCCGGTTCCGGCGCGTCAGGAGCCGGTCGGTCCACAGGGCCGCTGCCGCAGCGCCGACCGCGGCCAACAGGGCGATTCCGGCCAGGGCCCGGGTCCGGTCTCCGGTCCGTGCGACGGCGTGCGGCTGCACCAGCAGGTCCACGCTCATCCGTGCCTCGTCCGGGATGCCCTGCTGCGTCTGGAGGTCGGCCAGGTGCCGCGCGTAGACCTCGATGATCTTCCGTACGGAGGCGTCGGCCACGTCGGGGTCCGTGTGCTCGGCCTGGATCTGCAACGAGGGGATCAGGTGGCGGGGGGTGACGCTGGTACCGCTGTTGCGCGGTGTCATCCGGTACGTGCCCGCGACTCCCGCCGCCTTGAGCTCGGCCGCCCCCTCGGGCGAGTCCAGCTGCTGCACCACCGCGTAGGAGACGGCGGCGAGCGGCGGCTGGAGGTTCGCGAGCTGGTTGGGCTGCCGGCTGGTCACCGGCGGCTTGAGCACCACGATCGCGGAGCTGAGGTGGACCGGCTGGGGCCGCAGGACCGCCGCGGCTCCGGCGGCCGCGAGCAGCGCCGCGACGACCAGGACGTACCAGCGCCGGCGCAGCGCTCGGACCAACTCACCAGGCGACACGGGGATCCCCTCCTTCCTGTCCGATCTTTGCAGGGCCCGGGTAGGTCCGCCATCAAATCCGGTTCCCGGCAGGGGTGTTCGTGAGCATTCGGGAAATCGTCGCGGTGCTGCGCCGGCGGTGGTACGTGATCGGGCCGGCGCTCGTGCTGAGCCTGCTGGCGGCGCTGCACCTGTACCGGTCGGTGCCGGTGGCGTACCAGTCGCAGAGCTCGGTGGCGCTGCTGGACTCCTCGGCGGCGGCCAAGCTGCCGCCGGCCTTCGGCAATCCCATCTCCAACGCGGGCGGCGCCCTCGTCGTGACCGCGGACGTGCTGATCAGGACGCTGTCGGGGGCGGACGCCGCCCGTGAGCTGCACAGTCTGGGCGTCACCGATCCCTATACGGTCGGCTTCGCCGCGAACACCTCGGGGCCGCTGCTGACGCTGACCGTCACGGGCACCGACCGGGAGCGGGTCCTTGAGGAGACCAACATCCTGACGGGCTTCGCCGGGGAGCAGCTCGACGCGCTCCAGGCGGCGGCCGAGGTGCAGCCCGCGCACATGGTGCAGACCGCGCCGGTGGTGCTGCCGCAGACCCCGGTGCCGCAGCTCAAGAGCCGTTACCAGCAGGTGCTGGGGGTCCTCATCCTCGGTGTCGCCGGCGGGTTCGTCCTGTCCTTCGTGGTGGACGCGTCGGCTGCCGCCCGGCGGCGCAGGCGGGGGCGTTCCGCCGCGGACCCGGGCCGTCCGGGCCGGGCCGCCCGCCGCAGGGCGCGGGGCCGGCGGGTGGACGCCGTCGCGCTGCTCACCGGGTATCTGGCGCTGGCCTTCTTCATCCCGTCGAACCTGACGCTGCCGGGCCTGGGCGGGGTGGGGACCCCGGCCAACGTGTTCGCCCTGCTGGCCCTGTTCTGGTATCTGGCGACCTGGGTGTCGGGCCGGATCCGGCCGGCGTCCGGGACCCGGCTGCCGCGGGTGGCACTGTGGGTGCTGGCCGTGTCGGTGCTGGCGTCCTACATCGCCAACGCGGGCCGCGGGAGCGTGCGCAAGGAGCTGCTGGGCGCGGACCGCGGCCTGATCGCCCTGCTGGTGTGGGTGTCGCTGGTGGTGCTGGTCTCCGCGGGGATCCAGGACCGGGCGCGCCTGGACGTACTGATGCGCCGGGCGGTGGTGATGGGGACGGTCGTCGCGGCGGTCGGGTTCTACGACTTCTTCACCGCGACCAACATCGCCGACAGCATCAGCATCCCGGGGCTGACGTCGGGCGTCCCGCAGATCACGACCCTGGACCGCGGGGCGTTCACCCGGCCGCGGGCCACGACGGCGCAGCCGCTGGAGTTCGGCGGGATGCTGGCGCTGCTGCTGCCCTTCGCGGTCCAGCAGGCCTTCGATCCGGTACGGAGGCACCTGCGCGCCTGGCGCCGCTGGGGGCCGGTCGCGCTGATGGGCGGGGCGCTGCCGCTGACGGTGTCGCGCACCTCGATCATCGGGGCGCTGATCGTGGTCCTGGTGATGGTGCCGCGCTGGAAGCCGCAGCGGCGGTGGACCGCGATCGGTGTGCTGGTGGGCGCGGTCGCCTGCTTCAAGGTGATCGTCCCGGGGCTTCTCGGCACCATCACCGCGCTGTTCGCGTCCTTCCTGACTAACTCCGACAGCAGCACCCAGGCCCGCACGGTCAAGTACAGCGCGATCCTCCCGTACCTGGAGGAGCGGCCGCTATTCGGGCGGGGTCTGGGCACGTTCATTCCCGAGCTGTACTTCTTCACCGACAACCAGTACATGCTGACCCTCGCCGAGACGGGGCTCCTGGGGCTGCTCGCGCTGGTGTTCCTCTTCCTCACCGGGATCCACCAGGGCGGGGCGATCCGCCGGCTGGCGGTCGGCGAGTCCGACCGGGAACTGGGGCAGGCGTTCTTCGCGTCGGCCCTCGTCGCCCTGGTCGTCAGCGCCACGTTCGACGCACTCAGCTTCCCCATGTTCGCCGGGATGTTCTTCCTGACGATCGCCGCGGGAGCCAGTTACCTCGGCTTCATCCGGCGCGCGGCGCCGAAGCCCCGATCCGTGGAGTTCCCATGTCTTCCCGCCGGTCAGCAGCATCTCCCGAGTCCCCCGGCGCCGGCCCCGGCTCCGGTCCGGTAGCGGTGGTCGTCGTCACCTGGAACAGTGCGGCGGTCCTGCCGGGTTTCCTCGCCTCCCTGCCGGAGGGGATGGCCGGGCTCGACTGGCGTCTCGTCGTCGCGGACAACGACTCCGCCGACGACACGGTGGAGGTGGTGCGCTCCCTGGCTCCGGAGGCGACGGTCGTCCGGACCGGGCGCAACGCCGGGTACGCGGCGGGGGTGAACGCGGCGCTGGCGGCCGCCGCCGGGTGGGAGGGCGGCTTCGGGACCGCCGTGGTGTGCAATCCGGACGTCCGGATGCGGCGTGGCTGCGCCAAGGTGCTCGTGGACGCGCTCGGCGCCGCGCAGTCCGGCGGCCGGCGGGTCGGGATCAGTGTTCCGCTGCTGTACGAGGAGGACGGGCGGACGCTGCTGCACTCGCTGCGCCGCGAGTCCAGCGTGACCCGGGCGCTGGGCGAGGCGGTGATCGGCAACCGCCGGGCGGGGCGCTTCCCGCGCTGGAGCGAGCTGGTCACCGACCCGGCGGCTTACGAGGGGAACACGGTGGCGGACTGGGCGACGGGGGCGCTGATGGCCCTGTCCGGGGAGTGCCTGGCGGTGTGCGGTCCCTGGGACGAGTCGTTCTTCCTGTACTCGGAGGAGACGGAGTACTGTCTGCGGGCTCGGGACCTCGGCTTCGTGACCCGTCTGGAGCCCTCGGCCTCGGCCACCCATCTCGGTGGGGACTCGCAGGTGTCGCCGCGGCTGTGGACGCTGCTGACCCTCAACCGGGTGCGGCTCTACCGGCGCCGTCACGGCTTCGCGGCCGGTACCGCCTTCCGGGCGGCGGTGCTGCTGCGGGAGTCCTCCCGCGCGGCCCTCGGCCGTCCGGCGAGCCTGGCGGCGGCCCGTGCCCTGGCCGGCCCGTCGGCGCGGCACGGCGCCCCGTAAGGGCTGCCCCGGCCTGACCGGAAGGTGTTGTCACAGGCAGCGGTCGGCCGGTGTCCTGTGTCCGTACCACCGAGACGAACGGAGACACCATGAGCGAGGACGGCGCCGGCACGGCGACCGACACCTTCGTCGCGCACCGCAACCTGCTGTTCACCGTCGCCTACGAGATGCTCGGTTCGGCGGCCGACGCGGAGGACGTGCTGCAGGAGACCTGGCTGCGCTGGGTCGAGGTCGATCTGGAGCAGGTGCGCGACCGGCGTGCGTACCTGGTGCGGATCACGACCCGGCAGGCGTTGAACCGGCTGCGGACGACGAGCCGCCGCAGGGAGGCGTACGTCGGCTCGTGGCTGCCCGAGCCGCTGCTCACGGCGCCGGACGTGGCCGAGGACGCGATGCTCGCGGAGAGCGTGTCGATGGCGCTGATGCTTGTCCTGGAGACGCTGGCGCCGACCGAGCGCGCCGTGTTCGTGCTGCGCGAGGTCTTCGACGTCGGCTACGACGAGATCGCGGAGGCGGTCGGCAAGAGCCCGGCGGCGGTCCGGCAGATCGCCCACCGGGCCCGCCGGCACGTCGACGCCCGCCGTCCCCGGCAGGCGGTGTCCGCCGCGCAGACACGGGCGGCGCTGGACTCCTTCCGGGCGGCGTTGGAGAGCGGCAACCCGCAGGACCTCCTCGCGGTGCTCGCCCCTGACGTGGTGCTGGTGGCCGACGGCGGCGGCATCAAGCAGGCGGCGCTGCGGCCGATCGCAGGCGCGGAGAAGGTGGCGCGCTTCATGGTGGGCGGTGTCGGCAAGAACACCAGGAAGGACCTGCCGATGGTGCTGGAGCCGACCGTGGTCAACGGCAGTCCGGCGCTCCTTGTCCACCTGGGGGGCGAGCTCGACGGGATCCTGGCGGTCCGGGTCGAGGACTCCCGCATCGCGGGCCTCTACTACGTCCGCAACCCGGAGAAGCTGTCGCACCTGGCGTCCCGGACGCCGCTGGCCCTGCGCTGACCGCCGTCGCCGGGCCTGTGTCTATCCCTCCCAGGCGGTGTAGAAGCTGTCGGGGTTGACCAGGTAGCGGACGGTGGGGCGGGGCAGGTGGCGCACCTCGTGGCGGCGGGCGTAGCGGCGGATGAGTTCCCAGTCCTCGCGGGGCAGTACCTCGGGGGTGCGGCGCAGCCGGCTGAAGTGGAGGGCGCGGCTGCGGCGGGCCACGAAGGCGTTGGTGTCCAGGAAGGCCTCGTGGGCGGCGCGGTGGCGGTCGAAGGGGACCGACAGGACGTCGCGTTCGGTGCCGTCGGGCAGCATCCTGCGCAGCGCGGTGTAGACGGCGTCGGGTCCGCCGGGGGCGTCCAGTGCGCTCAGGGCCTGCTCCAGGTGGTCGGGCTCCCACAGGTTGTCGTCGTCGAGGAAGGCCACGTACCGGGAGCGGGTGAGGCGGATGCCGACGTTGCGCACGACTGCGGCGGTCGCGGTGTTGCGGGCGAGGGACACCGCGAACAGGCGTGGATCCGCGGGGAGTTGAGGCAGGCCGGCGCCGTCGTCGACGACGATGACCACCTGGTCGGTGACGGTCTGCGCCAGGGCGGAGCGGACGGCTGCGCGCAGTGCGTCGGGGCGCCGGTGGGTGGCGATCACGGTGGCGACCCGGGCGGCGGGGGGCGTGCCGAGGACGGCGGCGAGGCGAGTGGTCTCGGTGTCCTCGAAGCGTCTCAGCCGGACGGCGGAGGGCAGGAGCAGGAGTTTGTTGCGGGCTTCGAAGAGCACCAGCCAGCCGAAGGTGCGTTTGAGCAGTTCCCAGGGGGCTCGGGCGGTACGGCGCATGTCGTTGCCTCCGTGGTGGGGCGGTGGTCAGGGGGCGGGTTCCACCGGGCGGCCGTCGGACATGCGGTTGTCCTTCCACACGTTGCCGGCGCCGCCCGCGTTCCAGGCGGTGACGGGGCCGTAGGCGCCGGCGGCCGGGTGGTACTGGGTGGAGAAGACGTTGCCGGTGACGCGGATGCCGGTGGCGCCCGGGCCGCCGCCGTAGAGCGTGTACGCTCCGCCGGCCAGCCAGTTGTCCTCGACGACGACGGAGGAGACGACTCCGGTGTCGGCGAAGAGGCCGATGGCGGCGGTGGCGCCCTTGTCCACGGGGGTGGCGTTGAGCAGGGTGTTGTGGCGGACGGTCAGCCGGCCCTTGTTGCCGCCGCCGCTGATGACGGCGTCGGTGTGCTGCCATTCGCCGCCCTGGTTGCGGAAGGCGACGAGGTCGTGGACGTAGTTGTCGTGCAGGTCGCCCTGGCCCATGGACAGGGCGTTGCCGAAGACGGAGATGTCGCACCAGCCGACCTCGACGGAGCTGCCGCCCATGTTGGAGACGGCGTAGTTGACGCCGCCGTTGTCGGGGCCCTTGCCGGGGACGGCGGTGATGGTGGTGTGCAGGACCTTCAGGCCGCTGTGGCCGGGGCGGAGGTTGATCCCCCACCAGTTGGTGGAGGTGATCCGGCTGTCGATGATCGTGACGTCGTCGGCGTAGACGTCGAGTGAGCCGCGGATGTCCCAGCCCTTGATGACCGTGCCGTTCTTCCTGATGGACATGTTGCCGGTGTCGTGGCGTTCCAGGGCGATCCGGGGGCCGGTGCTGTCCGCGTCGGGGTATCCGCAGGCGCCGGGTGAGGTGCAGGCGGAGGCACCGGGCGAGGGTTCGCCGGTGCCTGGTGGGGCGGGTGGGGAGGGGGTGGCGGAGGGGCCGGGCGTGGTGGTGGGTGCGGGTGTCGCCGGTACGGGGGGTGCCGCCGAGGGGGTCGTGGAGGGCGCGGCCTTCGGGTCGCCCACTCCGGTGCGGTCGGCGTCGTACAGGGTGAGGGTGACGGCCAGGACCACTCCGGCGAGCAGCCACGCCGTGAGGCGCCTTCGGTTGCGTGACATGGCCGGCCGCCTATCCTCGGAGCGTTTTTCGGGCGGGCAGGAGGCAGAGGGCGTAGGCCAGGGTGCCGGCGGCCGCGGTCGCCAGGAGCGCGGGCACGGAGTCGCCGAGGTACCGCTCCAGCAGGAGGAGCACCGCGGTCATCACGGCTCCGCCGAGCAGCGGCCAGGCGCAGGTCCGGGCGATCGTGCCCAGGGGGATGCCGCCGCGGTGCAGGGCGAGGAGGAAGACCGGGACGACGATCGCGGCGGCGATGACGACGTGTCCCTGTGCCACACCGACGATCCCGCCGCCGCGGGCGCCGATCACGAGGGCGGGGATCAGGAGGAGCAGCCAGAGGCCCTGGACGGCGATGAGGGAGCTGCGCCGGCCGATGGCCACCAGGCAGTCGTAGGCGAGTTCGCAGCCGATGCGGACCAGGCCCAGTGCCATCAGCCAGGGCAGGGCGCCGGCGGCGGGCAGCCAGCGTTCGCCGTAGACGAGCTGGATGACGGGTGCGGCGAGGGCGGCGAGCAGGGCGCAGAGGGGGACGGTGGCCGCCGTCACCACGCCGAGGGCGCGGGCGAAGCCGGTGGCCAGTGCCTGTGGTGAGTCGGCCAGCCGGGAGAAGCCGGCGAAGGAGACGCGGCGGGCGGCTTCGGAGATGATGCGGACGGGCCAGCCGGAGATGTTGAAGGCGAGTACGTAGAAGCCGAGGGCGAGGGGGTCCAGGGTGGAGCCGACCACCATGGTGTCCACGTTGACCACGCCGAGGGCGAGCATGCTGGCTCCGGCGAGGGGGAGGCCGAACTTCAGCAGGGCGCGGGCCTGCCGGGGGTCCCAGCCGAACTTCAGGGTGCCGGGCGCGGCGAGGCAGCAGCCGATGAGGGCGGCGACGTTGCCCACGACGGATCCCCAGGCGAAGCTCATCGCGCCCCAGCCCTGGACGGCGAGCAGCAGGGTGACGGCGGTGCTGAGGACGAAGTTGAGCGCGTCGACGGCCATCCGCCGGCCCTGTGCGAACTCCCGGGTGAGGAAGCCGGCGGGGACCTGGGACAGTCCGTCGAGGACAACGCACAGGCACATGACCCGCAGGACGCCGGAGGCCTCGGGCGAGCCGAGTACGTCGGCGACGGCCGGAGCGGTGGCGAAGAGTAGGGCGTACAGCAGGAAGCTGGAGGCGGCGCTGAGGGTGAGGACGGTGGGGGCGAAGCGGCGCGGGTCGCCCTCCCAGCGGACGATGGCGAGGGAGACGCCGAGTTCGTTCGCGGAGAGCAGGACGAGCAGGACGGTCTGGGCGATGCCGTACACGCCCCAGGCCTCGGGCCCGAGGAAGTAGCGGGCGAGGACGATGCCGGTCGCGAAGTTGCCGAGGCGCATGACGACCGTGTTGACCAGGCTCCACTTGGCGGCGGAGCCGACCTGGCGTCCCAGGGAGGGCGCCGCCGGGGTGGTCTGCGTGCCGGTGCCGGTGCCGGTGTCGGTCACGGCGAGCCCGCCCCGCCGGTGCCGGCCGTACGCAGTGCCATGGTCTCGTCGGCCGTGGCGGCTGCCACCGTGGCCGGTGTCGCGGCGGGCTCGGCGGGCGTACCGCCCGGAGCCGGGTGGGACCCGCCGCGCGGGGTGCGCCGCCGGGCCTCCGCGTAGAAGGTGGCGACGAGGCTGAGGACGAAGCCGAGCGCACCCGCCATCACGATGTACTGGAGCCGGGTCTTGGTCTGCGCCTGGGGCTTCTGCGGGGGGACGATGGTCGCCATCCGGATCATGGCCTCGGGGGCGACGGACTGCTGGGTCTGGAACTCCTTGAGCCGCTTGTCGGCGTAGGCGGCGAGGAGTTGGTCGGACTTGAGGACGGCGGCCGGGTCGGTGCCGGTCACGGTCAGCCACATGAAGGGGCCTTGGGCGTTGTCGGCGATCTTCACCTCGTGCCTGCCGGTGACGCCGAGGGCCTTGAGGTCGGCCTTGGCCCCGTCCGAGTTGAGGTTGCGGGCGAGGCCGTCGGCCATTCCGGTCAGCGAGGTCTGCGTGCTGAGGAAGGGGTTGCCGTCGAAGGCCTCGGTGGCCTTCGACGAGTTGAGCAGCGTCACGGTGCTCTGCGACTGGTACTCCACCGGGATCAGCAGGTGCACGGCGGCGGCGAGCGCCGCTGTCAGCAGCAGGCCGGGCAGCAGCACGTACCAGCGCCTGCGCATGACCCGCACTGTCTCGGCGAGGTCCATGGTCTTCCCCCTTGTCGCGGATGTTCCGGTTACTGCGGCCCGGGCCCGGCGGCCGGTACGAGGTCGGTGGGTCTGGGCCGGGTGCGGGCGGTGCCGCCGTCGAGGAGGACGGCGGCGATGCGCTCGCCGGCGCGGCCGTCCCACAGTGCGGGGCAGCGCGGCTCGGGCGGGGCGTCCAGCACCTGCTCGGCGGTGGCGACGATCCGGTCCGGGTCCGTGCCGGCCAGGACGTTGGTGCCCTCCTCGATGGTGACGGGGCGCTCGGTGTTGTCCCGCAGGGTCACGCAGGGCACGCCCAGCGCGGTGGTCTCCTCCTGGACGCCCCCGGAGTCGGTGAGGACCAGGCGGGCGGAGTCCTGCAGGGCGATGAAGTCGAGGTATCCGGCGGCCGGTACGAGCCGGATGCCGTCGGGCACGCCGGCTTCGGCGAGCCGGTCGGCGGCCCGCGGGTGCACGGGCAGCAGCAGGGGGCAGCGGCCGGCGATCTCGCCGAGGGCCTTGAGCAGGCCGCGCAGCGCCCCGGGGTCGTCCACGTTGGCGGGCCGGTGCAGGGTGACCAGGCCGTACCCGCCGCGGGTGAGCCCGTGGCGGTCCAGGACGTCGGACCGCCGGGCCCGTTCCAGGTTGGCGAGGAGCGTGTCGATCATGACGTTGCCGACGACGTGGATCTGGTCCTCGCGGTAGCCCTCCGCGCGCAGGTTCGCGGCCGCGTCGGGCGAGGGGGCCAGCAGGTGGTCGCTGACGCGGTCGGTGGCGACCCGGTTGACCTCCTCGGGCATGGTCCAGTCGCGGCTGCGCAGGCCGGCCTCCACGTGGGCCAGCAGGGGGCCGGCCTTCGCGGTGACCAGGGCGCAGGCGAGGGTGGAGTTGACGTCCCCGACGACGACCACGGCGTCGGGGGCCAGTTCCTCGACGAGCGGCTCGAAGGCGGCCATCACCCGGCCGGTCTGCCGGGCGTGGCTGCCGGAGCCGGCGCCCAGGTACCGGTCGGGCGGCCGGATGCCGAGGTCGCGGAAGAAGACGTCGTTCATGGACTGGTCGTAGTGCTGTCCGGTGTGGACGAGGACCACGTCGGCGCCGCGGCGCTCCAGTGCGTCCATCACCGGTTTGATCTTCATGTAGTTGGGGCGGGCGCCGGCGACGCAGACGATCCTGGCCATGGGTTCAGAGCACCTCCACCTTCGGGCCGGTCATGCGGTTGCGGGTGTCGAGGACGAAGGAGGCGTGCTCGGTGATCATCTGGTAGTCGAAGGAGTCGTGGTCGGTGAGCAGGACGACGACGTCGGCGGCCGCCAGCTCCTTGCGGGTCGCCTCGACGCGGGCGAGGCGGGCGTCGGCCTTGACGCTCTCCACCACGTGCGGGTCGACCGCGCGGACCTTGGCGCCCATGTCGAGGAGCAGTTCGGCGATGCGTACGGCGGGCGACTCGCGGGCGTCGCCGGTGTTCTTCTTGTACGCGAGGCCGAGCAGCAGGACGCGGGAGCCGTTGACGGAGCGGCGTCTGGTGTTGAGGGCGTCGATCACCCGCCGGGTGACGTATTCGGGCATGTGGTTGTTGATGTCGTTGGCGAGTTCGACGAAGCGGAAGTTCTGGCCGAGTTCGCGCTGGACGCGCCAGTTCAGGTAGGAGGGGTCGATGGGCAGGCAGTGCCCGCCGACGCCGGGTCCGGGGGTGAACTTCATGAAGCCGAAGGGCTTGCTGGAGGCTGCCTCGATGGACTGCCAGACGTCGATGTCGAGGTGGCGGGCGAACATGGCGATCTCGTTGACGAGGGCGATGTTCACGTGCCGGAAGGTGTTCTCCAGCAGCTTCGCCAGCTCGGCCTCCTTGGGCGAGCGCACGGGCACGGTGGTGTCGACGAGCTGTCCGTAGAAGGCCTCGACGGCCTTGAGGGAGGCTGCGTCGACTCCGGAGACGACCTTCGGGGTCTGCTGGAAGCCCCAGACGGTGTTGCCGGGGTCGATGCGCTCGGGGCTGTAGCCGAGGTGGAAGTCGGCGCCGGCGGTGAGGCCGGAGCCGTCCTCCAGGATGGGGGCGAACAGTTCCTCGGTGGTGCCCGGGTAGGTGGTGGACTCCAGGATGACGGTGGCGCCCGGGCGCAGGAAGCGGGCCAGGGTGTGGGCCGACTCCTCGATGTAGCGCAGGTCGGGCGCCCCGTCCTGCAGGGGGGTGGGGACGGTGACGACGGCGACGTCGAATCCGCCGCAGTCGCGGGCGAGTTCGCTGGGCCGGTAGGTGCCGCGCTCCAGGGCGCGGGCGAGGCGTTCGGAGGAGACGTCCTCCACGTACGACTCTCCGGCGGCGAGGCTTTTGACCCGCCGCGCGTCGACGTCGTATCCGATCACCTGGTGGCCGACCTCGGCGGCCCGGACGGCCAGGGGGAGGCCTACGTATCCCTGTCCCACGACGACGACGCGCATCAGCGGTGGCTCCTGTTCGCGGAGGCTGCAGACGGGGTGCGGTGGATGAGCTCGCGGACCGTCATGGCGAGGAAGGCGGCGTTGGTGGTGAGGTAGCGCCTGCCGAGGCGGCGCGGTTCCTGGAGGGTGCGGTAGAACCATTCGAGGCCCATCCGCTGCCAGGCCAGGGGGGCTCGTCTGGTGATGCCGGCGAGGATGTCGAAGGAGCCTCCGACGCCGTGTACGACGTGGGCGCCGGTGCGCTTGCCGTAGCCGGCGGTGAAGATCTCCTTCTTGGGTGAGGTCATGCCGAGGAAGAGCAGCCGGGCGCCGCTGCCGGCGACGGCGTCGGCGACTTCCTGCTGTTCGGAGTCGTCGAAGTAGCCGTTGCGGCTGCCCGCGACGCGCAGTTCCGGGAAGCGTTCGGAGATCTGTCCGAGCATCATCTCCAGGACCTCCTGGCGGGCGCCGAGGAGGTAGACGGGGATGTCCGCGACCTCGGCGGCGGCGAGCAGGCGCATGAACAGGTCGATGCCGGCGACGCGTTCGGGGAGTCGGACGCCCAGGACGCGGCCGGCCCAGACCACTGCCTGGCCGTCGGCCAGGACGAGGTCGCAGCCGGCGACCGCTGCGGCCAGGGCCGGGTCGCGGCGCATGTTGACGAGCTTGGCGGCGTTGAGCATGCCGATCTCGATCTGCTCCCCGCGCCGTACGGCGTCGAGGCAGCGCTGCACGGTCTCGTCCATGGTCAGGGGGTCGAGGGCGACCCCGAAGAGGGTGGGTCGGGTCATCTCTGCGGCCCCCCGAGCCAGGCGAACAGCATCCAGCCGAACTCGTACGGGCGGCACTCCCGGTCCACCCGCCGGGGGCGGAAGAGCGCGTCCAGGGGTGTGAGGCGGGCGTGCGGGGCGAGGCGGGTGGTGAGTCCGCGGACGGCGCGGACGGCCTTCTTCGGGTCGCCGCGGTGGACCTTGCGCCAGGTGACGCCGAGGTCCTCGCGGATCATCGGCTCGCGCGGGGTGCCGGCGGGCCCGGCGAGTTCGGGGACGGCGGTCATCCAGCGCAGGCCTCGGCGGATCGCGGCGCCGTGGTCCGTGCCGCCCGCTTCGGCCAGGTCGAACAGGGCGGTCGGGGCCATGGCGTGCTGGTGGACGCTGTAGACGGGGTAGCCCTCGATGACGCGGCCCTCGCGGGCGTCGTAGTGCCACCACCACTGTCCGCCGTCGCCCTGGAGGTCGGCGATGCGGGCGGCGCAGGCGTCGGCGGCGGCGAGGGCCTGCGGGTCGTCTCCGCCGGCGTGCAGCCGGGCCAGCGCCTGCAGCGGATAGGTCTGGTCGGCGAAGCAGGCCACGTGAGCGCGGTAGCCGGCGACCGGTCCCGGGCCGGTGGCGTGCGCGAACAGCGGGCCGCTGCCGGTCCTGGCGGCGAGCAGGCGGTCGCGGGCGGCCCCGATGCGGTCCTCCACGTCCGCCGCGGGTCGCGCGGCGGCGAGGGCGGAGAGCACCCAGGCCGCCTCGACCGTGTACCGGGGCCGGTCGGGCAGGTCCAGGGCGGCGAGCCGGTCGAGTGCGTCGGACAGTTTCGGGTGTCCGGTCTCGGCCGCGGCCCAGGCGACGAGCGCGGCGTCACCGAGGTTGACGACCCCGGGCAGCCGTTCCACCAGCAGTCCGGTGAACTCCTGGGCGGAGCGCCCGCCGAACAGGGCGCGCTGGCGGTCTTCGGGCAGGTAGCGGGCGCCCAGTGCGGTGATGGCCGCGTACCGGGTGCTGGTCCCCCGCAGTTCGAGGCGGCGGGTGCCGTCGGCGGAGACGGCTCCGGCCCTGGTGAAGGCGAAGGTCTCGGCCTCCGGAAGGTACATGGCGGGCAGGCCCGCCTCGGCCAGTGCGAGCAGCCGCTGCGCCAGCGCGTGCAGCTCGGGGTCCTCTGCGGCCAGTGCCGCTAATCGTGTGGTGGTCATCGGGTCCCCGCCCCGACTCCCCGGGTGCCGCCGGCACCCCGCATGTCCGAGCTCTTCGGCTCCAACACACCTACCCCCTCTGATCGCTCCTCGGACGGACCTGGCGGTCGTCATTCCGCGGAGGGGGACTGCGCGTGACGGCGCCCGTGGCCGCGGCGTCCGGCGCCGCGGGCACGAGCCGTCCGAAGGCTGCCGTCTGGATCCCCCCAGCGATGCCCTCGGACCGGGACACGCGCGCACGGCAGTGTCCGCGGACGCGGTGGAGCCGCGCTCCGCCAGGCGCTGCCCGCGGTGCCTCGTCGTACACAACCCCCCACTGAGCAAGGCCTGTTGCCTGCTCAGATCCCGTGTGCAGGGACACGTTATGCCCACGGATGTTCATTGATTGTGGTTTTGCGGAAATGCCGGTGGCCTAAATTGCCGACATTCCGTCAGTTTCTTTCGCTGAGCGTGCCGTTCCGCTCGTCGTGCAGCGCCCCGGTGCGCGGGCACTCCCAGGTGCCCGGCTCGCCGTCGCGCTCCACCAGACGGACCCCGGCGCGGCCCACCCAGCCGATCCGGCGGGCCGGCACCCCGGCCACCAGGGCGAAGTCCGGGACGTCCCTGGAGACCACCGCCCCGGCCGCGACAAGGGCCCAGCGCCCGACGCGCACGCCGGCCACACACACCGACCGGGCCCCCAGTGAGGCGCCCTCGGCGACGACGACTCCGGAGGCCTCCCAGTCGCCGGCACGCTTGAGGGTGCCGTCGGGGTCCACCGCGCGGGGGTAGAAGTCGTTGGTGAGGACCGCGGCCGGGCCGATGAACACCCCGTCGCCGAGCACGGCCGGCTCGTAGACGAGCGCGTGGTTCTGGAGCTTGACGTGGTCGCCGATCCGTACGCCGGGCCCGACGTACGCGCCGCGCCCGACGACGCACCCGCGGCCGAGCGTGGCCTTCTCGCGTATCTGCGCCAGATCCCAGATCGTGGTCCCCTCGCCGAGCCGGGCGCTCTCGTCGACCTGCGAGGTGGGTTGGATACGGACACTCACGGCGCGGTCCCCTAACGGTTCGTGAGACGGGCTGCGCACGGGCACGCGATCGCACGGACGCCGACGAGCGAACAGACATGCCCGACGAACAGACGTGCCCGGCGAAAAGGCGTGCCGGCGATCAGACGTTCCCGTGCTCAGACGTTCCGGTGTTCATGCGTACGGAGAGAACGCGCCGAGCATATGCGGCCACGGTCCGCTCCACCCGCGGATCGGCCGACTCCCCGGGAGGCGTGCGGGTTCCGGCCGCCGGGCTCCTGGTCCGCCCGCCTCCCCTCGGCACGCCGCCGGGGCGCCGACGACCTGGTGCGACGCCCACCGGCGCGGGGGCGGCCCGTCCCCACCGCCGTTCGGACGGTGGGGGCGCACGCCTCGGCGCGTTGGGGCACGCGGGGTGGTGAAACCCGATCGGGTTTGGGGCGTTAGGGAGGGCGGGCCGCCGTTCGGCCGTGGTGCACGAGAGTTCGAGGAGCGCGATGACAGACCCCAGGCCCGCCGGACGCGGCCGGATGAAGCTGGCGGCACGCTGCCGCGTGGCCACCGAGGCACCCGCCTTCGGCGTGGTCGTCTTCTGCGTCATCCTGCTCAACGCCGCGCTGATGGGTGTCGAGACCTACAGCGGGCTCGCCGCGGAGCACCAGCGGCTGCTGTGGACCGCCGAGCACTGCTGCCTGGCCCTGTTCACCGTGGAGATGGTGCTGCGCGCCGGCGCCTTCGCGGACCGGCCGAAAGCATTCTTCCGCGACCCGTGGAACCTCTTCGACCTCGCGGTGGTCGCCTCCGCCTTCGTCCCGTTCGTCCGCGAGAACACCACCCTGCTGCGGCTGCTGCGGCTGGCCCGGGTGCTGCGTACGGCCCGCTTCCTGCCGCACCTGCGCATCCTGCTGATCGCGGTCGGCCGCAGCCTGCCCGGGACCGCCAGCTTCCTCTTCGTCGGCGGACTGGTGCTGTACGTGTACGCCATGGTCGGCTGGGTCTGCTTCGCCGAGTCCGACCCGGGGCACTACGGCTCCGTCGGCCGTGCGATGCTCACGCTGTTCCTGCTGACCACCCTGGACGGCCTGACCGACGCCGTCCGCGCGGGCCTGGAGATCTCCCGCCTCAGCATCGTCTACTACGCCTCCTACGCGCTGCTCGCCTCCTTCGTCCTGGTCAACGTCCTCATCGGGGTGGTGCTCAACTCCCTCGACGAGGCACGCGAGATCGAGGACGCGGCCGACCGCGAACGCAAGCAGCCGGGGCCGCCGCCGGGCGCGGGCGGACCCGACGCCGACGTCCGCGACCGCATCGCGGCGGCCCGCCGCGCCCTGGACGAGCTCGAAGCGAGCCTGCCCGCACCCGACGGACGGCCCGCGCGCCGCCTGGAGACCTCCCCCAGCGGGTCCTGACCGGGCCCGGCGTCCCCGGTCACCGCGACCCGGTGGCCAGGAGGTGGATGTCCCAGGTGTCGTCCGGGCGCCGGTGGACACCCCAGCGGCCGGTCCGGTCCTCGAAGGCCGGCCCGGGCGCCCCCGGCAGGCGCAGCTGCTCCAGCCGGACCCGGCCCTGGAACACGGCTCCGCCGAAGTCCACCGGTTCCTCGAAGACGGCGCCGGTGGACACCAGTCCCGTTTCCCAGGTGGTGGAGGCGAAGGAGACCGGTCCGGCGAAGGAGGCCCCGCTCAGCCCGGTCAGGCCGCGGAACAGCGCGCGCGAGAAGTCCGCCGCTCCGGCCACCCGTATCCCGTTCAGGTCCGCCGAGGCGTCCAGTACCGCCCGGGCGAAGCTCACCTCGTCCTGGAAGACGCTGTCCGAGAAGCCCGCCAGACCGTGGAACTGGGCGCGGCGGAAATCGGCTCCCGCGTGGAACCGGCTGCGGTCGAAGTCGCCGACGCCCAGGAACACGGCGCGGTCGAAGGAGACCCGTCCGGCGAAGGCGGAGTTCCCGAGCCTGGCCCGCCCGGCGAAGACGGCACGCGTGAAGGAGGCACCGGCCAGGAACTCGATGCCGCCCTCGTTCCAGTCGTCGACGAAGGTGGCGCGGTCGAAGGCGGCCTCGCCCAGCGTGACGGGCCGTCCGCGTGACTCCCGCAGGGCGTCGAGGAGCCGCTGGAGCAGTCCTTCCCGGAAGGTGGTGCCCCGGAAGTCCACCCGGGAGCCGGGCCCGAGGGTCCCCAGGTACACGTGCTCCTCATGGGGTTCGAGATGGGCGAGGCACACGTCGTGGCCCGGCAGCCGGACCCCGGTGCAGGCGGCGCGGACATCGTCCACCGCAGGGCGGCCGCACACCGGCCACCCGGCGCCGGTGTCCTGCGGCCCGTCGGCGTCCGTCAGGGCCGCGCCCAGTTCCCCGGGGTCGGCGGACAGCCAGCCTCCGCCGCCGAGTGGGGTGAGCGTACGCGTCGCGGTGGGGCCGACCTTCTCGCCGAGCGCCTCGTACACGGTGCGCGACACGGCCGCGGCGAGGGGCCCCGGGCGCAGCCGGCGCCCCTGCGCCATCTCAGGGTGCCGCAGGAGCCGGGCGGCCTCGGACGTGGGCAGCCCGGTCGGGTCGCCGCCCGACGGGACTGCCAGGTGTCCCGCGGCCACGGCCACGTCGAGCGAGAGGGGCCCGGCGTCCGTCGGCCGGCTCGCGGCCAGGGCCGTGTGGAGTCCGGTCAGCAGCCTGCCTGCCCTGGCCAGGGCTCCCGGCTCGTCCAGGAGCATGAACAGGGGCGCTCCCGGCTCGCTGCCGGCCGGCCGCTCGGTGAGCCCCGTGTCCGCGATGACCCGCATCAGCAGTTCCACCGCCTCCGCGTGGAGCAGCCTCCCGGCCGGGTGCGCGACGTCGGCGGCGGACCGCAGGGCCAGGCACACCGCCCAGGGTCCGCCCTCCTGGGGCGGGACCGTCGGCCCGTGCTCCGCCATCGCCGCCCGGAATCCGGGTTGTTCGAGCAGGGCGCGGCCCGACAGGAACACCATGCGGTCCGGCCAGACACCGTGGACGACGCCGATCAGCGCGCCGTCGCGGGAGACCGGGCCGCCGCGGTAATGGGTCCAGGCCTCCGGCTCCGCGGAGAGGCGTACCAGCTCGCCGTTGCGGGCGCCCTCGTAGGGGACCACCTCGCCCGTCAGCGCGACGGCGTCGCCCTGGTCGGTGCGGCCGTCGATCCTGACGCGGCCCGGCGGCGGGTCCGCCGTCAGCCACGGCTGGGGTTCGGGTCCGGGCTGTGGGCCGGCCAGGTCCTCGTCGGCCAGGAGCAGGAACACCCGGGGCAGCGCGTCGTCCCACCACACCGCCTGGCAGGAGATCTCCCGTTCCCCGGCGCGCACCCAGCCGATCGCCCCCGGCGCCACGTCCCCGACCGTGAGCACCAGGCGGGGTGTCAGGAGGGTGCCGACCTCCAGCGGCTCCGGCAGTCCGTGGTAGCGGACCCGTACGACACGGTCCGCGAGGCCCGGGTCCCGGGGCGGCTGCGTCGCGAACGGCAGGGCCTCCTCGGCCACCCGGCGGCGGCCCTCCCGGCCGTCGGTGACCCGGGTCGCGGAGAAGTCCGGCCCGGTGCCGCGGTTGCGGGACATGTACTCCCACACCCGCCGGCGGACCAGCTCCCGTACGGCGGCCACGTCCCCGCGCAGCTGCGAGCCGAGCAGCGCCTCCCGTACGCCGGGCCGGAACGCGAACTCCACCTGCGCGGGGTCCCGTTCGTGACCCCAGGGCTCGAAGAGCCCGCCGAGGGCGACCTCCGCGAGGTGCCCGTGCTCGGAGTCCTTCAGCAGGGAGCGCCGCACCAGGTTCATCACGGGCAGGGTCAGCGGTACGGCGGCCAGGTGGGCGGCGAGCTGCTGGGCGGTCGGGGAGGCGTTCGCGCGGAAGCGCTCCACCACCTCCAGCGCGCCGCGGACCGGGCCCGCCGGGGCTTCCCGGGCGGGCGGGTCGCCCGGCTCCGCGTCCAGCCGCAGGCAGGCCAGGCGCCGCCAGCGGCCGTCGCCGGAGACCAGCCGCGCCAGCCGGGCCAGGCTGCCCGGGGCGACACCGACGACGGGGACGACGTCGGCGGTACGCGGGCGGCCGGCGCGGGGGCGGGAGCGGCGGGCGGTCGCCGCACGCTGCCAGGAGCGGGTGGCGGCGGCCGGCCGGTCGGCGCGGACGGCGAAGGGGACGGGCCGGACGGCACCGCGCGTCCACAGCCGTTCGGGCAGGACGTTCAGCACGGCCACGGCGTTGTGCGCGCCCCAGTGCCGGAGCACTCCCTGCACGGAGGCCTCGCGCCAGCCTCCCGCCACGGTGTCGGAGAGTACGAGGATCAGCCTGCGGCCGGCGGGGTCGGCCAGTTCCAGCGGGTTGCGGGGCGCGCCATACCGGCCGCGGGTGAGCATCGGGGTGCCGCCGGAGCCGGTGCCGGTCAGCTGCCAGGTGCGTACGTCGCGGAAGACGCCGCTGCGCGTCAGCACCCGGCGCAGCTCGTCCACGAGGTCCGCCCAGAGCAGCATCGAGTGGTGCGTGTCGACGACCAGTGCCAGGTCCAGCCAGCGGCTCTCGGCTGGCCTCAGGACGGGCGTCGGCACCATCCGCTCGATGCTGCGCTCGACCGTCAGCTGTTCGTCCAGTTCCTCGCCGGGGCCGCCGATGGAGCGCCGCCCGACCGGGCGCAGGGCTCTCATCAGCGCCAGCGGATCGTCGAGGGAGGCGGCCCGGGGCAGCCGCACGGCTGCGCCCCGCCGGCCGGCGCCGTCGTCGGCCGGTTTCCCGGCGGGGCCGGGCACGGGGGCGGGGAAGAGCTTGGCGGCGGGCTGCCCGTCGGCCCGGCCCCCGTGGACGGCGCCGGTGCCGGGCGCCTGCGGGTCGTCGGCCGGTGGCCGCCCGGCGTCGGCGCCGCCGGACGCCGGCGGCGGCGGGCGGGACCCGGCGGGGTCCACGCGGGCGGCCAGCCACAGGATGTCGGCGATCTCCTCCGCTCCGACGCCGGGGCGCGGTCCTGTGTCCTCGCCGCCCCCGGCGCCGTCGGCGAGGGCGGCGAGGAGTCGCGTGATCACGCCGTGGGCCCGGTCAGGTGCTGCATGACGGTCCTGAGGAAGCGGTCGCGGTCACCGGGCGCGGACCAGGCTCCGGCGAGGCGGAGCTGGATGGCGTTGAGGAGCTGGTCGGTGGCGAGGTCGCCGTCTCCGGCGCGGTCGATGAAGTCCCGTACGAGCTCCTGGTACTCCCCGCCCGCCTCGACGTCGACGCCGAGCCGGCGGCGCACGATGAGGGCCAGCTTCTCCGGGCCGGGCGGCTCCAGGTGCAGGCGGACGCAGCGGCGCAGGAAGGCGGGCGGGAAGTCGCGTTCGCCGTTGCTGGTGAGGACGACGACGGGGAAGTAGTGGCACTGCACGCGGCCTTGGGTGAGGCGGACGCGGGCGTGGGGGTCGTCGTCCGTGCCGATGGCGACGGTGGGGTCCTCCTGGGCGAGGCGGGCGAGTTCGGGGATGGTGAAGCCGCCGTCCTCGAAGACGGTGAGGAGGTCGCCGGGGAGGTCGATGTCGCTCTTGTCGATCTCGTCGACGAGCAGGACGCGGGGGCGGTCCTGCGGCAGCAGGGCGGTGCCGAGCGGCCCGAGGCGCAGGTAGCGCGAGATCGACGGCGCGTGGGCGGGGTCGGGATCGGGTTCGGGGCCGGCTGCGGGGCCGGGGCGGGGCGTGGGCAGTGTGCCAGGGGGCGCGGCGGTCGCCGCGGGCCCCACAGGGACGGCCGGCCTGCGCAGTTGCTCCAGCCCGGCCTCCTGGAGCCGGCCGATGGCGTCGTACAGGTAGAGCCCGTCGCGCAGTACCGTCCGGCTGGTGATGGGCCAGTGCAGTACGGGTCCCAGGCCCAGGTCCGAGGCGATGCTGTAGGCCAGGGTGGACTTGCCGACGCCGGGCTTCCCGGTGATCAGCAGCGGCCTGCGCAGGTGCAGGGCCGTGTTGACGACGTCCTTCTCCTGCTCGTCGGGGACGTAGCCCTCGCCCCGCCGGCGGGTGCGCTCCCAGGCGGGCCCCTCGCAGCCGGGGGGCTCGTACCCAGGGTCGGGGCTGCCGGTGAAGTCCCGCCAGGGCGGCGGGGATCCGGTTTCCAGGCGGGCGCGCCGCTCTGTGCCCTCGCCGGTCCCGTGGTACAGCCACCAGTCCTTCACCACTGCCTCTGCCTCCATCGTCGCTCTGCCTCTGTCAGTGGTCGGGGTCAGGCCAGGGACCGGGAGTCCGGTATGTCGTCGGGATCGTCCCACAGGAGCACCAACTGGTCTTCCCCTGCGGGAAGTCGGCCGCCCCCCGGTGCGGCGCGCGCGGCTCCCGCGGCGGCGCCGGCGGCCGCCCGGCGCACCTCCCGCACGCGCGCGGGCAGGGCCAGTACGTCCAGTGCGCCGGGGTCCGGGCGGCCGTCGGGGCCGGCGGGTGCGAGCAGGTCGAGGAGCGGGGGCGCGGTCGCTGTGCCGCCGCGGCGCCAGACCGCGACCGGCACACCGCCTTCGAGTACGGCTTCGAGCAGTCCGGCGTGCGGTGCGGATTCGGTGTGCGCGAGGACGCACGCGGGCGCCGGCCGCTCGGCCAGTTCCATCCCCAGCATGTCGGTGACCTCGGCGTCCTCGATCACACGGACGGCTTCGGCGTGCCGGCCGCCCCGGCCGCACAGCCAGCGCCAGCTGGTGCGCCACTCGGCGCGGGTGTCCGCGCGCTCCTGCGGGCAGCGCACGACGACCTGGTGGAGCAGGCCGAGGGCGCGGTGCCGGCCGGCCGGGCCGCGGGGCACCGGCCACTGGTCGAAGTCGGTGTCGAGCAGTTCGTACGGCACGTGGAACTCGATGCGGTCGACGCCGTCCGGGGCCTGTGGTCCGGCTCCGCCGCCGTCCGCCGCCCCGACGAGGGCGAGCTGCCGCAGGAGTTCCTCCCGTACGGTGTCCAGCCGGACGGGCGCGCCCCGTGATTCCCATATGTGCTCGGTGCGTTCGCCGCGCAGCCACATGCGTGCCCGGAAGCCCGGCCCTCCGTCCGGCGGCGGCTCCAGCCCGACGTGGACGACGGTCGTGCGCGCGGGGGGCGGCGGCGGGGGCAGCACCGGCAGGGCGAGCCGCTCGCGGGTGGTGTCCACCCAGTCCTTCAGCCGCCCCGCCCACGCCGTGTCGCCCGCGGTGGCGGCCCGGTCGGCGAGGAACCGTACGAAGGGCACGGCGAGCGGCATCCCGGCGCGTCCGCCCTGGCGTTCGTCGAGGTCCTGGACGACGTCCAGGAGGTTGTCGCCCGGCAGTCCGCCGCCGACCGGGGTGGTGCAGCCGGCCGTCCTGAACGCCCAGGCGTAGGCCTCGTGGGCGCAGCGCGGCAGTTCGCGGCCGTCGAAGAGGGTGCCGAGGCCGTCCCAGGCCTGCTGGTCGAGGCGGGCGGCCGGGGGCGGTGCGGCCGCGGCCAGGTCGTCGTCGAGGAAGGAGCAGGCGTCCCAGTCGCGGTCCACGAGGAACTGCGGGAGCTGCCAGCCCTCGCCGCGTTCGCGCAGTTCCCGGAAGGTGCGGTGGATGCTGCGGGCGGCGACGGGGAGTCCGCTGACGCTCTCGCGTACGGAGGCACCGCCGAGTTCCGCCAGGAGGGCTTCGGTGAAGCGGCCTGCGCCGCGTTCTGCGTCGTTCTGCGCGGCTTCGCCCTCGCGGGAGGCGTAGAGGCGGAACTGGCGGCGTCCCGGCACCGAGCTGCCGCCGCCGTAGTCGGTGCTGCCGAAGTTCCAGCGCGTGTCGCGGGGCGCGTCGACGCGGCAGGCGTCGACGAGTGCCGCCTGGAGCGGGAAGCTGCGGTGTTTGACCAGGTCGGTGCGCCACCAGCGGAGTGCCGAGTCGAGGTTGAGGTGGCGGATCTGGCTGGGGCGGGCGTCGGCGCAGGGCAGCATGAGCTCGTGGCGGGGTCCGAGGTAGCCGTGTCCGGCCCAGAAGATCCACAGCAGGTCGCCGTCGCACTGCGGGAGTTCGTCGAGCAGCGCGGCCTTCACGTTCTCCTCGGTCGCCGGCCGGTACGCGGTGCGCAGGGCGGCCATGGCCGGCGAGTCCGGCCAGGGCAGCGCTTCGGGTTCGTCGAGCGGGGACAGCAGCAGCCTGAGGTTGCCGGGCGGGACCTGGGCGGGGCCGGTCAGCCAGTGTGCGAAGCGCAGGGCGTCGCGGGCCGGGCCGCGCAGGTTCCAGCGGTGGCTGATGTCGTAGCGCTCGACGCCGGCGACGAGCGCGAAGGTGCGCTGCGGGCCGAGGGCCGGGGGCAGGAAGTCGGTGGGGGTCACCCGATCTCCGCTTCGGCCACCGCCTGTTCGATGCGTTCGTAGAGGGCGTCCTGTTTCCAGTAGGCGCTGTGGCAGGCGGGGAAGGGCTGGCGGCTGGCGATCTCGTGGTCGGTGATGCGGGGGTCGCCGGGGAAGACGGGTCCGGCGAGGTAGGACAGCACGTCGTGGCGGTCGTAGACGTTGAGCCAGCGCGGGAAGCCGTACGGCAGCTTCGCTCCCGGTTCGAGCGCGGTCAGGGCGCCGAGCTCGTGGAGGAAGGGGGCCTGGGAGCCGACGGTGACGAGCAGTTCCGCGCCGGGGACGGCCTCGCCGCGGGCGGCGGCGAGGGCGAGGAGGTCCACGAGGGCGATCCCGCCGAGGCTGTGGCCGATCAGTACGGTCGGCGCGGGGTCGCCGGCGATCCGCGCGTGCAGGAATTCCCGCAGGTCGTGGCCGCGGGCCTGGTAGCGCAGGATGTCGCCGAGCGCGGGGGTGGCGCCGACGGTGAGGGAGCCGCGCCAGGCGTTGAGCAGCGGCTGGGTGGTGACCCTCATGGCGAGCCGGCCGAGGACGGCGGCCGCGCGGGCGCCGGGTACGCGGGCGTCGCCGCCGAGACGGGTGGTGAGCAGTTCGACGAGGCGGTCCCGTTCGGCGCCGGTGCAGTCGGCGTCGGCTCCGGCGGCGGCGAGTGCGCCGGCGGTCACGGCCCGGGCGAGGGCGGTGGCCAGCTCCCTCGCCTGGGGTTCACCGGTGGCGCGCTCGGCGGCGCGGGCAGCTTCGGCGGAGTCGGCGGCGGCGGCCAGGGCGGCGGGGAAGGCGGCGGCGAGGCCGGTGCCGTGCAGGAGCGCGCCGAGTTCGTCCCCGGGGTGGGGCGGTGCGGGGGGTAAGCCGGCGAGCAGCGTGAGCACGCGGACGCCGGCGGCGTGTACGCCGGGCATCGCGAAGGGGTCGGCCGTGTCGGCGTCGTGGGCGTCGGCGTACGGGGTGGCGTAGGGGTCGGCGTACGGGTCGGTGTCCTCGCCCCGTGGTCCGTCCGGGGCCTGCCCGCCGTCCGCCCAGCCGGCCTCGGCGAGGACCCGGAGTTCGCACAGCGGGTCGGCGAGGAGCAGGGTCCACTCGGCCGTCTCCGCTTCGGCGGGGTCGACCGGCCCGGGTGCGGACGCGGGCCGCAGGCCGGGCACGGACCGGCCGTCGGCGCCCAGGGTCGCGCCGAACCGGTCGCCCCAGTAGCAGGACTCGACGCGGGCTTCGGGGAATCTGGCCGTCAGCCGCTCGCGGACCAGGGCGAAGAGCCGGTCGTGCCGCTCGCGCCGTACTCCCGTGCCGTGGACAAAGAGAAATCGCACCGCGCCCCGCCCCCTCGTGCTGTCGCCCCTGGGCACGATAGCGCCGGGCGCTCGGCGGGGTGTGGGGAACGCCCGGTTCGGCGTCACCGCGCCCAGGCGGAGCCGAAGGCGTGCCCGGCGAAGCGGTCGGCGATGCGGCGGTGGCCGGCGGCGTCCGGGTGCAGGTCGTCGGGCAGCGGGAACTCGTCGAAGTCGGCCTGCCCGTAGAGGGCGCGGCCGTCGAGGTGGTGCAGGTGGGGGTCGTCGGTGGCGCGTGCCGCGGTGATGCGGGCGAGTTCGTCGCGGACGACGCGCAGGGTCAGCCGCCCCTGGGCGGCCTCCGCCGGGTCGCCGAGGGCGCGGAAGCGCAGCCGGCCGTCGCTGAGGTCGGCCGCGGCCGGGCCCGGGGTGTCCTCGTGGATCGGGCAGTGGAGGGGGGAGACGACCAGGAGGGGTGTGGTGGGGTGGCCGTCGCGGAGGGTGTCGAGGAAGCCGTGGACCGCGGCGGTGAAGGCGCGCAGGCGCATCAGGTCGTGGTTGACGAGGTTGATGCCGACCTTGAGGCTGATCAGGTCGGCGGGGGTGTCGCGCATGGTCCGTGCGGTGAAGGGGTCGAGCAGGGCGTTGCCGCTGAAGCCGAGGTTGACCAGTTCCACGCCGGCGCGGGCGGCCGCGAGCGCGGGCCAGGTCCCGGTCGGGCCGTCGGCGTTCGAGCCGTGGCTGATCGAACTGCCGTGGTGCAGCCAGACGCGCCGGCCGCGGTCGGGCGCCGGCTGCACGGGCGCGTCGGTGCGCAGGGCGATGAGTTCGTGGACGCCCCGGTACGGCAGCCAGATCTCGACGTCCTTGGTCCCTTCGGGCAGTCCGGCGAACCGGACGGTGCCGGGTGGGCCCGGGGTGAGGACCGCGGCCCAGGTGGCGGTGTCGACGGTACGGACGTTCCCGCCGCCGGCGGTGGCCCGGCCGGCCGGGAGGCCGTCGACCAGGAGGTCGTACACGGCGTCCGGGGGCGCCGGCGCGCCCCGGTAGACGGTCGTCGTGGCGAGGACGTCCAGTTCGACGGTGGTGGCGCGGGTGCGGAAGGCCAGCCGCACGCCGGCGGGCTGGGCCTCGACCTCCGCGACCTCGGCGGGGGCCTGGAGGCGGGCCCGGGCGGGCAGCCGGTGGGGCAGGACGCCTCGGGCGGTGTGCTCCACTTCCAGTGCGCCGCGCAGGAGTTCGGGGCCGACGGGGGTGGTGGTCCAGCCGGGCGCGGTGTCGTGGGCCGGTGCGTGGGCCGCGTCGTGGTCCGTGTGGGGTTCGGGGTCGTCCATTGCGTCACCCTTTCAACCGGGCACGGTTCGCGCATCCGGTTTCGGGGTGCGGCGCCCCGAGGGCTGTTCCGGCTGTGAGAACGGACACGTCCCGGCGGCGGAACCGGCGCCGTCCTCCTTCCATCGAACCGAGAGTGGGACGCGTACGGGGCGGGAGGGGCCACATGTCCGGCAGCGTGCGGGGACGGCAGCGGGGACGGGCCGCGGTGCGGGGCTCCGCGGCCGTCGGCCTCCTGGGCACCCTGGTCCTCGCCGGGGCCGGGTACGTGGCCTGGGAGTTGCGCGGCATCGCCGCCACCCGCGCGGACGGCGATCCCGCCCAGGGCGTCTACCAGCAGGACCCCGAGCGTGCCGACCGGACGGCGTCCGCCGTGCTCGGGATCGTCCGCGAGGACCCGGACCCGCCGAAGGACGGCAAGGCCTTCGCCGGCGCAGACGCGGTGAACTGGCGCTCGGGCGGATGGGCCGCGTCCGATCCGCTGGTGGCGGCGCCCGCCGCCGCCGAACCGGCGATCGGCGCGCTCTTCTCCCCCGGCAACGACGGCGACCCCGACCACCACTGCTCGGCCGTCGTGGTCCACTCCCCCGCCGGCGACCTCGTCGCCACGGCCGCCCACTGCGTGTACGCCGGAGGCTTCCGCACCAACCTCGCCTTCGCGCCCGGCTACCGGGACGGGATCGCCCCGTACGGCGTCTGGGTGCCCACCCGGATCGACGTGGACCCGCGCTGGACCGGGGACCAGGACCCCGACCACGACGTCGCGTTCCTCAGGCTGCGCCGGCCCGGATACCCGGGTCAGCGGCTGGAGGACGTCACGGGGGCCGGAACCATCGCCTTCGGACGCGATCTGCCCGCTCCCGCACGGCTGGTGGGCTATCCGAACTCCTCCGAGCAGCCCCTGGACTGCCGGACCACCGCACAGCCGGCCGGACCGACACAGGTGCGGCTGGACTGCGCGGACGTGCCCAACGGCACCAGCGGCGGACCCGTGCTCACCGACGGGCACACCCTCATCGGTGTGATCGGCGGCCGCGACGGCGGCGGCGACGAGAAGACCTCCTACAGCGTCTACTTCGGCGACGGCGTCCGCGCCCTCTACGAGCGCGCCACCCGCGCCTGACCCGGCGTCCGCGCCGGACGGACACGGCGGCTGTCCCGACCGGTCCGCCGACCGGTCGGCCGACCCCGCCCGGTGCCGGTCCGCCGACCCGCCCGGCGCCGGTGCGCGCCCCGGATCGACGTCGCCGAGGGCGGGCCCGAAGGGTCCCCGCCGGGTTCCCGAGGGCGGGCGGTGCGCCGCAGCCGCAGGCCAGTAGGCTGCGGGTCCGTCCTCTTTCCCCTTCCCGCCCCGAGGTACAGCGCAGTGAGCCCCGCACCGCCCCCCATACCCGTGACGGTCGTCGGCCTCGGCGCCGACGGGTGGGCCGGGCTCACCGCCGCCGCGCGGTCCTCGCTCTCCTGCGCCGAGGTGCTGATCGGCGGGCCGCGCCAGCTGGACCTGCTGCCCGCCGCCGAGTGCCCCGGGCAGCGGGTGGCGTGGCCGAGCCCGCTGCGGCCGGCCGTGCCGAAGCTGATGGCCGAGCACGCCGGACGCCGGATCGCGGTCCTCGCCAGCGGCGACCCGATGTTCTACGGGATCGGCCGCGCTCTCGCCGAGGAGCTCGGGCCGCGGTCCCTGCTGGTCCGCCCGCACCCCTCGTCCGTCTCCTACGCCTGCGCCCGCCTGGGCTGGCCGGTGGAGGACACCGAGGTGGTCACCGTGGTGGGCCGCCCGGTCGCCCGGCTCGCCGCCGCACTGCACGACGGGCGGCGGGTCCTCGTGCTCAGCGCGGGCGCCGCATCCCCGGGCGAGATCGCCGCTCTGCTGTGTGAGCGCGGCTTCGGGCCGAGCCGGATGCGGGTCCTGGAACAGCTCGGCTCCGAGCACGAGGACGCGTACGAGGGCACGGCCGACGCCTGGCACCACGCGCCGGGCGACCCGCTGAACGTGGTGGCCGTCGACTGCCGCCGGGACCCGGCCCACGCCGGGCCGCGCCTGGGCGCCACCCCGGGCCTGCCGGACGCCGCCTACGAGCACGACGGCCAGCTCACCAAGCGCCATGTCCGCGCCGCGACCCTGTGCGCGCTCGCCCCGGCCCCCGGCGAGCTGCTGTGGGACATCGGCGGCGGCTCCGGCTCCATCGGCATCGAGTGGATGCGTACGCACCCCTCGTGCCGGGCGGTGGCCGTGGAGCGCGTCCCGGAGCGGGCCGCGCGGATCACCCGTAACGCGGTGGCGCTCGGCGTGCCCGGCCTGCGCGTGGTCGTGGGGGCGGCGCCGGAGGCGTTGGCCGGACTCCCCGCCCCCGACGCGGTGTTCGTCGGCGGCGGGCTGACCGCGCCGGGCCTGCTGGACGCGGCCTGGGCCGCGCTGGCCCCCGGCGGCCGGCTGGTGGTCAACACCGTCACCCTGGAGTCGGAGTCGGTCCTCGCCGACCGCTACCGGCGCCACGGCGGCGACCTGGTGAAGCTGGCCGTCGCGCACGCCGTGCCGGTCGGCGGTTTCACGGGCTGGCGGCAGGCCATGCCGGTCACCCAGTGGTCGGT
Source organism: Streptomyces sp. TN58 (assembly GCF_001941845.1). Lineage (NCBI taxonomy): Bacteria > Bacillati > Actinomycetota > Actinomycetes > Kitasatosporales > Streptomycetaceae > Streptomyces > Streptomyces sp. TN58. The sequence goes on along the minus strand of NZ_CP018870.1, from coordinate 5,891,097 downwards.
GACGAAGCCGGCGGACAGGGACACGGACGCGGACACGCACACCAAGGAGAAGGATCGAACATGACCGTGTACTTCATCGGTGCGGGCCCCGGCGCCGCCGACCTGATCACGGTGCGCGGTGCCCGGACCCTCGCCGCCGCCCCGGTCTGCCTGTACGCGGGCAGCCTCGTGCCGCGCGAACTGCTCGCCGAGTGCCCGGTGGACGCCCGCCTCGTCGACACCTCGCAGCTGAACCTGGACGAGATCGTCGCCGAGTGCGCACGGGCCCACGAGGCGGGCCAGGACGTGGCGCGGCTGCACTCGGGTGATCCGTCGATCTTCAGCGCGGTCGCCGAGCAGATGCGGCGGCTGGACGCGGCCGGCATCCCCTACGAGGTCGTGCCGGGCGTGCCGGCCTTCGCCGCCGCGGCCGCCGCCCTCAAGCGGGAGCTGACGGTGCCCACCGTCGGGCAGACCGTGATCCTCACCCGGGTCGCCCAGCAGGCGACCCCGATGCCGCCCGGCGAGGACCTGGCCACGCTGGGCCGCAGCGGGGCGCTGCTCGTCCTGCACCTGGCCACCCGCTACGTGGACCGGGTGGTCGCGGAGCTGTTGCCGCACTACGGGGCGCAGTGCCCGGTGGCGGTCGTGGCGATGGCCAGCCGTCCCGACGAGCTGATCCTGCGCGGCACCCTGGCCGACATCGCCGGCCAGGTGAAGGAGGCGGGCCTGGTCCGCACCGCCGTCATCGTGGTGGGCCGCACCCTGGGCGCGGAGCAGTTCCGCGACAGCCACCTGTACTCCCCCGAGCGCGACCGGCATGTCTGCTGAACCGGCCTCCGCGGTCGCGGGCGGCGGTGAGCACGTCCTGATCCTGGGCGGTACCACGGAGGCCCGCCGCCTGGCGGAGGCGCTGGCGCACGACCCCTCGTACCGGGTGACCACCTCGCTGGCGGGGCGGGTCGCCTCGCCCGTGCTTCCCCCGGGCGAGACCCGCATCGGCGGCTTCGGTGGGCCGGCCGGACTGGCGGCGTGGACCGGGGCGCACGGGGTCACCCGCGTGGTCGACGCCACCCATCCCTTCGCGGAGCGCATGAGCTTCAACGCCGCGGCGGCGGCGGCGCTTTCGGGCGTACCGCTGCTGGCGCTGCGCCGTCCCGGCTGGACGCCCGGACCGGGCGACGCGTGGACCTTCGCGCAGTCGCTCGCCGAGGCGGCAGCCCTGCTGCCGGGCCTCGGCAGCCGTGCGTTCCTGACCACCGGCCGGATGGGCCTGCACACCTTCGCGGACCTCACCGACACCTGGTTCCTGGTGCGTTCGGTGGACCCGCCGGCCGCGCCGGTGCCCCCGCGCCTTGAAGTCCTGCTGGACCGGGGCCCGTTCACCCTCGACGGCGAGCGGGCGCTGCTCGCCCGACACCGGATCGACGTCCTGGTGACGAAGGACAGCGGCGGCTCGGCCACCGCCCCCAAGCTCACGGCCGCCCGCGAGGCGGGCGTCCCGGTCCTGGTCGTACGCCGACCCCCGGTGCCGCAGGGCGTGGCGCAGGCGGGTTCGGTGGCCGCGGCCCTGGACTGGCTGCGGCGGGCCTGACGGCGCCGGGCCCGGGGTTCTCACCTCCGGCGGCCCGACGCCGTCAGGCCGCGCCGGTCACGGGTAGCGGCGCGGCGTCCACGTGATCCGCGAGCCGTCGGCACGCTCGGAGACCCGCGTCTGCGAGGAGCCGATCAGCAGGATCGTGCGCATGTCGACCTCGGACGGCTCCAGTTCGGCGAGGGTGACGATCCGCACCGACTGCTGCGGGCCGCCCACGTCGCGGGCGACGACCACCGGGGTCTGCGGGGAGCGCAGCTCCAGCAGCAGCTCGCGGGCCTGGGCGACCTGCCAGGTCCGGCTGCGGGAGCCGGGGTTGTAGAGGGCGAGCACCAGGTCCGCCGCGGCGGCCGCGCGCAGCCGCTCCGCGATGACCTCCCACGGCTTGAGCCGGTCGGACAGCGAGATCGTCGCGTAGTCGTGGCCGAGCGGGGCACCGGCGGCGGCGGCGGCCGCGTTGGCCGCGGTCACCCCCGGCAGGACCCGTACGGGCACGTCCTTGTACTCCGTCTGCCCGGCGACTTCCAGGACCGCCGTGGCCATGGCGAACACGCCCGGGTCGCCGCCGGAGACCACGGCCACCCGCTTGCCGCGGCGGGCGAGGTCGAGGGCGAACTCGGCGCGCTCCGACTCGACCTTGTTGTCGGAGCCGTGCCGGACCTGGCCCGGCTTGACGGGCACCCGGTCCAGGTAGGTGGTGTAGCCGACCAGCACCTCGGCGTCCGCGAGGGCGCGCCGGGTCTGCGGGGTGAGCCACAGCGGGCCGGCCGGGCCGGTGCCGACCACGACGACCTCGCCGGGGCCGGCCGGCACGCTGCCCGGGTTGCCGATCCGGCTGGGTACGACGGCGACGGCGAAGTACGGCACGCTGCCGGGGTCGGTGTCGGCGAGTACGCCGGTGCGCTCGCCCTCCATCGTGGCGCGCTCGACATAGCGGGCCTCGGCGAGACGGCCGCTGTTCTCCATCGCGCCGAGCACGGCGGGGAAGGTCCGGCCGAGCTTCATCACGACCGCGGAGTCGGTGGCGGCGAGGCGGGCGGTCAGCTCCTCCTCGGGCAGCGTGCCGGGGAGGATGGTCAGGACCTCCTCGCCCTCCACGAGCGGGGTGCCCAGGCGGGCGGCGGCGGCGCTGACCGAGGTGACTCCGGGCACGACCTCGGTGTCGTAGCGGTCCGCGAGCCGCTTGTGCATGTGCATGTAGGAGCTGTAGAAGAGCGGGTCGCCCTCGGCGAGGACGGCGACGGTGCGGCCGGCGTCCAGGTGGGCGGCCAGCCGGGCGGCGGCCGCCTCGTAGAACTCCTCCATGGCGCCCTGGTAGCCGCCGGGGTGGTCGGTGGTCTCGGTGGTGACCGGGTAGACCAGCGGCTCCTCGATGTGGGTGTCGCGCAGGTGCTTCGCGGCGATCGAGCGGGCGATGGACCGGCCGTGGCGGGCGCTGTGGTAGGCGACGACGTCCGCCTCGCCGATCACCTCGACGGCCCGCAGGGTCATCAGGTTCGGGTCGCCGGGGCCGAGTCCGACGCCGTACAGGCGGCCCTTGGGCTGTGTCGCGTCGCTCATTCGGCCACGCTCGCGATGGCGTTGAGGGCGGCCGCGGCGATGGCGCTGCCGCCGCGGCGGCCGCGTACGACGAGGTGGTCGAGGCCGGAGGGGTGGGCAGCGAGGGCGTCCTTGGACTCGGCGGCGCCGATGAAGCCGACGGGCACGCCGATGACGGCGGCGGGGCGCGGGGCACCCTCCTCGATCATCTCCAGGAGCCGGAACAGTGCGGTCGGCGCGTTGCCGACGGCGACCACGGAGCCTTCCAACAGGCCGCGGTCGCGCCACACTTCGAGCGCGGCGGCGCTGCGGGTGGTGCCCATCTTCGCGGCGAGGTCGGGGACCGCCGGGTCGGAGAGGGTGCAGATCACGTCGTTGTCGGCGGGCAGCCGCTTGCGGGTGACGCCGCTGGCGACCATCTGGACGTCGCACAGGATCGGCGCGCCCGCCTCCAGCGCGGCGCGGGCGCGCAGCACCACCTCGGGGGTGTACCCCAGGTCCTGCGGGAGGTCGGTCATCCCGCAGGCGTGAATCATGCGCACCGCGACCTGGGCGACCGAGGCGGGCAGCCCGGAGAGGTCCGCCTCGGCGCGGATCGTGGCAAAGGACTGGCGGTAGATCGCGGCGCCGTCCTTCTCGTACTCAAACACGGTGTACTCGCTCATTTCTTCACTGCGTCTTCGGACTCTGGGGTGATGAGGTGTTCGCGCGTGCGGCCGTGAGGGCGGCCGCCAGGTCTGGCCGGTGCGGCAGGGTGCGCCCGTCCACGGAGAGCCGGTAGCCGTCCGCGGTGGCGAGCGCGTCCACCCACTGCGTGCCCCGCGGGTGGCCGCAGCGGCGCTCGCAGCCCGACCAGTGCACGGGCAGCGGCCCGGGTGCCCGCTCCACCAGGGCGCGGGCGTCGGCGCGTACGTCCGCGAGGGACTTGGCGCAACCGGGGCGCCCGGTACAGGCCGTGACGGACCGCCAGGGACTGTCCGGGGAGACGACCAGGCCGGCCTCTTCCAGCGGGGCGGGGTCCGCGGCGCCGGGGAGGACGATCGTGCGCCACGGGGTGATCCGCAACCCGCCGCCGCGCTCGGCCACTTGGACGAGGGCCCTCCACTGTCCGGTGCTCAGCCGGCCGAACGGGGGCAGCACGCACAGCGGATCGTACGGTCCGGGCGGGGGCGGGGCGCAGTACGGCCAGTCCACGGCGGGCACGCGCACCGCGCCGATGCCGGCGTCGGCCAGCCGGGCCGCGAGCAGCCCGTCGTCCAGGGCGTGTCCGGCGGGCAGTTCGGCCACGCGCCAGGCGCGGGTGCCGGCCGCGTCCACGGCGTCGAGGAAGTACTCGGCGGCGAGCAGCGCGGCCCGTGGGGCGTCCCGGCCGGCGACGGCCACCGCGCCCTCGGCCGCCCCGAGGCGTACCAGGGCCCGGTCGCCGGGCTGTCCGAGAACGGTGATGTCGGGTTCCAGGGCGGCCACGTCGCCGCGTCCGTCGTCGAGGGCGAAGAGGAAGCGGCCGGACAGGGCGGTGACGCGGGTGTTCGCGCACAGCAGCCGGTCCAGCTCGCGTACCCAGGGCAGGACGTCCTGCGAGGTGGGGGTGGCGACGATGTTGCGTACGCGTTCGTGCGCGGGCGCCGGCAGCAGCCCGGCGGCGTCCAGCACCTCGGCGAGCCCGGCACCGCAGCCGTCGCCGAGGCCGCGCAGCTGCACGTTGCCGCGGGAGGTGAGTTCGAGGTGCCCGTCGCCGAACCGGTCGGCGGCGCAGGCGAGGTGCGCGGCCTGCTCCGCGGTCAGCGCGCCGCCGGGGATCCGCACCCGCGCGAGGTACCCGTCGTCCGCCGCGTGCAGCCGGAGCGCACCGGGGCAGGCGTCACCGCGGTCCCGTATGACGGGTTCGTCCCGCGATACGGCGGAGGGGGGCTGGGGCATGGCGGCGAGCATACCCACGATTCAACTCCCCGGAACTGTGTCCACCGCCACCCTCCGCTTCGAGCCCCGCCGGCGTTTGAGGCGCGGGGACCCGGGGGCAGAGCCCCCACATTCCAGCCCCGCCGGCGTTTGAGGCGCGGGGGCCCGGGGGCAGAGCCCCCACATTCCAGCCCCGCCGGCGTTTGAGGCGCGGGGGCCCGGGGGCAGAGCCCCCACATTCCAGCCCCGCCGGCGTTTGAGGCGCGGGGGCCCGGGGGCAGAGCCCCCGCAACGGCGCCGCACCCGCGCACCGCACCCGCCCCAACCGGCGGAGCCACCCGCCAACCCACCCGCCCAACCGGCGGAGCCACCCGCCCAACCGGCGGAGCCCACCGCCACCTAGGATGACCACCGGCGTTCCATACGGTCCGCCGTCGCCGAGGACGGCGACATGGGAGGAAGCCCGGTGCGATTCCGGCGCGGTCCCGCCACTGTGAACCCGGCAGAGCCAGACGGCCGGGTGAGTCAGGAACTCCCGCTGTCCTCACTGCCCGGGGCGCGGAAACCCCGAGGAAGGCCTGCCGCCGCATGATCCTGCTGCTGTCGACGTCCGACACCGATCTGCTCAGCGCCCGCGCGGCGAACACGGCGGACGCCCCCGTCCCGTACCGGTTCGCGAACCCCTCCCGCCTTCCCCTCGACGACCTCCCCGGCCTCCTCGACGGCGCCGACCTGGTCGTCGTACGCCTCCTCGGCGGCCTGCGCGCCTGGCAGGACGGCCTGGACCTGCTGCTGGCCCCCGGCCAGACCCGCCCGGTCGTGGTCCTGACGGGCGAACAGGCCCCGGACGCCCAGCTGATGGAGGCCTCCACCGTCCCGATCGGCATCGCGGCCGAGGCGCACGCCTACCTCGCGCACGGCGGCCCGGCCAACCTCGAACACCTGGCCCGCTTCCTCTCCGACACCGTCCTGCTCACCGGCCACGGCTTCGAGCCGCCCGCCGCCGCACCCACCTGGGGACCCCTGGAGCGCACCACGCCGCCGCGGACGGACGGCCCCGAGATCGCCGTGCTCTACTACCGCGCCCACCAGATGAGCGGCAACACCGGCTTCGTGCACGCCCTGTGCGAGGCCATCGAGGCGCACGGCGCCCGGCCGGTCCCGCTGTACGTCTCCTCCCTGCGCAGCCCCGAGCCGGCCCTCGTCGAGGCCCTGAAGTCCGCGGACGCGGTCGTCACCACCGTCCTCGCGGCCGGCGGCACCAAGCCCGCCACCGCCTCGGCGGGCGGGGACGACGAGTCCTGGGACGCGGGCGCGCTCGCCGCGCTCGGCGTGCCGATCCTCCAGGCCCTGTGCCTGACCGGCTCCCGCTCCGCCTGGGAGGACAACGACGAGGGGCTGTCCCCGCTGGACGCCGCGACGCAGGTCGCCGTACCGGAGTTCGACGGCCGTCTGATCACCGTCCCGTTCTCCTTCAAGGAGTTCGACGAGGACGGCCTGCCCGCCTACGTCGCCGACCACGAGCGGGCCTCCCGGGTCGCGGGCATCGCCGTACGCCACGCCCGGCTGCGCCACATCGAGCGCCGCGACAAGAGGATCGCGCTCGTCCTCTCGGCGTACCCGACCAAGCACTCCCGCATCGGCAACGCCGTCGGCCTGGACACCCCGGCCAGCGCGGTGGAGCTGCTGCGCACCCTGATCGCCGAGGGCTACGACTTCGGCCCGGTCACCGAGATCCCCGGCCTGGTGTCGGGCGACGGCGACGAGCTGATCCGCGCCCTGATCGAGGCCGGCGGCCACGACCAGGACTGGCTCACCGAGGAGCAGCTGGCCCGCAACCCGGTCCGCATCCCCGCCGCCGACTACAAGCGCTGGTTCGCCGAGCTGCCGGCCGAGCTGCGCGACAGCGTCGAGGAGCACTGGGGCGAGGCCCCGGGCAGCATGTTCGTGGACCGTTCCGCGAACCCGGAGGGCGACATCGTCCTGGCCGCCCTGCGCCGCGGGAACCTCCTGATCCTCATCCAGCCGCCGCGCGGCTTCGGCGAGAACCCGATCGCGATCTATCACGACCCCGATCTGCCGCCCTCGCACCACTACCTGGCCGCGTACCGCTGGATCCAGGCGCGCGCGGAGGACGGCGGCTTCGGCGCCGACGCCATGATCCACCTGGGCAAGCACGGCAACCTGGAGTGGCTGCCCGGCAAGAACGCCGGCCTGTCCGCGGCCTGCGCCCCGGACGCCGCCCTCGGCGACCTGCCCCTTGTCTACCCGTTCCTGGTCAACGACCCGGGCGAGGGCACGCAGGCCAAGCGCCGCGTGCACGCCACCCTGGTCGACCACCTGGTGCCGCCGATGGCGCGCGCGGAGTCGTACGGCGACATCGCACGGCTGGAGCAGCACCTGGACGAGTACGCACAGATCTCCGCGATGGACCCGGCGAAGCTGCCGGCGATCCGCGCGCAGATCTGGACGCTGATCCAGGCGGCGAAGCTCGACCACGACCTGGGACTGGAGGAGCGTCCGGACGACGACGGCTTCGACGACTTCCTGCTGCACGTCGACGGCTGGCTGTGCGAGGTCAAGGACGCCCAGATCCGCGACGGCCTGCACGTCCTGGGCGGCGCGCCGTCGGGTGAGGCCCGGGTCAACCTGGTCCTGGCGATTTTGCGCGCCCGGCAGATCTGGGGCGGCACCGCCGCCCTTCCGGGTCTGCGCGAGGCGCTGGGCCTGGACGAGTCCGCGGCCACCCGTACCTCGGCCGACGCCGTCGAGGAGACGGCCCGCGCCCTGGTGCAGGCGATGGAGGACGCGGGCTGGGACCCCGCCGCGGTCTCCGCGGTCGCGGCGGACCACTCCCCGGAGGTGGGGGCGGTCCTGGCCTTCGCGGCGAACGAGGTCGTGCCGCGCCTGGCGGGCACCACGGACGAGATCGCCCACGTGGTCGCGGCCCTCGACGGCCGGTTCGTGCCGGCAGGCCCCTCCGGTTCGCCGCTGCGCGGTCTGGTGAACGTCCTGCCGACGGGCCGCAACTTCTACTCGGTCGACCCCAAGGCCGTCCCGTCCCGCCTCGCGTGGGAGACGGGCCAGGCCCTGGCCGACTCCCTGCTCACGCGCTACCGCACCGACAACGGCGAGTGGCCGGCCTCGGTCGGCCTGTCCCTGTGGGGTACGAGCGCGATGCGCACGGCGGGCGACGACATCGCCGAGGCTCTGGCGCTGCTCGGCATCCGCCCGGTCTGGGACGAGGCCTCGCGGCGCGTGACCGGGCTGGAGCCCATCCCGCTCGCGGAGCTGGGCCGGCCGCGCATCGATGTGACGCTGCGCATCTCGGGCTTCTTCCGCGACGCGTTCCCGCACGTGATCGGCCTGCTGGACGACGCGGTGCGGCTCGCGGCCTCGCTGGAGGAGCCGGAGTCCGGCAACTTCGTACGCGCGCACGCGCAGGCGGATCTGGCCCTGCACGGTGACGAGCGCCGTGCGACGACCCGTATCTTCGGCTCGCGCCCGGGTACGTACGGGGCGGGCATCCTGCAGCTGATCGACTCCCGCGACTGGCGTACGGACGCCGACCTGGCGGAGGTGTACACGGTGTGGGGCGGTTACGCCTACGGCCGCGGCCTCGAAGGCCGGCCCGCGCGGGACGAGATGGAGACGGCCTACAAGCGGATCACGGTCGCGGCGAAGAACACCGACACCCGCGAGCACGACATCGCGGACTCGGACGACTACTTCCAGTACCACGGCGGCATGGTGGCCACCGTACGCGCGCTGCGGGGCACGGCCCCGGAGGCGTACATCGGCGACTCCACCCGCCCGGAGACGGTCAAGACGCGCACCCTGGTGGAGGAGACCTCGCGGGTCTTCCGCGCCCGCGTCGTGAACCCGAAGTGGATCGAGGCGATGCGCCGCCACGGCTACAAGGGCGCCTTCGAGCTCGCGGCCACGGTGGACTACCTCTTCGGCTACGACGCCACGACGGGCGTCGTCGCGGACTGGATGTACGACAAGCTCACCGAGGCGTACGTCCTGGACCCGGCCAACCGGGCGTTCCTGGAGGAGGCCAACCCGTGGGCGCTGCACGGCATCGCGGAACGCCTCCTCGAAGCGGAGTCGCGCGGCATGTGGGAGAAGCCGGACGCGCGGATCCTCGAAGCGCTGCGCCAGGTGTACCTGGAGACCGAGGGCAATCTGGAGGGTGAGGCGGAGTAGGACCACATCCGCCTGCGGCCGCTCGGCGGCCGTACACGGGCCGCACGGCGAAGGCCGTCCTCCCCCGCACCCGTCGACGGGCGTGGGGAGGACGGCCTTCGCGCGGCGCCCTGCTCCGGCCGGATCCGCGCACCCCGAGTACGCGCACGGCCGGAGGGCAGGGGTCGGCACCACACACGTGGGCAAACCTAACCCAATCGGACAATCAGCTCGCGTTGCGGCACGCCGCCGGTGTGTCAGGAGATGTCCTCGACGCGCTTGCCGTCGACGAGGTGGCGGGGCAGGTACGCCAGCCCCTCCGGGTCGATCGGGAAGCCCTGGTCGTGGGCGAGGCAGGCCATGGCGAGCACGCCGAGCGCCACCCGGGCGCGCGGCGCCCCGGACTCCCGCCAGTAACCGCCGTGTTCGGCGATGGCCTCGGGCAGCACCTCGGCGAAGGTCTCGTGCTCACGGGTGAAGAGGCGGTGGAAGAGCGCCACCGGCTGGAAGTCCACACCGTTGACGAACTCGTCCGGCGCGTGGGTCAGCGCCTCGGGCAGGGACGTCTGCATGGCGGCGAGCAGCTTCTCCACGACCGCGTCGGTGGGGCCGCCGGAGAGGTAGGTCCGCAGGGCCTCGATCCAGTGCAGGACGTGGACGTCGACGGTGTCGTCCTGCCGCAGCACCTCCAAGGGCACCTCGCACAGCCGGGCCACCCGGTCGTGCGCCCGGCAGACGAGCGCGAGGTAGACGGCGTCGAGCCAGGCGCGGGCGTCCGCGGGCGGCGCCGCGGGCGTGGCGGGCAGCCGCAGGGTGTTCCCCTCGCCCAGACACCACTGCTCCGGCCCGGAGCCGGTGAACAGCGCGGTACCGAGCCGTACGGCCGTTTCCCACGCGTCCCACGTGTCGATCTCGGACGCGACGGGATCGGCGGTGCACCGGACATGGGCCAGCGCCAGTGCCGAGGCGAAGGCGTCACCGAGCCCCGACGGGTCCTGCGCGAGCCGCGCCACGGACTCGACGGTCGCACGCGTCAGCTCGGCCGGCCCCGGGGCGGCTCTCCCCACGCGGATCCGGCCGGCCCGGTCGAGACGGACCAGGCCCTTCATCAGGGCCACCAGCTCCTGCGGCGGCCGGAGCGACAGCGTACGCGTCTCCTCGTCGACGACGGTGAGCGAGGTCAGGCCGCCCCGGTGCCACCAGTACACGCGCGGCGACAGGCTCCCGGGCCCGTCCTCGTAGGCGCCGAGGCCGTAGGTCGCCAGGTCGTTGAGGGCCTGCACCACCGAGCCGTCGGCTATCGGGTGGAAGGCCAGCAGATGCCGGGTCGGGACGACGACGAGGGCACCGGCGTGCGGCAGCGACTCGCCGGTGACCTTGCGCGCCAGTTCCCCCAGGTACAGCGCCTTGGAGGCCACGAAGTGCGAGTCGCCGTAGACGGAGTGCAGCGTGGCCCGCCCCTCCAGGGCGATCTCCTCGTACCGGACGGGCACCCGCATCAGATTGGCCCGCGCCGCCTGTCCCAGCTCCTCGATCCCGACACGCTCCACGTCCGCGTCGGTGAGCGACCGCACGCTGGTGGGCCCGTCGAAGGCGTACGCGTAGACCAGCTCGTCGGCCACGACCCGCGCGTACCGCATCCCGGCGGCGACCTCCGCAGTCACCATCCCGACGGGCAACAACCGCGCGTGCACCCCGCGCAGCAACTCCTCAACACTCTCGCCGCCAACTCCGACTGACTTGTCTCGATCCATCCCCGAACCGTACGAGACCACCCCCCGCCGGTGAACCATCGGCGCAATCCCTCACAAGGGGGCATCGACACCTCCGGGTGATTCGAACGGGCCGGCGCCCGGGCCGCCGTTGGGGTCCGGGTCGGCGTCGCAAGTGCGTGCGGGCGTTCGTTCCCCGTGGGCCGTGACGCCGCTCTGAGCAGCCACGTTCTTCCGGCGTCAGTCCGCAGCCGCAGCGCCTCGGGAGGAATCTTGCGATCCGTGCACGTACATGTGGTGTTCGACCCGGCAGTGGGCGGAGGTGGCCGCGCATGAGGCTTCTCAAGCGTCCCGCGGCCCTCCAGCCCGCCGTCTCGGCGAGCGAGCGGCGGCTCTTCGGCGGGCCCCTGCGCTACGACGCCGGCTGGTCCAACCACGACTACGCCCGCCTCGAAGGGCGGCTGCTGTCCACCCTGCGCTCCATGCCCCGCATGGTCGCCGGGACCCTGCGCCTGGCCTGGGTCACCGACCGGCCGGCGCTGCTGACCGTCGCCGCCTCCGAGGCGGGGCAGGGGGTCACCTCCGCCGTCGGGCTGCTCGTCCTGAGCGAGGTGCTGCGTACGCTGCTCGGCGCGGGCAGTCCCGCCGAGCGGCTGCACGCCGCCCTGCCGGCCCTGGCCGCGGGAGCGCTGGTCGCCGTACTGGGCGCCGTACTGGCCTCCCGGTCCACGGCGGCCGCCGGACGGCTGGAGCCGAAGATCGAACGGGCCGCGTACGAGCAGTACCTGAAGGCCGCCGTCGAGGTGGAACTCGAAGCCATCGAGGACGGGGAGTTCCGGCGGCTGCTGGACAGCGCCCAGTGGGGGCCGCCCTCGGCCCGCCGTACGGTCGGCGCGTGCGTGGCCACCCTCGGCGGGGTCATCTCCCTGGTCGCCACGGCCGGCGTCCTCACGGTGCTGCACCCGCTGCTGCTGCCCATGCTGCTGCTGATCGCCGCCCCGCGCGGCTGGGGCGCGATGCGCGTGGCGCAGCGCCGCTATCTGTCGGTCATCACCTGGGTCGAGCACGTACGGGCTGCGCGGCTCATCGGCCAGCTGCTGATCTCCCGCACGTCGGCTGCGGAGGTACGGGTGCACGGCGTCGGCCGGTACCTGCTGGGCCACTACCGCAACATGGCCGAGGTCGCCGAGACCGAGGCGACCCGCCTGGCCAGGGACAAGGCCGCCACGGAGCTGCTGGCCGCCGCGCTCTCCGGAGCGGCCGCGCTGGTCACGTACGGGGCGATGGTCGCGCTCATCGTCACCGGCCGGATGGACCTCGCCGTCGCCGGCACGGCCGTGATCGCGGTGCGCACCGGGTCGGCGAGCCTCGGCGCGCTGGTGGCCACCACCAACACCCTGCACGAGGAGTCCCTTTACGTACGGGACCTGGAGCGGTTCGTCGCCGAGGCGGGCCGGCGGGCCATCCCGCGCGGCGGGCTGCCGCTGCCGGAGCGGTTGGGAACGGTCCGGCTGGAGGACGTCCGCTTCGGCTACCCGGACCGGGACGAGCCCGCGCTCGACGGGATCTCCCTGACCATCGAGGCGGGCCAGGTCGTCGCGCTGGTCGGGGAGAACGGCTCCGGCAAGAGCACCCTGGTCAAACTCCTCGCCGGACTCCACCTGCCCGACTCCGGCTCGCTGACCTGGGACGGCGTCGAGGTACGGGACGCCGCCCGGGAGCAGGTCTTCGACCGGGTCGCGCTGCTGACCCAGGACTTCGAGCGGTGGCCGGTGACCGCCCGCACCAACATCGCCATCGGCCGGCCCGGAGAGGACGGGGCCGGAGAGGACGGGACCGAGGAGGACGGGACCGAGGAGGACGGGACCGAGGCGGCGGAGCGGCGGGCGGCGGACGTGGTCGCCGCGGCCCGGTACGCGGGGGCCGACCGGGTGGTCGAGAAGCTTCCGAACGGCTACGAGACGCTGCTGGCCCGGGTGTTCAGGGGCGCGTCGGAGCTCTCGGGGGGCCAGTGGCAGAAGTTCGGCCTGGCCCGGACCCGCTACCGGGACGCGCGGGTGATCGTCGTGGACGAGCCCACGTCCGCGCTGGACCCGGAGGCGGAGATCGCCGCCTTCGACAGCATCCGGGGGCTTGCGGGGCCGCAGCGCGCCGTCGTACTCGTCACGCACCGGATGTCCGGCGTTCGGTTCGCCGACGTGATCTACGTGCTGCACGAGGGGCGGCTCGTGGAACAGGGCGGCCATGAGGAGCTGCTGGCGCTCGGCGGCCGGTACGCGTCGATGTTCCGGATGCAGGCTGAGCAGTTCGGCCGGCCCTCCCGGCCTCAGCCCCAGCCCCACTCCCCGTCCGTCCCCCAGCCCCTCCCCCAGCCCCTCCCCCAGCCCCCCACCACGCCCTCCCCCGTCGTCCCCCACCAGGCCGGCGCGTCACCCACCGACACCTCCGTCACCTGATGCGGTGAACTCCTCCTTGTCCCGCTGACACCGCGGGTAGGGCACTGCTGATCTCTTGCGGGGGCCGGGCCTCGGCCCCCGCACCTTTGGACGAAGGGCCTACCCCGCCGTGACGCAGCCGTTCCGACTGCCGGACTTCTACGTGCCGTATCCGGCGCGACTCAACCCCCACCTGGAGGTGGCGAGGGCCCACACCAAGCAGTGGGCGCGCGACTTCGCGATGCTGGAGGGCTCCGGCGTCTGGGAGGAGAGCGACCTCGACTCGCACGACTACGCGCTGCTCTGCTCCTACACCCACCCCGACTGCGACGCCGAGGCGTTGTCGCTGGTCACCGACTGGTACGTGTGGGTGTTCTTCTTCGACGACCACTTCCTGGAGACCTTCAAGCGCTCCCAGGACCGCGACGGCGCCAAGGCCTACCTCGACCGGCTGGCCGCCTTCATGCCGATGGACCTCGACCGCGGCTTCCCCGAGCCCACCAACCCGGTGGAGGCAGGTCTCGCCGACCTGTGGCGGCGAACCGTTCCCTCGATGTCCGCGGACTGGCGGGAACGGTTCTCCACGTCCACGAAGAACCTCCTCGACGAGTCGATGTGGGAGCTCGCCAACATCGACATCGGGCGGGTCGCCAACCCCCTGGAGTACATCGAGATGCGCCGCAAGGTGGGCGGCGCGCCCTGGTCGGCGGGCCTGGTCGAGTACGTCGCCGCCGAGGTCCCGGCGCGCGTGGCGCACTCGCGCCCGCTCGGCGTGCTGCGGGACGCCTTCTCGGACGCGGTCCACATCAGGAACGACCTCTTCTCCTACGAGCGTGAGGTCACCGACGAGGGCGAACTCTCCAACGCCGTCCTGGTCCTGGAGACGTTCCTCGGCTGCACCACGCAGGAGGCCGCCGAGGTCTCCAACGACCTGCTGACCTCCCGCCTCCAGCAGTTCGAGCAGACGGCACTGGCCGAACTCCCGCAGCTCTTCGCCGACTTCGCTCTGTCACCGAGCGAGGTGGCGGCCGTCCTCGCCTACACCAAGGGTCTCCAGGACTGGCAGTCCGGCGGCCACGAATGGCACATGGTCTCCAGCCGCTACATGAACAAGGAGGCCCGGGCGACCGCCCCGCTGACCCTCCCCTTCATGCCGTCCGGACCGGGCACCAGCGCCCTCGACCTGCGGTCCGTGTTCAACCGGCGGTCGATGGAGCTGCGCCGCCGCTCCTTCACGCATGTCCCCTTCGAACGCACCGGGCCCTCGGTGGTCCCGGAGATCTACATGCCCCACCGGCTCTCCCTGAGCCCGCATCTGGCGTACGCGCGCGAGGAGTCGGTGGCCTGGGCCCGCCGGACGGGCCTGCTGGAGCCGCAGCCGGGCGATCCCGCCTCCGCGATCTGGACCGAGGACAAGCTGCGCGGCTACGACTTCGCGCTCTGCTCGGCCGGTCTCGACCCGGACGCCACGCCCGACGAACTCGCCCTCAACGCCTGCTGGCTGACCTGGGGGACGTACGGCGACGACTACTACCCGGCGGCCTTCGCGCGGACCGGGGACCTCGCGGCGGCAAAGGCGGCCACGGCCCGGCTGATCGGCATGATCCCCGCCGACCCCGCCCACCACACGCAGCAGCCGCGCCCCGCCACCGCGCTGGAGCGGGGCCTCGCCGACCTGTGGGTACGCACCAGCGCCGCCATGTCGGCGGAGCAGCGCGCCGAGTTCCGGGCGACGGTGGTGCGCATGCTGGAGAGCTGGCTCTGGGAGGTGGACAACGCCGTCCACCACCGCATCCCGGACCCGGTGGACTACGCGGAGATGCGACGGCACACCTTCGGCAGCCACCTCACGATGTACCTGTGCCGGCTCGGACACGAGGGCCGGGGCATTCCCCGGGAGATCTACGCGTCGGGGACCATCCGCTCACTGGAGAACGCGGTCGCCGACGCGGCCTGCCTGATCAACGACATCTACTCCTACCAGAAGGAAGTGGAGTTCGAGGGCGAGGTCCACAACCACATCCTGGTCACCAGGAACTTCTTCGACATCGGCTATCCGGAGGCCCTGCACATCTGCCACTCGCTGATGACCCAGCGCACCGAGGAGTTCGAGCACATCGTGGCGAACCAGCTGCCGCTGCTCTACGACGACTGGAAACTCGGCGCCGAGGCCCGGACCGCCCTGGACACGTACGTGCAGGAGCTACGCGACTGGCATGCCGGAATCCTCAACTGGCATGCGGCATGCCGCCGTTACCGGGCGGAGGACCTGCGCCGGCCCGAGACGGGCCTGGCCGCCGCGATCCTCGGCCCCGGCTTCGGCATGGCGGCCGCAAGGCTCTCCCGCCCCGCGTGAGCCCGGCGGCGGTGGGGGCCGGGCCGACGGGCCCCCACCGCCGCCGCCGGACACACGCCCTAGGGCCTGTATCGAGCTGCCCCGTGGAGCAAGGAGCGGCGTTCGGTGCGTGCCCTCGGCGTGCGGGACGCCGCGGGGCAACTCGATACAGGCCCTAGAACTCGTCGGCCGTGTGCGGCAGTAGGGGCGTGCGCAGGGCGTCGTCCAGGGCCGCCGCCGCGCCGGGTGTGTGCTCCTGCACGAGCCCGGCCGCGACGAGGTCGGCGACCCGGGTGCCGCCCAGGTAGCAGGCGGCCAGTTCGCGGACGTCGAGGGCCAGGTCGGGGGCGCCGTCGGCGTGGCCGTACGTCACCCCGTCCGGCCCGGCCTTGAGCCGGAAGCGCCCGGCGTTGTCGGGCAGCCGTACGTCGTGCACCTCCAGCACCAGTTCCACCGGCGCGGCCCAGGACCGGGCGGTCAGCGCCGCGCGTACGTCGACCAGGCGCAGCCACAGCGCGGGGAACTGGGCGGTGACCCGGACCTGGTCCCGGTCGGCGGCGAAGTGCAGGAGCGGGTCGTCGGGCGGGCGGCCCCACGCGGAGACCTTGCCGGTGAGGTCGACGGCGGCCACGCACTCCCACAGGGCGGCGGCGACCGCCGGGGTCTCCGCCTCCAGTTCGTCGACCCGCACCAGGCCGGCGGAGCGGGCGCCGGCCCCGGCGTCCCCGGCGCCGGCCTGCTCGGGCTTCGTGCGGTAGAGGACGTATCCGGCGACGGGTTCGCCCGGATCCCCCAGGACGATGATCCGGGGCGGGCTCAACTCCTCGTCCTCCTCGTCCTGTTCGACCAGCCATTCGTCGCGCCAGCGGTCCGGGCTGCGGCTGGGCCGGCCGGCCCGGCCGGCGCGGGCCGCCTCGTGGTGGGGTGCGATCACGTCGACGGCCTCGTCCGGGTCGACGAGTCGCAGCGGGCGGGGATCGGGGTCGATGCGCAGGGCCAGCGGCCGGGTGGAGTCGATCTCGATGGTGGCGCCGGTGGTGGCCCCGCCGAAGCCGAAGCGGCCGTAGATGGCGGCCTCGGAGGCCCAGAGGGCGGCGATGGGGCTCCGCGCGTCGGTGGCGCGCCGCATCATCTGCGTCATCAGTGCGGTGAGCACGCCGCGGCGCCGGTGGGTGGGCGCGACGCAGACGAAGGTGAGCCCGGGGCAGGGCAGGTCCGCCCCGGGCACCGAGAGGCTGAAGTCGTGCGCGGCCATGAAGCCGACCAGGGCGTCCCCGTCGTAGGCGCCGATCCGGTCGCAGCGCCCGAGGAGCGCGTGGTGGCGCTCGCGGGCCTCCTTCTCGGGCCGGTCGTGGAAGACCAGGTAGGCGAGCTCCAGGGCGCGGTCGATGTCGGCCTCGGGTACGTCACGGATGTGCACCATGATCGGGAGACTAATCGGTCATCGAGGACCAGTCACCCCATAATTGCTTGATCTGCAGGTTCGGCCGGTTTCCGCCTCTTCGTCCCCGGGAAAGCGCCGACCGGCCTGGCTCTCGGCCGGCCTGGCTCTCGGCCGGCCGGGCACCGGGCTACCGGCCGGCCGGACCGGTCCAGGCTGCCGGGACATGGCCGATCCGAACGCGCTGGGGGTGGTCCCCGACGGGTACGGACACCCGCTTGGCGCCGGTGGCGAAGTCGATGGCCGTCACCTGGTCGGTGCCGCTCTCGGAGATCACGCAGGCCGTCCCGTCACCGCTGACCGTGGCCCAGTAGGGCTTGGAAGCGGGAACGAGCGGTCCCTCGGCGAGGGTGGCGCGGTCCACGACCGTGGCGTAGTCGTCCATGGTGCCCGCGATGCAGAGCTTCGTCCCGTCGGGGCTCATCGACATCCCGTGGTGCCGGGAGTCGTTGACCCAGGCGGTGCGGTCGGTGCTGGTGGCGGGATTGGCGGGGAGGTCCTTGAGGCGGGTGATCCGGTCCGAGGCCACGTCGTACTCCAGGAAGCCGCCGAAGAACGACACCTGGAAGTAGAGCTTGGACTCGTCGGGGCTGAAGGACACGGGGCGCACGGAGTCGGAGAGGTCCTTGCGGCCGAAGGCGTCCAGCCGCTCCCGCATGTCGATCACCCGGACCGTGCGGAAGGTCTGCGCGTCGACCACGGTGATCTTCCGGTCGCCCTTCGTCCAGTCGAGCCAGGGGGCGTCGAGGGCCGTGTTCACCTCGCCGATGGAGCTGTTCCACAGGTAGCGGCCGTCGCGGGTGAAGGTGTTCTCGTGCGGCTTGTCGCCGGTACGGAAGGAGCCGGTCTGCCGCCCGGTGGTGATGTCCAGGACGTGCACGGTGTTGGATGTGGAGGCCGAGACGGCGATGCGGGTCCCGTCCGGGGAGACCGCCATGTGGTCGGAGCGGAAACCGGAGACCGGGAAGCGCCAGTTGATGCGCCCCGACGCCAGGTCTATGGAGACGACGTCGGCGAAGCTGGGGCGGGACACGACGACCGCCGAACCGTCCGGCGTGGTGAACATGTCGTCGGCGAACTGGTCGTGTCCCTCGCCGGCGCTCTCGCGGATGCCGAGGAAGAAGGCGAGCTTGACGGGGTTGAGGTAGATTTCGCGCAGCCGCTCCGCCTTGTCGGGGATCACGTCGATCCGGCCGACCTTGGCGAGGTCGCCGGTGGAGGCGAGTACGTCTGCCGTCCCGTCCCAGTTGTTCCCCACGAAGAGCACCTCCCGCAGGCCGCCGGCCGGGGCGGCAGGGGCGTCGGAGGAGGCCGGGGCGGGTGTGAAGGCGGTCAGGAGGGTGGCCGCCGCCAGTACGCCGAGGGTTCGCACGGTACGCAACATCCGCTCAACTCCGTTGTGTGGAAAGGACGGAGAGGGGACCCTCCGATTACCGGCGGGTAAAATATGGGGAACGCCGAAAGGGCGCAACCCCCACGGGGTGCGCCCTTTTCTCACCTTCCGCCGTCACTCCTTCAAGCGACGGAGCCGATCCTGTCGATCACCGTGTTCGCGACGTCCGGGTGGATGGGGATGTGCGCGCCCGTGAGGGCGGCGCCGCTGCCGCCGCGGCGGTTCGCGACGATCTCGGCGGCGATGGACAGCGCCGTCTCCTCGGGGGAACGGGCCCCGAGGTCCAGGCCGATCGGGGAGCGCAGCCGGGCCAGCTCGATCTCGGTGACGCCGACGTCGCGCAGCCGCCTGTTGCGGTCCTCGTGGGTGCGGCGGGAGCCCATGGCGCCGACGTAGGCGACGGGCAGTCTGAGGGCCAGTTCCAGGAGCGGGACGTCGAACTTGGCGTCGTGGGTGAGCACGCACAGGACGGTCCGGCCGTCCACCGAGCCCTCCGAGGACTGCGCCTCCAGGTAGCGGTGCGGCCAGTCCACGACGATCTCGTCTGCCTCGGGGAAGCGGTTGCGCGTCGCGAAGACGGGCCGGGCGTCGCAGACGGTCACCCGGTAGCCGAGGAACTTGCCGATCCGTACGAGCGCGGACGCGAAGTCGATGGCGCCGAAGACGATCATCCGCGGCGGCGGGACGCTGGACTCGACGAGCACCTTCAGCGGCTCTCCGCAGAGCCGGCCGTCGGCTCCGATCTCCAGTACGCCGGTCCGGCCGGCGTCCAGCATGGCGCGGGCCTCTTCGGCGACGGTCCGGTCCAGCTCGGGGTGTCCGCCGAGCCCGCCCTCGTAGGGGCCCTCCGTACGGACGAGCACGGCGCGGCCCATCAGCTCGGCCGGCCCCTCGGCGATCCGGGCCAGCGCGGCGGCCTCACCGCGGGCGGCGGCGGCCAGGGCGGCCTCGAAGACCGCTCGTGCGGGAGAGCCGGCGGGAACCGGGGTGACGAGGATGTCGATGATCCCGCCGCAGGTCAGGCCTACGGCGAAGGCATCGTCGTCGCTGTAGCCGAAGCGCTCGCTGACGGTCTCGCCGTCCTCCAGCGCCTGACGGCACAGCTCGTACACCGCACCCTCCACGCATCCACCGGAAACCGAGCCGATGGCCGTGCCCTCGCTGTCGACGGCGAGGGCGGCCCCGGGCTGCCGGGGCGCGCTGCCGCCCACCGCCACGACCGTGGTGACGGCGAAGTCACGTCCCTGCTCGACCCACCGGTTCAGCTCTTCGGCGATGTCCAGCATGTGCGGCCTCCTCGGAGGATTCGGTTTCCAGTATGGGATACGCGGAGGGTGCGGGTGTTACTACGGGTGACCGCGCCCCCGGGGGTGCACGGCACTGCCGGTACTGCGGCTGTCAGGGTCAGCCGACCCCGAGCCAGCCCTCGATCGGGTGGAGCGCGAAGAAGACCAGGAAGATCCCCGTCAGCGCCCACATGAAGCCGCCGATCTCCCGGGCCTTGCCCTGGGCGACCTTGATGGCGACGTAGGAGATGACACCCGCGGCGACACCTGCGGTGATCGAGTAGGTGAACGGCATGATCACGACCGTCAGGAAGACGGGGATCGAGGTGGAGGTGTCCGCCCAGTCCACGTGGCGGGCGTTCTGCATCATCATCGCGCCGATGACGACCAGGGCCGCGGAGGCGACCTCACCCGGGACGATCTGCGTGATCGGGGTGAAGAAGAGGCAGGCGGCGAAGAACAGGCCGGTGACGACGGAGGCGAGACCCGTGCGGGCACCCTCGCCGACGCCCGTGGCGGACTCGACGAAGACGGTCTGGCCGGAGCCGCCGCTGACGCCGCCGATCGCGCCGCCGGCGCCGTCGATGAACAGGGCCTTGGACAGGCCCGGCATCCGGCCCTTGTCGTCGGCCAGCTTGGCCTCGGTGCCGACGCCGATGATGGTGGCCATCGCGTCGAAGAAGCCGGCGAGCACCAGGGTGAAGACGATCATGCCGACCGTCATGTAGCCGACGTCGCCCCAGCCGCCGAAGGAGACGTCGCCGAAGAGCGAGAAGTTCGGCATCGAGACCGCGGAGCCGTCCAGCTCCGGCGGGCCGTTCTTCCAGGCCTTGGGGTCGATGTCCACGATGGCGTTGAGGATCGCGGCCAGGACGGTGCCGCCCACGATGCCGATCAGGATCGCGCCGGGCACCTTGCGGGCCTGGAGCATGAAGATGGCGACCAGGGTGACGGCGAAGAGCAGGACGGGCCAGCCGGACAGCTCACCGGTCGCGCCGAGCTGGACGGGGGGCATGAACTCCCCGCCGTTGCCGACGAAGCCCGCCTTCACGAAGCCGATCAGGGCGACGAAGAGGCCGATGCCCATGGTGATGGCGTGCTTGAGCGCGAGGGGGATCGCGTTCATGATCATCTCGCGGAGGCCGGTGACGACCAGGAGACAGATCACGACGCCGTAGACCACGCACATGCCCATGGCCTGCGGCCAGGTCATCTGGGGGGCCACCTGCGAGGCGAGCACACCGGACACGGAGAGTCCGGCGGCGAGCGCCAGCGGGACCTTGCCGACGAAGCCCATGAGGAGCGTGGTCACGGCGGCGGCGAAGGCCGTCGCGGTGATGATCGCCGAGCCGTCCATGACGGTTCCGGCGACGTCCTTGCCCGACAGGAGCAGGGGGTTGAGCAGGAGGATGTACGCCATGGCCATGAAGGTCGTGATACCGCCACGAACCTCGTTGCCGACGTTGGATCCTCTGTGGGTTATGTGAAAGTAGCGGTCGAGCCAGGACCTGCCGGCGGGGTTCAGAGAGCCGTCGCCGGCTTCTTCCGCGGTGGTCTTGGGCTCCACAGACGACTGGGTCATGGTGCCTAACTCCCAAGGTTCAAAGGGGCACCCGCTTGGGGATTGGAGATTGCGGGATTTGGGATGCTGCGTTTGGCTGCACGACCCGGGGTGACGGCCCGAGGCGACGCGAAGGTGCACTGCGTGTACTGCGGGTAGTGCGGGGTGACCGCTTGTACTACATGGGGGTTTTCGCAGGGGTACTGCCGTCCGAAGGTGACCGCGAGCGGTGCGGTGCTTCGTGTACTCCGGGCGGTGCGGCGGTGAAGTGTGACGTTCCCGTGCCACACCGCCCGGAGAGTCCGAGGGGGTCCGGGGGCGCGCGGCCCCCGGACCGGGTCCGTCCTAGAGGGTCCCGGTAAGGGCTTCCGGACGGATCGGGGTCTTGTTGAGCTCCAGCCCGGTCGCCTGCCGGATCGCCGCGAGGACGGCCGGGGTGGACGACAGGGTCGGGGCCTCGCCCAGACCGCGAAGGCCGTACGGCGCGTTCGGGTCGGCGAGCTCCAGGACGTCGACCGGGATGGTCGGGGTGTCGAGGATGGTCGGGATCAGGTAGTCCGTGAAGGAGGGGTTGCGCACCTTCGCGGTCTTCGGGTCCACGATGATCTCCTCCATGACCGCCACGCCGAGACCCTGGGTGGTACCACCCTGGATCTGGCCGACCACGGAGAGCATGTTGAGGGCCTTGCCCACGTCCTGGGCGGTCGCCAGCTCGACGACCTTGACCAGGCCGAGCTCGGTGTCCACCTCGACGACCGCGCGGTGCGCGGCGAAGGTGTACTGGACGTGGCCGTCGCCCTGGCCGGTCTTCAGGTCGAAGGCGACCGTCGGGCGGTGGCGGAATTCGAGTTCGAGGTCGATCGCCTCGTCCTCCAGGATGTCGGCGATGTCCGCGAGGACCTCGCCGCCGTCGGTGACGACCTTGCCGCCCTCCAGGAGGAGCTCGGCGTGGGCCCAGGCCGGGTGGTAGGAGCCGTTCTTGCGGCGGCCCATCTCCAGCAGCGCCTCGCGCACGGCCTCACAGGTGTTCTTCACGGCGCCACCGGTCATGTACGTCTGCCGCGAGGCGGACGTCGAACCGGCGGAGCCGACCTGCGTGTCGGCCGGGTGGATGGTGACCTGCGTGACGCCCAGCTCTGTACGGGCGATCTGCGCGTGGACGGTGACACCGCCCTGGCCGACCTCCGCCATGGCCGTGTGGACCATCGCGACCGGCTCGCCGTTGATGACCTCCAGGCGCACGCGGGCGGTGGAGTAGTCGTCGAAGCCCTCGGAGAAGCCGACGTTCTTGATGCCGACCGCGTAGCCGACGCCGCGGACGACGCCCTCGCCGTGGGTGGTGTTCGACAGGCCGCCCGGCAGCGCGCGGACGTCCGCGCCCTCGCCGGCGGTCTCCCACTGGCGCTCCGGCGGCAGCGGGCGGGCCTTGACCCGGCGCAGCAGCTCGGCGACGGGCGCCGGGGAGTCCACGACCTGGCCGGTGGGCATGATCGTGCCCATCTCCATGGCGTTGAGCTGGCGGAACTCGACCGGGTCCATGCCCAGCTTCGCCGCGAGCTTGTCCATCTGGGCCTCGTAGGCGAAGCAGGCCTGGACGGCGCCGAAGCCGCGCATCGCGCCGCAGGGCGGGTTGTTCGTGTAGAGCGCGATCGCCTCGATGTCGACGTCGTCGATGACGTACGGGCCGACGGAGAGGGAGGAGGCGTTGCCGACGACGGCCGGGGAGGCCGAGGCGTAGGCGCCGCCGTCGAGCACGATCCTGCACTTCATGTGCGTGATCTTGCCGTCCTTGGTGGCGCCGTGCTCGTACCAGAGCTTCGCCGGGTGGCGGTGCACGTGGCCGAAGAAGGACTCGAAGCGGTTGTAGACGATCTTGACCGGCTTGTTGGTCGCGAGGGCCAGCAGGCAGGCGTGGATCTGCATGGAGATGTCCTCGCGGCCGCCGAAGGCACCGCCGACGCCGGAGAGCGTCATGCGGACCTTCTCCTCGGGCAGGCCGAGGACGGGGGCGATCTGCTTGAGGTCCGAGTGCAGCCACTGGGTGGCGACGTAGAGGTCGACCCCGCCGTCCTCGGACGGCACGGCGAGACCGGACTCCGGGCCGAGGAAGGCCTGGTCCTGCATGCCGAAGGTGTACTCGCCCTCGACGATCACGTCGGCGCGCTTGCGGGCCTCCTCCACGTTGCCGCGGATGATCGGCTGGCGGTGCACGATGTTGGGGTGCGGGACGTGACCGGAGTGGTGGTCGTCGCGGCCCTCGTGGATCAGCGGCGCGTCGGCGGCGAGGGCGGAGGCCTCGTCCGTGACGAGCGGCAGCTCCCGGTAGTCGATCTTGATCTTGGCGGCCGCGCGGCGGGCGGTCTCCGGGTGGTCGGCGGCCACCAGGGCCACCGGCTCACCGTGGTGGCGTACCCGGCCGTTGGCGAGCACCGGGGTGTCCTGGATCTCCAGGCCGTAGTTCTTCATCTCGGCCGGCAGGTCGTCGTAGGTGAGGACCGAGTAGACGCCCGGCATGGCCAGCGCCTCGGAGATGTCGATGGAGACGATCTCGGCGTGGGCGACGGTGGACCGCAGGGTCTGGCCCCAGAGCATGTCCTCGTGCCACATGTCGGAGGAGTACGCGAACTCACCGGTGACCTTGAGGGTGCCGTCCGGGCGGAGCGTGGACTCGCCGATGCCGCCCTTGTTGTGCTTCTGGGTGACGTTCGTCGGCGTACCGGAAGGCACGGTGCGGGTGTTGGCCATGATCAGACAGCCTCTCCCTGACGGGCGGCCGCGAGGCGGACCGCGTCGAGGATCTTCTCGTAGCCCGTGCAGCGGCAGAGGTTGCCGGACAGGGCCTCACGGATGTCCTGGTCGGACGGGTCGGAGTTCTGCTCCAGGAGCGCGTCGGCCTGCACGAGCAGACCCGGGGTGCAGAAACCGCACTGGACCGCGCCGGCGTCGATGAACGCCTGCTGGATGTCGGAGAGCTCTACGCCCTCACCGGTCTGCGAGTCGGTGCCCTTGGCGGACCACTGCTTGGCCTCGTCCGTGGACACGCCCTTGCCGCCGCCGCACGCGCCGGTGCCGCAGCCGTGGCCGTGCTCCGCGCGCTGCTTGGCGAAGTCGGCCAGGCCCTCGACGGTCACGACGTCGCGGCCCTCGACCTGGCCGGCGGCCACCAGACAGGAGCAGACCGGCACGCCGTCGAGGCGGACGGTGCAGGAGCCGCACTCGCCCTGCTCGCAGGCGTTCTTCGAGCCGGGCAGGCCCAGCCGCTCACGCAGCACGTAGAGGAGGGACTCGCCCTCCCAGACGTCGTCGGCTTCCTGCGGACGACCGTTGACGGTGAAATTGACGCGCATGATTACGCAGCCCCTTCAAGCGAGCGGCCGTTGCTGCCGCGGTACTGCTCCCAGGTCCAGACGAGCTGGCGGCGAGCGAGGATGCCAACCGCGTGACGGCGGTATTTCGCCGTGCCACGGACGTCGTCGATCGGGTTGCAGGCGGCGGAGGCGAGCTCACCGAACTGCTTGGCGATCGACGGGGTGATGACCTTGCCGTTGTCCCAGAAGCCGCCCTCTTCGAGCGCGGCGTTCAGGAACTCCTCGGCGGCCTTGGCCCGGACCGGGGTCGGGGCGGCCGAGCCGATGCCCGTACGCACGGTGCGGGTGTCGGGGTGCAGCGCGAGGCCGAAGCCGCACACCGCGATGACCATCGCGTTGCGGGTGCCGACCTTCGAGTACTGCTGCGGGCCCGTGGCGTTCTTGATGTGGACCGACTTGATCAGCTCGTCGGCGGCCAGCGCGTTGCGCTTCACGCCGGTGTAGAACTCGTCGATCGGGATCATGCGCGAGCCCCGTACGGACTCGACCTCAACCTCGCAGCCGGCGGCCAGCAGGGCGGGGTGGGAGTCACCGGCGGGCGAGGCGCAGCCGAGGTTGCCGCCGACACCGCCGCGGTTGCGGATCTGCGGGGACGCGACCGTGTGCGAGGCGAGCGCGAGACCCGGCAGCGTGGTGCGCAGGTTCTCCATGATCTGGGTGTACGGGACGGAGGCGCCGAGCTTGGTGACCTCCTCGCCTACCTCCCACTCCCGCAGCAGCTCGATGCGGTTGAGGTCAAGGAGGTACTCCGGACGGCGGTGGTCGAAGTTGATCTCGACCATGATGTCGGTGCCACCCGCAATCGGCACAGCTGTGGGGAACTCGGCCTTAGCGGCGAGCGCCTCCTCCCAGCTGGCGGGGCGAAGGAAGTCCATGTGTGGCTCTCTTCTTCTTCATCGTGTCGTTCACTTCAAGCCAGGAGGCCAAAGGGCCCTCGACTGGTCGTTCACGTGCTGTTAACGCGGTGTGGACTCAGTACACAAGCCGCCCGTCCCTCGGGTGCAGTCACCGAAACCATGAAGGAGTTGGCTGACGGCCTCCCTCGTCTTGTAGATTCGTATGAAAGGCAGGATGCGACGACCTGCCCGATTTCCAACGGCAACATTCGAGACAGATCGGCGGCGACATCATGCGGC
Organism: Streptomyces sp. TN58; assembly: GCF_001941845.1. Taxonomy (NCBI): domain Bacteria; kingdom Bacillati; phylum Actinomycetota; class Actinomycetes; order Kitasatosporales; family Streptomycetaceae; genus Streptomyces; species Streptomyces sp. TN58. Next base: position 5,865,231 of record NZ_CP018870.1, on the reverse strand, counting down.
TGCGCGCACTGCTGGAGACCGAGGCGCTGGGGCTGCGGCTGCTCGGCGGCGAGGACGAACTCGACCGTACGGTCCGCGGGGTCATGACGACCGACCTGCGTGATCCCAGCCGGTACCTGTCCGGGGGCGAACTCGTCCTCACCGGCCTGGCATGGAGGCGAAATTCAGCCGACTCCGAGCCGTTCGTACGAATCCTCGCGAGCGCCGGCGTCGCGGGGCTCGCCGCGGGCGAGGCGGAGCTGGGTGCCATCCCCGACGACCTCGTGTCGGCCTGTGTCCGCAACCGCCTGCCGCTGTTCGCCGTGAACGAGGACGTTGCATTCGCCACGATCACCGAGTACGTCGTGCGGCAGGTCTCGGGCGAGCGCGCCGGGGACCTGGCGGCCGTCGTGGACCGGCATCGCCGTCTGATGACGTCGGGCCCGGCAGGGGGCGGCCCCGACGTGGTGCTGGATCTCCTCACCACCGACCTCGACCTCCGGGCCTGGGTGCTGTCCCCCACCGGCCGGCAGATCGCCGGAGCGGGCGAGCCTTTGTCGCCGGGCATCTGTGCGGCGCTGGCGGGCGAGCACCTGGCGGCGGTCCGGACGGGCCGCAGAGGGCCGCACCGGATCTCCATCCAGGGTATTACCTACTCGCTCTTCCCGATCAGGGGACACGGGCGCGGCGCGGCCGGCGCGGGTGTCCGCGACGTGCGCGAGACCGTGCTGTCCGACTGGCTGCTGGCCGTCGAGGCGGACGCCGGCGACTGGCCGGCCGAGCGCCTGGACCTGCTCCAGGGCGTCACCCAGCTGATCGCCGTGGAGCGCGACCGCCGGGACGCCGCCCGTACGGTGCGCAGGCGCCTCGCACAGGAGGTCCTGGAGCTGGTCCAGACGGGTGCCGCGCCCGCCGAGATCGCCGCCCGCCTGCGGGTGGCTGCCCCCGTGCTGCTGCCCGGGCTGGGCGCCGCCCCGCACTGGCAGGTCGTCGTGGCCCGGGTGGACTGGGACAACGGGGACATCCCCGGCGGGCCGGTGGCCCAGTCCCTGCTGGAGGAGATCCTCGTCGACCCGTCGGTCTCGGGTCCGGAGCCGTCCGACCGGATCGCGGTGGCCCATACGGGTGACGAGGCCATCGCGCTGGTGCCGCTGCCCTCCCTCTCCGGCGACGCCGGCGAGGACAAGGGCCCGGACTCGGCGCTGCACGCCGACGAGCTGCTCGCCGTCGTACGCGAACCCCTGGCGGCCGGCCTGGCCGAGGACGGCCGGCTCACGCTGGGCGTCAGCGCGGCCGTGCACTCCGCCGAGGGTCTGCGCGGGGCGCTGGAGGAGGCCCGGCACGCCCGCCGGGTCGCGGCGGCCCGCCCGGGCCGGGTCTGCGCGGCGGGCCACCACGAGCTCGCCTCGCACGTCCTGCTGCTGCCCTTCGTCCCGGACGACGTGCGCCGTGCCTTCACCGCCCGGCTGCTCGACCCGCTGCGGGACTACGACCGGCGCCACCGGGCGGAGCTGATCCCGACCCTGGAGGCCTTCCTGGACTGCGACGGCTCCTGGACCCGCTGCGCGACCCGGTTGCACCTGCACGTCAACACGCTGCGCTACCGGGTCGGGCGAATCGAGCAGTTGACGGGGCGTGACCTCTCCCGGCTGGAGGACAAGCTCGACTTCTTCCTGGCACTGCGCATGAGCTGAGGAGATCTTCCTCCGGCGCCGGCCGCGGGTGTCCGGCGGCACTGATGATCCGTCCGGACTTTGTGAAAGAGTTCACCCGACCCCTTGGCCGGAGCCGCCGATCCGTGCTCTCATTTCGCCCCAGGGCTCAACCATGTGCTGCTTGACTGCTTCGGGGAGGGCAATGTGGCGGATACCGCCATGTCGGGTGCCGGGACCACCGGGGGAGACGACCCCCTCCAGCGGGCGATATGGCGGCTGCGCTCGCGCGGCTGTTGGACCGACGCGGCGGCGCTGCTGACGCCTCACGTCGGCAGGGCCGGGCAGGCGGCCGCCGCGGTGCAGCGGACCGCGCTGCTGGTCGAGCGGTGCCTGTTCACCGGCCAGGGGTGGGCCGAGGCCGAGGACGCGCTGCGGGTCGCCGAGGCGGTCGCCCAGGACGACGACGACCGGGGCGCGGCGGCGTGCGAGCGGGGCCACCTGGCCTACGCCGCGACCGTGCTCGGCGTACGCGACCGGGCCGACGAGGCCCGTTCCGCGCTCGGCCGGGCCGCGGCCCTGCTGTCACCGGGCTCCCGGACCCGCCCGCTGCTGGACTTCCGGCGCGGCCTGGTCGCCGAGCACCTGGCGGACGCCCCGCAGTCGGCGCGGCCGGCGTACCACCGCGCCCACGCGGGGGCCGAGGCGCACGGCGACACCCTGCTGCTGTCCTTCACCTGGCGGCACCTGGCGGCGCTGGCCCTGCGGGACGGCGAGGTCGCCGAGGCCCGCAAGGGCTTCGCGGAGTCGCTGCGGATCCGGGAGGACCTGGGCTTCCTGATCGGGACGGCCCCGGCACTGGCGGCCTTGGCCGAAGCCGAGCCGGAACCGGAAGCCGCCCGCCTCCGCGCGGAGGCCCGCCGCCTGTTCCACCTCCTGGGCGGCATCCCGACCTGGCTGGCGGACCAACTCCACCCCACCCCGACCCCCACCGGCGCGTGAGACGCGGAGCCCGCCAACCCGGCCCGGCCGGCGTTTGAGGCGCGGGGCCCCCGGGGCGGAGCCCCGAAGCCTGAACCCCAGCCCGGCAATCCCAGCCCCGCAGCCCCCTGGCGCACCGGCCCGGCCAACCCGGCCCCGCAGCCCCCTGGCGCACCGGCCGGGCCAACCCAGCCCCGCCGGCGCTTGAGGCGCGGGGTCCGGGGCGGAGCCCCGAAGCCTGAACCCCAGCCCGGCAATCCCAGCCCCGCAGCCCCCTGGCGCACCGGCCCGGCCAACCCAGCCCCGCCGGCGCTTGAGGCGCGGGGCCCTCGGGGCGGAGCCCCGGCACCTCAGCCCGTCCGGCGCTTGAGGACCGGGCCCGGGCGGAGCCCGTTCCCCCGGCCCCGGAGGGGTCAGCCCCCGGAGCCGGCGAAGTGTTCGCGGACCAGCGCTTCGACCACCGGCAGGTCCCGCGCGACCAGCGCATCCAGCAGCGCCGAGTGCTCGGCCGCATCGGCGACGAGATCCGCCCGCCGAACCCGCGGAGCACCCGGCAGTGGCCACTGGGCCCGGCGGTGGAGTTCCTCCGCCACCGCCACCAGCTGGTCGTTGCCGGCCAGCCGCAGCACCGCCCGGTGGAAGGCCCGGTCCGCCTCCGCGTACCCCGGCAGGTCACCCGCCGCGGCCGCCGCGGCGGTGGCGGCGGCCGCCGGGCGCAGGGCCTGCCAGTCGGCTTCCGGCACCGTCCGGGCCAGCCGCAGCATGACGGGCACCTCCAGCAGCGCCCGGACCTCCGCCAGCTCGGCATGGTCCCGCGCGCTGCGCGACAGGACGCGGAAGCCCCGGTTCGGCAGGCATTCCACCGCCCCCTCGGCGGCCAGCTGCTGCATCGCCTCGCGCACGGGAGTGGCGGAGACCCCGAAGCGCTCGCCCAGGGCCGGGCCGGAGTAGATCTCGCCCGGTACGAGCTCGCCGTCGACGAGGGCGGCGCGCAGCGCGTCGAGGACCTGCCCGCGCACCGAATGGCGCAATACCTTCCGCTTCTGTGCCGGTACCCGGGCGTGGGCCGTTTCGTGCACTCGGTCCTCCTCCTCCGGGTCCTGACCTGCTCCGAGAATAGGTGACGCGCCGCGGGAGGGGTGGATACGGAGCCACCCAGCATCAGGTAAGGTAAGGCTTACCTGTTAACGATCGCGTGATCGGTGGCCCGCCATGACCGTCTCGGCCCTCCCGGCTGTCGCCCCTGCCCCGCCCGGCTCCGCGGTGGCGGACGCGTACGCCCGGCTGGCGGAGGCGTACGGCGGACTGCGGGTCGTCGAGCTGGCCGCGCACGAACCCTCCCCTCGCGGTGCGGGGTGGGTCGGCGCGGACGAGCTGGCGGCCGGCGGGGCCGAGCTGGACGCCTTCCTCGCCTGGGACGACGCCCAGGTCCTGAGGGACTACGGGACCCAGGCGCGGCCCGATGTGATCGCGAGCTTCGGGCTGCACCGGTACGCGTGGCCGGCCTGCCTGCTGATCACGCTCCCGTGGTTCCTCCACCGGCGGGTCCCCCGCCTCCCCGTCGCCGAGGTCGCCTTCCACCGGACCCTCGGCCGGATGGCCGTACGCGTCGAGAGCTTCGCCTGCCTGCCGGACGACCCGGCGGCCGCCCTGCCGGGAGCCCGGGTCGTGCCGCACGAGGAGGCCCTGCGCGAAGAGGTGCGGTCCGCGGTGGCCCAGCACCTCGAACCTGTGCTGAAAGGTTTCGGCTCGCGCATGCGGCGCGGTCGCCGCGCCCTGTGGGGCATGGTGACCGACGAGGTCGTCGAAAGCCTCTGGTACGTCGGCCACCTGCTCGGCGAGGAGCGGCGGACGATGGCCGAGCTGGAGGCACTGCTGCCCGGCTCGACGGCCCCGTACACCGGCGGCGCCGGATTCCGCACCCTCTCCGGCCCCGGCGGGCGGGAGCTGCCCACCCGCGACCGGGCCAGCTGCTGCTTCTTCTACACGATCCGGCCGGAGGACACCTGTGTCACCTGCCCCCGCACCTGCGACGCGGACCGCATCACCCGCCTGACGGCGGAAGCCGCCTGACCCCGCCCGGCGAGCGCGCCGGCCCGGCACTGGTCCGGTCGGCGGAGTCCAACCCACCCGCAGAGGTGGCGGCATTCGAACACAACCCCGTCCGCACGGGCGCCAGTTCGAGATACAACACCCTATCCGGCGGGCCCCGCCCCCCGATGGCGTCCACTTGCCCCGAAACCCGCGTGCACCGTGCACCGCCTGCGCCACTATGGCGCCCGGAAAGCCGCACAGCCGCATACGCGAGGCAAGGGACATCCGCATGAGACTGACCGACATATCGCTGGACTGGCTGCTGCCCGGCAGTCTGCTGATCCTGGGCGTACTTGCGGCGGTTGCGGTACTGGCACGGGGCAAGCGCGAGAGCGAGAAGGCCGCGGCCGACGACAGCTGGGAGCGCAGCGAGGAGCGGCGGCGCCGCAAGGAGGCCGTCTACGGGACCGCTTCGTACGTCCTGCTCTTCTGCTGCGCGGCGGTGGCCGCCGCGCTCTCCTTCCACGGGCTGGTCGGCTTCGGCCGGCAGAACCTCAGCCTCTCCGGGGGCTGGGAGTACCTGGTGCCCTTCGGCCTCGACGGCGCCGCCATGTTCTGCTCGGTGCTCGCCGTCCGCGAGGCCAGCCACGGTGACGCGGCCCTCGGATCGCGCATGCTGGTCTGGCTGTTCGCCGGGGCGGCCGCCTGGTTCAACTGGGTGCACGCTCCGCGCGGTCTGGGCCACGACGGCGCCCCGCAGTTCTTCGCGGGGATGTCGCTCTCGGCGGCCGTCCTGTTCGACCGGGCGCTCAAACAGACCCGCCGGGCGGCGCTGCGCGAACAGGGCCTGATCCCGCGGCCGTTGCCGCAGATCCGGATGGTCCGCTGGCTGCGGGCCCCCCGGGAGACCTTCGGCGCGTGGTCCCTCATGCTGCTGGAGGGGGTGCGCACCCTCGACGAGGCCGTGGACGAGGTGCGCGAGGACCGCAAGGAGCGGGAGCAGGACCGGCACCGCAGGCGCGACCAGAACCGGCTCGACCGGGCGCGCATCAAGGCGCTGGGCCGGCAGAACCGGGCGTTCGGGCGGTCCCGCGGCCGCCAGGTCGAGCTTCCGGAGCTGACGCAGGGAGCGGGCTCCGCGCCGGTCGGCGCGGAGCCGGCCATACCGGAACCGGGACAGCTGCCACTACGCCGCCGGCCCTCCCTGCAGGCCGTCAACCCCACCGACTCCTTTGAGGTGACCGGCACCCGGACGGTGGACCTCACCGCCGAGGACGACACCCAGACCCTTCCCCGACTGGACTCGCTGGAACGCAAACTCAAGGACCTGGAGCAGCAGTTCGGCTGACCGCTCCGGATCTCCGGGAGACACCCCGCAGGGCCCGCCCGTTCAGGCGGGCCCTGCGGCGTACGGGGCGTCGAGGCAGCCGTCGAGTTCGAACCACACCACCTTGCCGCCGCCCAGGGCGAGGGCGTCCACGCCCCAGTCGTCGGCCAGCGCCTCCACCAGCGCCAGTCCCCGGCCGTGCGTACCGTCGTCGGCGGTCGGTACGTACGGCCGGGGTCGGCGTGCGGCGTGGTCGCGTACCTCCACGCGTAACCGTGCGGCGGTGAGGCTCGCTGAGACCTCGGCGCCCCGGTCGGTGTGGACGAGGGCGTTCGTGACGATTTCCGTGATCAGCAGTTCGGCCACGTCGGCGGCCTCGGTCCGGCACCGGTGGCGCATCAGTTCCCTGAGGGCCCGTCGGACCTCGCCCACCGCCTTCAGGTCGGCGCGGCGCACGCTCCGGCTGATGCGCAGTGTGTCCGCCGCTTCCGCGTTTCCGGCCGTGGACGGTTCGCGCGGTACCGGCGCCCCTCTCCTCCACGGCTTCCCCGTCTTCGCCCCCACCCGCACGGCGGTGTCCCTCCCGTGTCCGTCGCTCTCGAACAGGCCTACGGGGATGCATGCCCTTCGGGCGGATCGGCACTCCTGCGGCTCAGGGGCGGGGCACGTTGCGGAGGTTGGAACGAGCCATCTGGATCATCCGCCCCACTCCGCCGTCGAGCACGATCTTGCTGGCGGACAGTGCGAATCCGGTCACCATGTCGGCGCTGATCCGCGGTGGGATCGACAGGGCGTTGGGGTCGGTCACCACGTCCACCAGAGCGGGTCCGCGATGCCGGAAGGCATCCTTCAAAGCGCCGCTGAGCTGCTTGGGCTTCTCCACGCGCACCCCGAAGGCACCCGCCGCGCGGGCGATCGCCGCGAAGTCCGGGTTCTTGTTCTCCGTCCCGTGGGAGGGGAGGCCGGAAACCAGCATCTCCAACTCGACCATGCCGAGCGAGGAGTTGTTGAAGAGCACCACTTTGACGGGCAGGTCGTACTGCACCAGGGTGAGGAAATCTCCCATCAGCATGGAGAAGCCGCCGTCACCCGACATCGACACCACTTGACGGCCGCGGTCGGTGAACTGTGCGCCGATGGCCTGCGGGAGGGCGTTGGCCATCGAGCCGTGGCTGAAGGACCCGATGATGCGCCGCTTGCCGTTCGGGGAAAGATAGCGCGCCGCCCACACGTTGCACATGCCCGTGTCGACGGTGAACACCGCGTCCTCGTCCGCGAGTTCGTCGAGGATCGAAGCCACGTACTCGGGATGGATGGGCGTGTGCTTCTCGACCTTGCGGGTGTAGGCCCTGACCACCCCCTCCAGGGCGTCGGCGTGCTTCTTCAGCATCCGGTCGAGGAAGCGCCGGTCCGTCTTGGTCCGCACCCGCGCGTTCAGGGCGCGCAGGGTCTCGCGCACGTCTCCCCACACGGCGAGGTCCAGCTGGGAGCGCCGTCCCAGGTGTTCGGGGCGGATGTCCACCTGGACGATCTTCACGTCGTCGGGCAGGAAGGCGTTGTACGGGAAGTCCGTTCCGAGCAGGATCAGCAGGTCGCACTCGTGGGTGGCCTCGTAGGCCGCGCCGTAGCCGAGCAGCCCGCTCATGCCGACGTCGTAGGGGTTGTCGTACTGGATCCACTCCTTGCCGCGCAGGGCGTGCCCGACGGGGGCCTTGACCCGGCCGGCGAACTCCATCACCTCGGCGTGCGCCCCGGCCGTGCCGCTGCCGCAGAAGAGCGTGACCCGGTCGGCCTCGTCGACGAGGCGGACCAGTTTCTCGATCTCGCCGTCGCCGGGGCGCACAGTGGGCCGGGCGGTGACGAGGGCGTGCTCCACCGCCTTCTCGGGGGCGGGCTGGTCGGCGATGTCACCGGGCAGCGCGACCACGCTGACGCCGCTGCGGCCGATGGCGTGCTGCACGGCCGTCTGGAGCAGCCGGGGCATCTGCTGCGGGTTGGAGATCAGCTCGCTGTAGTGGCTGCACTCGCGGAAGAGCTGGTCGGGGTGGGTCTCCTGGAAGTAGCCGAGTCCGATCTCGCCGGAGGGGATGTGCGAGGCCAGGGCGAGGACCGGTGCCATCGAGCGGTGGGCGTCGTACAGCCCGTTGATCAGGTGCAGGTTCCCCGGGCCGCAGGATCCGGCGCAGGCGGCGAGGCGGCCGGTGAGCTGGGCCTCGGCGCCCGCCGCGAAGGCGGCCGTCTCCTCGTGGCGGACCTGGATCCACTCGATGCCGTCGGTGCGGCGGATCGCGTCCACCACGGGGTTGAGGCTGTCGCCGACCACCCCGTACACACGGCGCACGCCGGCGCGTACGAGGATGTCGACGAACTGTTCCGCGATGTTCTGCTTGGCCATGCCTCCCATCCAGCCATGCCCGCGCCGGTTACGCCTCCCAGACTGCGGCAGCCGTGCGGTCGTCGGCGTAGCCCTTGAGGCGGAGCTGGATGTCGGCGAGGAACGCGGCGAGGCCGGGCGGCTCCGGCTCGCCCCAGCGGGCGGCGAGCTCAGCCTGGAGCGCGGCCTCCTCCCGCATCGGCTCGGCCAGCCCGCCGGAGCACAGCAGCAGGGTGTCTCCGGGCCTGGCCACGGCGGCCCGGAAGCGGAAGGGGCTGCCGGACTCACCGGGCGCCTCGTCGGGCCGGCCTCCGACCCCGTCCCGGTCCCCGCCCCCGTCTACGTCGCCGTCTCCGGGGGCGGGGGGCTGCGCGGACGCGGGCGGGGCGGCGGGACCGGTCGGCTCCAGGTCCTGCCATTGACCCGAGCGGAGCCGGAAGAGTCCGCCGGCGCCGGCGCCGAAGCACACCCGGGTACGGCATTCGGGGTCCACCGGGAGCAGCAGTCCGCGCAGCCCCGCCGTGTACTGCTCCTCCGCGAGCCCCAGCTCGGCCGCCCGGGCCCGCAGGCGTCCGTAGCCGCGGTCGGTGAGCCGCTGCAGGCCCGAGCGCAGGGCGTCGCGGCGCCCGGCCCGGATGTCGTCGGCCAGCCGTTCCTGGCTGCGGCCGACCGCCGCCGCGACCGTGCGGCACAGGTCCGCTGCGGCCTCGGCGGCGCCGGGCGCCGCCCGGTCCCCGCCGGCGAGGGCCACCAGGACCAGGGCGTCGTCGCCGCTGCTGAAGCGGGCGGTGAGCAGGAAGTCCCGGCGGGCCTCGCCGCGGTAGCGGGCGGAGTCGCCGCGCAGGGAGGCGGCGCGGAGGGTGTGGCCGCCGTAGCGGGCTCCCTCCAGGACGGTGTCGGGGACCAGGCCGTCGAGGGCGGCCGGGTCCGCGGGCGGGAGCGCGCCCGGTTCGGGGGCGTAGGTGGGCGCGCGGTCGCCGAGGTACCGCACTTCTGGCCGCTGCCGGGGCGCGGCGGCCTCCGGGGCGGGCGGGCTCACGGGCGGACGCGCCGGCGCGGGTGCGGGTGCGGGCGGGGATACGGGTGCGGGGGCGGGTGCGGATGCGGGCTGCCGGGCCTCGTCGGTGCGGGTTTCCGGGCGCGCCGTCGGGGGGCGCCGGACGGGCAGCTCCGGACCGGTCGCGGGCGGCACGTCGACGCCGCCGAGGGCGTAGCCGGTGGCGCCGCCGGTGCGCGGATCGCGTGGCTGGGCTCCGTGCCAGGGCGGCGCCGGGGGCGGTGGCGGTACGTACCGCTCGCCGATCGGCGCGGCAGGGGCCGGGGGCGGCGGGGTGTACCCGGCGCCGGACTGAGCCCCGTCAGCGGTGGGCGCTTCGGCGGGCGCCGGCAGCGGGGCCTGCCGTTCGGCAGCGGGCTCGCCGGGTGCCGGGCGGGCTGCCGGGGCCGGCGGCCGGGGCGGCCCGGCCGGCGCCTTGGCCGGGGGCGGCGGGGCCTGCCGGGGCGGCGCGGTGTCAGCGGAGGCCGGCAGGGGCGGCGCCTGCGCGGGCGGGCCCGCGGGCCTGCCGTCGGGAGCCGGGCGCGGCGCGGGCACCGGCCCCGCCGCAGCGGGCTGCGGGGGCTCCGGGCGGACGGCGCCGGGCAGCGGACGGCGTGCGGGCAGCTCGCCGTCGAGTTCCGGGCGCGGGGCAGGCAGCGGCCCGCGCCCCGGCCCGAATCCGGGCCCCGGCCAGGGCACGGGCCCCGGCCTGAACTCGGCTTCCCCTACCGGCTCTTGCGGCACGGGGGGCGGCGTCTCGGCGGGGTCCGCCGTCACGCCCGCCGCCGACCGGAACCGGTTGTCGAGGGTGTCCCCCGGGTCGGGTGCCGGCCCCGCGTCCGGGTCCTCGTAGAGCTTCTGCCACCAGTCGTCCGCGCCCTGCTGACTCATGCCCTCATTCTCCGCCTCCGGTGGGGGCCGAAAACGCCGAATACCCGAAAAGGGTCCACAGGGCGGCGGCCTTGTGGACCCTTCGCGTCCTGCCCGTACGGATCAGCGGACGCCGTACGCCCGCGCGACCGCCTTCTTGCCGTCCGGCAGGGGCCGCGTACCTGCGCGTCCCTGGCGCTGTGGCCATCGTCGTGCGCGATACCGGCCGCATCGCTCGCCCCGGTCGAATTGGCACCCAACCACTGCATTGCACGACAAGCCGGCGCGTAAGTGCCTTTCCGCCTGCGGATGTTGATGGTGCGGGGGTGTGACCTTGGCAGAGGGGCGGGGGGTACGGCGATGATGTCGGCGCGGGTTCGCGCCGTGGCGGCTTCCCGCCGGGCGTGGTGTCGGAAAGGGGTGGACGGGTGCTGGGTGCCATAGGGCTGGACGAGGGCCAGGAGTCCGCGTACCGCGCGCTGGTGGCGCTGGGCGCGGCCGAGGTCCCCGACCTCGCGCACCGGCTGACCCTGCCGGTGGCGCAGACCGAACGGGCCCTGCGCCATCTGGAGCGGCACGGGCTGGCTGCGCAGTCCTCGGCGCGGCCGGGCCGCTGGGTGGCGGCGCCGCCGGGGGTGGCCCTCGGGGCCCTGCTGACCCGGCAGCGGCACGAGCTGGAGCGGGCGGAGCTGGCGGCGGAGCTGCTGACGCGGGCGTACCGGGCCGAGGCGGTCGAGCCGGCGGTGCACGACCTGTTGGAGGTGGTGCAGGGCGCGAGCGCGGTGGCGCGCCGCTTCCACCAGCTGCGGCTGGGCGCGGAGAAGGAGGTGTGCGCGCTGGTCGGCGCCCGCCACGGGGCCGTCACGGGTTGGGGCGACGAGGCGGAGGAGCGTGCCTCGCTGCGCGGGGTGGACCACCGGGTGGTCATCGAGCGCGAGGCGCTGACCCTGCCGCGCGGGATCCGGGAGGCGTCGGCGGCGCTGGCCCGGGGCGAGCAGGTCAGGGTGACGGCGGAGGTCCCGGCGAAGCTGGTGATCGCGGACCGGTCCCTCGCCATGGTCCCGCTGACGGCGCGCGGCGCGGAGCCGGCGGCGCTGGTGGTGCACGCGTCCGGGCTGCTGGACCTGCTGGCGGGGCTGTTCGAGGCGGTGTGGCGGGAGTCGCTGCCGCTGCGGCTGGGCGCGGCCGGTTCGGCGGAGGAGGCCGGGGGCGTCCCCGACGCCACGGATCTGGAGATCCTCTCGCTGCTGCTGGCGGGGATGACGGACGCGAGCGTCGCCAAGCACCTGGAGCTCGGCCTGCGGACGGTGCAGCGGCGGGTCAAGGGCCTGATGGAGCTGTCCGGGGTGACGACGCGGCTGCAGCTGGGCTGGCACGCGTACGAACGTGGCTGGGTGGCCCGGTAGCCCCTGGTCGGGCACGCTGGGCGGGTGGACGTGCCGCAGCTGCTGCTGGTGGGCCTGGTGCTCCTGCTCGGGCTGGTCGGGGTGCTGGTTCCGGGCGTGCCGGGGACCTGGCTGGTGTGGGCGGGGCTGATGTGGTGGGCGCTGCAGGAGCGGTCGGCGCTGGCGTGGTCGCTGCTGGTCGCGGCGACGGCTCTGCTGCTGGTGGTCCAGGTGGTGAAGTGGCAGCTGCCGCCGCGTCGGCCCCGCGGGCTCCCGGTCACCCCGCGCACGGCGGTCTTCGCGGGCGCGGGCGCGCTGCTCGGCTTCGTCCTGGTCCCGGTGGTGGGGGCGGTTCCGGGCTTCGTGGGCGGGGTCTACCTGTGTGAGCGGCTGCGTCTGGGCGGGCACGGCGAGGCCTGGGCCTCGACGCGTGCGGTGATGCGGGCGGTGGGCACGAGCGTGCTGGTGGAACTGTTCGCGTGCCTGCTGGTGGTGGGGGCGTGGGTGGGCGCGGTGTGCACGGACTGACCCAAGGGCCCCGCCGCCGACAAGGCGCCACGCACGAGGGGGCCGCCCGCCGGTCAAGATCATCCAGGGTGCAGAATGACCCGTATGCCCATAACGAACGCTCCGAAGACGGCAACGATCGACGATGCCCGCATGGTCAGCCGCACCCTGGCCGCCGCCTTCGACGACGACCCGATGCTGCGCTGGTTCTTCCCCGACGACGCTTCCCGCGAGGCGGGGCTGAGCCGCTACTTCACCACGCTGTTCACCCGGCAGTACGTCCGCCACGGCGTGTGCGAGCGCACCGACGCGGCGGCCTCCTTCTGGGTGGCGCCCGAGGGGCAGGCGAAGGCCGCGCCCGACGCCGAGACCGTCCAGGAGCTGGAGGGCATCCTCGGCGACCGGGCCGGGCTCTTCCGCGAGGCCGTCGCGGAGGCCGTGAAGCACGCCCCGACCGAGCCGCACTGGTACCTGGCGGTGCTCGGCGCCGACCCCGCCGCACGCGGCCAGGGGCACGGGGCGGCTCTGCTGCGCTCGGGTCTGGCCAAGGCCGACGCGGCGGGCCTGCCGGTCTACCTGGAGTCCTCCAAGCCCGACAACCTGCCGTTCTACGAGCACTTCGGCTTCACCGTGCTCGGGGAGGCGCGGCTCCCCGGAGGCGGGCCGACCCTGTGGGCCATGCGCCGCGCACCGCGCACCGCGGACGGGGTCTGACACCACCGGCCGGTGCCGGGCCGCGGTCGGCCCGGCACCGGGCAGGGCGGCGGTGGGGTGGGCGCAGACGGTCGCCACGAGCGGGGACTACGCTCGAAGCCGCCGAGGCAAGCCGTTGCCACCGCCCCGCCGGGAGCCGTCATGGACACGCCCGAACCGAAGCCGCCGCCCGAGCCGATGCCGCCGCCCGCCGAGCCGGCGGACGCCGGCGAGCCGGCCTGCCTGCTTCACCTCGTCTGCGAGGCATGCGGATGCCTCGACCCGGACCGCGGCCGCGGCCGCGGAACCGGCGGCTGCCCCCGGTGCGGCGCGCCGCTCCCCGACCGGGCCGGGTGATCCCGCCGGGCCCGCGGGAGCGGACGGCGGGTCAGTTCGTCTGGTAGACGCCGAAGATGTCGACCACGAGGTCGATGTCGTCCCAGCCCCGGTTCCAGAAGTCGACGATGCCGTGGTTCCCCATCCCGGCCTGGACCAGGTTCGGGACGGTCTCGGACCGCTTCCAGTTCAGGTTGGAGGAGTTGGGCGGGGTGGGCCAGCTCTCCCAGCCGCCCTCGTACGCGCTCAGCGAGTTCGGGTCCGGGGCGACCGTGAGGTAGCCCTCGCCGCGGGTGTTGGTGACCGTCGTGTTCAGCACGTAGGCCGTGTTGGCGGGGCGCTGGGTGGACAGCGGCATGTAGATGTATCCCTGGCCGCCCAGCGGACCCCACGCCCAGTCCGAGCTGTCACGGGTGTCGAGCAGGCGCTCCGGGACGAAGGGCAGGTAGGCGCCCCGGCTGCCGGGCCGGTAGTAGCCGACGACGTCGACGATGACGTCGGTGCCGTTCCAGGCGCCGTTGCGGAAGCTGACCGACCCGTCCGTGCCGACCGGCACGATCACGGAGTTGGCGACCGTCTGGCCGGCGCGGAAGTTCACGTTGGACGTGATCGGGACGCTGCCCCCGCTGGGGTACACGGTCAGGTGGCCGGCCTCGCGCGGGTTCGTGACCGTCACGTTCAGCGCGACCGCCGTGGCGTCCGCCGGGATGCCGTCCCGGCCGGCGAACCGGGCGCCGAACGTGGCCTGTCCGCGTACCTGGCCCTGGGCGGTGCCCGTGCCGTTGCGGGTGTCGACGAAGCGCGACGGGTTGACCGGGGTGTAACCGGAGGAGGAGGTCCGGGTGAAGTAGCCGGTGACGTCGGCGATCAGGTCGACCGGCTCCCAGCCGCCGTTGTACAGGTCGACGAAGCCGTTCCTGTCGACGGGCACGATCACCAGGTTCGGGACGGTCTGCCCCTTGGCGAAGTTGACGTTCGACGTGATCGGACGCTCGCTGCCCGTGGGCCACACGGTGACGTGGCCACCGCTGGTGGTGTTGGTGACCGTGACGTTGAGGACCACGGCCGTGACCCCTGTGGGGATGTCGCCGTTGCCGGAGATCTTCACCCGCGTGGTGCCGTAGGCGGGTATCTTCGCCGCGGGCCCGCCCGTGCCGTAGCGCGTGTCCAGCAGGCGGGTCGGCTTGTACGGCGTGAAGTCGGAACCCGGCGTGACGACGGCGAGCGAGTTGCTGCCCCGCTCACCCGTGGCGTCCTTCAGGGTGACCTTGACGGTGTAGGCGCCGATCTCCGAGTAGGAGTGGGCCACGGTCTGGTTGGCGGGACCGTAGGTGTCGAACGCGTCGTAGCTGCCGTCGCCCCACTCGATGAACGCCGTGATCTGGGCGCCCGGGTCGATGCTGACGGCGAGCTCCAGGCTGATCCCGCGGGCGCTGGTGCCCTTGGCGGTCAGGCCGACCGTCGGCTCCGAGGCGGCCGTCCCCTGCACCTGGGCGCCGCCCTTGCCGGCGGGGCGGACGGTGCGCTCGGGGGCGCTCGTGAAGGTGGTGAAGTTGGACGCTGCCGCCTTGCCGAGGTCGGCGCCCGGGGCGCTGACCCCGTGTGCGTCGGGCTTGGCCGGGCCGCCGTCGGCCTGGGCCGTCGCGGGTACGAGGCCTACGCCGGCCGCGAGGACGGCAGCGGAAACTATGAGTCGGCGATTGCGCACCGGCCCCCCATTTTCTTTTGAGGTGCTTGAACAGGTTCGAAAGCCCGCTCAGAGTACACAGGGAACGGGCAGCTTGATCACCGATTTCGGCGGGCGCGGGAACGGGCCGCCGGGGGGCCGGGCCTCGGCCCGGCCCCCCGGCGGCGGAGCGCCCGTCCGGGTCAGATCCGGTTGCCGCGCTTGGCGGAGTAATTGGCCCGGCCCTCCGCCGACTTCAGCCGCCAGTCGCGGCGGATCTCCGACCGCAGCCGGGCGTCGGTCTTCGCCACGATCCGCTGGTTCTCCCGCAGGAGCTTGCGGTAGCTCTCCAGCCGCCGCTCGGGCAGCTCCCCCGATTCCAGGGCCGCGAGCACCGCGCAGCCCGGCTCCGCCTCGTGGGCGCAGTCGTGGAAGCGGCACTGGGCGGCGTAGTCCTCGATCTCGGAGAAGACCTGCCCGACTCCCGCCTCCGCGTCGAAGAGCCCGACGCCGCGCAGCCCCGGGGTGTCGATGAGGACGCCGCCACCCGGCAGGACGAGCAGGTTGCGGGTGGTCGTGGTGTGACGGCCCTTGCCGTCGACGTCACGGGTGGCCTGGACCTCCATGGCGTCCGTGCCGAGCAGTGCGTTCGCCAGGGTGGACTTGCCCGCGCCGGAGACGCCCAGCAGGACGCTGGTGCCGGCGGCGACGATCGCGCCGAGGACGTCGGTGCCCTCCCCGGTGTGGGAGGACACGGTGAGGACCTGCACGCCCGGGGCGGTGGTCTCCACGTCCTGGACGAGGTGGCCGAGGGTGACCGGGTCCGGGACCAGGTCCGCCTTGGTGAGGACGACCAGCGGCTGCGCACCCGACTCCCAGGCCAGGGCCAGGAAGCGCTCGATGCGCCCCAGGTCGAGCTCCACGGCCAGGGATACGGCGATGATCGCGTGGTCGACGTTCGCGGCGAGGATCTGCCCCTCGGACCGCTGGGAGGAGGTGGAGCGTACGAAGGCGGTCCGGCGCGGCAGGTACGCCTTCACGTACCGCGGGTTGCCCGCCGCTTCGACGGCGGCCCAGTCCCCGGTGCAGATGACGCGCAGCGGGTCGTGGGGGGTGACGAAGGCGGTGTCGGCGCGGACGACGCCGTCTGCGGTCAGTACGTCGCACTGACCGCGGTCGACGCGGACGACACGGCCGGGCAGGAGGCCCTGCTCGGCGTACGGGGTGAACTCGGCCGCCCATGCGTCGTCCCAGCCCAGGGGGGCGAGGGCGGGCGAGAGCGAGGCCTGCGGGAAAGCGGAGAAAGACAAGGGGAACCCTTCACAGGGTGGCCCCGGCCGCATGCGCCCGCCCTACGGCGGTACGCGAGGTGAGGTGTGAGGTCAGCCGGAGACCACGGAGGTCACATCGATGGTCTTCTGAGTGCGGGCAGCGCCCTGCGCCGTGACAGTCATCAATGAACTCACCTCCGGGTCGTACACGTTGCCGTGGTTCCTCACCGCTCGGCGGGAACGGCCCCACCGTAACAAGCCCGCTCGCGTGGGGGCCACTTCTTTTTCCGGGACGTCGTCCGGAAGGCTTCCCCGCATCGCCTTCGCGTCGTCAGCCGTGTGCTCCGCCGCCGGGTCCGAGCCGCCGGGCCAGCACCTGCCCCGGCCAGTCCCCGGACAGGAAGGGTTCGGTGGGTGTGAAGCCGCAGCGCTCGTAGAACGCGACCAGTTCGCCCCCGCCGCCCGCCCAGCAGTCGACCCGCAGGAGGGTGACGCCGGCCCGCCAGGCCTCCTCGGCGGCGTGCGCCAGCAGGGCGGCGCCGATGCCGCGGCCCGCGTGGCGCCGGTCGGAGACCAGCAGCCGTACGTACCGCTCGGGCTCTCCGGCCGGCGCGATCGGCAGCTGCGGGCTGGGCCCGCAGTCCAGCACCAGGGCTCCGACGGGCGTCCCGTCCAGCTCGGCGACGTAGGGGGTGTTCTCGGTGGTGTAGCGCTCGACCCGCTCCGGACCGCCGGGCCGCCGCGAGTACGGGATGGTGCCCCACTGCTCGGTGTTGCCGCGGGCGTCCAGGCCACGGCGGAGTCGAGCATGTCCAGCAGGGCCGGTGCGTCCGCCGGTCCGCCCGGCCGGATCCGTATTGCGTGTGCGCTGTCGTTCACGCCGGAAGCCTATGCGCCCCGGCGGCACGGCGGGCCGGCGGGCCGGCGGGCCGGCGGGCCGGCGGTCAGTGCTTGCGCAGGCGTGAGTGGTAGTCCTCCGGCGGCAGGAACTTCGACCAGCGTTCCGGGAACTCCGACGGCATGCCCTCGTCCTCGTCGTCCTCCGACTCGCCCTCCGCCATGGCCCGCCAGGCTGCCGCCCGGGCGACCAGCTGCGCGGCCTCCGCCTCCCGGAGCCGCTCGTTCGCCTCGCGCGCCGCCGCCGTGGCCACCGACGGCCAGACGCGGTCGATGGCGGCGTTGACGGCCGCGCCGACGAGCACGGCGAAGGCCGAGATGCCGATCCAGAGCAGGACGGCGACGGGCGCGGCCAGGGAGCCGTAGATGGTCGGGCCCTCCACGGTGTTCGTGAGGTAGATCCGCAGCAGGAACGAGCCGAGCACCCACATCGCCAGCGCCACCAGCGCGCCCGGCACGTCCTCGATCCAGGGCGAGCGCACCGGTACGGACACGTGGTAGAGCGTCGTCAGGAAGGCGATGGACAGCAGGGTCACGGTCGGCCAGTACAGGACCGCGATCACCTCGGTGCTCCACGGCACGAGTCTGACGACGGCGTCGGGGCCGACCACCATCAGCGGCAGCACGATCGCGCCGATCAGCAGGGCGATGACGTAGAGGAGGAAGGCCAGGAGCCGGGTCTTGACGATGCCGCGGTGGCCGTCAAGGCCGTACATCACGGTGATGGTGTCGATGAAGACGTTGACGGCGCGGGATCCCGACCACAGGGCGAAGGCGAAACCGAGCGAGATCAGGTCGGGCCGACCGCTGCGGGTGACGTCGTCCAGGAGGGGTCTGGCGATGTCGTTGACGCCGCGGTCGGACAGGACCGTGCCGACCGCGCGCAGGATGTTCTCCTCGATGCTCTCGACGGTACGGGTGTCCGTCCACCCGTCGACGTAGCCGAGCAGGCCCAGCAGGCCCAGGAAGAGCGGGGGGAGCGAGAGCAGCGTGAAGAACGCCGCCTCGGCCGCGAGCCCGAGGATGCGGTACTCGATGCACGAGTTGACGGTGTCCTTCAGCAGCAGCCAGCCCATCTTCCGCTTCGAGACGTTGCGGTAGAGGGCGCGGGCCCGGTGGAGCCGTCCTGGGATCCGCTCGGGTGTTTCTTTTGCTGGCTGCACGTCCTTACGGTATCCGCATGGCAGCCACCACCCACACAGTCAGCAACCAGGCTCCGCCCCTGGTGGGCTACGACGTCTACACCGGCGACCGGGCCCTCACCGAGGGCGTCGAGCGGCACCTGGCGACCGCGGATCCCGAACTCCTCGGCGAGGTACGGGAAGAGCTCACGGACCTCGGGCGCGCGGCGGGTTCCGCGCAAGCCCAGGAATGGGGCGCGCAGGCGAACGACAACCCTCCGAAACTGCGTACTCACGACCGGTACGGGAACCGGATCGACGAGGTGGAGTTCCACCCGGCCTGGCACCGGCTGCTCGGGCACGCGGTGTCGTCGGGGCTGACCGACGCCTGGGGGCGGCCGGCCGGGCACCTGCGCCGGGCCGCCGGCTTCTTCCTGTGGTCGCAGGCCGAGGCGGGCCACGGCTGCCCGGTCTCGATGACGCACGCGGCCGTGCCGGCCCTGCGGGCCGATCCGGCGATCGCCGCCGAGTGGGAGCCGCGGCTGACCTCGCACGTGTACGAGGAGGGGCTGCGGCCGGCGTCGCGGAAGGCCGGCGTGCTCTTCGGCATGGGGATGACGGAGAAGCAGGGCGGCAGCGACGTACGGGCCAACACGACGGCGGCGGTGCCGCTGGACGCGTCCGGCGAGTATGTGCTGACCGGGCACAAGTGGTTCTGCTCGGCGCCGATGTGCGACGGCTTCCTGGTGCTGGCGCAGGCACCGGGAGGTCTGACCTGCTTCCTGGTGCCCCGGGTGCTGGAGGACGGCACGCGCAACGTGTTCGCGATCCAGCGGCTGAAAGACAAGCTGGGCAACAAGTCGAACGCGTCGAGCGAGGTCGAGTTCGACGGGACGTGGGCCCGGCGGGTCGGCGAGGAGGGCCGCGGAGTGCGGACCATCATCGAGATGGTCGCGGCGACCCGGCTGGACTGCGTCATCGGCTCGGCCGCCCTGATGCGGCAGGCGCTGACGCAGGCGGTGCACCACACGGAGCACCGCTCCGCTTTCGGAGCGCCGCTCATCGACCAGCCGCTGATGCGCAACGTGCTCGCGGACCTCGCCCTGGAGTCGGAGGCCGCCACCACCCTGACGCTGCGCCTGGCCGCGGCGTACGACGCCGGGACCGAGCAGGAGAAGGCCTTCCTGCGCCTGGCCGTGCCCGCCGCCAAGTACTGGGTGACCAAGCGCTGTACGCCGATGGTCGCCGAGGCGCTGGAGTGTCTGGGCGGCAACGGCTACGTCGAGGAGTCCGGGCTGCCGAGACTGCTGCGCGAATCCCCGCTCAACTCCATCTGGGAGGGCTCGGGCAACGTCCAGGCCCTGGACGCACTGCGCGCCCTCCAGCGGGAGCCGCAGGCGCTGAACGCCTTCCTCCAGGAGGTGGGCCTGGCCCGGGGCGCCGACCACCGGCTGGACGCGGCCGTCAAGGACCTGCTGACGGATCTCGCCGATCTGGAGGGGATCGAGGCCCGGGCCCGCCGGGTGGTGGAGCGCATGGCCCTGGTACTGCAGGGGTCACTGCTGGTCCGGTGGGCTCCGCCCGAGGTCTCGGACGCCTTCTGCGCCTCGCGTCTGGGCGGTGACCGGGGTGCGGCGTTCGGCACGCTGCCGCACACGCTGGATCTGCGCGCGGTCGTGGAACGGGCGCGGATCGCGGGCTAGGGAGGAGCCCCCGTCGGACTCCCCTGCGGTCCCCAAACCGCTCCGAGCCTGGATCCGGGCCCGTCGACCGGCGCAGAGGTGGCGCCGCGCCGACTCGGCACCACCTCTGATCCGAAGCCCCGAGGAGGAGCTGTCACGCCGCTCGGGCGACGTCCGGACATTTTCGGTCGGGCGGCCGGGACTTGGCGAGAGTTGCATACCGTTGCAACCTGTGACTCGGCAGCCGCTCGTCGGGGGTGCCGGGGGCAGCGGTCCGAGGCAGCCGCCGACCGGCACCTGGGGAAGCGCCGGGCGGCCGGCGTCGTACGTCCTGTTCGCACGGGGAGGTTCCGGTGGCCGACACCACAGGCATCACGGTCGATGTGGCACGCATCTCGGCCATGCACCCGCGGGAGGCCACGCGCCTCCTCAAGGGGGTGCGGGCGGCCGCGCTGGCGGGCGACCGCCCGCCGGCCGCGCCCCGGCCGGAGATCGCGGAGTCCTGGCGGCGGATGCTGGCCGGCGGGGTGCACCCGGACCGGGACGCGCGCTCAAGGATGCTGTCGGCCGCCGAGACGGAGGAGCGGCGGCACGTCTCCCCGCTGCGGGAGGTCCTTCCCGTACTGCGGGAGGGCCTGCTGCCCGCGCTGGACGGGGCGCTGCACATCATGGTCGTCGCGGACGCGGACGGGCGGCTGCTGTGGCGGGAGGGCCACACGTCCATCCTGCGCAAGGCGGACCGGCTGGGTTTCGCGGTCGGGGCGGACTGGGACGAGGCCGTGGTCGGCACGAACGGCGTCGGGACCGCCCTGGTGGCCCGGCGGCCCGTCCAGGTGTTCTCGGCGGAGCACTTCGTCTCCAGCCACCACGACTGGACGTGCGCGGGGGCTCCCGTGCGGGACCCGCGGGACGGGCGGCTGCTTGGGGTGGTCGACGTCAGCGGGCCGCTGGCCACCATGCATCCGGCGACGCTGGCCTGGGTGAGCTCGGTGGCCCGGCTCGCGGAACGGGAGCTGCGGATCCGGCACCTGGAGTCCCTGGAGCGGCTGCGGGCGGTGGCTGCGCCGCTGCTGGCCCGGCTGCCGGGACGGGCGCTGGCCGTGGATCCGCACGGCTGGACGGCGGCGGTGACGGGGCTGGCGCCGGCGGAGCGGATCCCGCTGCCGAAGGGCTTCGCGCCGGGCCGGGTGTGGGTGCCGCAGCTCGGCGACTGCATGGCGGAGCCGCTGCCCGGCGGCTGGCTGCTGCGGGTCGCGCAGGACCGTACGGGCACGGCGGCGACCCGTGTCGTCCTGGACCTCAGCCGGGCGGGTTCCTGGTCGGCGACGGTGTACGGGTCGTCCGGGAGCTGGTCGCAGGAGCTGAGCCCGCGCCATGCCGAGCTGCTGTTCCTGCTGGCGGAGAGCCCGCGGGGGCGTTCGGCGGCCGAGCTGTCGGCGGAGGTGTTCGGCGACCCGGGCCGTACGGTGACGGTCCGGGCGGAGCTGTCGCGGGTACGGCGCCACCTCGCGGGCGTCCTGGCCCACCGGCCGTACCGCTTCGCGGAGGACGTGGAGGTGGAGCTGATCCGCCCCGAGGACCCGGCCGCGCTGCTCCCGCACTCCACGGCCCCGGCGGTGGTCCGGGCCCGCCTGGGCCGGACGGGGCCCGGCATGGTTCCCTGAGCTGCATGAGCACCATCACTCTCACCACCTGGTCGCTGGAGATGACCTCTCCCGCGGACCTCGTCCCGGCGGCTCCGGCGGGCCCGGAGATATCCATCGTGCGGTCGGAGGTGCCGTCCCCCGAGTTCAGCCGCTTCCTGTACGCGTCGGTGGGCGGCGACATCCACTGGACGGACCGGCTGTCCCTGACCCGCGCGCAGTGGGTGGAGCAGCTCGACCGGCCGGGGGTGGAGACGTGGGTGGCGTACGACCGCGGCACGCCGGCGGGGTACGTGGAGCTCGACCCGCAGGAAGACGGCGTGGTGGAGATCATGTACTTCGGCCTGCTGCCGGACTTCCGCGGCCGCCGCATCGGGGGGCACCTGCTGACCGTCGGCGTCGAACGGGCGTGGGACCTCGCGGCGCGCTGGCCGGACCGCGAGCCGACCCGCCGGGTGTGGGTGCACACCTGCAGCCAGGACGGGCCGACGGCGATGGCGAACTACCAGCGGCGGGGCTTCAAGGTCTTCCGGACGGAGACGGAGGAGAAGGCGGAGGCTCCGACGCCGGGGCCCTGGCCCGGAGCGTGACGCCTCCGGCGCGGTCTGCGGATTCCCGTGCGGGGCGGTGTCCCTGCCCTCCGGCTGCGGGCCGGTGGCCGCGCCTCAAGCGCCGGCGGGCTGGGTCTGGTGCCCCCCGGCCGGGGCCGGTCGCTGGGGCGCTGCCCCTGTTCCCCGGCTGCGGGCCGGTGGCCGCGCCTCAAACGCCGGCGGGCTGGGTCTGGTGCCCCCCGACCGGGGCCGGTCGCTGGGGCGCTGCCCCTGCCCTCCGGCTGCGGGCCGGTGGCCGCGCCTCAATCGCCGGCGGGGCTGGGTCTGGTGCCCCCGACCGGGGTCGGTTGTGGGGGGTGGGGGTGCGGGGCCGCCGGGGGGTGTCTCCTCGGCTCGCGCGGTGCCGCACCTCTCGGCCATACCCGGCGGTGCGCGCTCGTCCTGCGGGGACACCCCCCACCGTCCCCACACCCCCACCCCGGCCGCCCCGCCCGGCGTCCGGGCCGTGGGGTGGGGACACTCCGGGGGCTCCCCGCAGGCCGAGGCGCAACCACCGGGTACGACCGAGAAGTGCGGAACGCGCCGAACCGAGGAGAGCCCCCGGAGGGGCACCACCCCACCCATATCGCTCCCGATCAGGGGCACCACCCCCAAGCCCCGCCGGCGATTGAGGCGCGGCCACCCGGCCGCAGACCCGGGAACGGGGCCGGCGCCCCGAACCCAGCCCCGCCGGCGAGTGAGGCGCGGGCACCGGGCCGCAGCCGGGGAAGGGGGGCCGCGCCCCGGCTGTGGAACGGCGCGCCCCGCTCGGGGGTTTCCGTACGTGACCCCCGTCACGCCGTCTCGGGACGTGAGACCAGTTCGTCCGAATCGTGGACAGTAGTGGACTCCTCCAATCGCCCCATGCCACGCTTCCGCCATGAATGGAGCTGGAATTGCCTTGGTGAGTCGGCGGCACGTCGACCTCGGCCGCATGTCCAGCGCCATCTGTCCGGCGTGCTGACGGAACCAGCAACCGCCGCACATCGCCGCAATCCCGGCATCGTCGCCGTGGAAGTGTCGATCATCGCAGTCCCCTGAAGGCCGAACACCGCCCTGTCCGCCGGTAACCCCGGCCAAGGCGCGGGCAATCAGCCGCACCCGCTCAGCGTCCAGGGGTCACGCCAACCCCACCCGCTTCACCCGCCCCTGCCCTGAGCCGCCCAAGAAGGACGTACCGCCATGGCCGCCACCCCCGAAACGCCCGCAGCAGCACCCGCAGCCGCCGCGCGCCGCAAGACCGGCCGTCACCGCGGCGAGGGTCAGTGGGCCGTCGGACACCACACGCCCCTCAACGGCAACGAGCAGTTCAAGAAGGACGACGACGGTCTCAATGTGCGGACACGCATTGAGACGATCTACGCCCACCGGGGCTTCGACTCCATCGACCCCAACGACCTGCGCGGCCGTATGCGCTGGTGGGGCCTCTACACCCAGCGCAAGCCCGGGATCGACGGCGGCAAGACCGCGATCCTGGAGCCGGAGGAGCTGGACGACAAGTACTTCATGCTGCGCGTGCGCATCGACGGCGGTCGGCTGACCACCGAGCAGCTGCGCGTCATCGGCGAGATCTCCGAGGAGTTCGCCCGCGGCACCGCCGACCTCACCGACCGCCAGAACGTGCAGTACCACTGGATCCGGATCGAGGACGTCCCGGAGATCTGGCGCCGGCTGGAGGCCGTCGGCCTGTCCACCACCGAGGCCTGCGGTGACACGCCCCGCGTCATCCTCGGTTCGCCCGTCGCCGGCATCGCGCAGGACGAGATCATCGACGGCACCCCCGCCATCGAGGAGATCTACCGCCGCATCGTGGGCAACAAGGACTTCTCCAACCTGCCCCGCAAGTTCAAGTCCGCGATCTCCGGCTCGCCGCTGCTCGACGTGGCACACGAGATCAACGACGTCGCGTTCGTCGGCGTGAACCACCCCGAGCACGGTCCCGGCTTCGACGTCTGGGTCGGCGGCGGCCTGTCCAC
The DNA here is from genome assembly GCF_001941845.1 of Streptomyces sp. TN58. NCBI lineage: Bacteria > Bacillati > Actinomycetota > Actinomycetes > Kitasatosporales > Streptomycetaceae > Streptomyces > Streptomyces sp. TN58. The sequence goes on along the minus strand of NZ_CP018870.1, from coordinate 5,841,211 downwards.
CAACCCCAAGCTCGGTGTGCGCCTGGGCACCTGGGTCTCGCTGGACGAGGTCCCGGACGTGTACGAGGGCGTCATCTCGATCTTCCGCGACTACGGCTACCGCCGGCTGCGCACCCGCGCCCGCCTGAAGTTCCTCGTCGCCGACTGGGGCGCGGCGAAGTTCCGCCAGGTCCTGGAGGACGAGTACCTGAAGCGGAAGCTGACCGACGGCCCGGCGCCCGAGCAGCCCTCCGGCCAGTGGCGGGACCACGTCGGCGTCCACCAGCAGCAGGACGGCCGGTTCTACGTCGGCTTCGCGCCGCGCGTGGGCCGCGTGGACGGCGCCACCCTGACGAAGATCGCCGACATCGCCGAGCAGCACGGCTCCGGCCGTCTGCGCACCACCGCCGAACAGAAGATGATCGTGCTCGACATCGAGGCCGGCCAGGTCGACTCGGTCGTCGAGGCGCTGGAGGCCCTGGACCTGCGGGTCAAGCCGTCCCCGTTCCGCCGCGGCACGATGGCCTGCACCGGCATCGAGTTCTGCAAGCTGGCCATCGTCGAGACCAAGGCGCGCGGCGCGTCGCTCATCGACGAGCTGGAGCGCCACCTGCCGGACTTCGCCGAGCCGATCACCATCAACATCAACGGCTGCCCGAACGCCTGCGCCCGTATCCAGGTGGCGGACATCGGTCTCAAGGGGCAGCTGGTCCTGGACGACGACGGCAACCAGGTGGAGGGCTACCAGGTCCACCTGGGCGGCGCCCTCGGCCTGGAGGCCGGCTTCGGCCGCAAGGTCCGCGGCCTCAAGGTCACCTCGGCCGGTCTGCCCGACTACGTCGAGCGGGTCGTCAAGAGCTACGAGGAGCAGCGCGAGGACGGCGAGCGCTTCGCGGCCTGGGTCGCCCGCGCGGACGAGAAGAGCCTCTCGTGAGCGAGCGAGCCGCCCCGTTCTACTGCCCGTACTGCGGCGACGAGGACCTGTTCCCCCACGAGACGGGTCACGGCGCGTGGGAATGCCGGGCCTGCAACCGGGCCTTCCAGCTGAAGTACCTCGGGCTGCTGTCCCGGGGCGTCGGGACGAACTCAGCGGGAGGGGACGAGATATGACCACCACGCAAGACGCCAGTCTCAGGAACGCCGACCTGAAGGCCGCCACCCTCAAGGAGCTGGCCGAGCAGGCCGGCCGGGACCTGGAGGACGCCTCCGCGCTCGACATCCTGCGCTGGGCGGCCGACACGTTCGGCGCGAAGTTCGCCGTGACCTCCTCCATGGAGGACGCGGTCGTCGCCCACCTGGCCTCGCGGGTCCGCCCCGGCGTGGACGTGGTCTTCCTCGACACGGGCTACCACTTCGAGGAGACGATCGGCACCCGGGACGCGGTCGACGCGGTGATGGACGTCAACGTCATCACGCTGACCCCGCGGCAGAGCGTGGCCGAGCAGGACGCCGAGTACGGGCCGAAGCTGCACGACCGCGACCCCGACCTGTGCTGCGCGCTGCGCAAGGTCAAGCCGCTGGAAGAGGGCCTGACGGCGTACGACGCGTGGGCGACGGGGCTGCGCCGCGACGAGTCCCCGACCCGGGCGAACACCCCGGTGGTCGGCTGGGACGAGAAGCGGCAGAAGGTCAAGATCTCGCCGATCGCCCGCTGGACCCAGGACGACGTGGACGCGTACGTCGCCGAGCACGGCGTGCTCACCAACCCGCTGCTGACGGACGGTTACGCCTCCGTCGGCTGCGCCCCCTGCACCCGCCGTGTGGCGGAGGGCGAGGACGCGCGGTCCGGCCGCTGGGCCGGGCGGGGCAAGACCGAGTGCGGACTGCACGGCTGATGACGACCAGCGAAGAACTTACGGAGACAGAGCAGATGAGCGTGAGCGACCAGGGCGCCACCGTGTGGCTGACCGGGCTGCCGAGCGCGGGCAAGACCACCATCGCCTACGCGCTGGCCGAGCGGCTGCGCGCCGAAGGCCACCGTGTGGAGGTACTCGACGGGGACGAGATCCGCGAGTTCCTCTCCGCCGGACTGGGTTTCAGCCGCGAGGACCGGCACGCCAACGTGCAGCGGATCGGCTTCGTCGCCGAACTCCTCGCGAGCAACGGCGTCAAGGCGCTGGTGCCGGTGATCGCGCCCTTCTCGGACAGCCGCGAGGCGGTCCGGGTGCGGCACGCCGCCGCCGCGACGCAGTACCTCGAAGTGCACGTGGCCACCCCGGTGGAGGTGTGCTCCGAGCGTGACGTGAAGGGTCTGTACGCCAAGCAGGCGGCGGGCGAGATCTCCGGTCTGACCGGGGTCGACGACCCGTACGAGGCGCCGGAGTCCCCGGACCTCCGTATCGAGTCGCACACGCAGACCGTGCAGGAGTCGGCCTCGGCCCTGCACGCGCTGCTCACCGAGAGGGGTCTGGCATGACGACGACCGTCGCACACGTCCACGAAGAGACGGACGCGCCCTACGCGCTGTCGCACCTCGACGCCCTCGAATCCGAGGCCGTGCACATCTTCCGCGAGGTGGCGGGCGAGTTCGAGAAGCCGGTGATCCTCTTCTCCGGCGGCAAGGACTCCATCGTCATGCTGCACCTGGCGCTGAAGGCGTTCGCGCCGGCGCCGGTGCCCTTCGCGCTGCTGCACGTCGACACGGGCCACAACTTCCCCGAGGTGCTGGAGTACCGCGACCGCACCGTCGCCCGGCACGGGCTGCGCCTGCACGTGGCGTCCGTCCAGGACTACATCGACGCGGGCAAGCTGCGCGAGCGCCCGGACGGCACCCGCAACCCGCTGCAGACCGTTCCGCTGACGGAGGCGATCCAGCAGCTCAAGTTCGACGCCGTCTTCGGCGGCGGCCGCCGCGACGAGGAGAAGGCCCGCGCCAAGGAGCGGGTGTTCTCCCTGCGCGACGAGTTCTCCCAGTGGGACCCGCGCCGCCAGCGGCCCGAGCTGTGGCAGCTGTACAACGGCCGGCACGCGCCCGGCGAGCACGTGCGGGTCTTCCCGCTGTCGAACTGGACCGAGCTGGACGTGTGGCAGTACATCGCCCGTGAGGGCATCGAGCTGCCGGAGATCTACTTCGCCCACGAGCGTGAGGTCTTCAAGCGCAACGGCATGTGGCTGACGGCCGGCGAGTGGGGCGGCCCCAAGGAGGGCGAGACGCCCGAGACGCGGCTCATCCGCTACCGCACCGTCGGCGACATGTCCTGCACCGGCGCCGTCGACTCCGACGCCGTCACGCTCGACGCCGTGATCGCCGAGATCGCCGTCTCCCGCCTCACCGAGCGGGGCGCGACCCGCGCCGACGACAAGATGTCCGAGGCCGCGATGGAAGACCGCAAGCGCGAAGGGTACTTCTAGACATGACCAGCACCACCGATCAGGTCGCCAACCTGGCCGACCTCGCAGCGACCACCCTGCTGCGCTTCGCGACCGCCGGTTCCGTCGACGACGGCAAGTCCACCCTGGTGGGCCGGCTGCTGCACGACTCCAAGTCGGTCCTGACCGACCAGATGGAGGCCGTCGAGGCCGTCTCGGCCCAGCGCGGCCAGGAGGCCCCCGACCTGGCGCTGCTGACCGACGGCCTGCGGGCCGAGCGGGAGCAGGGCATCACCATCGACGTCGCGTACCGCTACTTCGCCACCGCGCGCCGCCGGTTCATCCTCGCCGACACCCCCGGGCACGTGCAGTACACCCGGAACATGGTGACCGGCGCCTCCACCGCCGACCTGGCCGTGGTCCTGGTCGACGCCCGCAACGGCGTGATCGAGCAGACCCGCCGGCACGCGGCCGTCGCGGCCCTGCTGCGGGTCCCGCACGTGGTCCTGGCCGTGAACAAGATGGACCTCGTCGGCTACCAGGAGTCGGTCTTCGCAGCGATCGCCGAGGAGTTCACCGCGTACGCCTCGGACCTGGGCGTCCCGGAGATCACCGCGATCCCGATCTCCGCCCTGGCAGGCGACAACGTCGTGGAGCCGTCGGCGAACATGGACTGGTACGGCGGCCCGACGGTGCTGGAGCACCTGGAGACCGTCCCGGTCAGCCACGACCTCACCGCCTGCCCGGCGCGCTTCCCGGTGCAGTACGTGATCCGCCCGCAGTCGGCGGAGCACCCCGACTACCGCGGCTACGCGGGCCAGATCGCCTCCGGCGTGCTGCGTGTCGGCGAGCCCGTCACGGTCCTGCCGTCGGGCCGTACCTCGGTCATCGAGGGCATCGACGCGCTGGGCGAGCCGGTGGACATCGCCTGGGCGCCGCAGTCGGTGACGGTGCGGCTGAAGGACGACATCGACATCTCGCGCGGCGACCTGATCGCGCCGTCCGCGACCGCCCCGGCGACCACGCAGGACGTCGTCGCGACGGTCTGCCACGTGGCGGACCAGCCGCTCGCCGTCGGCGCCCGGGTGCTGATCAAGCACACGACCCGTACGGTCAAGGCGATCGTCAAGGAGATCCCGTCGCGGCTGACCCTGGACGACCTGTCCCAGCACCCGGAGCCCGGGCAGCTGGTCGCGAACGACATCGGCCTCGTGGTCGTGCGGACCGCCGAGCCGCTCGCGCTCGACGCGTACGCCGACTCCCGCCGTACCGGATCCTTCCTGCTGATCGACCCGGCGGACGGGACGACCCTGGCGGCGGGCATGGCGGGCGAGTCCTTCGCCTCCCAGGCCAAGCCCGCCGAGGACGCGGTACGGCCGGACGAGGACGGCTGGGACTTCTAGATGTTCGCCGATCTCTACTCGACCTTCGCGAAGGAGGGCGGCCGCGTGGGCAGCGGCGCCCTCGGCAGCGGCCAGGGAGGCGTGGCGCGATGTGCGCGATGACCGTCCTCCACCAGCCGTACCCGCCCCCGCTCCACCGACCAGAATCCGCGCCGTAGAACGACGGCGCGGCGAGAGGAAGCACTCCCCGTGCCTGTCACCGGTTCCACCCGCAAGATCCTGCGCCGCGGCCTCGCCGCCGCCGCTGCCCTGCCGCTGCTGATCGGCGCGCTGGCCTCCTGTGGCTACGGCTCCCAGGCCGAGGACAAGGCCGAGGGCGGGGCGGACACCGCTCAAGCGAACGGCAGGAAGCTGTCGGCCTCCGAGGTGCGTATCGGGTACTTCCCGAACCTGACGCACGCCACGGCGCTCGTCGGCCTCCAGGAGGGCCTGATCGGGAAGGAGCTCGGCGGCACGAGGATCAAGCCGCAGACCTTCAACGCCGGTCCGTCCGCGATCGAGGCGCTCAACGGCGGCTCCCTCGACATCGGTTTCATCGGGCCCTCGCCGTCGATCAACGCCTATGTGAAGTCCAAGGGATCGAACCTGCGGATCATCTCCGGCTCCGCCTCCGGCGGCGTGAAGCTGGTCGTGAACCCGGACCGGATCAAGACCCTGGACGACCTCAAGGGCAAGAAGATCGCCACCCCGCAGAAGGGGAACACCCAGGACGTCGCGTTCCTCAACTGGATCTCGGAGAAGGGCTGGACGGTCGACCCGGAGTCCGGCAAGGGCGACGTCTCCGTCGTCCGCACGGACAACAAGGTCACCCCGGACGCCTTCAAGCAGGGCTCCATCGACGGCGCGTGGGTACCGGAGCCCACCGCCTCCAAGCTCGTCACCGACGGAGCGAGCGTCCTCCTCGACGAGACCGACCTGTGGCCCGGCAAGAAGTTCGTGATCACGAACGTCATCGTGTCCCAGAAGTTCCTCAAGGCCCACCCGGACGTGGTGGAGGCGGTACTCGCGGGCACGGTGAAGACCAACGAGTGGATCAACGCCAACCCGGAGAAGGCGAAGGCGTCCGCCAACGCCAGGCTGGCGGCGGACAGCGGCAAGCCGCTCGACGCGAAGGTCATCGACCCGGCGTGGCAGAGCATCCTCGTCACCGACGATCCGCTGGCTTCCACCCTCAAGGCCCAGGCCGAACACGCGGTGAAGGCCGAGCTCATCGAGCAGCACGATCTGTCCGGCATCTACGACCTGACGCTCCTGAACAAGGTCCTCAGGGCCGCCGGCAAGCCCGAGGTCCCCGACGCCGGTCTCGGCGCGAAGTGACGCGTGGTCCGGCAATGCAGCAGTCCAGCAATCCCAGGAGGTGACGACCATGGCCACGACGCTTGCCAAGGCTGCCGAGGACTCGGTGGCGGAGCACACGCACGCTGCCCGTATCGAGCACGTCTCGAAGTCCTTCTCCGGCCCGGCCGGCTCACAACTCGTCCTGGACGACATCAGCCTCGATGTCGCACCGGGTGAGTTCGTCACCCTCCTGGGGGCCTCCGGCTGCGGGAAATCCACCCTGCTCAACCTCGTCGCCGGCCTCGACCGCCCGACCGCAGGATCGATCGAGACGCCCGGCGGCCGCCCCGCCCTCATGTTCCAGGAACACGCCCTCTTCCCCTGGCTGACCGCCGGCAAGAACATCGAACTCGCCCTCCGGCTGCGCGGCGTCCCCAAGGCCGACCGCAGGGCCGAAGCCGAACGCCTCCTGGAACTGGTCCGCCTCGGCGGCGCGCACGGCAAACGCGTCCACGAACTCTCCGGCGGCATGCGCCAGCGCGTCGCCCTCGCCCGGGCCCTCGCCCAGGACAGCCGGCTCCTCCTCATGGACGAGCCGTTCGCCGCCCTCGACGCCATCACCCGCGACGTCCTGCACGGCGAACTCACCCGCATCTGGCAGGAGACCGGCCTGTCCGTCCTCTTCGTCACCCACAACGTCCGCGAAGCCGTCCGCCTCGCGCAGCGCGTCGTCCTGCTCTCCTCCCGCCCCGGCCGGGTCGCCAGGCAATGGACCGTGGACATCCCCCAGCCCCGCCGCATCGAGGACGCGGACGTCGCCGAACTGTCCCTAGAGATCACTGAACACCTGCGTGGGGAGATCCGCCGCCATGGCCAGCACTGAAACAAAGGCGAAAACGGACGACCTCGCAGGCCTGGAAGCCGGCCTCGACGCCCTCGACGCGGTGCAGACGCACCGCACACCGGTGCGTGAGGTCCTGGTCAAGAAGGCCCTGCCGCCGCTGCTGGCGGTCGGGCTGGTCCTGCTGGTCTGGCAGGTCCTGGTCTCCCTGAAGGTCACCGACGAGACGAAACTCCCCGCACTGTCCGCCGTGTGGGACAGCCTGTCCGAGATGTGGCTGAAGGGAACCCTGCTGGAGGTCATCTGGACCTCCGTCTCCCGCGGCCTGCTCGGCTTCCTCCTCGCCCTCGCCATCGGCACCCCCCTCGGCCTCCTCGTCGCCCGCGTCACGTTCGTCCGCGCCGCCATCGGCCCGATCCTCCAGGGCCTTCAGTCCCTGCCGTCCGTGGCCTGGGTGCCGCCGGCCGTCCTCTGGTTCGGCCTCAACGACGCCATGATGTTCACCGTCATCCTGCTGGGTGCCGTGCCGTCCATCGCCAACGGCCTCGTCTCCGGCATCGACCAGGTCCCGCCCCTCTTCCTGCGGGCCGGCCGCACGCTCGGCGCCACCGGCCTGCGCGGCGCCCGGCACGTGGTCATGCCCGCCGCACTGCCCGGCTACGTCGCCGGCCTCAAGCAGGGCTGGGCGTTCTCCTGGCGCTCCCTCATGGCCGCCGAGATCATCGCCTCCTCCCCCGACCTCGGCCTGGGTCTCGGCCAGCTCCTGGAGAACGGGCGCAACAACATCGACCTCCCCGGCGTCTTCCTCGCCATCACCCTCATCCTCGTCGTCGGCATCGCCATCGACCTCCTCATCTTCAGCCCCCTCGAACGCCACGTCCTGCGCAGCCGCGGGCTCCTGGTGAAGAGCTGATCCGCATGTCGCCCGTACTGCTGGTCATCGCCCACGGCAGCCGCGATCCGCGGCACGCCGCGACCGTGCACGCCCTGACCCGGCGGGTGCGGGCGCTGCGGCCCGGACTGCGGGTGGAGACGGCGTTCCTGGACTTCAACGCCCCTCGGGTCGAGCAGGTGCTGTCGGCGCTGCACGCCGACGGCGTCCGCGACGTGGTGGCCCTGCCGCTGCTGCTGACGCGGGCCTTCCACGCGAAGGCCGACATCCCGGCGGCGCTGTCGGAGGCGCTGACCCGGCTGCCGGGGCTCATGGTCTCGGTGGCGGACGTACTCGGCCCGTCGCCGCTGCTCGTCGACGCGCTCGAACGCCGGCTGTCCGAAGCCGGCATCACCCCGGCGGACCGCGCCACCACCGCGGTGGTACTCGCGTCCGCCGGCTCCACGGACCCGGAGGCGATCGCAGTGATCGCTGAAACCGCGCGGGAGTGGCGGCACACCGGTTGGTGCGCCGTGCGGCCTGCGTTCGCCTCCGCTGCCCTGCCCCGTACGGAGGACGCCGTACGGGCCCTGCGGGCCGAGGGCTTCGCCCGGGTGGCGGTGGCCCCGTACGTCATCGCGCCCGGCCGGCTCCCGGACCGCATCGCGGCCGGCGCCGAGGCGGCGGGCGCCGACGTGGTGGCCGGCGTCCTGGGCGCAGCCCCGGAACTGGCCCTCCTGCTGCTGCGCCGCTTCGACGCGGCCGCCGCGGCGCCGGCCCGCCTCCCGGCCCTGACGGCCTGAGCGGCACGACGGCCTGAGCGGCCCGGCCCCAGGGGGTGTCGTCGAAGTAGGGGCGGCCGCCCGTGAGGGCGGGGGTGGCGGGGGCCGGTGCGTGCGCTCGCAAGGCGGAGGAGGGAGTCGACGCGGGCGTCGGCGACCGACGACAACGCGGCGAGCGTGCGCGGCCGGCCCCCGCCACCCAGACGGGACTTCGGCAACACCCCCTAGGCGCCGGCGCGGGACGCGGCCTCGTCGGCCAGGGCCGTCAGGTCGGCGACGGACATGGCGCCCGGGGGCAGGCCCTCGCGGGCGAAGATGTTCGCCGCGTGCCGCAGGACGTCGTTGACCGGGGTGGGCACCCCGTGCAGGCGGCCCAGCAGCGAGATCTCCCCGTTGAGGTAGTCCGCCTCCACCGAGCCCGTACCGCGCGCCAGGCTCTGCCAGGAGGAGCCGCCCCGTACGCCCGGCGGCTGGTCGACCTTGCCGTCGCGGGCCTGCGCCTGCTCGGCGTCCGAGGCGTAGGCGATGCCGGCCGCGCCGAAGGCGGCCTTCGCCTCGTGGACGGCCCGTGCCAGCAGGGCCGCCTTCGCCGGGTCGGGCTCCGGGCCGGTCGTCGCCTGGATCGCGTTGCCGAGGTTGCCCAGGAGCTTCGCGTACTTCCACCGCATGACGTCCCCGACCACCGGGGCCTCGAAGCCGGCCTTGGCGAGGTCCGCCGAGACGGCCCGGGCGAGGGCGTCCGTACCGCCCGCGGCCCGGCCCAGGTGGAGGATGCCGGTCAGCGGGGCGCACAGCGCGGAGACGACGCCCGGCTCCAGGAAGGTCGCGGGCAGCCAGACGCACACCCCGTACACGCGCGCGAAGCGCCGTAGCGCCAGCCGCTCGCTCTCCACGCCGTTCTGCGCGCAGAACACCGGGAGCCGCTGTGCGGCCGTGCCGCCGCCCGCGACCTCCGCGTCACCCCAGGCGTCGAGCGCCGCGATGGCGTCCTGGGTCTTCACGGTCAGCAACAGCACGTCGTCCGGGCGTAGTTCGCCCATCTCGTCCGGTCCGCTGACCACCCTGAGCCGGTGCACGCGGGGCCCGTCCGCCGTGGTGAGCCGCAGCCCCTCGGCCCGCAGGGCCTCCGCGTGCGCGCCGCGCGCGGCGAGGACGACCTCGCCGCCCGCCTCCGCGAGCCGTCCGCCGATGGTGGCGCCCACGGCGCCCGCGCCGATGATGATGTACCGCATGCCGACGAGCCTGGCACACCCGCCCGCTCCCGTCTCCCCCGGGTCCGGCTGCCGGTGCCGCGCGCCGCTGGGCGAGGATGGTCACATGGATGGTGGCGGAGAGGGCGTGGCCGCGGCGGTCGCGCGGGAGTTGCGGTTGATGAGCCCGGCGGTGCGGACGTCGAGGGCCTTGACGGACGGGCTCCTCGATCCGGAGTTCGTCGAGGTGGGCGCCTCGGGCCGCAGGTGGGACCGGCCGTCGATTCTCGCGGCGCTGCCTGAGCTGGAGGGCGGCGCCGAGGACGGACCCCGGTACGAGCCTGCCGGCATGACCGGCGTCGAACTGGCCCCCGGGGTCGTTCACCTCACGTACGAGACCGTGATCGACGGGCGGCGGGCGCGCCGCAGTTCGATCTGGCGGAAGGCGGTCGACGGCTTCGGATGGCGGATGTACTACCACCAGGCCACGCCGGTGCCGGAGTAGGCGGTCAGGGGGTGGTGAGTTCCACGAGCTTGGTGACGGTGTTCCAGTTGCGGGTGGTGACGTCGATGCCCTTGACGACGGCGGGCCTGGCGAGGGCTTCGGCCAGTTTGGAGCGGCCCAGGCCGTCGGGGGTGTACAGGTAGAGGACGCGGTCGCCGAGCCGGTACTCCTCGGGGAGGAACGCGGCCGCGTCGAGCGCGGCGAAGCGCTCGGGGCCGGGCTGCTCGGCGAAGAAGGTGGCGTGGAGCTGCTTGCCCTCCAGCTCGGCGGCCGGGAAGGGGCACGCCTCCGTGACAGTGCGCAGGTACGTGCCGTCCACCACCAGGCAGGCGACCCGGAAGCCGAAGTGTGCCTCGATGGCGGTCTCCAACTCCCGGGCGAGCGCAGCCGGGTCGTTCTGCGCGCTGCTGAAGACGGCGTTGCCGCTCTGCAGGTACGTCTGCACGTCGCCGTGTCCGAGTCCTCCGAGGAGGGAGCGGAGCTCCGCCATCGGGACCTTCTTGCTGCCGCCGACATTGATTCCGCGCAGCAGCGCCGCGTACTTCTTCGTCATGGCGGAACCTTAGGGGGTCCCTATGACAGTTCGGCCTCGATGAGGTCGGCGGCCCGGCGGGTGCCGCCTTCGGCGGCCATCCGGGTCCGGATCTCCTCGGCCCGGGCGGCGACGGCGGGGTCGGCGGTGAGGGAGAGGACCGCCTCGCGCAGGGTGGCGGCGTCGGCGTCGGCCATCGGTACGTGGCGGGCCACGCCGAGGGACGCCAGCATGTCGGCGTTGCCGAACTGGTCGACGGCCTGCGGGACGGCGACCATCGGTGTGGCGGTGGCGAGCCCTTCCTGGCTGCCGCCGGCGCCGGCGTGGGTGATGAAGGCGTCGGCCTGGCGCAGGATGTCCAACTGGGGGACCCAGCGGTGGACTTCGGCGTTGGCGGGGACCTCGCCGAGGTCCGCCTCGTCGGTGAACTTGCCGATCTGCAGGACGACGTACCAGTCCGGCAGGTCGGCGAAGGCGTCCAGGCAGGCGCGGTAGAAGGCGGGCTGCTTGGTGAAGGCCGAGCCGAGCGAGACGAGTACCAGCTTCCTGCCGTCGGCGGCCTGAGGCCTGCTCCAGGTGCCCTGGGTGGCGCTGCGGTCGCCCTGGCAGGCGCCGACGAAGGTGTACACGGTCTCGTCGACGCGGTCGGCGTGGGGCTGGAGTGCCCTGGGGATCAGGACGAGGCTGCGGCGCGGGCGGCCCTGGAAGCGGTCGACGTCGTCGCCGAGGCCGTTCTCGGTGAGCCAGGCGGCGAACTTCGCGTAGTACGCCTGCCCGCGCTCGGAGGCCTTCAGCTCGGCGAACATCGGCGCGGCCACCTCCTGTTCGTAGCCCTCCCAGGCGACGAGGTTCGGGGAGAGGGACACGGCGGGGACGCCCCAGCGGTGGGCGAGGACGGGCGCCGGGTAGGAGGTGATGTCGTGGATGACGAGGTCCGGTTCGTCGCCTTCGAAGGCGGCGGCGAGCTGCGGGAGGGCCTGGACGGCGTCGTTCAGGAAGGGCTCCAGGTTGTCGATGAGTTCAGTGCCCCAGGCCTCCGGTTCGTCGTCGGTGGGGAGGGTGGAGGTGTAGACGACGGGGGTGGCGCCGGTCTCGGCGACCTTGTCGGCGAAGGAGGCGGGGATGGCGTAGCTGACGCGGTGACCGCGGGCCACGAGCTCGCGGATCACCTCGATGCTCGGGTTCACGTGCCCGTGGGCGGCGATGGAGAACATGGCGATGTGGGCGGGCTTGGCTGAGGTCATGATCCGAGGATAACGAGACGATACGTCTCGTGCAACTAGTTTCGCGGCTGCTGCTCGCGACACGGGGCCAGCACCCGGTCGACGTCGACGGTGAGCGATTCGAGCCAGGCGAGTGCGCCGAAGTACCGCGACGGGGCCGCACTCTCGGGCGTGTCGGGGTACGCCCCACCTCCCCCACCTCCCCCGCCTCCCCCGTCCCCGGCGGCTACGGCCGTACCGGCGGCCCCGGGCGGGGGTTCGGAGGGCACCGCTCCGCGCGCGTCCCGACCGGCCGGCGCTTCGGTGCCGGGCGCGGAGGGCTCCTGCTCGTGGGCCTGCGCCGCCACCGCCGCCTCCGTCGGCGGCGCCCCCGCCGGTCGGCCGCCGCCGGGTACGGGGGACCCGGGCGCGGGGGCCGCGGGTACTGGGGACCCGTTTACGGGGGGTTGCGGCGGGCTCGTGCCCGGTGCGGCTGCCGCTCGGCGGGCCGCCCCGTACATCGCCGCGACGAGTTCGACCGTACGGCCGCCCAGGCGGTCCCGGTGCGCGGTGTCGAGTACGGGTCCGGAGCGGGCCAGCAGCCGCCGCGAGCCCCACAGCACGTGATGGCCCGTCATCATGGCGGCCTGCCAGTCCGGAGCACCCGGCGCGGGCGCCCTCGGCTCGCCCTGGCGCTGCGCGTACGCGCTCTCCGCCAGGGCCAGCGCGAGCTGCAGCGCCCGGTCGTCGGGCACGGTCCCCGGAACACCCGCCGCCACCGCGGCCGTGGTGCGCTCGACCGCCTCGGCCTCCCGTTCCAGGAGCTCGGCGACGGCCCGGTGCAGCTCGGCCTGGGCCCCACGCGGCCAGGCGAGCAGCCCGAAGACGACACCGATCATGCTGCCGACGATCACGTCCAGCAGCCTGACCTCAGCCAGCCGCCAGGTCACCGGCGCCAGTTGCGCGAAGACGAACGACACGACGAGGGTGAACATGCCCTGCGCCCAGCCCACGCCCCGGACCGGCCCGACCCGGAACGCGACGGCCATGACGACCGGCAGGACCAGCGCGTAGACGGTGGTCCTGCCGCCCACCAGGGCCAGCACGCCCGCGGCGAGGAGCGCCCCGAGCAGCGTGCCCGCGAGCGCCAGGCGCACCGTCGCCTTGGTCTGGGCGGCCGTGGTGCGGGTCAGGCTGAGGACGGCCAGCATCGCCCAGAAGCCGTGTGGCAGCGACTCCACGCCCGCGACGATCCGTGCGGCGCCGAGCGCGAGGGCGATGCGGACGGCGTTCTGGAAGTACACGGACCGGGGCCCGACATGGGCCCGCAGCCGGTGCCACCACAGCAGGGGAGCGCCGCGGCCCGCGTACCAGAAGCGGATCGGATCGACCGCTCCCGGCGCCCCGACGCCGACGCCGCCGGGGCCGGGGCCGGGGCCGGGGATACGGGCGCGGCGGCCGTGGACCGCCAGGTCCGAGGCCACGGAGAAGGCCACCCCGGCGTCCGCGGCCTCCAGCAGTGCGGCGCGGCGCCTGCCGCGGGCGGCGGTCAGGCCCTGCTCCTCGTGCTCGGCGCGGTCGGCGGCCTCGTCGCGCAGCCGCCGCAGCGTCTGCGCCTCCCCGTACCCGCTGCCGGTGCCGGTGCCGGCGCCCGTGCGGGTGCCCGTACCGGACAGGAGCGCGGCCGTCTCGGCGGCGGCCCGCCCGATCGCGGCCAGCAGGTCCGCCCCGGACCTGAGCGGGACCTTCCCCGGGGGCGGTGGCGGCAGGTGCTGCATGCGGCCGAGGAGCGTACGGACGGACAGGCCGGCGTGGGCCAGGGCCCGGTCGCGCAGACCCGGCCCCGCCGGGCGGTCGGCCTCGTCGACCCGCAGGGGGCGCAGTGACTCGCCGGCCGCGCGGACGTCCGCCTCGGTGCCGGCGGACAGCGTGTACGGCGCCCGGCCCAGCTCGTCCGCGCAGCGCGCGGCGACCATGGCGGCCTCGGCGGCCAGTTGCCGGTAGGTGGGGCCGCGCGGTTCGGGCAGTACGCACAGCTCGGCGACGACCAGCAGGACGAGTCCGGAGGTGAGCCCGATGAGCCGCTGGCCGAGGGTGTCCGGGGCGTAGGGCGGGAAGCTGGGCAGGATGTACAGCAGTTGCAGCCCCGGGGTCGCGCCGGCCGCGCGCGGGCCGGCCGCCGCCACGAAGGCGAGTACGAAGCCGATCAGCAGCATGCCCGCCACGGCGGTCCAGGTCCGTACCGCGAGGAAGGTGCCGGCCGTGACCAGCAGCCAGCTCGCGGGCGTGGTCCTGGCCATGACGGCCGCCCGCTGGCGGCCGGTACCGGGGATGTGGGAGAGCGCGGCCAGCGACACGACGCCGAAGAGGGCGTAGGTGGCCGCCACGGGCTGGTCCAGCCCGTAGAGGAACAAGTAGAAGCCGCCGCATGCGGCGAGGGTGGTGCGGATCGCGCGCCGCGTCACCGTCCCCGGGCCACGGCCCCCGCGTCCTTCGGGTTCGGCGCCCACTCCTCCAGCATCGGGCCGCCGGCGGGAAGCCACCACCCGCCGGATGCCGGGCGGCCGGCCTTGCGCCGGGGCGCGGCTCCGCGTATGAATAAATGAACGAGCATTCATTAACTGAGGGAGGTGGGCGGCCGTGGGGCGCCCCCGGGGGATCGAGGACGAGGAGATCCTGCGTGCGACCGCGCAGGTCATGGGCAGGGTGGGGCCCGCGGGGCTCACCCTGGCCGCGGTGGCGCGGGAGGTGGGCCTGGTGCCCGGCACGCTGGTGCAGCGCTTCGGCTCCAAGCGCGGTCTGCTGCTGGCGCTGGCCGACCGGTCGGCGAAGGAGGCGGGCGAGGCCGGCGAGGCGGCCGGGCGGGTACGGGAGGCCGGGACGTCCGCGCTCGAAGCGCTGGCGGCGCTGACGGCGGGGCACATGGCCGGGATGGACACGCCGGAGAGCTTCGCCCACCATCTGGCCTTCCTGTGTACGGACCTCACCGATCCGCAGCTGTACGAACGCGCCCTCGCGGTGCACCGGGCCCAGCGGCGGGCGATCGAGGCACTGCTGGCGCGGGCCGCCGAGGCCGGTGAGCTGCGCGCCGGGGCCGATGTCGCGGCGCTGGCCGGCACCGTGCAGGCGGTCACCGCCGGCGCGGGCCTGACCTGGGCCGTCGAACGCCAAGGCAGCCTGGCGCAGCGGCTTCGGCAGGAACTCGACGCGGTACTGCTCCCCCACCTCCCGCCGCGGAATCCGCCGCGGGACCACCACGCACCGGAGGACCGATGACGACCGACACCCGCCCGCCCGGGGGAACACCCGCGGCCGGAAAGGCCACGGCGGGAAAGCCCCCGACCGAAACGCCCCTGGCCGGAAAGGTGGCCCTGGTCGCCGGCGGTACCCGCGGCGGCGGACGGGGCATCGCCGTAGAGCTCGGCGCCGCCGGCGCGACCGTGTACGTGACCGGGCGCAGCAGCGGCGCCGCCGGCCGCTCGGAGATGGGCCGGCCGGAGACGATCGAGGACACGGCGGCCCGGGTGACGGCCGCGGGCGGGGTGGGTGTGCCCGTCCGCACCGACCACAGCCGTCCCGAGGAGGTCCGGGCCCTCGTCGAGCGGATCGCCGTGGAGCAGGACGGGCGGCTCGACGTCCTGGTCAACTCGGTGTGGGGCGGGGATCCGCTGACCGACTGGGAACACCCCTTGTGGGGACAGGACCTGGACACCGGTCTGCGGCTGCTGCGGCAGGCCGTGGAGACCCATGTGATCACGAGCCGGTTCGCGCTGCCGCTGATGGTCGCCCGCGGGAGCGGGCTGGTGGTCGAGGTCACCGACGGCAACACCGCCCGCTACCGCGGTTCGTTCTTCTACGACCTGGCGAAGTCGGCGGTGATCCGCCTCGCCTTCGCCCAGTCCGCCGAGCTCAGGCCGCACGGTGTCGCCGCCGTGGCGATCACGCCCGGCTTCCTGCGCTCGGAGGCCGTGCTCGACCACTTCGGCGTCACCGAGGCCGACTGGCGCGACGGCGTGGCGCAGGACCCGGACTTCGCCCACTCCGAATCTCCCGCATACCTGGGCCGGGCGGTCGCGGCGCTGGCCGCCGACCCCCAGATCATGGCCAAGTCCGGACGGGCCCTGGCCACTTGGGGGCTGTACCAGGAGTACGGGTTCACCGACGCCGACGGCACCCTGCCCGACTTCGCCGCCCACTGGGCGAAGAACCTGGAGGCGGAGCACGGCCCGCTCGGCGACCCGCTGTGAGTGGTAGAACGGCGGCATGGACGAAGCGCGGGCGAGGGACGTACTGGCGGCTGCGGGCCTCACCGGCGCGGGGCTCCGGGAACCGCTGCTGCTCGCGCTCGGCGAGAACGCCGTGTTCGCCGTCGGCGGCCTCGTGGTCAAGGTGGGCCGGGAAGCCGCACTGCTGGAGCGGGCCGAACGCGAACTGGCGGTGGCCGACTGGTTCGCCGCCTCCGGCATCCCCGCGGTCCGCGCCGCCGAGCCGAAGCCGCGACTGGTGGACGGGCATCCGCTGACCCTGTGGCACCGGCTCCCGGAAGCCGTACGCCCCGCCGGTCCCGAGGACCTGGCGGTGCTGCTGCGGGCCGTCCACGCCCTGCCCGCACCGCCGTTCGCCCTGCCGCCGCGGGATCTGCTGGGCGGGGTCGAGCGCTGGCTGCGGCTGGCGGGGGACTTCGTGGACCCGGCCGACGCGGCGTACCTGCGCTCCCGCCGGGACGCCTACGCGGACGAGGTCGCCGCCCTCACCCCGCACCTGCCGCCGGGCCCGGTCCACGGCGACGCCCTGCCCCGCAACGTCCACGTGGGCCCGGACGGCCCGGTCCTGGTCGACCTGGAGACCGTATCGGCGGACCTGCGCGAACACGACCTGGTGGTGATGGCCCTGTCCCGCGACCGGTACGGGATGCCCACCGCGCAGTACGAGGCGTTCACGGCGGCGTACGGCTGGGACGTCCGCGACTGGGAGGGCTGCGCGGTCCTGCGCGGCGCCCGCGAAACGGCCAGCTGCGCCTGGGTGGCCCAGCACGCCCCCGCCAACCCCGCGGCACGCACGGAGTTCCACCGCCGCGTGACCTCCCTCCGAACCGCCGCCCCCCAGACCCGGTGGCACGCGTTCTAAAGAGTGGTGGGCAGGCGGCCGGCCTGCGAACATCTGCGGATGATCACACTCTCCGACGACCTCGGACACCTCTCGTACGTCGTCACCGGCGACGGGCCGCCCGTCGTGCTCGTGCACGCCGGCATCGCCGACCACCACATGTGGGACCCGGTCGTGCCCGCCCTCGCGGAGCGGTACACCGTCATCCGCTACGACCTGCGCGGCTTCGGGCGGTCCGCTCCGCCGAGCGGTCCCTTCACCGAGACCGGCGACCTGCTCCGGCTCCTGGACCACCTCGGCCACGAGCGGGTCCGGCTCGTCGGCGCGTCCTGGGGCGGCCGGGTGGCCGTGGACTTCACCCTCACCCATCCGGACCGGGTGCACTCCCTCGCGGTGCTGGCCGCGCCGTGGCCGGGGTACGGCTGGGGCGCCGAGATGGTCGCGTACGACGAGGCGGAGACGGCGGCCCTGGCGGCCGGCGACCTGGACGCCGCCGTCGCCGTGAACCTCGACATGTGGGTGCGCGGCCCGGCCCGCACGTGGGACGACGTCGCCCCCGGACTGGCCGACCGGCTCCGCGAGCCGATCCGCACGTCGCTGGTGAACCAGGACGTCGTCGGTGAGCACGCGCAGGGCGTCGTACGGGGCGACCTGTCCGGCGTCCCGGTCCCCACCCTGGTCGGGGTCGGCAAGCTCGACGTCCCCGACTTCCAGGACATCGCGCGGCGCTACGCCGCCGAGATCCCCGGCGCCGCCCTGGTCGAGTTCCCGACGGCCGCCCACCTCATCGCACTGGACGCCCCCGACGAACTCACGGCGGCCCTGACCCCGTTCCTCGCCCGCTAGGGGGTGGTGACTTCGCGGGTCCGCCCGCCCTTCGGGCGGACCCGTCAGGCCGAAACCATGCCGACCGACAACCACGGGAGCAACGTGCCGCCCTTCGTCTACCGGATCACCAAGTACGACCCTGCCGACCGCGACGAGCACGGCAGCTACATCGGCGCCGAGGACTCGACCAGCGATCACGGACCGGTCGAGGCCGCGTATCTGCAGGCGATTGCCGCCTTCGCCGAGGACACCGGCATCGACCACCTGGTCATTCGCGAGCCGGGGATCTCCGGCCTGGCCCGCTTCGGCCTGGAGCCGGCGGCCGACGTTCACGGCCTTGCCGGGCTCTTCCCACCCGACCTCAGCGGATTCCACGACGGTGCGGAGGTGCCCGTCTCCCTCGGCCTGGAGCTGGTCCGTGTCATGCTCCGCGACAACGGTGCCTGGTGCCGTCTGGAGGTGGAGGACAGGTTCAGTGTGCATGTCGGCTGGGACCAGTACGTCTACGTCGGCAGCGACAGGCCCTGCGAGCACGCGGTCGCCGGCACCCGGGTTCTCGGCCTCTTCCCGGAGCGGCTGGAAACCTCGCCCTACGACGCGGACTCCGACGAGCCCGGCGTACAGCGGCCCGCCGACGAGGACTTCTGGGCGCGCGTGCGCTGGTCCGTCGCCATGCGGCACGCAGCGATCCTGGAGGAGGAACACCTCCACAACGCCTCCCGCTGGCACCGCCTCACCGGCGGCACTCTCGAAGCGATACGCACCCGACTCACCCCGCGTGCCCGGTTGACCGTCTGGCCTGACCTGGCCACCGATGTCGACGCGGTCCTCGCCTCGCTTCCCGGCGAAGGTCCGGTGGAGATCGTGTGGGAGGACGAGAACGGGAAGCTCGCCGGCACGATCGCCGACGAGTCCGAGTACGAGGAGCTGGCCACCCTCGTGGCAGGTGCACGTGCTGCCATGGCCCTGCCTGTGGCCCTCGGCGAACGTCACCCGCTGTTCACCGCGGTCCTGCCCGACAGCGACGGCGTCCTGCGAGCCCGGTGGCGGACCGAGCCGACGCCGAGTGACCGGAACTGGGCCTTTCTGAAGACGCTCCGCCGTGGCCAGATCATCACCGGCACGGTCACGGTGATCGCCGACTTCGGTGTGACCTTCGTGGACATCGGCGGCTTCACCGCGATGATCAACATTCCCGAACTGTCCTGGCGCCGTTTCGACCACCCGTCCGAAATCGTCTCCGTCGGCCAGGAGATCTCGGCCGAGATCCTCGACGTCGACCTCGTGAGGGAGCGCGTGCCACTGTCCCTGAAGGCACTGCAGCGGGACCCGATGCCGCCGTTCGTCCAGCAGGTCGGCCGGACGGTGATCGGCGTCGTCACCGAACTCGTCCCGTTCGGCGCCTTCGTGCGCATCGAAGACGGAGAGGGCGGCCTCGAAGGCCTGGTGCACCTTTCCGAGCTGGCAGAAGGACACGTGAACGGACCCGAGGAGGTGGTACAGGTCGGAGACCTCCTCGCCGTGAAGATCGTGGACGTCGACCTGCCACGGCGTCGGATCACTCTCTCCCACCTACAGGCCCTCTCCCCCGGAGAGCGCTGACCGCCGCGGTCAGCGCATCCGGGGGATGAGCGGCCAGGCCGGCTCGACCACGGCCGACGGATCCGCGGTACGCCTCAGATAGGCCTGGAGGGAGGCCGACTGTTGGGCCGCCGCGCGCACCTGAAGGCCGTGCAGGTCCGTTAGCGGCATCAGGCCGACGGGCCGGTGCTTCTCACCTATGCGCCGCACCACACGGGCGGCGGCCACGGCGTCGGCCCGCGCGTCGTGCGCGTCGTCGAGGACCACGCCGTAGTGGGCGCACAGCGCGTGCAGGGCCCGCTTGCCCTTGCGGTACTTGTCGATGTGCTTGTCGATCACCAGCGGATCGATGACGGGCGCAGGCATGCCGCCCAGCCGCTCGCTGATCGACGCGACGTCGTAGCGCCGGCACTCACGGTCCAGCAGCGACAGGTCGTAGCGTGCGTTCATCACCACCAGGGGCGTCCCGGAGCGCAGCCCCTCGGCGACGGCCCGCGCGATCTCCTCGACGGCTGAAGCGGCGGGTACCCCGTGCTCGCGGGCGTGTTCCGTCGAGATGCCGTGGATCGCCGACGCCTGCTCGGGTATGGCCACGCCGGGATTCAGCAGCCAGGTCCGTTCCGCCGAGACGGCTCCTTCCGGATCCAGGCGCACGACCGCCGCCGTCACGATGCGGTCGGTCTCGACGTCGGTGCCCGTGGTCTCCAGGTCGAAGGCCATCAACGGCCCGCTGATCCAGCTCATCGCGCGGCCCTCGTTCCGGCGTGTACCGCCGGGTGGGCCGGGCGGCCCCCCGCGGCCGCCGGCTCCGTGCCGGTCGTCTCCAGGTCGAATCCGATCAGCACCCGGCCGTGCCGGCCCCCCGCACCGTGTTGGTCCTCCACCCCGTGTCCCTCCCCCGTACGTCTCCGGTCAACGGGTTTCAGCCTGCCACGGGCCACTGACAAGCCCGGCTACGGGGCCCTCCGGCAGCGGCCGCGGGGGTCACGACACCGGGCGTGAGTCCTCCCACATCGACTCGAACTCCTCCCGGTACGTCGCGAACAGTCCGTGGTCCGCGTCCTTGGGCACCCCCCGGCCGCCGCCCCGCAGCACCAGCACCGGTGACTCCATGCCGCGCGCCCGGCGCAGGTACGACTGGACCACCGCGATGCCCGACGCCTGCCCCTCGACCAGGTAGGCGGTGAAGCGCGGCGTCTCGTCGAAGACGTGGATCTCGAAGCGCGAGGGGTCCTTCAGTCCCGCCCGCACCCGCCGTACGTGCAGGATGTTCATCTCCACGGAGCGGCTCAGCTCCCCCTTGCGCAGTCCCAGCTCCCGCTCGCGCCGTTTGACCGCGCTGCTCGCCGGGTTCAGGAACAGCAGCCGCACCCGGCAGCCCGCCTCCGTGAGCCGGACGAGTCTTCGCCCCGAGAAGTTCTGCACCAGCAGGTTGAGCCCTATCCCGATGGCGTCGAGCCGTCGCGCACCCCCGAAGAGGTCCTCCGCGGGCAGGTTCCGCTGGAGCCGCACCCGGTCGGGGTGGACGGAGACGACGTCCGCGTACCGGTCGCCCACCAGGTCCTCGACGGCGTCGATCGGCAGCCGGTCGGCGGCGGGGCTGCCCGAGCCGCCGCCCAGTACCTCCAGCAGCCGCGCCGAGGCCCGCTCCGCCTGCTCCAGCACGGGCCGCGACAGGGCCCGGTTGCGGGAGACGACGTTGCGGGTGACCTCCAGCTCGTCCAGGGCCAGCTCGATCTCGCGCCGGTCGTCGAAGTACGGCTCGAAGCAGGGCCAGTGCTGGACCATCAGCTCCCGCAGCTGCGGCAGGGTCAGGAAGCTCAGCACGTTGTCGTCGGCGGAGTCGAGGAGGTAGCCCTTGCGCCGGCTGACCTCGCGTACGGCGACGGCCCGCTGCACCCACTCCTGCCCGGCGGGGCCGGCGGCCGCGACGACCCAGTCGTCCCCGCCGTGCACCGGTTCGTAGATCGGCCGCAGCACCGCGCCGACCACCGACCGCAGCCGCTGTTCGATCAGGTTGAGCCAGATGTACGCCCGGCCCGCGCGCTGCGCCCGCGTACGGACCTCGCTCCAGGCGTCCGCGCCCCAGTCCAGTTCGGCGCCGGCCCCCGCGCCTGCCGCGTCCGCGGGCCCGCCCGCCAGGGAGACCGCCCCTGCCGGGAGCCCCGTCGGCGCCCCGCCGGGGACACCACCTGGGGCGTCCGCCGGACCACCCTCGTGACTGCTGTCACCAGGGGGCAGCTCCAGACCTCCCGAGCTCACCCGTGCACCGCCTTCTGCGTCTGGACGCCCGTCTCCAGTGATCACGGAAGGGTATCCCGCGCGCGCGGCCCGGTGCAGCCCGATGGCCCGCACACGGATCGTGCATCGACCCATTATCCGATGCGCGGACAGTCCGCTGACCTGACTGTCGGGTCTGCGGGTCACCCGGTAGGAGCACTCCCAAGTCCGCGCTTGCGGCCCCTCTTTCGGGGAAGATCTGGCAGTGACGCGGTCCAAGCCGGATCATCCGGGACGTCTTCGACACCGAGGGAAGAGTCGTTGTCTATGCAGGTCTGGCCAGGACAGGCGTATCCCCTCGGCGCTACGTACGACGGCGCCGGCACCAACTTCGCCGTCTACTCGGAGGCGGCCCGGCGCATCGAGCTGTGCCTCCTCCACGACGACGGGTCCGAGACGGCCGTCGAGCTGCGGGAGACGGACGCCTTCGTCCGCCACGCCTACCTCCCCGGCATCATGCCCGGGCAGCGCTACGGTTTCCGCGTGCACGGGCCCTACGAGCCGGAGCGCGGCCGCCGCTGCAACGCGGCGAAGCTGCTGCTGGACCCGTACGCCCGGGCCATCAGCGGCAGCGTGAACTGGAACGAGGCGGTGTACGGCTACCACTTCGGGCGTCCCGACTCCCGCAACGACCTGGACTCCGCCCCGCACACCATGAGCTCGGTGGTGGTGAACCCGTACTTCGACTGGGCCAACGACCGTCCGCCGCGCCACGAGTACCACCACACCGTGCTGTACGAGGCGCACGTCAAGGGCCTGACCATGCGCCATCCGGAGCTGCCCGAGGAGCTGCGCGGGACGTACGGTGCGCTCGCGCACCCGGCGGTCATCGGGCATCTGGCCAAGCTCGGGGTGACGGCGCTGGAGCTGATGCCGGTGCACCAGTTCGTCAACGACCACCGGCTGGTCAACGACGGGCTGAGCAACTACTGGGGCTACAACACGATCGGCTTCTTCGCCCCGCACAACGGCTACGCCTCCGGGGACCGCGGGCAGCAGGTGCTGGAGTTCAAGTCGGCCGTGCGGGCCCTGCACGAGGCGGGGATCGAGGTGATCCTCGACGTCGTCTACAACCACACCGCCGAAGGCAACCACCTGGGGCCGACGCTGTCCTTCCGGGGGCTGGACAACGCCTCCTACTACCGGCTGTCGGACGATCCGCGGCACTACATGGACACCACGGGCACCGGGAACTCCCTGCTGATGCGCTCCCCGCACGTGCTCCAGCTGATCATGGACTCGTTGCGCTACTGGGTCACCGAGATGCACGTGGACGGCTTCCGCTTCGACCTCGCGGCGACGCTGGCCCGTCAGTTCCACGAGGTGGACCGGCTGTCGTCGTTCTTCGACCTGGTCCAGCAGGACCCGGTGGTCAGCCAGGTGAAGCTGATCGCCGAGCCGTGGGACCTGGGCGAGGGCGGCTACCAGGTGGGCAACTTCCCGCCGCTGTGGACGGAGTGGAACGGCAAGTACCGCGACACCGTACGCGACTTGTGGCGCGGGCAGCCGCGCACGCTCGCGGAGTTCGCGGGTCGGCTGACCGGCTCCTCGGACCTCTACCAGGACGACGGCAGGCGCCCGCTGGCGTCCATCAACTTCACCACCTGCCACGACGGCTTCACCCTGAACGACCTCGTCTCGTACAACGAGAAGCACAACGAGGCCAACCGGGAGGGCAACCGGGACGGCGAGAGCCACAACCGGTCCTGGAACTGCGGGGTGGAGGGGCCGACGGAGGACCCGGAGGTCGTGGCGCTGCGCGAGCGGCAGATGCGCAACTTCACGGCCACCCTGCTGCTGTCGCAGGGGGTGCCGATGCTCAGCCACGGCGACGAGTTCGGCCGCACGCAGGGCGGCAACAACAACGCCTACTGCCAGGACAACGAACTGTCGTGGGTCGCCTGGCCGGAGCCCGGCAAGCCGGCGCCCTCGCTGCTGGAGTTCACGCGGCGGATGGTGTGGCTGCGGCGCGACCACCCGGTGTTCCGGCGGCGCCGGTTCTTCCACGGGCGGCCGGTGGAGGGCACGCACGACGAGCTCTCCGACATCGCCTGGTTCACCCCGCACGGGGAGGAGATGCGGGCGCGGGACTGGCAGGCGCAGCACGCGCGGGCGCTGACGGTGTTCCTGAACGGGGAGGCGATCTCCGAGCCGGGCAGCCGCGGGGAGCGGATCACCGACGACTCGTTCCTGCTGATGTTCAACGCGGGTGCGGACCCACAGGAGTTCACCGTCCCGCCGGGGCACGGTACGCAGTGGCGGCTGGTGGTGGACACCTCCCGGGCGGACGTGCTGCCACCCGGTACCGGGCCGCAGTACGCGGCCGGCGACCGGGTGGCGCTGACGGGGCGGTGCCTCGTGGTGCTTCAGCGGCCGGCGTAGGCGGGGCCCTGGGTCGGCGGCCGGCCCGGCCCGGCGGCGGGGCCCGGCCCGGCGGCGGGGTCCTCCGCAGCGCCCGGCTCCGGCCCGGCGGGCGTACCCGTGGCAGCCGGGCCCGCGGCCGGCACCCGGGTGACCAGGGCGAGAGTCAGGCAGAGCGCTGCCGCCCCCACGGCCACGGCGAAGGCGCCGCCGGGACCGTACCGCTCGGCGAGGCGCCCGCAGACCACGAGCGCGACGGCCTGACCGGCCACCAGGCTGCTGGCGGCGAAGGCCATGGCGGTGGCGAGCCGGGCCGGTTCCACGACCCGCTCGGTCAGCGCGAACGCGGTGATCAGGTGGGGTGCGTAGGCGGCGCCGAGCACGGTGACGACCGCGTACAGCGGCCACAGGCCGTCGGTGACCAGCAGGGGCGCCGAGAGTACGAGGGCGGCGCCGGTCGCCACCCGCCAGCGCAGCCGCAGGCCGTACCGGGCGGGCAGCGCGCCGAGCGCGAGGCCGACGGCGGCGCTGACGACCCCCATCGCGGAGTAGACGACGGCGGCCTGGTCCGGGACGCCGAGGCGGATGGTCAGCGCGGTGATGCCGGCCTGGCAGGCGCCGAACATCACCCCCTGGAGGGCGAGGGAGCCCCGGACGGCGTAGACCACGGCGGGCGGCCGCACCCGGCTGCCGGCCCGCCGCGCCCGGGCCGGGACCCCGGGGGTGGCGGAGGCGGTCGGGTGCAGGGCGAAGGCGCCGCCGAAGACGGCGACGAGACCGGCCGCGCCGGCGAGGGCGAAGGCCGGGTGCGCGACCAGCGCGGCCAGCCCGACCAGGGCGGGGCCGAAGACGAAGGAGACCTCGTCCAGGGTGCCTTCGAGGGCGTGTACGGCACCCACGACACCCTCGTCGGCCTTGGCACGGCGGGCCAGGACGACGGATCGGGTCCGAGCCAGCGGCCCGATCAGCGGTACGGAGGCGCCGGTGAGGGCGCCGACCGCGGCGAGCGGCGGCGTCGCGAGGTGCGTGAGCGCACCGGCGACCAGGGCGGCGGTGGCCACGGCGTTGACCGCTGCGGCGGCCAGGACGACGGGCCGCTGGCCGTGCCGGTCGGCGAGCCGGCCCAGGACGGGCCCGAAGAGGACCTGGCCGAGGGAGAGGGCCCCTCCGACTATGCCGGCGGTGGCCAGGGAGCCGCTGGTCTGCGCGACCAGGAGGAAGCTTCCGAACTGGGACATCGCGACGGGCAGCCGGGCGAGGAAGGAGACGAGCGGGAGCAGCGGCCCGGTCAGGGCGATGACTCTTCGGTAGGTGGTGACGGTTCCAAGCACTTGATCGACACTAACGCGGCGCAGTCACTCGGATGCATTGGGTCATGGCACGGAATCCGGCAGGCTGGGTACGTACGTTCTCATGAGCCAGCCGCGCCCGACCCCAGCATCGGAATCCGACGTTCCGAGTCCTGTCACCCCGGCGTCGACCTACCGCCTCCAACTGTGCCCGGAATTCCCCTTCGCGGCGGCCGAGGCGGCCGTGCCGTACCTCGCCTCGCTCGGCGTGTCGCACCTGCACCTCTCCCCCGTCCTGGAGGCGGCGCCCGGATCGGCCCACGGGTACGACGTCACCGACCACTCCCGGGTACGGGCCGAGCTGGGCGGCGAGGCCGGCCTGCGGGCCCTGGCCGGGGCCGCCCGGGCGCACGGCCTCGGGCTGGTCCTCGACATCGTGCCCAACCACATGGCGGTGCCGACGCCGCTGCGGCTGAACCGGCCGCTGTGGGAGGTGCTGCGGGACGGGCCCGGCTCGCCGTACGCGCGCTGGTTCGACATCGACTGGGAGGCGGGCGGCGGCCGGGTGGCGCTCCCGCTGCTCCCCGGCCCGGTGGACTCGTGCGACCTGCGGGTCGACGGGGAGGTGCTGCGCCACGGGGAGCAGGAGTTCCCGCTGCGGGAGGGCACCGCGGGCCTGCCGCTGCCGGAGCTGCTCGCCGCGCAGTGGTACCGGCCCGTGTGGTGGCGGGAGACCCCCGGTGCGCTCAACTACCGGCGCTTCTTCACCATTTCGGAGCTGATCGGGGTCCGGGTGGAGGATCCGGAGGTGTTCACGGCCACCCATGCGAAGGTGCTGGAGCTGGTCCGTGACGGGGTCGCGCAGGGTCTGCGGATCGACCACGTGGACGGCCTGGCCGACCCGGAGGAGTACCTGGGCCGGCTGCGGGCCGCGGCGGGCGACGGCTGCTGGGTGGTGGTGGAGAAGATCCTGGCCCGCCACGAGCGGCTGCCGGCCGGGTGGCCGGTGGCGGGGACCACCGGGTACGACGCCCTGCACCGGGTCGACGGGGTGTTCACGGATCCGGCGGGCGCCGCCGAACTGGCCGACCGGTTCGGGCGGTTCACCGGGATGCCGCCGTGGCCGGAGACGGCCCGGGCCTGTGCGCGGGAGGTGCTGACCGGGGACCTGGCCGCCGAGCTGGGGGCGCTGGAGCGGCGGGCCGGTGAAGAGCTGGCGGCTGCCGTACGGGAGTTGCTGATCGCCTTCCCCGTCTACCGGCCCTATCCGGGCGAGCCGGAGCTGCCGCCGCAGGCGCTGGAGCGGGCGTCCGAGCTGGCCGGCCCGGCCGCGGTGGCCGGCGTACGGGAGCTGCTGCTGCGGGACCCTGCCTTCGCCGCGCGCTTCGCCCAGACGTCGGCCGCCCTGCGCGCCAAGTCCCTTGAGGACCGTGCCTTCTACCGGTACGCGCCGCTGCTGTCGGCCACCGAGGTGGGCGGGGAGCCGGGGCGTCCGGCGGTGGCGCCCGAGGAGTTCCACGCGTACTGCGCCGCGCTGGCGCGGGACTGGCCCGGCACCGGCACGGTGCTGTCCACGCACGACACCAAGCGCAGCGCGGACGTGCGGGCCCGGATCTCGGCGCTGTCCCAGGCGCCGGAGCTGATGACGGCACCTGACGGCCCGGCCGGCGGGGAGGACGTCCGTGATCCCCACCTGGCGTGGGTGGCCCGGCAGACGGCGCTCGGACTCGGCCCGGCCCCGGAGGCGGTGCCGCGGCTGGCGGACGCACTGCTCAAGGCGGCCCGCGAGGCCGCCCTGCGCACGAGCTGGACCGACCCGGACGAGGAGTACGAGGCCGGCGTCCCCGGCCATGCCCCGGCGCCGCTGGACGTCCCGGCGGACCTCGCCGAGGCGGCGCGCGCCAATCTGCTCGGCATGGCGCTGCTGCACCTGGCGATGCCGGGCGTCCCGGAGGTCTACCAGGGCGCGGAGACCGAGTACCGGGCGCTGGTCGACCCGGACAACCGGCGGCCGGCGCACTTCCCGCGGGAGGCGCTGGCACGGCTGGACGCGGGGGCCGCCCCGCAGGGCCCGGCCGAGGAGAAGCTGGCCCTCACGGCGGCGCTGCTGCGGCTGCGCCGGGACCGGCCGGAACTGTTCCGCGGCTACGCCCCGGCATCGGCCCGGGGCCCGGCGGCGGATCACCTGGTGGCCTTCACCCGGGGCCCGGGGCTGCTGGTGGCGGCCACCCGGCTGTCCCACCGGCTGGCGGCGGCGGGCGGCTGGCGCGGCACCCGGCTGGACCTGCCGCCCGGCGGGTGGACCCCGGTCCTCCCCTCCCCCTCCGGCTCGAAATCCCCGGTACGGCACAGCGGTTCGGTGACGGTGTCGGCGCTGCTGGACGGCCGCCCGGCGGGGGTGTGGCTGCGCCGCTGATCGCCTGCGCCGGGGCCGGTCGCAGCACTAGGCTGTTTCGCACCCGAGCCGCACGGTCCGCGCGCCCGGGTGGAGGGGGCGAGCGCATGGAGGCCGAGAACCCGGGCGTGCTCCGGCAGCGGTACTGGCTGGACCAGGCCTGGGAGGAGCACGAGGGAGCCGTCTTCTGGTCCGCCTTCGACCAGAAAGAGAGGGCCGAGGTGTTCATCCAGCAGCTGCTGCCGCTGACGCAGCCGTCGCGGCCCGGGTCGATGCTGGATGCGTTGCAGGAGCGGCCGGCGGGGGCCGCGCCCCGACTACCGGCCGCCAAGGGCCGGACCACGTACGCGAAGGGCGCGGCCGGCGCGGACACGGGCAAGGACCGGGTCGCGGTACCGGGTGATCTGCTGCGCCAGATCCGGCGGGTCGCGTCACCGCGTACGCCCCACCTCCTGGCCGTGCACGACGCGTTCGAGCACGGCGGGTCCGTCTGGGTCGTCATGGACCCCGTCCAGCCGATCTCCCTGAGCCGATTACTCAAGGAGCAGGGCAAGCTCGGCGGCGCGGGCGCCGCCTACCTCGGGGTGGAGATGGCGACCGCCCTCCAGGAGCTGCACGACGCGGGCATCGCGCACGGCCGCTTCGACCCCCGCAACGTGTTCTTCCGCGACGACCGCACCCTGGCCCTCGCCGGCTACGGAACGGCGCCCTCACCGCACGACGGGCAGGGGCCCTGGATCCGCCCCTGGCGGCCCGACTCCCGCTACACCGCGCCCGAACTGGCCCGGCGGACGGCCGACCGGCCTCCGTTCCCGACCCGCTCCGGTGACCTTTGGGCCCTCGGGATGGTCCTCTACGAGATCCTGATGGGCAGCCGCAGCCTGCTGTACGGGCCGCTGCGGAGGTTCCGCTGGATCCGCAAGGTGCACGACGCCCGCCCTCCCAGGATCCCCGGGGAGGCGGAGCTCACCCTCCTGCTGGAGGTCCTGCTCTCCCCGTACCCCGGCGCCCGTACCTCCGCCGCTCCGGCCGTGGTCTCGCTGCGCCGGCTCGCCGGGCAGCACGAACCCGTGCCCGGCGGGCACTGGGCCGTCGCGAACCGGCCGCCGCCGTCCTTCTGGGAGTCCCTTCGGGAACGGCTGGTGCACCTGTTCACCACCGCCACCAGCCGGGCCATGGCCGCCTTCCTGACGGGTGTGCTGGTCACCCTGGTCACTCTCTTCGGCTGGCACCTGGTCAGCCGCCCCTCCGCCCCGGACCCGCTGACGGCCCTCCTGTCGGGGGCGGTGTTCGGCGCGGCGTACGGGACGGTACGGGTGCTGCTGACGGCGAGCTGGCACTGTCTGGCCCTGCTGCGCGCCACCCCCGCACGGGAGCCCGGTGCGCAGGCGCAGCCCCGGCCTGCCGCCGTGTCGGCCGCGCCGTCCGGAGGGGCGGAGGCGGAGGCGGGCCCCACGGCCGCGATGCCCGCCCACCGGCTCCGGCTGCCGGCCTGCACCCCCCGGCTGACCCTGATCGACGCGCCCGCGCACGTGGGCAGGTCCGTCCGGCTGGAGTTCACCCTCGACGTTCCCGCGGGCCACCCCTGGCACCGGTCCCCGGGGGACACCCGGGCCCCCGCCGAGCTGGTGCTGGTGGCGTCACCGCGCGGAGCCGGCTCGACCCTCGTACCGCCGTGCGCGGACTACCGCGTACAGGCCCCCGGAGGGCAGGCCGCGGCCTTCACGTTCACCGCGTACACCCCGGGGCGGCACCAGCTGCGGATCACCGTCTACGACCGCGCGCACGGGGTGGTGCTGCAGGAACTCGACGCGACCCTGGAAGCCGCGGAGCCCGTCCTCCTCGGCTCCTCCCCGCACGAAGGACCGGAGTTCTGAACCGTTGAACCGCCAGCTCGCCCTGTCCGCCCCGCAGGACCCCAGCCGTGGATACCGGCTGCTCGCGGAACCC
Source organism: Streptomyces sp. TN58 (assembly GCF_001941845.1). NCBI lineage: Bacteria > Bacillati > Actinomycetota > Actinomycetes > Kitasatosporales > Streptomycetaceae > Streptomyces > Streptomyces sp. TN58. The sequence goes on along the minus strand of NZ_CP018870.1, from coordinate 5,811,529 downwards.
CCGTCCTGCGGAGTACGGCATCTGACCGTCTGCATCCGGACCCCTTCCGACACGGTGACCACCCTGTGCCTGTGGGGCGATCCGGAGATCCTGCCGCAGCCCCGCACCGGCTCGTACTACACGGTGTTGGAGACCGGCGCCGAGGAGCTCAGGACGCTGTCGGCGCGCCTGATATCCCGCTGGCAGGAGTTCGTCGCCTACCAGCCGTCCCGGCGGCAGGGGCCGCTCGACGTCCTGCCGCACACCAACCTCGCCGACCTCAGCGGCCGTTCGGCCGTCGAGGTGCTGGCCCAGGTCGCCGAACTGGCCGAGGAGGGCGAGTACCTGCTCGACGAGCTGCTCGCCGGGCAGGGCCGCGAACTCGCCGAGGTGCGGCGCCGGCTGCTGGACCTGCTCGGTCGCCGGGACCTGCGGATCCGCTTCGACTCCGATCTCGATCTGCCCTGGCCGCTGCTGGCCGTCGGTGCGGGCCACAGCGCCGGCGTACCCGGCGAGGAGCCGCCGGGCGACCCGTTCGCCGCGTTCCTGGGGCACCGGCACGAGATCGAGGCACTCGCGGGTGTGTATCCGACCGCGTACTGGTACGAGTCCACCCGCGCCCGCCCCGCCTCCAGCGCCTGGACGGACGAGGAGCTGGCGGGCAACCTGCTCGCGGACGACGTCGTGAAGCTCCTCGACGACCGCACGGAGCTGTCGGAGCACTTCCACGGCAGCGAGCTGCTGGCGACGCTGCACCAGCCGGTCGTCGACCACGCCCTGATGTACTTCTACTGCCACGGCGAGTACGTCCGGCAGGGGGACCGGACCTGGCAGGCCCTGCGGCTGAGCGACCCCGTCCCGATCGACGCCTCGATCGTGGACCGGTACCGCAAGCGGCACACCGAGGCCAACGCCCGGGAGGGCACGCTGTGCCTCTTCCACCCCATGGTCCTGCTCAACGTGTGCTTCGCCGGGGCCCCGGCCACCGCGGGCTACGCCGGCATCTCCGCCGCCCTGGTCAAACACGGCGCCCTCGGTGTCCTGGCCCCGTCCATCGCCATGCCGCAGGTCTTCGGAGCCGAGTTCGCGCTGCGCTTCCTGACCCTCTACGTGACCGACGGGCTGCCCGCCGGGCGGGCCGTGCTGGAGACCGTGCGCTGGTTCGCCAGGGAGTACCGCAATCCGCTGGCCCTGACCTACGGCCTCGTCTGCGGGATGGACAGCCGTCTGCCCGCGTCCCAGGAAGGACCGACGCGTTCATGAACACACGACGCCGACACCGCCTGTCCGCGCGCCGCCCGGTACGGCCCGCGGCCGTACCCGCGGAAGCGCTGACCACCGTCGACCTCGACAAGGAGGGGTGGCTGCTGTCCGCCGCCACCGGCCGGCAGGTGCGCGCCGACCGGCTGACCCGGTACCTGGCCGAGCGGCTCGTCCCGCCGGCCTGGGCCACCGACATCATCGTGTACGTGCACGGCTGGCGGACGGGCCGGGACTCGGCCGTCCGCTCGGCGCAGCGGCTGCTCGCCCTCATGGACCGCCAGCGCACGGCTCGCGCGGCCCTCTACCCGGGCCTGCGGGAACGCTACGCCCCGTGGACGGTGGTGGTGCGCTGGCCCTCCTCGTCGCTGATCACCAAGGGCGGCTACGAGAAGGTCCGCGAGCGGGCCCACGCGATGAGCGCCCCGGACTCCGGATACGCCCCGCACGTGTTGGGCCATCTGCTGGGCTATCTGCACACCGAGCGGGGCGATCCGGCGGACCGGACCCTGCGCACCCGCGGCGGCCAGTACCTGCACCTGGTCGGCCACTCCTTCGGGGGCCGCTTCCTGTGCGAGGCGGTGACCCGGGCCGCGGACACGTGGCAGGGCGGGACGCTGGGCTGGAGCACCACCGCGCACCCCTCGCGCCCGTTCACTGTCGACACGCTGACGGTCCTGCAGATGGCGGCACCCACCGAGGCTTTCGAGTCCCTGTTCACGCGGCTGCGCCCCGGGCCGCTGGGCCACACCTCACCGGTCGGCGGACCGCTGGTGTTCACCCACTCGCGCCACGACCGGGCGACGGGGTTCTGGCACCTGCTGGGCGAGCGGAAGCCCGGTATCGGGCACTCCGGCATGCGCCTGTCCCGTGCGGGCGCCGGACTCGCGCCGAACGACGTGTGGGCCACCCGGCTGCTGCGCGCCGACACGCCCTATCCGCACACGTCGCTGGACCACGCCTTCGTCAACGTGGACGCGAGCTGGCGCTACCGGAGCACCAGGATCAACCCGGTGGGGGCGCACTCGGACTTCTACCATGCCGAGACGGCCCATCTGCTGCTCAGTCTGGCCGACCACTCGCGTCCCGCGGTGCCGTCACCGTAGCCGTAGCCGTGGCCGCAGGCTCGACCCCGGCGAGGAGTTCGGCGAAGGCCGCGGCGGCGCCGGTCAGCGGGACCCGGGAGAAGACCGCCAGGCCGCGGTGCCACGCCGGGTCGAGGGAGAGCAACGCGCAGTCCTCGCCGACGGCGCTGCGGGCCATGTGGGCGGGGGCCATGACGATGCCCACGCCGGCGGCAGCCATCCTTACGGCAGTGGAGGTGTGCTCGGTGCGCAGCACCGTGTGCGGGGTGAAGCCGGCCTCGCCGCAGGCCCGGTCCAGGACGAGGACCCCGTCGACCAGCGGCTCCATCGCGCAGCGGATCCAGTCGCGGTCGGCGAGCTCGGCGAGGCGGACGGCGGCGCGTCCGGCGAGCGGGTCGTCGGAGGGGACGACGACGACCAGCTCCTCCCGGCCGAGGGGCAGCAGCGGCCCGGTCCACCGCGCGGGCTCCGGTCCCACTGCGAGGTCGGCGGCGCCCCGTTCCAGCTCCTCCTCCAGCGCCTCGGTGGAGCCGTACTCGCGCAGCATGAGCGACACCCCGGGGTGCAGGGCCCGCCAGCGGGCCACGACGCCGGGGAGCAGGCCGACGGCGACGGCGTGGACGGTGGCGAGGTGCAGTTCGCCGCCGGCGACCCCGGCGGCGGCGCGGGCGGCCCGTTCGGCCTGGTGGGCGCTGCGTACGGCGAGCTGGGCGTGCGGGAGGAAGGCGCGGCCCATGGCGGTGAGCCGGACCCCGCGCGGCATGCGCTCCAGCAGGGGGCCGCCCACGGACCGCTCCAGGGCCTTGACCTGGTGGGAGAGGGCGGGCTGGGTGACGTGGAGGGAGTCCGCGGCGCGGGTGAAGGAGGATTCCTCCACGACGGCGAGGAAGTACTCCATCTGGCGCAGGCTCATGGGGCGGAAGCATAAGGATCCTGCATGGAAACCAGAAGATCATTTCCTTGGACCGCCCGGAACGGGGCCTGCACGCTGGGGACATGACCGACGACAGCACTGTGGATGTGATCGTGATCGGCGGGGGCACGGGCGGCTACAGCACCGCCCTGCGCGCCTCGGCCCTCGGCCTGAGAGTCCTCCTCGCGGAGCGCGACAAGGTCGGCGGGACCTGCCTGCACCGGGGCTGCATTCCCAGCAAGGCCATGCTGCACGCGGCGGAACTCCTCGACGGCGTGACCGAGGCCCGCGAGCGCTGGGGGGTGCGGGCGAGCGTGGAGTCGGTGGACTGGACGGCGCTGACCGCGACCCGGGACGACATCGTGGCCCGCAACCACAAGGGTGTGGAGGGGCATCTGGCGCATTCCGGAGTGCGGGTGGTGCGCAGCGCCGTGCGGTTGACGGGGCCTCGGTCCGTACGGGCTGAGGACGGACGGGAGTTCACCGCGACCCGTGGAATCGTGCTGGCCACCGGGTCCCGGCCGCGTACGCTGCCGGGCTTGGCACCCGACGGCCGCACGGTGGTCACCAGTGACGACGCGTTGTTCGCCCCGGGGCTGCCGGCGTCGGTGCTGGTGCTCGGCGGCGGGGCCATCGGGGTGGAGTACGCGTCGTTCCACCGTTCCATGGGCGCCGAGGTGACTCTGGTCGAGGCCGCGGACAGGCTGGTTCCGCTGGAGGACGCGGACGTGTCGCGCCATCTGGCGCGCGGGCTGGGCAAGCGCGGGATCGACGTGCGGACCGGCGCCCGGCTGGAGGGGGCCGAGCGGCTCGCGGACGGCGGGGTGCGGGCGGCGGTGCGCACCGCGCGCGGGGAGCTGCGGGAACTGCGGGCGGAGCGGCTGCTGGTGGCGGTGGGGCGGGTCCCGGTCACCGACGGGCTGGACCTCGCGGCGGCCGGACTGGCCGCGGATGGGCGGGGGTTCGTGGCGCCGGCGGACTGGTCGCGGTTGGAGACGGCCGTCCCCGGCGTTCACGTGGTGGGGGATCTGCTGCCGCCGCCCTCGCTCGGGCTGGCGCACGCGTCCTTCGCGGAGGGGCTGCTGGTCGCCGAGACCCTGGCGGGGGTGGCGAGCGCGCCGGTGGACTACGCGGCGGTGCCGCGGGTGACGTACTCGGCGCCGCAGACCGCCGCCGTCGGGCTGACGGAGGCGCAGGCGCGCGAAGCGGCGTACGACGTGGTGGTGAACACGATGCCGCTGACGGCCGTGGCGAAGGGCATGGTGCACGGCCGGGGCGGCATGGTGAAGGTGGTCGCCGAGCGGGGCGGGCGGGTGCTGGGGGTGCACCTGGTGGGGCCGCACGTGTCGGAGATGGTCGCGGAGAGCCAGCTGATCGTGGGCTGGGAGGCGGAGCCCTCCGACGTGGCCCGCCACGTACACGCTCACCCGACGCTCTCGGAGGCGGTCGGCGAGGTCTTCCTGAGCCTGGCCGGCCGGGGTCTGCACCAGCAGTAGCGAGGCGTGGCCGGGAGGCGCCGACGCAGCCTTGGCCAGGGGTTTCCCCGCGGTTCGGGGGAACTGCGGGGCCCGTACAGCAGTAGGCGGCGGGACCGGCGGGCATGGCATCCCTTGTGACTCTCCTCCGTGACATGTGCTACCCCACACCGCAGGAACTCGGGCTGGCCGCCCGTGCCCTCGCGGACGAACACCCCGGCGATGTCCGGCTCCGCCAGGCCGGCACCTCGCGGGCCGGGCGGCCGATCTGGGTACTGTCGGTCGCCGCGACGGCGGCCCCGCCGACCGGGCCGGCCGGCGGGCTTTCAGCCGACGCGGTACCGGCCGGCGCGGTACCGGCCGACGCGGCGGGGGCCGGCGGGGACGCGCGCAGCGTCCTCGTCGTCGCCGGAGCCCACGCCAACGAGCCCGTCGGCGGCGCCACGGCCCTCTCGCTGGCCCGCCGGCTGCTGCGCGACGACCCGGCTCCCCGGGCCGGCTGCGCCTGGCACTTCCTGCTGTGCGCCGACCCGGACGGCGCGGACCTGCACCGCACGCCCCGCCCGGACTCGCTGCTGGACTACCACCGGTACTTCTACCGGCCGCCCGGCCCCGAACAGCCCGAGTGGGCGCCGTCTTTACTGCCCGCGGACCGGCTGCCGCCGGAGACGCTGGCGCTGACCGCGCTCATCGACGAGCTGCGGCCCGTGCTCCAGGTCTCCCTGCACGCCACCGATCTCGGCGGTACCTGGGTACAGCTCACCCGGGACATACCCGGCCTCGCCGAGCCGTTCGCGAAATCGGCCGCCGACCTGCGCATTCCGGTGGAGAACGGGGCCTCGGACGCCGCCGGCTGGCCCTCGCCGGGGCCCGGCATCTTCGTGATCCCGGAGCCGGGGAGCGAGGCCGCCGGGGCGTTCCACCCAGAGGACACCCGGCTGAGCACCTGGTACCACGCCCACCGCCACGCGGGCACCACCGCGATCGTCGAAGTCCCCATGTGGGCATCCGACCTGGTGGACGATCCGGCGCCGCACCCCGACCCGCGCGGCGCCCTGCGGATGCTCGCCGCCCGGCTCACGGCGGACGCCGCGCTCGTCGGCGCGGCCCGGGAGCAGGCCCGGGCCCGGTCCCCCCTCCACCTGGACCGGGACCCGGACCGGCCGGGTCCGGGCGCGCACGGAGACCCGGCCGCGGCTCCGCTGCTGCGCGCCGTGGACTGGACGCTCGCGCTGATCCCGCGGATCACCGCCGAGTGGACCGGTCCCGGCGCCCCCGCGGAGGCGACGGCGGCGTACATCGCCAGCATCGACGCCTTCGGGCGGCGGCTGTCGCTGCGCGCGGCGGCGATGCTGCTGCGGGTCCTGCGCGCCGAGGGGCATCCGGCGGCGCCCGGGCTGGACCGGCTGGTCAGCGGATGGTGCGAGGACTTCGCGGCGGTTTTCGGAGCCCGCTGGATCCCGGTGGCCACCCAGGTGGAACACCAGTCCCGTACGGTCCTGGCCGCCTACGCGCGGCTCGTGGCGGCAGGCGGCCCCACGGGCAGGGTGTAGCGGAGCTTGGGGTTCGAGGCGGCGCCGAGGCGGTCGTAGAAGCGGATCGCCGCCTCGTTCCAGTCGGGGGTCTGCCACTGGACCTGCTCCAGGCCCAGCTCGCGGGCCAGCCGCGCCACGCCGTCCACCAGGGCGGCGCCCAGACCCTGGCCGCGGGCCTCCGCGGCCAGGTACAGGCAGTCCATGTGCAGGTAGTCGCGCGCGTCCCAGAAGGCGAACTCGGCGGAGCAGGCGGCGTACCCGGCGACGACCCCGTCGGCGTTCTCCGCGAGCAGCACCCACAGCCGGGCGTCCTCGGCGAAGAGCCGCGGGCCGAGCCGCCCGGCGAGGTCAGCGGGGCGGGGGGCCGACTTCTCGTACGCGACGTGCTCGTGGACCAGTTCGACCAGCCGGGGCAGGTCCCCGACCCGGGCACGGCGGATGACAGGGGTGTGTTCCATGCCCCCATCCTGCGCGGTCCCTCCCGCCGGCTCTCCTGCGGGGCGTGACCGGCGGGCGCGACCGGGGGCGTGACCGGCGGGCGCGGGGGCCGCGTGCTCAGCCCGCCGAGAGCCGGAAGCTCATGTTCCCGAAGCTGACCTGGTCGCCGTCGCGGACGACCGCGGAGCCCGTCACACGGCGCCCGTTGACGGAGGTGCCGTTGGTCGAGCCGAGGTCCTTGAGCACCCACACCCCGTCGCGCAGGCTCAGTTCCGCGTGCGACCGGGAGACGGTCTCGTGGCTGAGCCGCAGCCCGTTGCCGGGGTCGCGGCCGATCCGCAGGGCCGCCGCGCTCGGGTGCGGCAGGAGCAGCTTGGGCAACCGCTCGGCCGTCCAGGCGCGCCGGACACCCGCGGACACCGCCGATACCCGGCCGACCCAGCCGAACAGCCGACGGGTCCACGGGCTTTCGGCGGCCTCCCTGGTCTGGAGGTCGGCGGTCAGGACCGCGAGGTCCTCGGAACGGCGGGCCACCAGGGCGAGTTCCATGCGGCGCAGGAAGGTGTCGTGGGACAGCTTGCCGAGGGCCGCGCCCTCCCTGAGCTGGCCCAGCGCACGATCTCGCTCGGCGTCCGACAGCCGCGGCGCGGGGAAGGCAGGAAGTTCGAAACTCGACGTCACAGGGTGATTGTCGGCCCGTCGGGGGCGGAGTGTCCAGAACTCCCCCGCCGAGCCCGGAATGATGGGCACGATAAGCCTGCCAGGATCCGCGGTCACAGCCGCACCGGACACCGCCGACAGACGAGGGGGCCACCGTGCAGTTCGAGGTGTGGGCACCGCTGACGGGCCGGGTCGCGCTGCGGCTCGACGACGCGACGTACGAGATGGCGCGCGATCCGGAACGGGACGGCTGGTGGACCGCGCAGGCGCCCGCCGGGGACGGCAGCCGCTACGGCTTCCTGCTGGACGGGGACACCGGACCGCTGCCCGACCCGCGCGGCCGGCGGCTGCCGGACGGGCCCGACGGGCTGTCGGCCGTCGTCGACTTCGATGCCCTGGCCCCCCGGCGCGTCCCGCCGCCGGGCGTCCCGCTCCAGGACGCGGTCCTCTACGAGCTCCACGTCGGCACCTTCACCCCCGAGGGCACCTTCGACGCGGCCGCGGCCCGGCTCGGCCACCTCACCGCCCTCGGCGTCACGCACGTGGAGCTGATGCCGGTGTGCTCCTTCGCCGGCCGGCACGGCTGGGGCTACGACGGGGTCGCGCCGTGGGCGGTACACGAGCCGTACGGCGGCCCGGCCGGCCTGGCCCGGTTCACGGCGGCCGCGCACGCGGCCGGGCTGGGTGTGGTCCTCGACGTCGTGCACAACCACCTCGGCCCCTCCGGCAACCACCTCCCGGACTTCGGCCCGTACTTTACCGACACCCACCACACCCCGTGGGGCTCGGCGGTGAACCTGGACGCGCCCGGCTCCGACGAGGTGCGCGCCTACCTCGTCGGCAGCGCCCTGGCGTGGCTGCGCGACTACGCGATCGACGGGCTGCGGCTCGACGCCGTACACGCCCTGGCGGACGAGCGGGCGCTGACCTTCCTGGAGGAGCTGTCCGCGGCCGTCGACGGGCTCGCCGCGGAGACCGGCCGGCCGCTGTTCCTGATCGCCGAGTCCGACCGCTGCGACCCGCGCACCACCACCCCGCGCGCCGCCGGGGGCCTGGGCCTGCACGCCCAGTGGAACGACGACTTCCACCATGCCCTGCACTGTGCGCTGACCGGCGAATCGCAGGCCTACTACGCCGACTTCGCCGGGGCTCCGCTGGCCGCCCTGGCCAAGACCCTGACCCGGGTCTTCTTCCACGACGGCACCTGGTCGTCCTTCCGGGGCCGCACGCACGGCCGGCCGGTGGACCACCGCCGCACCCCCGCGCACCGGTTCGTCGGCTACACCCAGACCCACGACCAGATCGGCAACCGGGCGCTCGGCGACCGGCTCTCGGCCTCCCTCTCGCCCGGGCTGCTGGCCTGCGCGGCGGCGGTGGCGCTGACCGGGCCCTTCGTGCCGATGCTGTTCATGGGCGAGGAGTGGGGCGCGCGCACGCCGTGGCAGTACTTCACCGACCACCCCGATCCGGATCTCGCCGAGGCGGTACGGTCCGGCCGGCGCCGGGAGTTCGCGGCGCACGGCTGGAAGGCCGAGGAGATCCCCGACCCGCAGGACCCGGCCACCCGGGACCGCTCCCGCCTGGACTGGTCGGAGCCCGAACAGCCCCTCCACGCCCGCCTGCTGGACTGGTACCGCACCCTGGTCGCGCTCCGCCGCACCCACCCCGACCTGCGCGACCCGGACCTCGCGGCGGTCCGGGTCGCGTACGACGAGGAGCGCCGCTGGCTCACCTTCCGGCGGGGCGACGTACGGGTGGCGGTGAACCTCGCGTCCGATCCGGTCACGATCGCCCTGGGCCGCAACGGGGTACGGGTGCTGGCGTCCTGGGACCCCGTCGAACACCCCGGCCCGGACGGGCGGATCCACCTGCCGGGCGAGTCGGCGGTGATCCTGGGCCCCTAGGGTGTGTTGCCCGCCCGGGGCGTCGTCAAAGCAGCGCCGGCCGCCCGTGAGGGCGGGGGTGGCGGGGACCCGGCAAAGCCGAGGAATCAAACCAGGCGCTCCATCAGCGCGCACAGCCCCGGTTCCGGCCCTGATCCGCCGGACGCTCCCTAACCGCCGCCGGATCCGTCCGACCGATTCGACCTCTCACGACGCTCACGCAGCATCTCCTCGGCTTCCGGGGTGGCCTCGGTAGGTTCACGCTTCCCGGTGCCCAAGGCCTCCCGCGCCGCGTCCTTGACCTTGCCCGCCGCCTCCTGGATCCGGCCTTTGCCGCCGGACGGAGCGGCGCCACGCTCGCGCTGCTCTCGGGGGGACACGTCGCTCTCGCCGGTCACGCGCTCCAGCGGCGACCTGTCCTCCTTCTTCTTCTCCTGCGCCATGATGGCGCTCCCTTCGGTCGTCCGTGCTGAGACAAGGCACCTTTCCGCTCCCCACCGCTTTAACCCGGATCCGCGAACCGCGACCGGTTCGCTGTGCCCGGCGGTGTATCGGCGAGCTGGGCACATCCGGCGACGACCAGGGCCCTACGGCACGACTTCGGACAGGCCCTGGCGCGCCGGCCCGCCCGGTCATGCGGTGGACCCTGCCGTGAGCCGCGCGGCCAGGGCGGCGGCCGCGCCGGTCGGGACGCCGGGCGAGAGCAGTTCCGTACGGTGCACCAGGCGCGGGGCGGACAGCGGTACGGCGACGCCCGCGCCGGCGGCGTCGGCGACGCGGCGCGGGAGGAGCGCCAGGCCGTGCCCGGCGGTGGCCAGTGCGCAGAGGGCGTGCAGGTCGGTGCCCTCGTAGCGGACGGAGGCGCGGGCGGCGGTGAGCGGCAGGCCGACACCGGGGGCGTCGATCCAGCGGGCGTCGGCGAGGTCGTCCAGGCGGAGGGCGGCCCGCCGGGCGAGGGGATGGCCGCCGGGGAGCAGCACGGCCAGCTCCTCCTCCCCGGCGCCCGTGACGGTGAGGGGCGCGACATCGGGCAGCCGCAGCGGATCGCTCGGGGCGGCGGGGCCGTCGACCAGCCCGAGGTCGCAGCCTCCGGTGGCCACGGCGGCGGGCACCTCGGCCGGGGGCAGTACGCGCAGGGTGACTCCGGTGGCGGGGAGGGCGGCGAGCAGTCGCGGGCCCACGGCGAGCGGGGAAGCGGCGAGCGTGACGCGCCCGGGCGGGGCGGCGGCGAGCCGCAGTACGTCGGCCCGCGCGGCGTCGAGCCGCAGCAGCAGCGGTCCGGCGTGCTCCAGGAGCCGCTCTCCGGCGGCGGTCGGTGCGACGGGCCGCCGGGTGAGGAGGTCCGCCCGCAGGTCCGCTTCCAGCGCGGCGATGTGCTGGGAGACGGCGGACTGCGTGTAGCCGAGTTCGCGGGCGGCAGCGGAGAAGGAGGCCAGGCGGGCGACGGCGACGAAGGTGCGGAGCAGGTGCGGATCCATGGTCATCAGGATTGCTTATCGGTCGTGCGGGAACAATCGTTGGCGCTGAAGGGAGAGGCGGCCGCAGGATGATCCGCATGACCACCGCAGACACCGCACGCACGGCACACGCCCCTGCCACCGAGACCGCGGACAGCCCGGGGGTGGCGCGGATCGCCCTGGTCGGCGACCGCTCCCCGCACGTGGAGTCCCACACCCGGATCCCGGTCCTGCTCGACACCCTGGCCGCCCGCGACGGACTCGTCCTCGACGCCTACTGGATCCCCACCGCCGACGCCGCGGCGGAGGCGGCCGACGGGACCCTGGCCCGCTTCGACGCCGTGTGGGTGCTGCCGGGCAGCCCGTACGCCAGCGAGGCCGGGGCGCTGGCCGCTATCCGGGTGGCACGCGAGGAGGGCATCCCCTTCCTCGGGACGTGCGGCGGCTTCCAGCACACGCTGCTGGAGTACGCCCGGACGGTGTGCGGGCTGTCCGGCGTCGCGCACGCCGAGAACGACCCCGGGGCGGCCGACCCGCTGATCGCGCCGCTCGCGTGCTCGCTCGTCGGCCACGAGGGGGTCGTACGGGCCGAGGCCGGGTCGCTCGCCGAGGCCGCGCTCGGCGCGGAGCGGTCCGTGGAGCGCTACCACTGCCACTACGGGCCCGCCCCGCGGCACCTGCCCGCGCTCACCGCGCACGGGCTGCGCCTGTCGGGGCACGACGAGGACGGGCAGGTGCGAGTCGCGGAGCTGCCCGGGCACCCCTTCTTCCTGGCCACGCTCTTCCAGCCGGAGCTCCAGGGGGACGGGGCCAGGCCCCACCCGATCATCAGGGCCCTCGCCGTCGCGGCCGTCGCGCACGCCGCCGGTCGGTCCGGCGGGGGCGCCGCAGGGGTCACCGCCAGGCTCGCCGCTACCCTGGCCGCGAGCCGGTCCGCCGGATAAGGCGTCGCAGGACCACCCCGCAGATCGGCTATGCTGTGCATGCACATCGAACGGGTGGTCCGCCGCCCTTCGTGGTGGGTGTAGCTCAGTTGGTAGAGCACCTGGTTGTGGTCCAGGTGGCCGCGGGTTCAAGTCCCGTCACTCACCCTGTTCCCCTGGGGCACGAGGTCTCCTCGTGCCCCAGGGGTTTTTTGTTCGCCGTCACGCGCGGAGGAAGGCCTCCACCTCGGTGACGAAAGCCACGGGCGTCTCGTGCGGCGGGTAGTGCCCGGCGCCGGAGATCGTCCGGATCCGGCAGTTCGGGTACCAGGCATGCCAGGTGGCGCGCATCACGTCGGCGGTGAGCGCGAGGTCGTATTCGCCCACCAGGACGAGCACCGGGACGGTGTTGCCCTTGACGGCGGCGGACAGGTCCAGCGACTGCCAGCTCGCGAGGTAGTCGGCGAAGGCCTCGGGCCGGGAGACCTCCAGCGAGTGGGCGACCATCGCGTCGACCCAGCGGCGGCTCGCCCGGTTGCCGGTGACGAGGTCGAGGATGGCGCGCCGGTTCTCCGGGTTCTCGGCGGCGCCGAAGAAGAGCGCGTGGGTGGCGTCGTCCATCTCGTAGGGCGCGGCCGGCACGGGAGCCAGGCCGATCAGCTTCTCGATCCGCTCGGGGGCGCGGACGAGGACCTGCTGGGCGGCCTTGCCGCCCATGGAGTGGCCGAGCAGGGAGAAGGTGTCCCAGCCCAGCTCGTCGGCGAGTTCGAGGACGTCGTCGGCGATCTCGGGCAGGGTGTGGCGGCCGGTGACGTCCCGGCGGTCGCCGTAGCCGCGGTAGTCGAGGAAGGCGTACGAGAACTCCTCGGGGTCGAAGTGGTCCAGCGCGCAACCCCAGTTGGCGGAGGTGCCGAACCAGTCGTGCAGCACGATGACGCGGAGGGGTCCGGTGCCGATCCGGCGGTGGGCGATGGCCATGCGTTCTCCTTCGGTGACGGGGGTGGTGACAACCGACGCCGTACGTCATGCCCATCGCGCCTACCATCACACCGTGAGCCCGACACCGCGCACGGACCGCCTGGTCATGGGGGCCTTCTCCCGGCCCGACGGGGCCCGGCACCCCCACCACCCGAGCAGCTACGAGATCACCGATCCGGACGAGGCCGCCGAGGTCCGGGCCGTGCGGGAGCTGGGCCGGGCGCGCGCCGCCGCGGCGGGCGAGGTGCTGTTCCTGTGCACCTGCGGGGACGACGACGGGACCCGCCATGCCACCCCCGAGTCGAACCGCCTGCTGGACCCGCTCTCCCCCGACGGGATCCCGGCACGCCACCGGGTCCGCTGGGTGGCCGCGGCGCCGGATGGGCTGCGGGAGTACGCCGGGGCCCTCGCGGCGGGCGCCGAGGAGGCCGCCGCCCCGCGCGGGGTGCCGTTGAGCGTGGTCTTGGGCTGGCTGGGCGCCGTACGACAGGAGCCGCGCGACGCGGCGCGGCTCCTCGCCGAACGGGCCCCGCTGCGCCTGCTGGCGGCGGCTGCCACGGCCGAACTGGCCTGGGCGGTGAGGGAGTCTGACCGCGCCGGGCTGGAGGGCGCCGTGCGGTTCTTCGCGGGCGAGGAGTTCACCACCCGCCACCCGAAGCGTCGCCGGGTCCCGGACACCGCCCGCGACCTCCTGCTCCGGCACGCCCGCAGCCACCGCCCGGCGGACCTGGCGGTCCTGGAACGGCGGCTGCTGCGCGCACCGGAGGACCGGATCAGGCGGTCCTGATCGCCGGGTCCGAGACGCCCGGGGCGCCGGTCTCCACGTGCCCGGCGAAGCGCCGCAGGAAGGTGGAGTCGAGGTCGCAGACGACCCTGACGTCGTACCAGCGGCCCGTGGAGGCGAGGTGCACGGTGTGGGCGACGGTGCCGCCGGCCGCGACCCGGAGGGTCTGGGCCGCGCCGCCGTACGAGTTGGTCACGGTGAGGTTGACCGCGGCCGTGCCGGAGTTGGTCATCGTCAGGGCCAGATCGCCGGTGGCGCTCACGTGGCGGGCCGTGACCTCCGGGCCGGTCTTCTTCGCCGGGCCCTTCCAGGTGCGCAGGAAGCCGTTGGGGCCCCACACCGTCAGGTTGACCTGATGGCCGGTGGAGCTGCTGGTGGACCAGGTGTCGGCCAGGGTCTTGCCCGCCTCGACGGTGTAGGGCCAGGGGCCGTCCGTGCGGTTGCCCGAGGTGCTGTGGAAGTGGGCGCCCAGGGTCGGGCCGGAGGCGAAGGTGAGGGTGAACTTGCCGGTGGAGACGGTGCGGGCGCCGTCCACGTACGGGACGTAGCCCAGCGGGCGGGTCGGCTTGGGCCCGGCCTCCTGCGGGGGCAGGGCGCCCGTCGCCGGCGGCGTCGGGTGGTAGGAGGGGTGGCGGTCCTTGTCCGGCGGGACGTAGGCGGCCGTGGACGGCAGCGCGGCGGGCGCGGCGTCGGCCCGGGTGAAGTCGAAGGCCGAGGTCAGGTCGCCGCAGACGGCGCGGCGCCACGGGGAGATGTTCGGCTCGTGCACCCCGAAGCGCTTTTCCATGAAGCGGATCACCGAGGTGTGGTCGAAGGTCTCGGAGCAGACGTAGCCGCCCTTGCTCCACGGCGAGACCACGATCATCGGGACGCGCGGGCCCAGCCCGTACGGTCCGGCCGCGTATCCGCCGCCGCCCGCGTAGAGGTCCCTCGACACGTCGGCCGTGGACAGGCCCCAGGCGGAGGAGGCCGGCGGGTACGGCGGGACCACGTGGTCGAAGAAGCCGTCGTTCTCGTCGTAGGTGACGAACAGGGCGGTCTTCGCCCACACCTCCGGGTTCGCCGTCAGCGCGTCCAGGACCTGTGAGATGTACCAGGCGCCGAAGTTCGTCGGCCAGTTCGAGTGCTCGCTGAACGCCTCGGGGGCGGCGATCCAGGAGACCTGAGGCAGGTTGCCGCCCAGCACGTCGGCGCGCAGCCGGTCGAAGTAGCCGTCGCCCGCCTTGGCGTTGGTGCCGGTGCGGGCCTTCTCGTACAGGGGGCTGCCCGGCTGGGCGTTGCGGTAGGCGTTGAAGTACAGCAGCGAGTTGTCGCCGTAGTTGCCGCGGAAGGCGTCGTTTATCCAGCCCCAGGAGCCGGCGGCGTTCAGGCCGTCGCCGATGTCCTGGTAGACCTTCCAGGAGATTCCCGCGGACTCCAGGCGCTCGGGGTAGGTCTTCCAGCCGTAGCCGGCCTCCTGGTTGCCGAGGACCGGGCCGCCGCCCGTGCCGTCGTTGCCGGTGTGGCCGGTCCACATGTAGTAGCGGTTGGGGTCCGTGGCGCCGATGAAGGAGCAGTGGTAGGCGTCGCACACCGTGAAGGCGTCGGCGAGGGCGTAGTGGAACGGAATGTCGTTCCGCGTCATGTACGACATGGTCGTGGCGGTCTTCGCCGGGACCCATTTGTCGTACTTGCCGTTGTTGTAGGCCCGGTGGCCGCCGGCCCAGTCGTGGTCGAGGCCGGTCAGGAACTGCATGCCGAGGTCTTCCACCTGCGGGTGGAAGGGCAGGATGTCCTTCCACCCGTTCGACTGGTGGAAGATCGTCTTGCCGTTGTCCTGGAGCACCGGCCGAGGGTCGCCGAAGCCCCGGACGCCCTTCATCGCGCCGAAGTAGTGGTCGAAGGACCGGTTCTCCTGCATCAGGACGACGATGTGCTCGATGTCCCGAATGGTTCCGGTGGTGCCGTGCGCCGGGATGGCGGCGGCCCGCGCGACGCTGTCGTTCAGCATCGCGAGGGCGGCCGTGCCGCCCGCTATCTGCAGGAACCTGCGACGGTCGAGTTCTGCCATGGGGTGACGACCTCTGGGGGTGAGGGGGGAGTCGAGGGGCGCCCCAAGGACAGCGGTCCCGGGGTACCGGACGGAGATGCCTTCGTGACACCGCGCCGTACACATGGAAAACGGACGGCACTGCGGTGCGGCCCTGAGGTCGTGTCCGCGACGTCTCGCCCGCCCGCTGCCGCGCCGCCGCGAGGGTACGGCGAACCGCCGGCGCACAACAGACGGCGGGAACGGGACACATGGCCGGAACGCGGCGTTCCTACTCATCTGGGCCGCGCACCGCACCCCCGCGAACTGAGCATCCGTACTCAGGCCCGGGCCGCGCCCGCCTTGCCATCGTGTGGACATGTTCATCGAGCCGTGTGACCCGCCCCGCAGCGCCGGGCCGACCGCCGTCGGCAGCTTCCTGCCCGCCGAGGTGGTGTCCTCCGAGGCCCTTCAGGGGGAGGTGGCGCGCCGCAGTGGTCTGGCGCTGCCGCCGAGGCTGCTGACGCAGGCCACCGGGATCGTCTCCCGCCGGGTCGCGGGCGAGGGCGTGTACGCGTCGACGCTCGCCGTGGGCGCCGCCCGCCGGGCCCTGGACTCCGCCGCGCTGTCGCCCCTCGACATCGACCTGCTGCTCTTCGCCTCCGCGTCCCGCGACATGGTCGAGCCGGCGACCGCGCACATCGTGCAGGCGGAACTGGGCTCGCGGGCCCACGCCCTGGACGTCGCCAACGCCTGCAACAGCTTCGTGAACGGCATCGACCTCGCCCGGTCGATGATCCTCGCCGGCCGGGCCCGGCGGGCCCTGGTGGTGACCGGCGAGACCCCGAGCCGGGCGGTGCGCAAGGACCCGTCCGGACCGGCGGAGCTGCGCGACGCCTTCGCCGGCTACACCTTCGGCGACGCCGGCGCCGCCGTCGTGGTGGAGGCCGTGGAGCGCGGCGGCATCCTCTACGTGGACACCGAGACCCACTCGGAGCACTGGGAGGTCGGCGGCATACCCGGCGGCGGTTCGCGCCACCCGCGCGGGGACGCGTACACCTACTTCCGCGGTGACGGGCACGAACTGCGCGGCGTCTTCGAGAAGGTGGGCACCGCCGTCATCGACCGGACGCTGCACCGCACGGGGATGTCGTGGGACGGCTTCGCGAAGGTGCTCGTGCACCAGGTGACGGTCCCGTACCTGGAGCGGTTCGCCGAACTGACCGGGGTGCCCGCCGACAAGCTGGTGGTGACCGTGCCCGAGCTCGGCAACATCGCGAGCGCGAGCATCGGGGTGCAGTTGGACCGGGTGTTCCCGCAGCTGGCGCCGGGCGAGCGGGTGCTGTTCGTCGGCCTGGGCGGCGGCATCAGCATCATGACGATGGTCTGGGAGAAGTCGTGAGCCGCATGTGGGTCGTGGTGCCCGCGCACGACGAGGAGGCCCGGCTCGCGGACACCCTGCGGGCGCTCGCCGCGCAGCGGGACCTGGACTTCACCCTCCTCGTAGTCGACAACGCCTCGGCGGACGGCACGGGAGCCGTCGCCCGGGAGTTCGCGGCCGCCGCGCCCTTCCCGGTGGAGGTGGTCGAGGAGCCCGAGAAGGGTGTCGGATCCGCCGTGGACACCGGTTTCCGGTACGCGATCGGCCGGGGGGCGGCGTTCCTCGCCCGCACCGACGCCGACTGCCTGCCCCGGCCCGGCTGGACGGCGGCCGCGCGGGCCGCGCTCACCCGCCGGCCCGGGCTGGTGTGCGGGCGGATCACGGCCCGGCGCGACGAGCACGGCCCGCTGGGTCGGGCCGGTTTCGCCGTGCTGGTGGTGCTCGCCGCCCTCTTCGGGCGGCTGCGGCCGCGGCACGCCCGCCGCCACGGCTACCGTGCCCCGTACCGCATGCACGCCGGGAACAACATGGCGATCACCGCCGAGCTGTACCTGGCCGTCGGCGGGATGCCGCGGCGCCCCTCGCCGACCGACCGGCTGTTCCTCAACGCCGTACGCCGCCACACCGACCGGATCGTCCACTGCCGGGAGATGGTCGTGGAGAACTCGACGCGGCGCCTGCGGGCCTACGGGATCGCCGGCACCGCCCGCTGGTACCTGGACCAGGGCAGCGGACCACACGGAACGGACGACCCCCGCTGATGCTGGACCGACTCGACCACGCGCTGCGCAGCCGCCCCGAGCGGCCCGCCGTCCTCACCGCGACCCGTACCGGCGCGCCCCGGGTGCGGGCCACCCGCGGCGACGTCGCCGAGCTGGCCGACGCGTTCGCCGCCGCCCTGCACGCGCGCGGGCTGCGCGCCGGCGACACCGTCGGGGTCGCCGTACGCCCCGGACCGCGGGCCCTCGCCATGCTGCTGGCGCTGTGGCGGCTGGGGCTGCGCGGGGCCGTCCTGGACCCGGGCGCCGGGCCCGACGTCCTGCGGGCCCGCCTCGCGCTGGCGCGGCCCGCGCTGGTGCTGGCCGACGCGGCCGCGCAGGCCGTGGCGGGCTGGGCCCGGCCGCTGGCCCGCCGCGCCGGGCTCGCCCTGCCCGACCTGGCAGGCCTGGGCCCGGTGGCCACCGTCGGACCCCGGCTGCCGGGGTGCGCGCCCGCACTGGACCCGGGGGCTCCGCGGCTCGGCGTGCCCGCGTCCGCCGCCGTGGACGGCGACGCCGACGCGGTGATCGTGTTCACCTCCGGGACCACCTCCCGGCCGCGCGCCGTGGTGCACACCCGGGCGAGCCTTTCGGCGGGCATGGCGACGGTCTCCTCCCTGTTCGACGCCCGCGGGGACGATCCGGTGCTCGGCGGCACCTTCTTCGTCCTCGTCCCCGCCCTGACCCGCGGCGCCGCCGTGGCCCTGCCGGCCGGCAACGCCCGGGTACTGGCACGGCAGTTGCACCGGCTGCGGCCCTGCGACAGCTATCTGACCCCGCCCCGGCTGCGGGACGCTCTGGGGGCCGGCGCCCGGTTCCACGGCCGGGTGTGGACGGGCTCCGCCCCGGCAGGCGCCGGCCTGCTGGAACGCGTACGGGACGCGGGCGCGGCGGAGGCCTGGGGTGTGTACGCGCTCACCGAACTGTTCCCCGCCGCGGCGGTCGAGTCCCGGGAGAAGTCCGCCTTCGAGGGGGCCGGGGACCTGGTCGGGGCCCCGCTGCCCGGCGTACGGGCCGACCGGGACGGCGACGGCCAGCTGCTGCTGGCCGGGCCGGCGGCCCGCCACCGCTACCTCGGCGAGGATCCCGATCCGTGGGTGCGTACGGGCGACCGGGCGCGGCTGGACGCCGGGGGCCGGATCGTCCTGGAGGGCCGGTGCAAGGACATGGTGCTGCGCCGGGCCGAGAACATCTACCCGGGCCTGTACGAGCCCGCCCTGCACGTGCCGGGGGTGGAGCTGGCCGTGCTCGTCGGGATCCCGGCGGGCGACGGCGACGAACGCCTCGTCGCCGTCGTGCAGCCGCAGCGCGGCGCTGACGAACCGGCGCTGCGCGCGGCCCTGTCGGAGCCGGTCGCCCGGATGGGCACGGCCCGCCCGGACGAGGTGCTCCTCGCGCGGATCCCGCTGTCGGGGCGCTCGCGCAAACCGGACCGTGCGGCGACGGCCGCCCTGGCGGCCCGGCACCTGGGCCCGGCGTGAGAACCGGCCCCACCGCGCCGACAGCAACCCCCGCCGGGCCGGTGTCCGGGCCGCCGGGCCGGGGCCGAGCCACCCGGCCGGAGCCGCGCCGCCGGGCCCGGTGTCCGGGCCACCACGCCGTCGTTCGAGGCGTCAGGCCACGGCCCAGCCGCCTCCCTGCGCCCGATACCGCGTCCGCGCGGCCCGGCGGCCGGCATGCCGGCCACCGGCCCGTGTCCGGGCCGCCGTACCGCTGTCCGCGCCGAGCCGCAGGGCCGCCTGTGTTACGGCCACCACGCCGTTGTTCTTGCCGTCAGGCGCCGGCCGAGCCGCCAGGCCTGGGCCCCATACCGCGTCCGCGCGGCCCGGCGGCCGGTGTCCGGGCCGCCGAGCCGGAGCCGCGCCGCCGGCCGGGGGCGGCGTACGGCCGTGGCAGCCCGCTCTTTCCCCTCGTCCGCACGTTCCACGGAGGTACCGCCCTGATGAGTCCCACGTCGCATGCCCGGGCGCGTCGCCGTGACCGCCGGGTCTATCTGGGCGGCCATCCCGTGCTGTTCGGGCTGCTCGCCGCCACCCGCGGCCGTCCCGTGCGCCGACTGGGCCGGACCATGCTGGTGCACGGCACGGACGCCTACCGGGAGGCGCTGACCGGGCTGCCGCTCGACCGGACCGCCGAGGGCACCACCGGCGCCGCGGCGCGCTCCGCGCTGGGGGGCGACGGGGGTGTGCTCTTCGACCAGGAGGGCGGCGGGCACCGGGCCGACCGGCGGGACCTCGCGGGCGGCCTCGGCACCGCCGGGGTGGAGGAGCTGCGGGCCCGCTGGCAGCCCCTGCTCGTACGCCGTCTCGCGCCGCTCGCCGAGGGCCGGGAGGTGGACCTCGTCGAGCTGGCCCGGGAACTGTCCGGGACGGTGGTGTGCGCGCTGCTCGGCTCCGGCGCCGACCCGTACGGGGTCGCGCGGGCCGCCGCCGAGGCCGCGGCCGCCGCCGTACGCAGCCACCTGCCCGGCCCCCGCCGCCCGCGCGCCGAGGCCGCCGCCGCCCGGGCCGCCGGCCGGCTCCGCGACCTGCTGGGCGGCGAGGCGGCGGAAGACGCCCGTGCGGCCCACCGGCCCTGTCCCACCCGGCACATGCGCGGGCACGGTGTCGACGGCGCGCTCGCGGCGATGGTGGCGGTGGCCGCCGTGAACACCACCGTGGCGGCGCTGCCGCGGGCCGTGGCCTGGTGCGCCGACGCGGGGCTGTGGGACCAGGCAGCCGACGAGGCACTTCGCCCGGCCCTGGCGGCCGAGTTGCTGCGGGTCACCGCGGCCTCGCCGCTGCTGCCGCGGGTGGCCGCCGCGGACGGCACGGTCGGCGGCTGCCCGGTGCGGGCCGGCGACCGGCTGCTGCTGGTCGCCCGGCACGCGGCGGACGCGCACCGGC
This sequence comes from Streptomyces sp. TN58, assembly GCF_001941845.1. Taxonomy (NCBI): domain Bacteria; kingdom Bacillati; phylum Actinomycetota; class Actinomycetes; order Kitasatosporales; family Streptomycetaceae; genus Streptomyces; species Streptomyces sp. TN58. The sequence goes on along the minus strand of NZ_CP018870.1, from coordinate 5,791,127 downwards.
GCGACCCGGACGCCCGCGACCCCGCGGAACCGGCGGTGTCCCGACTGGTGTTCGGGGCCGGGGCGCACACGTGCCCCGGGGCCCGGCTCGCGGCCGTCCAGCTGGCCGACGTACTGGCGGCGCTGGCCCCCCACCGGCCGGTGGTGACACGCGCCCGCGTGGACCGGGGCGCTGCCCTGCCGGGCTGGCGGACGCTGTGCCTACGGGCGGCGTCGTGATCGCGGTGACGGGCGCGAGCGGCTTCTGCGGCGGGCACGTGGCGCGCACCGCGGCGGCGGCCGGTGCGCGGGTGGTGGGGCTGGGCCGCCGGCCGGGACCGGTGGGCGGGCACCGGTTCTGGGACGCGGCCGCGGGCGACCCGGACCTCACCGGCGTGGACGTGGTGGTGCACTGCGCGGCGGCGGTCGGCGATCCCTCCCCCGGTTCCGCGGCGGAGGCGCTGATGCAGGAGGTCAACGTCGTCGGTACCGAGCGGCTGCTACGGGCCGCGGCGGGCCGGCCGGTGGTGTGGGTGAGCAGTGCCAGCGTCTACGACCCGCGGCTCGACCGCTCCCTGGTCGGCGAGGACCATCCGCGCGCCGGGCAGTTGAACGCCTACGGCCGTACGAAGGCGGCGGGCGAGGAGCTGGCGCTGGCCGCCGGGGCGGTGGTGTTGCGGCCGCGGGCCGTGTACGGGCCGGGTGACACCACGCTGCTGCCGCGGCTGCTGTCCCGGGTACGGGCGGGGACCCTGCTGCTGCCGGGCCCGGACGTACGGCTGAGCCTGACGGCCGTGGAGAACCTGGCGGACGCCTGCCTCGCGGCTGCGGCCTGGCCGCCGGGGGCGTACAACATCGCCGACGGGCAGCCGTACGGGCGGGACACCGCGGTCCGCGCGGTGCTGGACGCGCACGGCGTCCGCGCCCGCGTCCGGCACCTGCCGCTGCGGGTGGCCCGTACGGCGGCCCGGGTCGCGGAGGCGCTGGCGACCGCCGAGCCGGCCCTGAGCCGGTACGCGGTGGACCAGCTGGCCCACCCGGTGGTCCTGGACCTGACCCGGGCCCGCGCCCGGGGCTGGCTCCCGCGGCGCACGCTGGCGGACCATCTGGGAGACGTGGTGGCGGTCCGGGCCGGGGCCGTCAGCCGGTGACGGGGGACCGTCAGCCGGTGGCGGGGGACCGTCAGCCGGTGGCGGGGGCCTGGCGGGCCTGGTCGATGAGGACGTCGAGGAGGGCGAGCAGGGACGCGCGGACGTCCGTGCGCGAGCGGGCGTCGAGCATGAGGACGGGCGTGTTCGGATCCCGCAGGTGCAGGGCCGCCCCGATCTCCTCGGCGGTGTAGGGCTGTTCGCCGTGGAAGCAGTTCGCGCCGACCACGAAGGGCAGGCCGCGGCTCTCGAAGAAGTCGACGGCCGCGAAGCTGCGGTCGAGGCGCCGCGTGTCGACCAGCACGATCGCCCCGAGGGCGCCGCCCAGGAGGTCGTCCCACATGAACCAGAAGCGTTCCTGGCCCGGCGTGCCGAACAGGTAGAGGACGACGCCGGCGTCGGTGAGCGTGATCCGTCCGAAGTCCATCGCCACGGTGGTGAGGTTCTTGGACTCGATGCCTTCGAGGTCGTCGACGCCGACGCCCGCGGCCGTCAGCCGCTCCTCCGTCCGCAGCGGCTCGATCTCGGAGATCGTCTGCACCAGGGTGGTCTTGCCGACCCCGAATCCGCCGGCTATCAGGATCTTGACCGGGGCCGGTTCCCCCGGGGCGGGTGTGGCGGGCGTTTCATATCCGGGCAAGGCTGTCCCTGATTCTCATGAGCAGGTTGACGTCGGTGGTGTCGGAGGCCGCCAGAGGCGGCCGGTGGGTGATCAGCCCGCGTTCGGCGAGTTCCCCGAGGAGCAGCGTCATCGGGGTGAGGCGGATGTTCATCCGTGCCGCTATCTCCGCGACCGCCCGCCCGCCCGGCGGCGCGCACAGGTCGAGGATCTCCTGCCACTCGGTGGGCAGCGCCCCGTGCGCGTCGTCGGCGTCCGCCGCCGTGATGGTGGTGTCCATGGTCAGGACGGTGTGCTGTGCGGCTGTACGGCCGTCGGTGAGGGCGTACAGCCGCGTACGGCGGCGACTTGCGGGCTGCTGCGGCGGCGGCGCCTGCGGCTCGTCCTGCGGCGGCATTACCGGTTCGGCGTCTGGCCGCGCTCGGGGGTGCCCAGCCATTCGCCGAGCGCCTGCGCGGTGCGTACGGCCTCGCCGCCCAGTTCGCCGAGGCGGGCCTTGCGGGAGGTCACCACGATGAGCGTGCTGCCCTCCCCGCACCCGACGATGCACAGGTACCGGTCGTCCATCTCGACGAGCTGGCGGATGACGCGGCCGCCGTCGATCTCCCGGGATATCGCCTTCATCGTGGAGGCGATGCCGGAGGCGGCGGCCGCCATGCGTTCGGCCTGGGGCTGGTCCAGCAGGTAGGCGCTGAGGCGGATGCCGTCGTTGGACAGGAGCACCGCTCCCTGGATGCCGGCGATTCTGCTCAGGTTGTTGTCGAGGACGCTGTAGATCGCGTCGTTGGATGCCGCGGTGTTCGATGAGGTGGTCATGACTGATCCCGTCGGAGCTCTTCTTCCACTGTCTGGGTCCCCTGTTCGTAGTCCGCCCAGGCGTCGGCGACCTCTTCGGGTGTCGCGCTGTCCTGGGGGACCTGTGTTTCCGGCGCGCGGGGCGCGCGCAGTTGGTCGGCGAGGTGGGCCTGCGGGACACGCTCGGGGAGGGCCGGGCGCGCGGGGGCGGCAGCGGCGTCCGGGCGGGCCGCGGGTACGGCGGCGGGTGCGGGTACGGCGGCGGGTGCGTGCCGGGGCGTCTTCGTACGGCGGCTGGGCAGTCCGGCGCTCGTGTGCGCCACCGGCTCCGGCTCGCGGTCCGCGGCGGACTCGGGCACGGCAGTCCGGGTCTCGGCGGACTCGGCCTCGGCCGACTCGGGCTCCGCGGCCCGCTCCACAGCGTGCTCCGCGGCCGCGGCCGGGGCCGGGATCCGTTCCGCGGCCGGGGTCGCGGCCGGAACCGGGTCCTCGCGCGGGGGCTCCCCCTCGGTCGGCAGCAGCAGTGCGGCCGGGAGGACCACCACCGCGCAGGTCCCGCCGTACACCGAGCGGCGCAGGGTGACCGTGGCGCCGAGCTGGTCGGCGAGGTGGCCCACGACGAAGAGGCCGAGCCGGTGCGCGTTCTGCGCCAGGACGGAGTACGGCGGCGCCTGGTGCAGGCGCCCGTTCATCTCCTCGTACCGCTCGGGGCTCACGCGTGGCCCGCGGTCCTCGATCTCCACCGTCAGTCCGTCCGCGACGAGTTCGGCGCGGATGACCACCTTGGACTTGGGCGGGGAGAACCGGGTGGCGTTGTCCAGCAGCTCGGCCAGCAGGTGGCTGATCTGACTGATGGCGCTCGGCTCCACGCTGGTCTCGTCCAGGGCCTGGCGCTCGATGCGCCGGAAGTCCTCGACCTCCGCGGCGGCTTCGCGCAGCAGGTCGGCGACGCGCATGGGCTCGGTGTGCGGGTCGGGGACCTCACCGCCCGCCAGAATGAGGAGGTTCTCGACCTGCCGCCGCATGCCGACCGTCAGCTGGTCGGACCGCATCAACTGGGCGAGCAGCGCCTCGTCGTGGCCGAAGGCGTCCTGGATGTCCTCGGTCAGGCTCAGCTGGCGGCTGACGAGGTTCCCGGTGCGCGAGGCGATGCCCGAGGCGAACAGCCCGAAGCCGTGGCGCTCCGCGGCCAGCTGCCGGTGTCCGTCGACCGACACGGCGACGGCGCGGGCGAAGGCGTCGCTGATGCGGCCGACCTCGTCCCGGTCCCCGCTGACGGCCGGCAGGGCCTCGGGGTCCACGGTCTGCCCCCGCTGGAGCCGGGCGACGACGTCGGGGAGGGTGTCCTCGGCCACGGTCACGGTGCGCTCGTGCAGTTCGCGCAGGCGGCGCAGGACCGACCGGGTGGTGAAGACGACCACGACGACGACGGCCAGCAGCCCGCCGCCGCTGCCGGCGATCAGCCAGGTCACCTCGGTCTGCAGCTCGGCGGCCTTGGCCTCGCCGCGGGTGAGCACCGAGCGCGCCAGGTCGATGTTGAGCGTGGTCATCTGGACGGAGAAGTTGGCGTGGGCGGACTTCCATTCGCCGACCTCGGCGGGCACCCTGATGCCCGTGTCGGTGTCCTTGTGGCCGGAGAGGACCGCGTTCTCGATACGTGTCTTGGTCTGCCAGTCCGCGGAGCCGACGACCCGTTCGTAGAACCGCTCGTCGCCTTCCGCGAGGTGCGGCACGATCAGCGCCTCGTGGAGGTAGCGCTGGGCTCCCAGGGAGCTGACGAACTGGTCGTAGCCGACGAAGCCCAGTTCTCCGGACGGTCCGGCGAGCGCCAGGACGGTGTCCTCGCGCGCGACCATCTCGGTGGCCTGGAGCATCGAGACCACGGGGCGGCTGGCCTGGGCGAGTTCGGCGTCCTCGGCGTGGCTGAACTCCCGCTGGTAGACCTGGATGACCTTGCCGATGACCTCGGAGTAGTAGGCGAGCGTGCTGTCGGCGGCGCCGCTGCGGGTGTCCGCGCGCTGGCGGTAGGCGGCCAGTTTGCCGAGCTGCCCGGTCACTTCGGCGAAGGACCTCGCCGGGTCGTCGGCGAGCCGGCCGAACTCGGCGGCGGCCGAGTCGGTGGCGGCGCGCCGTATGCGCAGTTCGCCCTCGGCCCCTTCGGTGCCCGCCCACAGGGCCGCGGTCGCCGTCCGCTCGGCCTGCATGTCGACCATGAGCGTGTAGAGGGGTGCGCCGACCCGCTCGGCTGCCTCCACGTCGGCGCGCAGCTGCGCGGACTGCTCCAGCAACCGGTCGGCGGTCAACGTGACTTGGGTGCCCATCGCCACGGTGGGGACCACGGCCAGCCAGATGAGGAGGGTGCGCAGGCGTACGTTGCGCCACCGACGCGTCGTCGACCGCCCTCGTATGCCTTCGGGTTCTGTGGGAGACATCGGTCCTCGGGAGCGGGGGCGACTGGGGACGTCAGGGGCGGGCGAACGGCCTGACCGGGCAGGGCACTGCTGAGGGGACGGCCACAACCCGCGTGGTGGTGACGGGATGTGAGGGGGCGATCATAACCAGACAGACGGAAGAAACAGAGAGGTGTCTTCGAAGGCCGTCCGTGCTATCTGCGGTGGATCACCCCAGGCCAGAGACCGGATCGGAATCGAACCGCGATGTCCTCGACATCATCGGCGTCCGGTTTCGGCCGCCCGGCGCTCCGGTCGCACCGGGCAGGGGGCGGGGTGACGATGGAAAGGCGGCCCCGCCCGCGGCGTGCGGCGCGAGGCCTCCCGATTCCTCCCGGTAAGGAAGTCCCATGAACCGGCGCACACGGCTCCTCGTCCTCGGTCCCCTCGTGGCCGCCTCGTTCGTCGCCGCCCCGGCCGCGCTCGCCGCGGTCCCGCACACCCCGCCGGCCGCGGTCCCGGCCGCGACGTGTTCGACCTCCGGGGTCCTGGAGAACGGCAAGGTGCACCTGTCCGGCGGCGGCTTCACTGCGGGCCCGGCCTACGTGTACGGGTCGGCCGGCTTCGGCGGGACGGTCGAGATCGCCCAGAACGGCGGCTTCCAGGTCATGAACGTGCCGCCGGGGCAGTACAGCGTCCGCCAGGGCGGCGAACTGACCCAGTGCAGCGGCTGAGCCGGCGCGGCGTACGGGTCTGAGCCCGCGCGGACACGCAGACGGGCCTTCCCCGGCCCCGTGCGGGGGCTGAGGAAGGCCCGTCGTCCCCGGAAGCCGGGGCCCGGTCCTGCGGAGCGGGCGTCAGCCCGCGTCGGGGGCCGGGGTCAGGCGCAGCGAGATGCTGTTGATGCAGTACCGCTGGTCGGTGGGCGTCGGGTACCCCTCGCCCTCGAAGACGTGTCCCAGGTGGGAGCCGCACTTCGCGCAGCGGACCTCGGTGCGGACCATGCCGTGGGAGGTGTCGGCGAGCAGTTCGACGGCGTCGGTGTCCTTCGGGTCGTAGAAGGACGGCCAGCCGCAGTGCGACTCGAACTTCTCCGAGGAGCGGAACAGCTCGGCGCCGCAGCCGCGGCAGGAGTAGACGCCCTCCGTCTTGGTGTCGGTGTACTCACCGCGGAAGGCCGGCTCGGTGCCGGCGAGGCGCAGCACCTGGTACTCGGACGGGGTCAGCTCCGCCTGCCACTGCTCGTCCGTCTTCTCGACCTCGTACGACATGACTCTCCCGCTCCCTCGTTCCGTCAGCTCGACAGGCGCGCGAGGATGGCCGGACCGAGGTCCGTGACGTCGCCCGCGCCCATGGTGAGAACGAGATCGCCGGGCTTGGCCATTCCCGCGATCACGTCGGCGACGGCCGTCTTGTCGTGCTCGGCGGTGACGTCGGCGCCCGCCGCCCGGGCCGCGGCGATGATGATCTCGCTGGTGACGCCGGGGAGCGGGTCCTCGCGGGCGGGGTAGATGTCCAGGACCACGGAGGCGTCGGCGAGGGCCAGGGCCTGGCCCATCTCCTTGCCGAGCTCCTGGGTGCGGGAGAACAGGTGCGGCTGGAAGACGACCAGGATCCGGGAGTCCCCGGCGGCCCCGCGGATGGCCTCCAGGTCGGCGGTCATCTCGGTGGGGTGGTGCGCGTAGGAGTCGATGACCTGGACGCCGGCGGCCTCGCCCTTGAGCTGGAGGCGGCGCTTGACGCCGGTGTACTTGCCGAGGGCGGAGGCCAGGTTGTGGGCCGGGATGCCGAGGGCGACGCCCGCGGCGAGCGCGGCGACGGCGTTGTGGGCGTAGTGGCGGCCGGGGACGGAGACGGTGAAGGTGAGCATCCGGCCGTCCAGGACCACGGTGACCTCGCTGGTCAGGCCACGCGGGGTGATCTTGGTGATGCGGATGTCGGCGTCCTCCTCCTCGCCGTAGGTGACGACGGTGAGGCCCTCGCGGCCCGCGACGCGGCGGGCGATCTCGGCGGCGCCCTCCTGGCCGTGGGCGACGACCAGGGTGCCGCCGGGCACGATCTTGCCGACGAAGGTCTCGAAGGACTCGTAGATCTCCTCGATCGACGCGTAGTTCGCGTGGTGGTCGAGCTCCGCGTTGAGGATGATCGCGACCTGCGGGGAGTACTTGTGGAAGGTGCGGTCGCTCTCGTCGGCCTCGGCCACGAAGATGTCGCCCTCGCCGTGGTGGGCGTTGGAGCCCGGGGCGTCGAGGTCGCCGCCGATGGCGTAGGAGGGGTCCAGGCCCAGGGCCGAGAGGGAGACCGCCAGCATCGAGGTGGTGGTGGTCTTCCCGTGGGTGCCGGCGACGGCGATCGGACGCAGGCCGTCCATCAGGGCGGCGAGGGCGTCGGAGCGGTGCACGACGGGGATGCCGAGCTCGGCGGCGCGGGCCAGCTCGGGGTTGTCGGCGCGGATGGCGCTGGAGACGACCACGCAGGTGGAGTCGGCGGCGAGGTGGTCGACGGTGTGCCCGCCGTGGACGGTGACGCCGTGGGCGCGCAGGGCGTCGGCGGTCTCGGAGTCGCCGCGGGCGTCGCTGCCGGCGACCTGGCCGCCGCGCTGGGCCAGGATCTTCGCGATGCCGGACATGCCGGCGCCGCCGATGCCGATGAAGTGGGGCCGTTCCATGGCGGTCGGCAGGCCGGGCTTCATTCAGGTCGCTCCAGGATCGAGTGCGGTGCTTGGGTGCCCCGTGGGCGTCGGGCTGTGGGGTCCCAGCCTATTCGTTGTGGGCGAAGAGCTTGAGCACGGGAACGCCGACCTTGTGGCGCGCCCGTGAGGCCCAGTCCCGGTGGAAGAACTCCTCCACGAAGTGCGGCGAGGTCAGGACGATCACCTCGTCGGCGCCGGTCTCGTCCACGACGGACTGCAGTTTGTCGAGCGGATGCTTCTCGACGATCTGCCCGACGGCCATGGCGCCCTTCTGGCGCAGGGCGTTCAGGGAGTGCGCGAGGGCGTGTGCGGCGGGGCCGAGCGCGTCCTCGCCCTCGGGTTCGTCGCCCTCGCGGATGGCCTCCGGGAGCTCGCCGAGTGCCACGTCGTCGATGGCGCGCAGCAGTCGGTCCTGGTCGCCGCGGGGTTGCATGAGGACGACGAAGGAGACCGGGTCGTCTCCGTGGAGGCTGGTGACGAAGTCCACGTCCACCGTGGTCAGCGGCTGCTCGATCATCAATACGCTCGTGAACACGGACGCCCTCTCCTTCATGGGCCGAGGCCGGCGCCGGCCGGCCCCTGCGGAAACCATCCTGCCCCGCTCTCGCACGGGGCTTGCGCAGGTATATGTGCCCAGCGGAAGCAAAGCGGAACGGGAAATTCCGCCCCTTGTCAGATCCGACGGTAGCTCGTGAACAGGAACCCGGCCTCTTCCAGTACGCAGGCGGGCACGAGCCGGTGCGGAACCGTGACGGGGGGCCCTCCCGCGATGCGCTGGGCACCGCCCGCCGTAAGGGTCGGGGAGATCGTCAGGCACAGCTCGTCCAGCACGTCGGCGGCCACGAACTGCCCCAGCAGCCGGGGGCCGCCCTCGGTGAGCTGACGGCGCAGCCCCCGGTCGGCGAGTTCCCGTACGGCCCGGGCCGCGTCCACGGCCGCGCCCTCGCCGGCCACCACGACCTCGGCCCCGGCGTGCACGGCGTCGGCCACCCGGTCGGAGGGCGCCGCGGCGCCGGTGACCACCAGGGTCGGCACCAGCGGCGAGGTGAAGAGCGGCAGCGAGAAGTCCAGGTCGAGGCTGGCGGTGATCACCGCGATGGCGGGGGCGGGGCCCTGACCGGCGGCCTCCCGGCGGGCCGCGAAGGCCTCCCGGGCGCGGGCGGGGCGGTACCCCTCCTGGCGAACCGTTTCCGCGCCGACGACCACCACATCGGCCAGCGCCCGCAGGGTGCCGAAGATCCGCATGTCGGTCTCGCCGGAGATGGGCTGTGAGCGGCCGTCGTGCTGGGCGGCGCCGTCCAGGGTGGAAACCATGTTGGCCCGCAGCCAGTGGCCGTCCGCCGCCAGCTCGGGGTACGCGTAGGCGTCCGCGAGCTCGTCGAGCGACCACTCCCGGTCGGCCGCGTCCGCCCTCTGGGCTGGTGTCTGATCGGTCACAGGGAACAGGCGTCGCATCGGTGCAGTGTGCCACGCCCCGTAGAGTTAAGGGCTGTGTCGACATCACTCTCCACCTCCGGTCACACCCCGGGCCGGCCCCCGATAGCCGACGACGCCGGGCCGCGGGCGCTGTGCGCGCGCGAGCCGCGGGTGCCCGCCGAACGGCTGGTGGCCGAGATGGTGCCGCCGCCGCGGTTCGACTCCGTCCGCTTCGACACCTACAACCCCGACCCGGCCCAGCCGAGCCAGGCCGAGGCGGTCACCGTGCTGAGCGGCTTCGCCGCGGGCCTCGGCGGGGCGCACGCGAGCGGCGCGGGGAAGAGGCGCTGGTTCTCGAAGAAGCCCGCGGCCCCCGCCGGGCCGCGCGGGGTCTACCTCGACGGCGGTTACGGCGTCGGCAAGACCCACCTGCTCGCCTCCCTGTGGCACGCCACCCCGGCCGAGCCCGCGCTCAAGGCCTTCGGCACCTTCGTGGAGCTCACGAACCTGGTGGGCGCGCTCGGCTTCCAGCAGACCGTGCAGACCCTGGGCGGGCACCGGCTGCTGTGCATCGACGAGTTCGAGCTGGACGACCCGGGCGACACCGTGCTGGTGTCCTCGCTGCTCAGCCGCCTGGTCGAGCAGGGCGTGGCACTGGCCGCCACCTCCAACACGCTGCCCGGCAAGCTCGGCGAGGGCCGCTTCGCCGCCGCGGACTTCCTGCGGGAGATCCAGGGGCTGTCGGCGCACTTCCGGCCGCTGCGGATCGACGGCCAGGACTACCGCCACCGCGGCCTGCCGGAGGCTCCGGCGCCGTTCTCCGACGAGCAGGTCGCCAAGGCCGCGTACGCGACCGAGGGCGCGAGCCTGGACGACTTCCCCGGCCTGCTGGAACACCTGGCCCGGGTGCACCCGAGCCGCTACGGCGCCCTGACCGACGGGATCACGGCGGTCTGCCTGACCGACGTCGGCCCGGTGCCGGACCAGTCGACGGCGCTGCGGCTGGTGGTCCTGGCCGACCGGCTGTACGACCGCGAGGTGCCGGTGCTGGCGTCCGGTGTCCCCTTCGACAGGCTGTTCAGCGAGGACATGCTGAACGGCGGCTACCGGAAGAAGTACTTCCGCGCCATATCGCGGCTCACCGCGCTGGCGCGCGACGCGAAACCCCTGGTGTCCCAGTAGGTTTGGGAAGGCCGGTCCGCCCCCTTGCGGGAGGCCGGCCGTTTCCCAACACCTGCGAAGGGATCACCATGGCCACCACGCGTCACGCGCACACCGTCTGGGAAGGCGACCTGCTCAAGGGCAAGGGCGTCGTCAGCCTCGACTCCTCGGGCATCGGTTCGTACGACGTCTCCTGGCCCGCCCGCTCCGAGGCCGCGAACGGCAAGACCAGCCCGGAGGAGCTGATCGCCGCCGCCCACTCCAGCTGCTTCTCGATGGCGCTGTCCCACGGCCTCGCGGGCGCGGGCACCCCGCCCACCCGGCTGGAGACCAAGGCGGACGTCACCTTCCAGCCCGGTGAGGGCATCACCGGCATCCACCTCAGCGTGGAGGGGGAGGTCCCGGGGCTGGACGACGACGCCTTCGCCGCCGCCGCCGAGGACGCCAAGAAGAACTGCCCGGTGAGCCAGGCCCTGACCGGCACCACGATCACCCTGAGCGCCAAGCTCGCCTGATCACCGTCCCGGGGGTACGGGCCGGCGCGCACGGCGCGGCCCGTACCCCCGGGAGTGTCCCCTCAGGCCGTCGCCAGCTGCGGGATCAGGCGCATCGCGTTGCCGTGGTAGATCCCCCGCAGCTGCTCCGGAGTGAAGGCCGGGTCCGCTTCCAGGGCGGGCAGTGCCAGGTCCAGGACCGTGTCGGCGGGGGCGGCGGGCCAGTCGGTGCCGAAGAGGACGTGGTCGGCGGGCACGTGCTCCAGCAGGGTCGCCGCGGGCGCCATGGGGCCCGCGGTGTCGTAGTAGAAGCGGCCCAGGTGGTCGCGTACGGCGGCGGGCTCCACCCTCGGTTCGCAGAACCGGCCCAGTGCCTGCAGGCGCGTGGCGATGTACGGCAGGAAGCCGCCGGCGTGCGGCAGGACCACCGAGAGGTCCGGGAACCGGTCCAGCGTCCTCCTGCTGATCATGTTCACGGCGGCCCGGGTGGTGTCGAGCAGGAAGTCGCACATGAAGTTCGGGATCCCCGGAACCGTCGGAGCGCCGGGCGGGCCGCCCGGGAGGTTGTGCGGGTGGGTGTCCACCACCGCCGAGTAGTCGTTCAGCTCGTGGAAGAGCCGGTCGTAGGCGGGGTCCCCGAGGTAGACGCCCCCGTAGTTGGCGGTCAGGTTGACGCCGGCGGCGCCGAGCTGCCCGAGGCCCCGGCGCACGGCCCAGGACGAGGCCTCCTGGTCGTCCAGGAAGAGCGGCACGTAGTACGAGAACCGCCCCGGGTGTGAGGTCGCCACCTCGATCATCGACCGCAGCGTGATGTTGATCGCCTCGCGCAGCTGCGCCGACGACCGGTAGCGCGCCGGCAGCATCGGCTTGAGGACGGCCGTGGTGATGCCCGCGTCGTCCATGAACCGGATCGACGCCTCGGTGTCGAGGCGCGCCCACGGGGGCAGCTGCTCCGGTGTGATCAGCCCGTGGTGCACCGCCCACTCGCGCCACTCGGGAGCGCAGTAGTGGTGGTGCATGTCGATCTTCGAATGGACCGTGCCCGCCGTGTCCGCGTCCGCGGCGGGCGCGGAGGGGCCCCGGGCGATCCGGATGACCTCGCTGGTGCCGACCGCCGCGATGCGCAGTTCGTCCGCCGGTGTTCCCAGGAGACGCACAGGGGTACTCACGGAATCCGTCATGCCAATCCACCGCCCGTTCGGGTCTGGGTTACTTTCCGGAGGCCACGGAGGCCAGGGTCGGCTCGCCGGGGTCCCCGTCCGGGCCCGTGGGTTCCAGGACGACCCGCAGGTGCTCCAGCCCCCGGAAGGCCGGGACGGGGCCCTTGAGCCACGCGCCCCGGGTCTCCTCCAGGTCCACCGGCCGCATGCCGGGGAACTCCCGCAGCAGGCAGGCCAGCGCGATCTCCAGTTCCAGCCGGGCCAGCGGCGCCCCCAGGCAGTAGTGGGTGCCGTGGCCGAAGCCCAGGTGCGTGCCCTGCAGCCCCTCGCGCGTCACGTCCAGCCGGTCGGGCTCGTCGAACCGCTCCGGGTCCCGGTTGGCCGAGGAGATCGCGATCTGCACCAGCGAGCCCTCGGGGATCACCGTGTCCCGGATCCGGGCCTCCCGGGCCGCGTACCGGAAGGTGGAGGTCTCCACCGACCCCTCGTAGCGCAGCATCTCCTCGACCGCCCCCGGGATGAGACGCGGGTCCTGGCGGAGCCTGGCCGCCTGGTCGGGGTGGAGCAGCAGGTTGAGGACGGAGTTGCCGATCTGGTAGGCGGTGGTCTTGTGGCCGGCGAAGAACAGCACCCACAGCGACGCCACCAGTTCTGGGTCGTCCAGGCGTTCCTCCGCCTGGAGGAGGTCGCTGAGGAAGGTGTCCGACGGGTGGTCGCGGGTGTCCGAGATGAGGCGTTCCAGCCGGTGCTGGAGCCGCTCCTCGGCCGCCTTCAGCTCCGCCCTGCGGCTCGGGTCGAACCGGCAGCGGGTGACCACCGCGAACTGCTCCAGGATCTCCGGGCGGTCCTCCTGCGGGATGCCCATCAGCTCGCACAGGACCGCGACGGGCAGCGGGAAGGCGAACGAGGCCATCAGGTCGACCGTGCCCGCCCTGCGGCACTCGGCGAGGATCGCCTCCGCGATCCGGGTGATCCGCGGCCGCATCAGCTCCACCCGGCGGGGGGTGAAGGCGCTCCGCAGGACGCGGCGCAGCCGTGTGTGCCGCGGCGGGTCCGAGAAGAGCACGTTGTCGTCGAGCGCGTCGAAGAAGCTGCCGTACACCGCGTGGTAGGTGTCGATGGCGCCGTGCATGTCCTTGCTGAACCGGGGGTCCGACAGGGCGTCGCGGGCGTCGTCGTAACGGGTGATCAGGTAGGTGTCGATCCCGTGCGCAGGGGTGAGCCGGCACACCGGGTCCTGCTCGCGCAGGGCCGCGTACACCGGGTGGGGGCACTGCCGGTACTCCGGTGCGCCCCGGGAGACCGCCGAGACGATGTCCCGCAGTCCTCCGTCGCCGATCGGTGCCGCGTCCCGCTGCGCCATGTTCCGCACCCTCCGTCGCATTCGCCGCCGTGGCTGTGGCCGGGGCCGTCGCAACGGCCGTCCGCCCGTGGCCGTCGCAACGGCCGTCTGCGGACTCACCGGTTCCCCGTGCCGGTGCGCCGTGAAACGGCCCGGCTCCCGTTCGGGTGAGCCGCCGGCTCCCGGTGCGGGGCCGTCGGCGTACGGCTGCCCGGCGGGTGGTCGGCGCGGTGGCGCCGGGTCGGGCGTCGGCCGATCGGCGGTCGTCCGTCCGTGCCGTGTACGGGGCGGACGCGGGGCGGGCGCGGCGGGCGGCGGGAAGGGCTGGTGTGCCATCAGCCAGTCCGTTCCGAGGAGCCCGCGCATGGTCCGACGTATCGCCCCCGCCCTCACCGCAGCCGCCTCGCTGGCCCTGGCGGCCCTCGCCGCGCCGCCGGCCGCCGCCGGCCACGGCCCGGACGCCGGCCGGGCCCTGGCCGACCGGGCGGCCGTGTACCGCGCCACCGCCCGGTTCCAGGTGCACGCCAACGCGGTGGCGGCCGGCTACGTCCCCGACAAGTACTGCGTCTACGACAGGGCGGGGGGAACCGGCGCGCTCGGCTACCCGCACTTCAACCACGCGTACGACAACTCCGTCGACCCGGCGAAGCCCGCAGCGCTGTACTACGAGGACGACGGGCGCGGCGGCAAGCGCCTCGTCGGGGTCCAGTGGCTGGTCTACGACCGCGACCAGAAGCTGACCACGGACGACGACCGCCCGACGCTGCTCGGCACCGCGTTCAAGGGCCCCAAGCCCGGCAACTTCCCCGGGCAGCCGGTCCACTACGCCCTGCACCTGTGGCTGTGGAAGAAGAACCCGCGCGGCCTGCACGAGACCTTCAACCCGGCGGTGGCCTGCCTGCCCGGCACCACCCGCCCGTAGGGGGAGCCGGTGTCCGTCCCCCGGCGCAGCCTGCTCGCCGCCGGCGCCATCGCCTTCAGCGGGGCGCTGGGCGCGCTGTTCGCCGGCGGCTCCCCCGCCTCGGCCCGGGCCGCCGCCCGGGCCGGCGGCGGGTACGGGCCGCTGCTCCCCGACCCGCGCGGGCTCCTCGACCTGCCCGCCGGGTTCACCTACCGGGTCCTCTCCCGCGCGGGCGACCCGCTGCGCTCCGGGGAGGGCCCCGTCCCCGCCAACTGCGACGGCATGGCCGCCTTCGACGCCGGGGCCGGCCGGGTGCGGCTGGTGCGCAACCACGAGAACCGGGCCACCGCCGCCCTGCGGGTGCCCGCCGTACCGGGGCTGACGTACGACCCCGGGGCGCTCGGCGGGTGCACGGCCCTGGACCTCGCCGCGGACGGGCGGGTGACCGGCGAGCGGGTCGCCCTGGCCGGTACCGCCGTCAACTGCGCGGGCGGCCGCACCCCCTGGAACACATGGCTGAGCTGTGAGGAGACAGAGGACCGGGCCGGGACCTCCGGTTACACCCGCGACCACGGCTACGTCTTCGAGGTGGACCCCGCCCGGCCCCACCGCACCGGCGCGGTCCCGCTCACCGCGATGGGCCGCTTCGCGCACGAGGCCGTGGCCGTGGACCCGTACCGGGGGGTGGTGTACGAGACCGAGGACGCCTTCGACCGGCCCTTCGGGCTGTTCTACCGGTTCCTGCCGGAGCGGCCGCTCGGCGGCGCCGGTTCGCTGCGGGCGGGCGGCGTCCTGGAGGCCCTGCGGGTCCCGGGGCTGGCGGACCTGGCGGCGGTGGACGAAACGGGCGCGGAGTTCCCGGTGGAGTGGGTGCCCGTACCGGACCCCTCGGCGGCCGGCACCCCGATCCGGTACCAGGACTTCGGCCCGGGCGGCATCACCCACGCGCAGAAGCTGGAGGGCTGCTACTGGGGAGGCCACGGCGTGCACTTCGTGTCCAGCTACGCCCGCCGGGCCGAGGGCGCGCCCGCCGACCACCACGGGCAGGTGTGGTTCTACGACCCGCGCCGCGCCCGGCTCCGGCTGGACGTTCTCTTCGGTCCGTCCGCCGACGTGGCGCTGCCCGGGGACTCCCCCGACAACATCTGCCTGGCCCCGGACGGCGGGCTGATGGTCTGCGAGGACGGCGGCGGGGCGCAGTACGTGCTCGGGGTGACGGCGGACGGCGAGGTCTACCCGGTGGCCCGCAACGCCCAGGACGTCGGCGGCCCGGGGGCGCCGGAGTGGGGGGAGTTCGCCGGGGTCGCCTTCTCCCCCGACGGGCGGACGATGTACGTCAACGCCTACGCCCCCGGCACGACCTTCGCCGTGACGGGCCCCTGGCGGCGCTGACCGGGGGGTGCCGCGGCACGACGGGAGTGCCGCGGCACCCACTTGTCACATAGTCATATATTTTGCGTGCGTGACCATTTCTGTGCGCATGCGCAAGGTGGCGGCCGCGGCCGCACTCAGTGCCGCCCTCACGGCCTCCCTCGCGGGCTGCGGCGGCTCCGGCTCCCCCGAGGGCGGCCGCGAAGCCCGTATGGGCACGCCCCCGGCATCCGGCCCCGCGTCCCCGGCGGCCTCCGCGTCCCCGGCGGCCCCGGCGGCCTCCGCGCCCGGCGCCGCGGCCGCCTCCCAGAGCCCCCTGCCGGGCGCCCCGCCCGCCGGCGCCCCCGGCAGGGCCCCGACCCTGGCCCCCGGACCGAACGGCCTGACCCCGGTCTTCGAGCGGGCGAAGCAGCACACGGACAAGACCGTGGCGCTGACCTTCGACGCC
Source organism: Streptomyces sp. TN58 (assembly GCF_001941845.1). NCBI lineage: Bacteria > Bacillati > Actinomycetota > Actinomycetes > Kitasatosporales > Streptomycetaceae > Streptomyces > Streptomyces sp. TN58. The sequence goes on along the minus strand of NZ_CP018870.1, from coordinate 5,775,212 downwards.
GACATGACCTCCGACCAGGGACCGCGCGCCGCGGGCGGGGAGCGCTTCGACAACCCCGAGCTGATCTCGACGCTGCGCACCCTGAAGGTGCCCTCGACGATCTTCATGACTGGCCGCTGGGCCGAGGAGTACCCGGACCAGGCCAAGTCCATCGGAACCGACCCGAACTTCGAGATCGCCAACCACTCCTACAGCCACCACGCCTTCAAGTCCCCCTGCTACGGCCTGCCCGCGCTCGACGGCGCGGCCGCCCGGGCCGACGTGGACCGGGCCTTCGCCGCCTTCCGGCAGGCCGGCGCCGTCAACACCGTCCCCTACTTCCGCTTCCCCGGCGGCTGCTACGACGACCCGGCGCTACGGGCCCTGTCGACGGCCCGGGTCACGGCGGTCCAGTGGGACGTGGTCAGCGGGGACGCCTTCGCGACGGACCCGGACGCGGTCGCCGAACAGGTCCTCGCAGGCGTCAGACCGGGCTCGGTGGTGGTGATGCACTGCACGCGCAGCGCCGCCCCGGTCACCGAGGAGGCCATCCGCAAGATCGTCCCGGAACTCCGCAAACGCGGCTACCGCTTCGTGAAGGTCTCCGACCTGATCGGGACGTAGTACGGGCGCGGAGCCGGGCCGGAGCAGGCGGTGCGCTGCGGCGTCTAGCCTGGGCTCGGCCGCGAACCTGGACCGGGCGGCGCCACCGAACTGCTGAAAGGCTCCGCATGACCGGCACGAAGGGCAGGACGCCGACGCTGGGCGTCGTGGTGCTGACCATGGGCGACCGGCCCACCGAGCTGCGGGCCCTGCTCGACTCGGTGGCCGCCCAGGACGGAGAGCCGGCCACCGTCGTGGTCCTCGGCCAGGGCGTGGCCCTGCCCGCGCTGCCGGACGGTGTCGCCGGTGTGGAGCTGCCCGAGAACCTGGGCATCCCCGGCGGCCGGAACGCCGGCGTCGAGTGGCTGCGTGAGAGCGGCGGCGTGGACGTCGTCGTGGTCCTGGACGACGACGGACGGTTGCCCCACAAGGACACCTTCGGCCTCGTCCGGGAAGCCTTCACCGACAACCCCGGCCTGGGGGTGGTGGGCTTCCGGATCGCGGACGAGACCGGGGCGAGCCAGCGCCGGCACGTCCCCCGCCTGGGCGGCAAGGACCCGCTGGTGTCCGGGCCGGTGACGACGTTCCTCGGCGGCGGCCACGCCATCCGTATGCGCGTGATCGACCAGGTGGGCGACTTCCCCGCCCCGTTCTTCTACGCCCACGAGGAAACCGACTTCGCATGGCGGGTCCTGGACGCCGGCTGGGACATCGACTACCGGGCCGACATGGTCCTGCAGCACCCGCGTACAGCGGCGTCCCGGCACGCGGTCTACTACCGCAACACCGGCCGGAACCGGGTCTGGCTCGCCAAGCGGCACCTGCCTGCCGTGCTCGTGCCGGTCTACCTGGCGACCTGGGCCGCGTACACGATCGCGCAGCGCCCCCCGCTGTCCGGCCTGGCCGCCTGGTGGGCCGGGTTCTTCGAGGGCGTACGGACGCCCTGTCCGCCCCGACGGCCCATGCGGTGGCGGACCGTATGGCGGATGACCCGCCTCGGCCGGCCCCCCGTACTCTGACCCCGCCCCTGCGGCACCCGGGGCGTCCGCCTCCGTAGCGGCGGCCCACACCGGTCAGGTTCAGTGCGCGGCCGCCGTCTCGGTGGCCTCGCTCGGGCGGACGATGACGAAGCCCTCACCGCTCAGCTTCAGCTGGACGGCCTCACCGGAGCCGCCGCGGATCATCGAGCCGACCGACTGCGAGCGGTGCAGGCCGGTCTCCAGCTGGGCGCTCCAGCCGACCACCGCGTCCGTGTCGACGAAGACCGGCGACTGCGCGGTCACCGGGATGACGATCGGGTTGCCGTCGCAGACGACGGCGAGCTTGCCGGTACCGGTGAAGAGGCTGTTGAAGAGGCCGCCGCCGGTCATGCCGGCGCCCTTCACCATCTTGATCTCGTAGGACAGGGTCGGGTCGAAGCAGAGCACGTTGCGACCGTTGACGGTGAGGGCGTCACCCGGCTCGAAGTCGACGATGAAGCAGTTGCCCGCCTGGTGGGCGAACCAGGCCTCGCCCTGGCCGCGTACGGACATGAGCGCCAGGCCCTCGCCCGTGACGGCCCGCTTGAGCATGCCGCCTATGCCCTGGCCCTTGCGCTCGAACTGCAGGTTGCCGCGGAAGGCGACCATCGATCCCTGACGGGCCAGCATCTCCCCGTTGACGTTGTACCTCACGGACTTGGCGTTCTGCAGGCTCATGCCGGGGGCGACGGCCGCCTGGGCCAGGTTCTCGGACGCGAAAAGGTCACTCTTCATGGCATTGATCCTCACCCGGGCCGGCCACCCGGGGCATCCTCCTCAGGGCGGAGGCTGGCATCCTTGGCGGGATGAGCAGCCAGCACACGAACGACACCCCGGCCGTACCGGCGGTCGGGGCCGACAGCGCCTTCCGGCGGGAGCACGTACTGCGCGACGAGGCCCCGCAGTTCGTCCTGCCACTGGTGGTGCGCATCGAGAAGGCGGAGCCGCCCGCCCGGACCGACGCCCTGGAGACCGCCGCCCGGGCGGTGCTGGTGCTGCTCACCGACGAACGGGCGCGGGGCGGGGGCGAGTGGGCGCAGGCGGTCCGCGACTGGCAGGACGCGCGGATCCGCAAGGTGGTCCGGCGGGCACGCGGCGCGGAGTGGCGCAAGGCGGAGAGCCTGCCGGGGATCACCGTCCACGGCGACGCCGCGCAGGTACGGGTCTTCCCGCCGGTGCCCCTCGACGGCTGGCCCAAGGAGCTGGCCAAGCTCCAGGTGTCGGGCACCGACCTCGACGACCCGGGGCCGGTCCCCGCGGCCGAGGGCTCCGGGCTGCCCGTGCTGTGGCTCAACCCGGAACTCGGCATGTCGGCCGGCAAGGCGATGGCCCAGGCCGGTCACGCCGCGCAGCTGGCGTGGTGGGAGCTGACGGGTGCGGAGCGGGCCGCCTGGCAGGAGTCGGGCTTCCGACTGGCCGTACGGACCGCCGCGCGCGAGCGGTGGGCGGAGCTGAGCGGGAGCGGGCTGCCGGTGGTCCGCGACGCCGGCTTCACCGAGATCGCCCCCGGCAGCGCGACCGTCGTCGCCGACCATCCGGCGCTGCGGACACGCCTCTGACGGGTTCCCCACGGCTTGCCCAAGGCTTCCCCACGGCTTGTCCACGCCTTCCCGGCCGCCGGGAACCTCAAATGTTGCTCTGAACGTCCCCTCGTGCGGATTGGCGCGACTGCGTCGGGGCCATGACATCCGCACACGGTACGAAGAGAGGGGGCGAGGGGACATGAAGCCCATGGCACACCTGGGGGTGGGCATCGGCTGGCGGCCGGAGATCGCGGACGCCGTCGAGCGGCTGGACGGCCTGGACTGGGTCGAGGTGGTGGCCGAGAACATCTGCCCGGGCCACCTGCCCGACGGCCTACGGCGGCTGCGCGAGCGCGGCACGCGCATCGTGCCGCACGGGGTCTCGCTCGGCCTCGGCGGCGCCGACCGCCCGGACGCGGAGAAGCTGGCGGCGCTCGGGGAGCGGGCGGTGGCGCTGGGGGCGCCGCTCGTCACCGAGCACATCGCCTTCGTACGGACCTCCTCGCCGCTGCTGGAGGCCGGGCACCTGCTGCCGGTGCCGCGCACCCGCGACGCGCTGGACGTGCTGTGCGAGAACGTGCGGATCGCGCAGGACGCGCTGCCGGTGCCGCTGGCGCTGGAGAACATCGCCGCGCTGTTCTCGTGGCCGGGCGAGGAGATGACGGAGGGGCAGTTCCTGACGGAGCTGGTCGAGCGGACCGGGGTCAGGCTGCTCGTCGACGTGGCCAACCTGCACACCAACCGGGTCAACCGGGGCGAGGACCCGGCCGCCGTCCTGGACGCGATCCCGCTGGAGGCGCTGGCGTACGTGCACGTGGCGGGCGGCGTCGAACGGGCCGGTGTCTGGCACGACACCCACGCGCACCCCGTACCGCCGGTGGTCCTCGACCTGCTGGCCGAGCTGCGCTCGCGGGTGGAGCCGGCGGGCGTCCTGCTGGAGCGCGACGACGACTTCCCGCCCGAGGCGGAGCTGGCGGGCGAACTGGCCGCCATCCGCGCGGCGGTGGCGGCCGGCCGCCCGGCCCCGGTACGGGCCCGGGCCCTGCGCCCCCTTCCCGGCCCGGCCCCACTGCCTGTGCCCCTGCCTGCGCCCAGGGCGGCCCGGGCGGCCGGGCCGCAGCCCGTACCCGGGCCGGAGGCCGTGGCCGGTGCGGGCCTGGGACCCGTGGCTGAGCCGGTGCCCGCGCCCGGGGCGGCGCCCGTGTCCGGAGCGACCCCGGCAGCCGGGGCGGAGCCCGGATTCGGGCCGCAGGCCGTAGCCGGGCCGCAGGCCGTAGCCAGGGCGAATCCGGCGGGGCCGGAAGCCGTGCCCGGGCCGGAGGCCGTGGCCGCGGCGCGGGCCTTCGGCGGGGTGGAGGGGGCGCGGACTCGGGTGGGGCTCGGGCAGGCGGCGCTGCTCTCCGCGCTCGTGGCCGGCACGCCCGTGCCCGAGGGCTTCGACCGCGCGCGCATCCGCGTGCAGGCGCGGGCGCTGGCCGCCAAGCGGGCCGATGTGGTGGCCAAGGTGGCCCCGGAGCTGCCGGGGATCCTCGGCGGCCGCGACCCGTACCGGGAGGCCTTCCTGGCGTACGCCAAGCACCGGCCCATGACCGCCGGGTACCGCCGCGACGCGCTGGACTTCGCCGAGCACCTGCTGATCCGGGACCTGCCGGCCGACCCGGCCGCCCGGCGCCGGCTCACCGCCTGGTGGCGGGAACGGGCCGGGGCCAGGCCGCCGCGCCGCATCGTGCGCTGGGCCCGGGCGCTCGCGGGGAGGGCGGCATGAACGTCCTCGCCCTCGCGATCTGGATCGCCGTCGTCGTCTCCTGCGTCCTGCTCGCGCGCGGGCTGCGCCGGGCCCGGCCCGTGCCGGCGGGCCCGTCGGCCGGCCTCCACGACCTGTCCGAGGCCGCGTTCGTGGTGGGCGGCCCCGCGACCGTGGTGGACAGCGCGCTCGTCGCGATGTTCGGGGACGGCCGGCTGGTCGTCGGCGGCCCCGGCATCGTCCAGGTACGCCCCGGGGCGCGGGCGGCGGACCCCGCCGAACGCGCCGTGCTCCAGGCCCACGCCTCAGCCCCCTCGGGGTGGCTCTACCAGGTCCGCTACGCGGCCATGTGCGATCCGGCCGTCCAGGAGATCGGGAACGCGCTGGCCGCCCGAGGGCTGATCGCCCCGCCCGGCACCGGCCGCACCTGGCGCCGCTGGGGCCTGGTGCAGGCCGTCGTGTGCCTGGTCTGGCTGGTGGCGTCGGTCCCGCTGACCTTCGTGGGCCTCGCCCTCGACTCCGGCCTGCCGTTCATCGCCCTGGTGGCGCCCGTGCTGTTCGCCGGCATCGTCGTGGGCCTGTTCTGCGCGGCCCGGGCCCGCAACCGGGTCACCCCGGCGGGGCTGCGGGCGCTGCTCGCCCTGCGTTCCGCGTACGTGAACGACCGCACCCCGCAGGTGCAGACCGCGCTCTTCGGCCTGCGCGGCCTGCGGGACCCGTTCCTGCGCCAACAGCTGGTGCCCGCCGCGCGCAGCACCCGGCTGGCGGCGGCCCAGTCGGGGGCGCACGCCCACCGCCACCCCTACACGTCGTCGTCCGACTCCGCGCCCGAGCTGCTGCCGGTGGTGTGGTGCGCCATGAGCGACGGTGGCGACGGAGGCAGCGGCCGCGGCGGTTCGGGCTGCGGGTCGTCGGGCTCCGGGTGCGGTTCCTCCGGCAGCGGCTGCGGAGGCGGCAGCAGTTCGAGCTGCGGCAGCTCCTCCGGTTCCAGCTGTTCCAGTTCGAGCAGTTCCAGCTGTTCGAGTTCGAGCAGTTCCAGCTGCTCCAGCAGTTCCTGATACGGCAACCGGGGGCACGGCCGCCGACACCGGCCGGTGATCCTTTACAAGCGCGGCACCACCGGCCTCTCATCGGTTCATCCGATGAGAGGCCGGGGTCGTCATGCGCACCAGAACCGCACGCCACGGAGCCGTCGTGGCCGCCTTCTTCCTCACGCTGTCCACGCCCGCCGCCGCGGCCGACACCGACACCACCGGCACCGGCACCGGCACCACCGCCGACGCCGCCAGCGCCGGCGCCGCGCTCGTCGCCCGCCGCGCCGCCCTCGCGGCCGCCTCCCGGGGCGGTGGCGCCGCCGGTCTGGACTTCCGTACCTGCCCCGCCGCCGAGGCACTGCCGTCGACCGTCCGGTGCGCCACCCTGCGCGTCCCGCTCGACTACGCCCGCCCCGACGGCCCGCAGATCTCCCTCACCGTCAGCCGGGCCGCCGCCACCGGGGCCGGGAACGCCGCCCGCCAGGGTGCGCTCGTACACAACCCCGGCGGCCCCGGTGCCTCCGGAATGCACTTCCCGCTGGTCGCCGGGCTTCCCGGCTGGGAGCGGATCGCCGCCGCCTACGACCTCGTCGGCTACGCGCCGCGCGGAGTCGGGCGCTCCGCCCCGCTGTCCTGCCGGGAGCCGGCCGCCCGCGCACAGGGCCCCACCCAGGAGCCGGTCCGCCCCTCCGCCGCGTACAAGATGCGACGCCTCGCGCAGGCCCGGGAGTACGCCCGCGGCTGTGCGCTCCGGGCGGGGGCGGCCCTGCCGCACTACACCACCCCGGACAACGCCCGTGACCTGCACGTGCTGCGCGCCGCGCTCGGCGAGGAGAAGCTGACCTTCATGGGGGCCTCGTACGGCACCTACCTCGGCGCCGTCTACGCCACCCTGTACCCGGGCCACGTCCGCCGGATGGTTCTCGACTCGGCGGTCGATCCCGATCCGCGCCGCGTCTGGTACCGCAACCAGCTCGACCAGTCGCGCGGGTTCGAGGCCCGCTGGCACGACTTCCGCGCCTGGGCCGCCCGCCACCACGCGACGTACGGGCTCGGCGCCACCCCCGCGGCCGTGCGGGCCTCCTACGAGCGGGTCCGCGACGCGGTCGCCCGCACCCCGGCCGGCGGGGCCGTCGGGACGGGCGAGCTGCGGGCCGCCTTCCTCCAGGCCGCGTACTACGACGACGTCTGGCCGGACCGGGCGGCGGCCCTGGCGGCGTTCCTGCGCGGCGATCCCTCGGTGCTGGCCGCCCAGGCCGCCCCCGACCCGGCCACGGCGGCCGCGGCCGAGAACGCGACGGCCGTCTACACGGCGGTGCTGTGCAACGACGCCCCGTGGCCCGCGGACTGGGGGACCTGGGACCGCGACCACACCGAGCTGGCCCGTGAGGCGCCCTTCGAGACCTGGGCGAACGCCTTCCTCAACCTGCCGTGCGCCTCCTGGCCGGTGCGCGGCCGGCAGGCGCCGGTGGCGGTCGGCTCGCAGCCCGAGCGGCTGCCGCGGACCCTCGTGGTCGCGGCGGAGCGGGACGGCGCGACTCCCTACCCGGGGGCCCTGGAGCTCCAGCGGCGGCTCGGGGCCCAGGCGTCGCTGGTGACGGAGGCGGGGGCCGGCTCGCACGGTGTGGCCGGCGGACGCAACGGGTGCGTGGACCGGCACGTGGAGCGGTATCTGCTGACGGGCGCCACCCCGGGGTGGCGTGTCCGCTGTGCGCCGCATCCGGAGCCCGCACCGGTGTCGCTGGACGACGGGGCGGCGGGCGCCCGCGGGGCGCTGCTGCCGCCGGTCGTCTGAACTTCCGGGGCGGGGTCTCCGGCTGCGTCGTTTCGGGGGCTGTGCCTCCCGATCCACCGGAGGCACTCACCTGACGGTGTGGTCGTCCTCCGGTCCTTCCCCCCAGGGGAGGTATCAGGCGAGCCCGGCCACCAGATCGGCGACGGACTTGCGGCGCCCGGTGTAGAAGGGCACCTCTTCACGGACGTGCATACGGGCCTCGGAGGCACGCAGGTGACGCATGAGGTCGACGATGCGGTACAGCTCGTCCGCCTCGAAGGCCAGCAGCCACTCGTAGTCGCCCAGCGAGAAGGAGGCGACGGTGTTGGCGCGCACGTCGGGGTAGCCGCGGGCCATCTTGCCGTGGTCGGCGAGCATGCGGCGGCGGTCCTCGTCGGGCAGCAGGTACCAGTCGTAGCTGCGGACGAAGGGGTACACGCTGACGTAGTCGCGGGCGACCTCGTCGGCCAGGAAGGCGGGGATGTGCGACTTGTTGAACTCGGCCGGGCGGTGCAGGGCCATGTTCGACCACACCGGCTCCATCGCGCGGCCCAGCTTGGTGCGGCGGAACAGGTTGTACGCGGTCTGCAGCTCGTCCGCGGTCTCCGCGTGCCACCAGATCATGATGTCGGCGTCGGCGCGCAGGCCGGAGACGTCATAGGTGCCGCGGACGGTGATGTCCTTGGCGGCCAGCTGGTCGAACAGCTCCTGGACCTCGTCGGCGAAACCGGCGCGGTCCTCCGGCAGGACGTCCTTCAGCTTGAAGACGGACCACAGGGTGTAGCGGATGACCTCGTTGAGGTCCTTCGCCTTCTTCCCCGCGTTGGGAATCTTCTCTGGTGCAGTCATGTGCCTATTGTCCCGTGCGCTGATCAGTGGTCCGCGCCAGGGGTGCCGTACGCGCGGCGAGCGCGGCCATGACCGTGTCCGCGGCCCGGCCGGCGCTCGCGACGCAGGCCGGGATGCCCACGCCGTCGTAGAGGGCGCCGCACACGGCGAGGCCGGGCAGGGCGTCGACGGCGCCGCGGATCCGGGCGACCCGGCCGAGGTGGCCGACCGGGTACTGGGGCAGCCCGCCGTGCCAGCGGGTGACGGTGGAGTCGACGGGACGGGCGGTCAGTCCGACGGCCTCGCCGAGGTCGGCGAGGGACACGTCGACGAGTTCGCCGTCCTCGCGCTCCAGGTCCCGTTCGTCGGCGTACCGGCCGACGGAGGTGCGCAGCAGGAAGAGGTCGGGGTCGGCGGCGGCCCAGGCCCACTTGTTGCTGGAGAAGGTGGACGCCTTGATGGTCCGGCCGTCGACGGGCGGTACGAGGAAGCCGCTGGCGCCGCCGCCGGAGACGGCCTCGGGCAGGTCGGCGCGCCGGAAGGCCATGGTGACCAGCGCCATGGAGGCGTACTCGACCTGGCGCAGTTCGGCGGCGGCGGCCGGTGCGAGGGTGTCCAGCAGCCGGGCCGCGGGTCCGGCCGGGACGGCCAGGACGACGCCGTCCGCGTCGACGGTCTCCTCGGCGGCGGCCACGCGCCAGCCTTCAGCCGTACGAAGGACCTCGCGGACGGGGGCGCCGGTGACGATGCGCGCTCCGGCCGCACGGCAGGCGTCGGCCACGGCGAGCGGGAGCCGCCCGATGCCGCCGTCGATGCCGGCGAAGACGGGGCCGGCCTGCTGGGGCAGGCTCTGCGTGGTGCGCTGGATCTCCCGTACGCCGTCGCGCAGCAGGGAGTGGGTGCGGGCGGCCTCGAAGAGCTGCGGTACGGCGGCCCGCATGGAGATGCGGTAGGCGTCGCCCGCGTACACCCCGCCGAGCAGGGGTTCGACGAGCCGGTCGACGACCTCGCGGCCGAGGCGGGCGGCCACGTACTCCCCGACGGCGACGTCCTCGCCGATCTCGGTGGGGGGCAGTGTCCGCTCGGCCTCGATGCGGGCCAGGCCCTCGGCGGAGAGGACCCCGGAGGCGGCGAGCGGTCCGAGGTCGCCGGGGACGCCCATGACATGGCCGCGGGGCATCGGCCGCAGCGCGCCGCGGGTCCACAGGTGGGCGGTGGCGGTGGCGGGCGGCTGCACGGCGTCGGCCAGGCCGACGGCCTCGGCGAGGGCCACGGCCTCGGGGCGGCGGGCGAGCATGGACTCGGCGCCGAGGTCGACGGGGGCGCCCGCGAGTTCGCCGGAGTGGAGCTTGCCGCCGAGCCTCGGTCCGGCCTCCAGCAGCGTGACGCGGGCGCCTTCGGCGAGCAGCCGGTGGGCCGCGGCGAGGCCCGCGATGCCGCCGCCGATGACGACGACGTGGGCCGGGGAGCCGCTGGACCGGGTGGGGCTCGCCGGCCGATCCGTACGCATGTCCGCTTCGTGCATGGACACATCGTCTCAGACCGATCTCCGAGGCCGGACCGTGACCTCATCGCTACCGGCCCGGAACCGCCCGTGCGAAACCCGGGGCGGCACCCTGTACGTCGAAACGGCAACAGCAGCCGATCATCGGGGGTTTACAAGATGCGTGCTCATGCGGCGGCGGCCCTGGCGGCCCTCTCCCTGGCCGGGGCTCTCACGCTCACCGGCTGCGGTGCGGACGGGCAGAACTCCGCGAGCGACACGGCGGCCCGGCCGCCCGCGGCGGACTCCAAGGCCCGGGAGGGGGCGGCGGGCTCCGCGGCGGCCCCGGCCCCGGCGGGTTCGGCGGGGGCGGCGGGCTCGGCGGGGGCGGCGGGCAGGACCGACGGGGCGCCGGTCACGGTCCGCCCGAACGTCATCCGCACGGCGACGCTCGGGATCGAGACGTCGGACGTCCAGAAGACGCTCGCCGCGGCCCGTGGCGCGGCGGACGGCGCGGGCGGCTACGTCGGCAACGAGTCGACCAAGCGCGGCGAGAACGGCCGGATGACGTCGACCGTCACCCTGCGGGTGCCGGGCGAGCACTACGACGCCGTACTCGGCGCCATGGAGGGCAGCGGGAAGCTGCTGCACCGCAAGGTCGAGGCGCAGGACGTCACCGAGAAGGTCGCCGACATCGACAGCCGCGTCTCCTCGCAGCAGGCGAGCGTGGCGCGGGTGCGGGAGATGATGGGCAAGGCCACGGCGCTGAGCGAGGTGGTGATGCTGGAGAGCGAGCTGAGCCGGCGTCAGTCGGACCTGGAGTCGCTGCTGGCGCAGCAGACGGCGCTGAAGGACAAGACCTCGATGGGCACCATCACGCTGGAGGTCTCGGAACCGGCGCCCCCCGTGGTGGAGAAGAAGAAGGAGAAGAAGGAGCCCACCTTCCTCAGTGCGCTGAGCGGCGGATGGGAGATCTTCACGAAGATCCTGCGCTATCTGCTGGCGGCGCTGGGCGCGTTGCTGCCCTTCCTGGCGACGGCCGCCGTGGTGGTGCTGCTGGTCCGGGCGTACCGGCGGTGGCGTCCGGCGCGCCCGAAGACGGGCCTGACGCCGAAGCGGCTGCCGGTGCCCGCGGCGCGGCAGACGCCTCCCGCCCCGGCCACCGCCCCCACTGCGGCCGCGGCCCCGGCCGCGGACACCGAGGACGGCGTGCGGGACTGAACCCGCCTTCGCCCGTAGCGTGTTCACCACTCGACGGTGGTGAAGGGGCGGTAGGGGCGATGGCGACGGAACGACTGGTGGTGGTCGGGGGCGACGCGGCGGGGATGTCCGCCGCGTCGCAGGCCCGCAGGCTGAAGGGGCCTCGGGAGCTGGAGATCGTCGCCTTCGAGCGAGGCCGCTTCACCTCCTACTCGGCCTGCGGCATCCCCTACTGGGTCGGCGGTCTGGTCGCCGAGCGCGACGACCTGATCGCCCGCACCCCCGAGGAGCACCGCGCACGGGACATCGACGTGCGCACCCGCACCGAGGTGGTGGAACTCGATCTGCCGGGATCCAGGGTGCGCGCCCGCGATCTGGACAGTGGATTCGAATCCTGGACGCACTACGACAAGCTCGTCCTGGCCATGGGCGCCCGGCCCGTCCGCCCGCGCCTGCCCGGCATCGGGGCGCAGGGGGTGCACGGCATCCAGACCCTCGACGACGGCCGGCGCCTCATGGAATCGCTGGAGCGTACGCGGGGCCGGCGGGCGGTCGTGGTCGGCGCCGGCTACATCGGTGTGGAGATGGCCGAGGCCCTGGTGCTGCGGGGCTACGAGGTGACCGTCCTGCACCGGGGCGAGCAGCCGATGGCCACGCTGGACCCCGACATGGGCGGTCTGGTGCACACCGCGATGAACCGTCTGGGGATCCGTACGGTGGCGCGCGCCGAGGTCACCGGGATCCTCACCGACGAGGAGGGCCGGGCCCGGGCGGTGGCCACCGGGGCCGGCGGGGAGTACCCGGCGGACGTGGTGGTGCTCGGCATCGGCGTGGAACCGCGGACAGCGCTGGCCCGCGCCGCCGGCCTCCCGCTCGGCCCCTCGGGCGGGATCCTCACGGACCTGTCGATGCGTGTGCGCGGCCACGGGAACGTCTGGGCGGGCGGCGACTGTGTGGAGGTCCTCGACCTGGTCGCGGGCCGCACCCGGCACGTCCCGCTGGGCACCCACGCCAACAAGCACGGCCAGGTCATCGGCTCGGGCGTGGGCGGCGGCTACGCGACCTTCCCGGGGGTGGTCGGCACGGCGGTCAGCAAGGTCTGCGATCTGGAGATCGCCCGTACGGGGCTGCGCGAGCGGGACGCGCTGGAGGCGGGCCTGCGCTTCGTGACGGCCGCCGTCACCTCCACCAACACGGCGGGCTACTACCCGGGCGCGGCGGAGATGACGGTGAAGATGCTGGCGGAGCGCCGTACGGGCCGGCTCCTCGGCGTGCAGATCGTCGGCGGCGCGGGCTCCGCGAAGCGGGTGGACGTGGCGGCGGTGGCGCTCACGGCGGGCATGACGGTGGAGCAGGTGGTCTCGCTCGACCTCGGCTACGCGCCGCCGTTCTCGCCGGTCTGGGACCCGGTGCTGGTGGCGGCCCGCAAAGCGGTCTCAGCGGTCCGCGCGGCGGGCGTCTGACCGTCGCCCCCACCGGCGGCGGTGGGGGCGGTGCGCAAGGGCCGGTCCTCAGCGGGCCGTCTTGGTGTGGACGTAGTCCACCAGGCGGGTCAGCGCCTCGGGGTCGGTCGTCGGGAGGACGCCGTGGCCGAGGTTGAAGACGTGGCCCTCCAGGCCGGCGGCGGCCGCGAGGACCTCGTCCGCCTTGGCCTCGACCGCCTCGGTGGTGGAGAAGAGCACGGCCGGGTCCAGGTTGCCCTGGAGTGCCTTGCCCGGGCCGACCCGGCGGGCGGCCTCGTCGAGTGCGACGCGGTAGTCGACGCCCACGACGTCCGCGCCGGCCTCGCCCATCAGGCCGAGGAGCTCGCCCGTGCCCACACCGAAGTGGATCCGGGGGACCCCGTAGGAGGCGACGGACTCCAGGACCTTCGCCGAGGCGGGCATGACGGAGCGGCGGTAGTCCGCCGGGGCGAGCGCGCCGACCCAGGAGTCGAAGAGCTGGACCGCGGAGGCGCCGGCCTCGATCTGGACCTTCAGGAAGGCGGAGGTGATGTCCGCGAGGCGGTCCAGCAGGTCGGCCCAGAGCTGCGGGTCCCCGTACATGAGGGCCTTGGTGTGCTCGTGGTTCTTCGAGGGGCCGCCCTCGACGAGGTAGCTCGCGAGGGTGAAAGGCGCGCCCGCGAAACCGATCAACGGCGTGGCGCCCAGTTCACCCGTGAGCATGCCGATCGCCTCGGTGACGTAGCGGACGTCCTCAGGGGTGAGGTCGCGCAGCTGTGCGAGGTCCTCGCGGCGGCGGATCGGCTGGGCGACGACGGGGCCGACGCCCGGCTTGATGTCCAGGTCGACGCCGATGGCCTTGAGCGGGACCACGATGTCGGAGAAGAAGATCGCCGCGTCGACGTTGTGGCGCCGCACCGGCTGCATGGTGATCTCGGTGACCAGGTCGGGCCGCATGCAGGACTCCAGCATCGCGGTGCCCTCGCGGACCTTTCGGTACTCGGGGAGGGAGCGTCCGGCCTGCCGCATGAACCACACCGGCGTGTGCGGCACCGGCTCACGCCGGCACGCCTTCAGGAAGGCGGAATCGTACGTCTGGCTCGGCTGGCCCTGGGGGCTGTCGTTGGCGCTCACGACCCAAATCTTCGCACGTATGAAGAAGTGCCCGGCCCGGCGCGGGTGTCCCTGCGCCGTACGGGCTCACATACCGCCTAGTCTTCCCCGCATGGCTGCGGCTCAGGGACGATTTTCAGATGGCGCCGACGGTACGGACAGTGCGAAGGAGAGCTCCGTCCCACTCCCGTTCCGCCGGGCGGTCGAGGGTTTGAAGAAGGCCCGGCTGCGTCCGGGGGTCGAGATCGACCCCACGAAGCCGCCCCAGCGGCTGGCGCCGTACGCCTACGCGCTGGAGGCCGCGGTGGTGGACGGGGAGGACGACCTGGCCGACGGCCGGCTGATCCTGCTCCACGACCCGGCCGGGCACGACGCCTGGCACGGCACCTTCCGGCTGGTGACGCTCGTACGCGCGGAGCTGGAGCCCGAGATGGCCGCCGATCCGCTGCTGCCGGAGGTGTGCTGGTCCTGGCTGACGGGGGCCCTGGAAGCGCGCGGGCTGGCCTACGGCGAGGCGAGCGGGACGGTGACCATGGCGGGCTCGCACTACTTCGGCGGGCTCGCGGAGCGGCGGCCCGCGACGCAGATCGAGATCCGGGCCTCGTGGACGCCGCGCGAGGGTGTGGGCGGGGTCCCGGACACCGCGGCGCACCTGTCGGCCTGGTGCGAGCTGATCTGCCAGATCGCGGGACTGCCGCCGGTGGGCCCGACGGACACGGCGACGGGCGTGGTCTCCCTGCCCCAGCGCCGCGGTCCGCACCACCCGTAGGCGCGGGAGTGTACGGCCGGGGCGGTGCGGCCGCGTCCGCGGGGGGAACGGCCGGTCGAGGTCCGCAACCGCGATCACATCCCGGCGCCCGTTGTGGGCTTCTGATCACCCGATGATCGATCACGTGTCCGAATTGCCCGAATTGTTACTCACCAAATCGTGATCATTCCCTAAAGCCGGGCGGGTGACGTGCCGAAGGAGTCAGTGACCATCCGCACGGTTCGCACCGGCTTCCTTCCCCGAGCCGGCCGTCCCGCCACTCCCCCAGGAGGCCTAGGTGTCCGTTCTTCTCGAGCAGCCCGCAAGCCTGGTCGCCTACCGCCCGAACAAGCCGACCGCCATGGTCGTCGTGGCCGACCCGCGCGTCCGCTCCACCGTGACCCGCCATCTGTGGGCCCTCGGCGTGCGTGACGTCATCGAGGCGTCGTCCATCGCGGAGGCCCGCCCCCGCGTCGGCAGCCCGCGCGACATCTGCGTGGCCGACGTGCACCTGCCCGACGGTTCCGGTCTCACCCTGCTCTCCGAGACCCGTGCCGCAGGCTGGCCCAACGGCCTGGCCCTGTCCGCCGCCGACGACATCGGCGCCGTGCGCAACGCCCTCGCGGGCGGCGTGAAGGGCTACGTCGTCACCGGCACGCGGACCAACATCGGGCTCCCCACCCGGCCCGGCGCCGCCCCCATCGGCGCAGCCGCCGCCCGTATGCACCGCCGCCCCCCGGGTGCCCCGAGCCACCCGGGCGGCTACCGCGAGCTCTCCGGCCGCGAGGTCGAGGTCCTGCGCCTCGTCGCGGAGGGCCAGTCCAACAAGGCCATCGGCGTCTCGATGGGCCTGTCCGCCCTGACCGTCAAGTCCCACCTCGCCCGTATCGCCCGCAAGCTGGGCACCGGTGACCGCGCGGGAATGGTCGCCGTGGCCCTGCGCACCGGGATCATCCACTGAACGCGGGCCGCGACCCCCGGATAACCTCCGGGAGGCCCCCGGCAAACACCCCGCCTACTGATCGCGCCCGTCGACGGAACGTTCCGGCGACGGGCGCGTCGTATACACGGATACCCTTGACCGGTGACCGACGCCCAAGAGACCGCAGCAGACCTGCGCACCACCACCGGGGGCGGCCCCCCGGACGACGTCGTTGTTCCGCCCGGTGGGGTGCCGATCCCATTGCTGGAGCCCCGCGAGGGGATCCCCCCGGTGGTCGCCGACGCGGACGCCCTCGCCGACGTGGTCGCGGCCTTCGCCGCGGGCACCGGCCCCGTGGCCGTGGACGCCGAGCGCGCCTCCGGATACCGCTACGGCCAGCGCGCCTACCTGGTGCAGCTGCGCCGCGAGGGTGCCGGGTCCGCGCTGATCGACCCGGTGGGCTGCCCCGACCTGTCCTCTCTGGGCGAGGCGCTCTCCGGCACCGAGTGGATCCTGCACGCCGCCACCCAGGACCTGCCCTGCCTGCGCGAAATAGGCATGGTCCCCACGTCGCTGTTCGACACCGAGCTGGCCGGCCGGCTCGCCGGCTTCCCGCGGGTCGGGCTCGGCGCGATGGTCGAGAGCGTTCTCGGCTACGCCCTGGAGAAGGGCCACTCCGCCGTCGACTGGTCCACCCGGCCGCTGCCCGAGCCGTGGCTGCGCTACGCCGCTCTGGACGTGGAGCTGCTGGTGGACCTGCGGGACGCGCTGGAGGAGGAGCTGGACGGCCAGGGCAAGCTGGAGTGGGCCCGGCAGGAGTTCGACGCGATCGCCTCCGCGCCGCCGGCTCCGCCGCGCAAGGACCCGTGGCGCCGCACGTCCGGCATGCACAAGGTGCGCCGCCGCCGGCAGATGGCGGTCGTACGGGAGCTGTGGGAGTCCCGGGACCGGATCGCGCAGCGGCGTGACGTGTCCCCGGGCAAGGTGCTGGGCGACGCCGCGATCGTCGAGGCCGCGCTGGCCCTGCCCGCGAACGTGCACACCCTGTCGGCCCTGCCCGGCTACGGGCAGCGCATGGGCCGCCGCCAGCTCGACCAGTGGATGGCCGCCGTGGACCGGGCGAAGGCGCTGCCCGAGAGCGAGCTGCCGCAGCCGGGCGCGACGCCGGCGGGCCCGCCTCCGCCGCGTTCCTGGGCCGACAAGGACCCGGCCGCCGCGGCCCGGCTGGCCGCCGCCCGTACGGCCGTGTCGGCCCTGGCGGAGCAGCTGAACCTGCCCCAGGAGAACCTGATCACCCCGGACACGGTCCGCCGCCTGTGCTGGGAGCCGCCGCAGCGGCTGGACGAGGACGCGGTGTCCCGGTCCCTGGCCCTCCACGGCGCCCGCCCCTGGCAGATCGAGCAGGTGACCCCGGTCCTGGTCGCGGCCCTGACGGCCACGGCGTAGCCGGTCCCCGCCGTGCCCCGGTCCGCGACGCGCCGGCCGGGGCACGGCCGGTTCACAGCGCTTGCCCGGTGTAGTCGCCGTCCGTGTCCATGGCGAAGGTCCCCTGTGTGTGGCCGTCGATCTCGGTGTGTTTGAGCCATTTCCGGGACAGCTGGTGGACGTGCTTGACCACCCGCTCCCAGGGAATCTGGTGGCCCGCGCAGGCGACCTTGAAGTGCATCTTCTTCGGACCGGGGATCGCCTTGTACAGCTCGGTGACCGAGAGGAAGGGGTTGGTGCCCGGGACGCTGTTCACCGTCCTGTCGTGCTCGCCGACGACGATGAGCACCGGCACCTGGTTGCCGAGGACGTCGTCCACCTTGGCGCCGTCCCTGTTCCACCCCCACCAGAAGGCGTTGCGGAAGCGCAGCACGCCCGAGGGCACGCCGGACACCGGCGGCCCCCAGTTGCGGCCCACCACGTCGTTCTCCATGATCGCCGCCCAGACCGTGTCGACCATGCCCTCCGCACGCTGCTCCTCGCCGCAGCCGAGTTCCTTGTCCCAGGCGTCTGAGAAGCCCTGCCGGCCGGTGATGTTCATCGGGTAGGTCCACAGGGAGGGCGGAGGGGGCAGCGCGTCCGGCCGCTCCCATTTGGTGCCCGGCTTGCTCCCGGGCCCGTCCGGCCGGAAGACCGGGGCGAGCAGGAACAGGCTGGAGACGTTCTCCGGGTGCTGGATGGCGTAGGGGCCCAGCGCCACCGCGGCGGCTGACCAGCCGAAGAGGGCGACCTTCTCCACACCGCGCTCGGCCTTGATGTACTCGACGACGGTGTGGACCTCGGCCCAGTCCTGCTCGGAGTCGCCGAGGTGCTTGGCGTACGCGGGGGTGCAGGGGCCCGGCAGCGGGTGGCCGTCGTGCAGGAGCTTCGCCTGCTGGGTGCTGTTGGTGTTGCAGGGCTCGTTCATGACCGCCGGGCGCGGCGAACGGCCGTGGCCCTGGAGGTCCATGGCGAAGACGTCGAAGCCCGCCTTGGCGAGGAACAGCATCCAGTTGTACTCGCCGGTGCCCAGGTCCGCGCCGGGCAGGACGGGGACGCTGCGGCCGTGCAGCATCAGGACGGCGGTGCGCTTGGTGGGATTCTTCGTCCCGTCGCGTTCCCGGACGAAGAGTTTGACCACCTCGCCTTCGTTGACGGGGAGGGTGGAAGGGTGCTTGACCTCGTGGTCGGTCGTCTTGATCTGCATGGCCGGGGTCTCCGTTCGGTCGGCCGGGGTCCGGGGCGCGGTGCCGGGACGGGGCCAGAATCCGGAAGGGGCGCGCCGGGCGCCATCGACGTGACCGTGGCGGCCGGGCGGCCGACCCGATCGGGGCACCGGACCCGCTCCGATCGGACGGGCGCGGGAGGGGGCGCGCGGGGACCTGGCGGCGGGTGCGGAGTGTGACCTTCGCCGCTCCTCGGGGAGGGGGTGTGCACATTGGTTACCCGCAAGTAGCATGGTCGGGTGAGCGGGCGCTCAGCACACTGTGCCGAGTGCGCCCCCGCGCAGCAGTGCCATCCCGCACCTGGAGGAGAGCCAACGTGCCTCGTACCGTCAGGGACGTCGTCTTCGTCGACGGCGTCCGCACCCCGTTCGGCAAGGCGGGCCCGAAGGGCATCTACCACGAGACCCGCGCCGACGACCTCGTCGTGAAGGCGATCCGGGAGCTGCTGCGCCGCAACCCGGACCTGGACCCCAAGAAGATCGACGAGGTCGCCATCGCCGCGACCACGCAGATCGGCGACCAGGGCCTGACGCTGGGCCGCACGGCCGGAATCCTCGCGGGCCTCCCGCAGTCCGTCCCCGGCTACTCCATCGACCGCATGTGCGCCGGCGCGCTGACCGCCGTGACCGCCGTCGCGGGCGGTGTGGCCTTCGGTGCCTACGACGTCGCCCTCGCCGGCGGCGTCGAGCACATGGGCCGCCACCCCATGGGCGAGGGCGTCGACCCGAACCCGCGCTTCGTCTCCGAGAAGCTGGTCGACGAGTCCGCCCTGTTCATGGGCATGACCGCCGAGAACCTGCACGACCGGTACCCGACGATCACCAAGCTCCGCGCCGACGAGTACGCCGTGCGCTCGCAGGAGAAGGCCGCCAAGGCGTACGCCGACGGCAAGATCCAGCAGGACCTGGTCCCGATCTCGGTCCGCAACACCAACTCCGAGGTGGGCGAGACGGGCTGGGGCCTGGTCACCACCGACGAGCCGATGCGCCCGGGCACCACGCTGGAGAACCTGGCCGGCCTGAAGACCCCGTTCCGTACGCACGGCCGGGTCACCGCGGGCAACGCCGCCGGTCTCAACGACGGTGCCACCGCCGCGATCATCGCGTCCGAGGACTTCGCCCGCGAGAACAACCTCCCGGTCAAGATGCGCCTCGTCTCGTACTCCTTCGCGGGTGTCGAGCCCGAGGTCATGGGCTACGGCCCGATCCCGGCCACCGAGAAGGCCCTGGCCCAGGCCGGCCTGACGATCGACGACATCGGCCTCTTCGAGATCAACGAGGCCTTCGCGGTCCAGGTCCTCGCCTTCCTGGAGCACTACGGCATCGCCGACGACGACGCCCGCGTGAACCAGTACGGCGGCGCCATCGCCTTCGGTCACCCGCTGGCCTCCTCCGGCGTGCGCCTGATGACGCAGCTGGCCCGCCAGTTCGAGGAGCAGCCGCACGTCCGCTACGGCCTGACCACCATGTGCGTCGGCTTCGGCATGGGCGCCACGGTCATCTGGGAGAACCCGCACTTCACCTCCGAGGGAGAAGCCAAGTGAGCACCACCGCTGAGCTCCTGAAGGGCGCGGCCGAGCTGTTCCCGGACGAGGTCGTGACGTCCGCGCACGTCCGCCACCTGGACCTGCCGTTCGGCGCCGGGCGCTTCGCGCTCATCACGCTGGACAACGGCTTCGACCACACCAAGCCGACCACCTTCGGTCCGCAGTCCCTCGCCAACCTGAACGCGGCGATCGACCAGGTCGAGCAGGAGGCCGCCGCCGGCACCATCGTCGGCGCGGGCATCACCGGCAAGCCGTTCATCTTCGCGGTCGGCGCCGACCTCAAGGGCGTCGAGCTGCTGAAGAAGCACGACGAGGCGCTCGCCATCGGCAAGGGCGGCCACGACGTCTTCAAGCGCCTTTCCGCGCTGGCCGTCCCCACCTTCGCGTACTACAACGGCGCGGCGATGGGCGGCGGTGTCGAGGTCGGCCTGCACTGCTCCTACCGCACCGTCTCGAAGGCCATCCCGGCGTTCTCGCTGCCCGAGGTCTTCCTCGGCCTGGTTCCGGGCTGGGGCGGCTGCGCCATCCTCCCGAACCTGATCGGCGCGGAGCGCGCGGTCTCGGTCATCATCGAGAACTCGCTGAACCAGAACCGCCAGCTCAAGGGCAAGCAGGTCTTCGAGCTCGGCATCGCCGACGCGATCTTCGAGGGCGCGGACTTCCTGGAGCAGTCGCTCCTGTGGACCGCGAAGGTCCTCAAGGGCGAGACCGAGGTCGTCCGCGCGGAGATCGACCGCGGCGACGCCTGGGACGCGGCCGTCGCCAAGGGCCGCTTCATCGCGGACTCCAAGGTGCACGGCGCCGCTCCGGCCGCCTACCGCGCGCTGGACATCATCGCCGCGGCCAAGGACGGCGACCTGCAGGCCGGCTTCGACGCCGAGGACACGGCCCTGGCCGACCTCATCATGGGCGGCGAGCTGCGCTCGGGCATCTACGCCTTCAACCTGGTCCAGAAGCGCGCCAAGCGCCCGGCCGGTGCCCCGGACAAGTCGCTGGCCCGTCCGGTCACCAAGGTCGGCGTGGTCGGCGCGGGCCTGATGGCCTCGCAGCTGGCGCTGCTGTTCCTGCGCCGCCTGGAGGTGCCGGTGGTCCTCACCGACATCGACCAGGAGCGCGTGGACAAGGGTGTGGGCTACGTCCACGCCGAGATCCAGAAGCTGCTCGGCAAGGGCCGCATCAACCAGGACAAGGCCAACCGCCTGACCGCCCTGGTGAGCGGTGTCCTCGACAAGGCCGAGGGCTTCGCGGACGCGGACTTCATCATCGAGGCCGTGTTCGAGGAGATGTCCGTCAAGCAGAAGGTGTTCGCGGAGGTCGAGGCGGTCGCCCCGGCGCACGCGATCCTCGCCACCAACACCTCCTCGCTGTCGGTGTCGGAGATGGCCTCCAAGCTCCGGCACCCGGAGCGCGTGGTCGGCTTCCACTTCTTCAACCCGGTCGCGATCCTCCCGCTGCTGGAGATCGTCCGCGGCGAGCAGACCGACGACGCCTCGCTGGCCACGGCCTTCGGTGTCGCCAAGAAGCTGAAGAAGACCGCGGTCCTCACCAAGGACGCCCCGGCGTTCGTCGTGAACCGCATCCTGACCCGCTTCATGGGCGAGATCCAGAACGTCATCGACGAGGGCACCCCGGTCGTCACGGCGGAGAAGGCCATCGAGCCGCTCGGCCTGCCGATGTCCCCGCTGGTGCTGCTGGAACTCGTGGGCCCGGCGATCGGCCTGCACGTCTCCGAGACCCTGAACCGCTCCTTCCCGGAGCGCTTCACCGTCTCCCCGAACCTCAAGCGGGTCGTCGAGGCCGGCAAGCGCGGCTTCTACGTCTACGATTCCGGCAAGCCGGAGCTGGACCCCGAGGTCGCCGCGCTCCTGGTGCAGGGCGACTCCGTCCTGACGGAGGAGCAGGTCCGGATGCGCGTCCTGGACGCGGTGGCGCAGGAGATCGGCCTGATGCTGGAGGAGGGTGTCGTGGCCGAGGCCCAGGACATCGACCTCTGCCTCATCACCGGTGCCGGCTGGCCCTTCCACCTGGGCGGCATCACGCCGTACCTGGACCGCGAGGGCGTCTCGGAGCGCGTGAACGGCAAGAAGTTCCTCGCCCCCGGCATCGCGAGCGTCCCGGCCTAGTCCGGGTCGCGGACGGCTGTTCGACGACCGGGCCCGCCTCCCACGGGGGGCGGGCTCCGGCCGTTCGAATACCTGTCTAAGATTCACCCCCATGACGGAAACGCACGCGCGGCCCAGGCGCCGCCGACGCCGCATTCTGCGGATCACCCTGCTGCTGGTCGCCGTGCTGATCCTGGGCGCGGCCGGGGCGGGTTGGTGGGCGTACAGCCACCTCAACGGCAACATCGACAGCGTCGACCTGGATCAGGCGATCGGGGACAACCGGCCCGCCAAGGTCGTCGCGAACGCGCAGAACATCCTGGTGCTCGGCTCCGACTCGCGGGCCGGCGCCAACGGCGACCTCGACCACGGCGCCGTCAGCGGCGCCCGCTCGGACACCGCGATGCTGGTGCACATACCCGAGGGCCGGGCGAAGGCCACCGCGGTGAGCATTCCCCGCGACACCCTCATCACCCGGCCCGAGTGCAAGGACCGCGACGGCAAGACGGTGCCGTCCGCGAAGCGGGTCATGTTCAACTCCGTCTACTCGCTGGCCGGTCCGGCCTGTGTGGTCAACACCGTCGAGCAGATGTCCGGTGTGCGCGTGGACCACTTCGTCGAGGTGGACTTCGCCGGGTTCAAGGGGCTGGTGGACGCGCTGGGCGGGGTCACCGTGACCCTGGACAAGCCGATGAGCGGCGCCAAGGGCGGTCTGAAGCTCGACGCGGGCACGCACCGGCTGGACGGCGCCGACTCGCTCAAGTTCGTCCGTACCCGGTACGGCTACGGCGACGGCAGCGACCTCGGACGCATCGGCCTGCAGCAGCAGTTCATGCTGGCGATGCTGGCGGAGATCAAGAAGCAGGACGCCCTCGGCAACCCGGCGCGGCTCTACAAGCTCGCCGACGCGGGCACCAAGTCGCTGACCACGGACTCCGATCTGGCCTCACTCACCGCGCTGTCCGACTTCGCGCGGAGCATGAAGGGCGTGAACCCGGAGACGATGGAGACCATCATGCTGCCGGTCGCCTACGACAAGGCGGACCCCAACCGCGTGGTCGCGGCCGAGCCGCAGGCGAGCCAGCTGTGGGAGGCCCTGCGCAAGGACGAGAAGGTCCCCGCCTCCGCCAAGGAGTCCCCCGCCAAGGGCTGACGGGACCCGCGCACACGGAGCCGGCCGTACGGGTGACCCGTACGGCCGGCTCCGGCGTTCGCGCGCGGGGGTCTAGGGGGGTCGTCGAAGTGGCGTCGGCCGCCCGTGCCCGCCACCCGGACGGGACTTCGACGACACCCCCTAGTACTTGGCGTCCGCGCCCACCTTGCCGAGGCGGCTGTGCTGCCGTCCGTAGGCGAAGTAGACGATGACGCCGATGACCATCCAGATGCCGAAGCGCAGCCACGTCTCGGCCGGCAGGTTGAGCATCAGCCAGAGCGAGGCGAGGATCGACAGGATGGGGACCAGCGGCACCCAGGGGGTGCGGAAGGCGCGGTGCAGGTCGGGGCGGGTCTTGCGCAGGACGATCACGCCGAGCGCGACGACCACGAAGGCGAACAGGGTGCCGATGTTCACCAGTTCGGCCAGCTTCGCCAGGCTGGTGAAGCCCGCGACGACGGCGATGACCACACCGAGGAGGATGGTCGCCCGGTAGGGGGTGCGGTACGTGGGGTGGGTGACGGAGAAGACGCGCGGAAGCAGTCCGTCACGGCTCATCGCGAAGAACACGCGGGTCTGGCCGAGCAGCAGGATCATGCACACGGTGATCAGGCCGACGGACGCGCCGAGGCTGATGGCGCCCGAGAAGAAGGGCTGGTTCACCGACTTGAAGGCCTCGGCCAGTGGCGCGGTCGGCGACATCTCCGAGTACTTCTGCATGCCGGTCACGACCAGTGTCACGGCCACGTAGAGGACCGTGCAGATCAGCAGCGAGCCGAGGATGCCGCGCGGCATGTCCCGCTGGGGGTTCCTGGTCTCCTCCGCCGCCGTGGCCACGACGTCGAAGCCGATGAAGGCGAAGAAGATGAGCGAGGCCGCCGTGAAGATGCCCATGACGCCGAAGTTGGTGGGCTCGTAGCCGAAGAGCACCTGCACCAGCGGGGAGTGCCAGCCGCTGACACCCTCTGCCTGTGGCTTGGCCGGCGGGATGAACGGCGAGTAGTTGTCCGCCTTGATGAAGAACAGGCCCGCGATGATGACGAGCATCACCACGGTCACCTTGATGGCGACGACGACGGCGGTGATGCGGGCGGACAGCTTCGTTCCGACGACCAGGATCCAGGTCAGCACCAGGACCAGCAGGAAGGCCAGCAGGTCGAAGTGGCCGCCTGCGTCCGGCCCTGAGAGGGAGGTCGGCAGGGTCCAGCCCAGGTTGGTGTCCATGAGGTGGCGTACGTAGCCGGACCAGCCGACGGCGACCACCGCGGTGCCGAGCGCGAACTCCAGCACCAGGTCCCAGCCGATGATCCAGGCGGGCAGTTCACCGATGGAGGCGTAACTGAAGGTGTACGCCGATCCCGCCACCGGGACGGTGGACGCGAACTCCGCGTAGCAGAGCGCCGCGAGGGCGCAGACGATGCCCGCTGCCACGAAGGCGAGGGCGGTGGCGGGTCCGGCGTTGTTCCGGGCCGCGATGCCCGTCAGGACGAAGATGCCGGTGCCGATGATGACACCCACACCGAACACCGTCAGGTCCCAGGCGGAGAGCGACTTCCGGAGCGCGTGTTCCGGCTCCTCCGTGTCACGGATGGACTGCTCCACCGTCTTGGTGCGGAAGGGGCTGTTCGTATCCCTACTCACCGACGCACCTCCGAACAGGTGTCGACGCACGCGAAGGGCCGGGAGGCCCACTCCTCAAGAGTGATCTCCCGGCCCGTGACGTGCAACCGCGCGGCGACCCGGCGTCAGTCGACGGTGGCGGCCGGCTCGCTGTCGTAGCGGCCGTCCAGCTTGGCGACGAGGCCGGTGACCTGCCGGGCGATGTCCGGTGCGGTCAGGCCGATCTCCGCAAGGATCTCCTTGCGCAGGGCGTGGTCCAGGAAGCGCTGCGGGATGCCGAAGTCGCGCAGGGGTACGTCGACGCCCGCGTCCCGCAGGGCCTGCGAGACGGCGGAGCCCACGCCGCCGGCGCGGCCGTTGTCCTCGACCGTGACGACCACGCGGTGCCGCTCCGCGAGCGGGGCCAGGGCCTCGTCCACGGGCTTGACCCAGCGGGGGTCGACGACGGTCGTGGAGATGCCCTGCTTGTCGAGGAGGTCGGCGATCTCCAGGCACATCGGGGCGAGTGCGCCGACCGATACGAGCAGTACGTCCGGCCGGGTGACCTCGGCGCCCGGGGCGCGCAGCACGTCCATGCCGCCGATCCGGCCGACGGCCGGGACGGCGGGGCCGACGACGCCCTTGGAGAAGCGGACCACGGTCGGGGCGTCCTTGACCTCGACGGCCTCGCGGAGCTGGGAGCGCAGCTGCTCGGCGTCGCGCGGTGCGGCCAGGCGCAGGCCGGGGACGACCTGGAGGATGGACATGTCCCACATGCCGTTGTGGGAGGCGCCGTCGTCGCCGGTGACACCGGCGCGGTCCAGGACGAAGGTGACGCCGCACTTGTGCAGGGCGACGTCCATCAGGACCTGGTCGAAGGCGCGGTTGAGGAAGGTCGCGTACACCGCGAAGACGGGGTGGACGCCACCGGTGGCGAGGCCGGCCGCGGAGGTCGCGCCGTGCTGCTCGGCGATGCCGACGTCGTAGATGCGGTCGGGGAAGGCCTCGGCGAACTTGTTGAGGCCGACCGGGTGGAGCATGGCCGCGGTGATGC
This sequence comes from Streptomyces sp. TN58, assembly GCF_001941845.1. NCBI lineage: Bacteria > Bacillati > Actinomycetota > Actinomycetes > Kitasatosporales > Streptomycetaceae > Streptomyces > Streptomyces sp. TN58. Next base: position 5,749,656 of record NZ_CP018870.1, on the reverse strand, counting down.
CGACGACGTCCGGGCGCTCGTGGCCGATCTTGACCATCTCGTCGGCGAAGACGGAGGTCCAGCTGGCGGCGGCGGTCTTGACCGGCAGGCCGGTGTCGGGGTGGATCACGCCGACGGCGTGGAAGCGGTCCGCCTCGTGCTCCAGGGCCGGGGTGTAGCCGCGGCCCTTCTGGGTGAGGCAGTGCACGATGACGGGGCCGCTGAAGCGCTTGGCGCGCTGGAGCGCGGACTCCAGGGCCTCGATGTCGTGGCCGTCGATGGGGCCGATGTACTTCAGGCCCAGGTCCTCGAACATGCCCTGGGGGGCGATGAAGTCCTTCAGGCCCTTCTTGGCGCCGTGCAGGGTCTCGAAGAGCGGCTTGCCGACGACCGGGGTGCGCTCCAGGAGCTCCTTGCCGCGGGCGAGGAAGCGCTCGTAGCCGTCGGTGGTGCGCAGGGTGGCCAGGTGGTTGGCGAGGCCGCCGATGGTGGGGCCGTAGGAGCGCTCGTTGTCGTTGACGACGATGACGAGCGGGCGGTCCTTGGCGGCGGCGATGTTGTTCAGCGCCTCCCAGGCCATGCCGCCGGTGAGGGCGCCGTCGCCGATGACGGCGGCGACGTGGTGGTCCTCGCGGCCCAGTACCTCGTTGGCCTTGGCGAGGCCGTCGGCCCAGCCCAGGACGGTGGAGGCGTGCGAGTTCTCGATCACGTCGTGGTCGGACTCGGCGCGCGAAGGGTAGCCGGACAGGCCGTTCTTGGTGCGCAGGCCGGCGAAGTCCTGGCGGCCCGTGAGCAGCTTGTGGACGTAGGCCTGGTGGCCGGTGTCGAAGAGGACCTTGTCCTTGGGCGATTCGAAGACCCGGTGCAGGGCGATCGTCAGTTCGACCACGCCGAGGTTGGGGCCGAGGTGCCCGCCGGTCTTGGAGACGGCGTCGACGAGGAAGGACCTGATCTCGGCCGCGAGCTGGGTCAGCTCCTCCTGGCTGAGCCGGTCCAGATCGCGCGGTCCCTTGATGCGGGTCAGCAGCACCCGTGCCTCCTTGCAGTTGCTTGCTGGTCTGTCGAGTCTAATGTTCCGTTCGCGGGCGCGGTCATCGGGCCGTCCCGGTGGGGTCACACCTTTGTCATACATGTACACGCCGCGCCGCGTACACACATCGCATATGGGCGTATACCCGCACAGGAGTGCCCGCGTTCGCACGCACAGATGCCCGGCGCCACGCGAGGTGGCGCCGGGCTCTGTGACCGTTCTTACCGCCGAAGCCGGCTCGGGCCTTGCCGCCGAAGCCGGCTCGGGTCGGCGGTCGGGCGCGCGGTCAGGCGCGTCCGGCCGTCTTCTGGGTCTTGCGGGTGACCGAGTCGATCACCACGGTCGCCAGCAGGACCGCACCGGTGATCATGTACTGGATCGGCGTCGCGATGCCTTCCAGGGCCAGACCGTACTGGATCGAGACGATGACCATGACACCGAGGAGGGCGTTCCAGGTCCGGCCTCGGCCGCCGAAGAGGCTGGTGCCGCCGATGACGGCCGCCGCGATCACGTTCATCAGCAGGTCGCCGGCGCCGGCGCTCTGGTTGGCCGCCGCGATCTTGGAGGCCCAGAACAGGCCGCCGATGGCGGCGAAGGTGCTGGAGATCGCGAAGACCGTGATCCGGATCCGGGTGACGTTGATGCCCGCGCGGCGGGAGGCCTCGACGCTGCCACCCAGTGCGAAAACGTTTCGCCCGAAGGTCGTGCGGCGCAGCAGGAAGTCCGTGACGACCAGGGCCAGCAGGAAGAGCACCACCGCGAGCGGCAGGCCCTTGTACTGGTTGAACAGCACGGCGGGACCGAACGCGCACAGGGCGAGCAGGCCGGTGCGCAGCAGGATCTCGGCGAGCGGGCGGGAGGGCATCCCGGCCGCCTCGCGGCGCCTCGCGTCGAGGAAGGCCGCGATGAAGTAGCCGGCCACCGCGAGGGCGGCCAGCCCGTAGGCGACGGCCACGTCGGAGAAGAAGTACGTGGTCAGCTGGCCGACCACGCCGTCGCCGTCGATGTTGATCGTGCCGTTGCTGCCGAGGATCTGCAGCATGGCGCCGAGCCAGAAGAGCAGGCCCGACAGGGTGACGGCGAAGGCCGGGGCGCCGACCTTGGCGAAGAAGAAGCCGTGGATGGACCCGATCAGGGCGCCGCCGACGATGGCCGCGAGGATGGCGAGCCATTCGTTCACGCCGTGGGTGACGGCCATGACGGCGACGATCGCGCCCGAGACACCGCTGACGGAGCCGACCGAGAGGTCGATCTCGCCGAGCAGCAGCACGAAAATGATGCCGATGGCGATCATGCCCGTGCCGGTCATCGTGATCGCGATGTTGGTCAGGTTCTCCGGGGAGAGGAAGTTCGAGTTCAGCCCCTGGAAGATGGACCAGATGACGATCAGGCCGATGACGACCGGGAGGGAGCCCAGGTCGCCCGCCTTCATCTTGCGCTTGAACTCGCCCACGTAGCCGGCGAGGCCCTCCTCGCGGACGAGGAGGCGGGGGTCCACGGCAGGGATCGCGTCGTGCGCGGCCGCGGGGTTGACCGGGTCGACGTGGCCCTTGTCCAGCGGATCGGTGGCAGGGTTCTGGGTGCTCACTTGCCGGCCTCCGAGGTGCGGGCCGCCCGGCGGGTCACGGCGTTGTCCGTGGCACCGGTGATGGCGGAGATGATCTCTTCCTGCGAGGTGTCGGCGACGTTGAAGACACCGTTGTTGCGGCCCAGCCGCAGGACCGCCACCTTGTCGGCGACGGCCTTCACATCGGCCATGTTGTGGCTGATGAGGATGACGGCGTGGCCCCGTTCACGCAGCCGCTCCACCAGGTCGAGCACCTGAGCGGTCTGCTCGACGCCGAGGGCGGCGGTGGGCTCGTCGAGGATGACGAGCTGGGGCTCGCCCAGCATGGAGCGGGCGATCGCCACGGTCTGGCGCTGACCGCCCGACAGCGAGGCGATGGGGATCCGGACACTGGGGATCCGGATGGACAGCGTGGTCAGGAGCTCGCGGGCGCGGCGCTCCATCTCCACCTCGTCGAGGACGCCGAACTTCTTGAGCTCCCGGCCGAGGAACAGGTTGCCGACGACATCGATGTTGTCGCACAGCGCCAGGTCCTGGTAGACCGTCGCGATGCCCAGGTTCTGGGCGTCGTGGGGCTTGCCGATGGAGACCGGGCGCCCTTCCCACTCGATGACACCGTCATCGATGGGGTGCACGCCGGCAATCGTCTTGACCAGCGTGGACTTGCCGGCACCGTTGTCGCCGACGAGGGCGACCACTTCACCGGAGTGGATTTCGAGTTCTACGTCGGTCAGGGCCTGAACGGCGCCGAACCGCTTCGAAACCCCTCGCAACGCCAGCACGGGCGCAGCGGACACATGAACCATCTCCTTCGCCGCCTGACCGGCGGGGATGTCGTGCAGAAGAGCAGGAGCGGGGCGAATGGGGGAACGTTTCTGCCCGGCGCCCCGCCGGGTGGCGGGGTGATGAAGGGGCGGGGCGCCGGTCAGGTACGTGGGGCCGCCTCACCGGGAGGCGGCGGGGGCCGCTACTTCAGGCCGATGGCGGCGCAGGCGGCCGCGTACTTGTCGGTGCAGATCTCGTCGACCGTGTAGACGCCGTCCTTGACGACGGTGTCCTTGATGTTGCCCTTGGTCAGCGAGATGACCGGGATCAGCACGGAGGGGACGCCCTTCGTGGTGGGGCTGTCGACCGTGGAGGTGGTGCCTTCGGGCTTGCCGCCCTTGGCGAGGGCGACGGCCATCTTCGCGGCGGCCTCGGCCTCGGGGGCGTACGGCTTGTAGACGCTCATGAACTGCTCGCCCGCGACGATGCGCTGCACGCCGGCGAGTTCGGCGTCCTGGCCGGTGACCGGGGGCAGGGGGTTGACGCCGGCGGCCTTGAGGGCGGTGATGATGCCGCCGGCCATGCCGTCGTTGGCGGAGTAGACGCCGACGATCTTGTCCTTGCCGAGCGCGGAGAGCGCGGCCGCCATGTTGGTGTTGGCGTTCTCCGGCTTCCACTCGACGGTGTCGTACTCCTTGCCGACGTTCACCTTGCCGTCGAGCTCGGAGTGGGCGCCGGACTTGAAGAGCTTGGCGTTCGGGTCGGTGACCGAACCGTTCATCATGACGATCTGGCCGTCCTTGGCCTTGTCGCCCAGCGCCTCCAGCAGCGCCTTGCCCTGGACCTTGCCGACCTCTTCGTTGTCGAAGGAGGTGTAGGCGTCGATCGGGCCCTCGGCCAGGCGGTCGTAGGAGACGACCGGGATGCCGGCGTCCTTGGCCTTCTTGACCGAGCCGGCGATGGCCTTGGAGTCCACCGCGTCGATGATCAGGACGTCCACCTTGTTGGTGATCATCGTGTCGACCTGGGAGTTCTGCGTGGTCGCGTCCTGCTTGGCATTGGCGTAGACGACCTCGCCCTTGCCGCCGGTGAGCTCGGCGACCTTCTTCTCGATGAGCGGCTTGTCGAACTTCTCGTAACGCGCGGTCTGGTTCTCCGGCAGGAGCAGACCGACCTTGATCGCGTCGCCCTTGGCAGCGCCGGAGGACTCCTTGGTCTTGTCGCCGGCCTCCTTGGCACTGCCACAGGCGGCAAGGGAAACGGCCATGGCGCCGGCGGCAACGGCTACGGCGGCTCTGCGCATACGCGTGTTCATTACTTGAACCTCCCTGACGAGGCCGCTACGCCGCGGCCGAGGTGGATGTGAGTCAACCCCGGCCGCGTTTTGCCGTCAAGGAGTGAATTCTTAACGAGATGACAACGGTGCCATTCGTTATCTACCTGAAGGCAAGACGGCTGGAGCTCGCACTCCACTTCCATGATCTGACAAAAGCGTCGAATCGCCCATCTCGCTCAGCACGAGGGCGAGTGCGCCCAGCACCTCCGCCCGCCCGCCCAGGGACCCCGTGAGCACCGACAGCTGCCGGGCCGCGCTGGGGATCGCGTACCTCCCCACCGATTCACGGATGGGGGCGAGGACCAGTTCACCGGCCTCGGCCAGCGAGCCGCCCAGCACCACCCGGCTGGGGTTCAGCAGGTTGCACAGGCTGGCCACTCCGCTGCCGATGTGGCGGCCGACGTCCGTGATCACCCGGCGGCAGCCGGGGTCCCCGCCGCGGGCCAGCTCGACCACCCGCTCCATCGTCAACTCCGGTCCGTGCGTGCCCTGGAGCAGCGGCAGGACGTACCGGGCCGCGGCGAAGGTCTCCAGGCATCCGCGGTTGCCGCAGCGGCAGACGGGGCCCGATTCGTCCAGCGTGATGTGCCCGATCTCGCCCGCCGTACCGCCCGGTCCGCGGTAGATCTGGCCGCTGATGACCAGGCCGGCGCCGACGCCGCTGGCCACCTTGATGTAGGCCAGGTCCTTCACTCCCCGCCCGCTCCCCCAAACGAGTTCACCGAGGGCGCCGAGGTTCGCGTCGTTGTCCACGTAGACGGGCACGCCGAGGCGCTGGGAGAGCTCCTGGCGGGGGTTGATCCCCGCCCAGCCCGGCAGGATCGCCGTCGAGCCCAGCGTGCCGGACTCCACGTCGATGGGGCCGGGGACGCCGAGGCCGACCCCGATGACCTTGTCGAGGGCGACACCTATGCCCTCGATCAGGCGCCCGACCAGGGATTCCGCCCGGTCGAAGCCGTCCGCCCAGGAGGCGTCGACGTCCAGCGGCTCGGACTCCTCGGCCAGCACCTGGTGGGCGAGGTTGCCGACGGCCACCCGCAGGTGGGTGTGGCCGAAGTCGACACCGATCACGATGCCCGCGTCACCGCTGAGCGACACGCTCCGCGCCCGCCGGCCGCCGGCCGAGGTGTCGGTGACCTCGACGGTCCCGCCGTCCTTCAGCTCCCGGACGATGTTGGAGACCGTGGCCGCCGACAGTCCGGTGGTACGGGCGATCTCCGCCTGGGTCAGCGACCCCGCGAGCCGCACCGCCCGTACGACCCGTTCGAGATTCGCGCGGTGCAGCGACGACTGCGATCCGGGAGTCTGCACGACTCATCCACTCCTGCCCATTAGCGACGGCTGGCCGTCGCCCCCCGGCCGGGACACGTCGCGGCTTGGCGCTCCGAGACCCCGGCGTCTCTCCAACTTGTGAACCTTAAGTCGAGCCTTTACGCATCCGCACGTCAAGAGGCTGACGCGACACGAATCGGACCTACCGACTGAAAGGGGGAAAGAGCAGCCCACCGGATCGCGTCACGGCCGCCGTGGGCACCGGTCCTCTGCGGCCATTTCCGGCCGGGCCGGGCGCCTGCCCGCGCGGCAGCGGCACGCCCCTGCCCGCGCGCGCTCGCCCGCACTCCTCTCACTTTCCCCCTTTCCACACGGCCGGACAACCGCGTCCTGCGCCGGCTCCTGGCACAGGGCTGTAACAGCGCCCAGAATGAACTGAACGCGTTCAGCCTGGGCTGGCACCATGGACGGGAGACATCGCCGGCCGGGCGGACGTGTCGCTCCGCCCGGCCACGAGGGGGGTTGGCATGCGTCAGGAAAAGAGGTCCTACGGCCGCGTGCTGGCGGTCTCGACGCTGGTGGGGTGCCTGGAGGTCGCGCTCGCGGCCGTGGTGGTCCTGCTGTACGTACAGACGCAGCCGCCACCGGACGTGCGCTCCGGCCACGCCGAGGCCGCGGGGGCCCTGGTGGCGCTCACGCCGCTCGTCGGCTTCGTCTCGTTCCTGCTGTCGCTGGTCTTCGTACTGCCGGCGGTCGCGCTGGCCGACCTCCTCTCCCGGGGGCTCGGCGGGCGTACGGCCTGGTGGTCGGCGCCGCCGGTGGTGGCGGCCCTGCTGGCGGCGCCCGTCCTGGTCTTCGCGACGTACAACGACGCGGAGACCGGGGACACGCTGGTCTTCTGGGCGTCGGCCACGGCCTCCCTCTCCCTGGGCGTGGTCTTCGCCCTCCCCCGCGGCGAGGGCCTGCTGCGGCGGGTCGCGCTGTGGGGCACGGCCGTGGTGGCGGGGACGGGCCTCCTGGGCGCGCTCGCGCTCGCCGTCGGCCTGCTGCCCGCGTACGAGCCGCCGCGGCTCGGGCCGCAGGACATGGCCGGCAGCTGGATCGACCAGACGGGCAACACGCTCGTCTTCACCCCGGACGGCCGGGTCACCGCCTCCGGGGTCGGCGGCCGCAGCCAGGCCGACTACCCCGGCGACCCGGCGCCGAGCTGCTCGGGCTCCGGGACCTGGGTCTACGAGAGCGGCCGGGACGTATGGACGCAGCAGGTCCGCGTGGACGTCCCGGGGTGCGCGTGGCCCGTCTGGAGCGTCGGCGGCACCGCCCGGGAGCCCCGGATCCAGCAGGAGATCGGGGGCCCGGGCCCGGGACGGCTGTACCGGCTGCGCAAGGTCTCGTGACGGGGCTGCTTCGGCCGGCCGTGCTACTTCAGCGTCGCCGAGGTGAGGCCCGCCTGGATCTGCCGCTGGAAGGAGAGGTAGACCACCAGCATCGGGATCATCGCGATGGTCACGCCGGCGAACAGCACGGGCAGGTCGGTCTCGTAGCCCTGCTGCTGCTGGAGCTGGATCAGGCCCTGGGTGAGCAGGTAGCGCTCGGGGTCCGATCCGGTCTGGGGCTGCATCAGCACCGAGGGCAGGATGTACTGGTTCCACTGGCCCAGGACGTTGAAGATCCCGACGCTGATCAGGCCGGGCTTGGCCATGGGGACCATCACCTGGAAGAAGATCCGGGTGTCGGAGGCGCCGTCGATCACCGCCGCCTCGTGCACCGCCGTCGGCAGCGTGCGGAAGAACGAGTGCATGAAGAAGACGGTGAAGGGCATCGAGTACGCCACGTAGACGAGGATGAGGCCCTGGTAGGTGTTCAGCATGTCGAACCGCTTGACCATGAAGAACAGCGGCACGAGCGCGAGGAAGACGGGGAACATCGCCCCGCTGACGAAGAAGTAGTAGAGGAACCGGTTGCCCGGGAAGGGGTAGCGGGCCAGGACGTACGCCGCCATCGAGCCGAGGAGCATCGTCAGCGGCACGGAGAACACCATCACGATGAGGGTGTTGGCGAAGTAGTCGCCGATGCCCTTGTCCCAGGCCCTGCCGAACGCGTCGAAGTTCCAGTTGGCCGGCCAGCTGAGGGCCGAGCCGCCGATCTGCGCGTCGGTCTTGAAGGAGCCGAGCGCCAGCCAGATCAGCGGCAGCACGATCAGCACGGCCCAGACGGCGAGGAAGCCGTGGGAGAAGACGTTGAGGACCATGTCCTCGGAGCGTCCGCCGCCCCGTTCCGCGCCGGGGCCGGCGCCGCCGGAGCGCTCCGCCGCGGATTCGCCCGGAGCCTTGATCACTGTGGTCATGACGGTCTCCCGCTCAGAACTCGATGCGCTCGCGGCGGGTGGCGCGCAGCGTGACGACGGAAAGGATCATGGTGAGGACGAGCATGACCACGCCCATGGCGCAGGCGTACCCGCTCTTGCCGAAGTAGAGGAAGTTCCTCATCAGGACCGTGGCCATGACCTCGCTGTGGTGGTCGGGGCCGCCGCCGAACTGGCCCGAGGTCATGGTCGACACCAGCACGAACATGTCCATGGCGGCGATGCCCAGGTAGACCGCGGAGGTCTGTACGGAGTCCCACAGCAGGGGCAGGGTGACCTTGAAGAAGGTCTGGGCGCGGCCGGCCCCGTCGAGGAGGGCCGCCTCGTAGATGTCCTTGGGGATGGACTGCATGGCGGCGGAGAACAGGACGAGGTAGAAGCCCACGCCGTGCCAGACCACGACGAGGAGCAGGCACCACAGGACGAGGTTCGGCTCGTTGAGCCATTCGACGGGGTGGAGCCGGTCGACGAGGCCGAGCCGGATGAGGGCGCCGTTGAGGAGGCCGCCCTCGTCGGAGCGGTACACGGCCCCGAAGAGCACCGCGAGGATGGCCAGGGAGAGGACCTGCGGGAAGAAGTAGACGACCTTGTAGAGGCGGGAGCCGGCCACGCCCTGTACGCCGCCGGCGCCGCCCCGCCCGCCCGCGTTCACCATGAAGGCGAAGAAGAGGGCGAGCAGGATGGTGACGGCGGGGACGAACACCAGGAGCAGCAGGTTGTTCCAGAGGGCTCCGCGGAAGACCTCGTCCTTCATCAGGGCGGAGTAGTTGTCGACGCCGACGAAGTCGAAGGTCGGAGACTGGCCCGTCCAGTTGGTGAAGGAGTAGCCGAACGTCTGTACGTACGGCCAGATGACGAAGGTCAGATACAGCGCGAGCGGTGCGAGGAGGAAGCCGGCGATGAAGCCGGTCCTTCCCCTGCCCTGGACTACTTGGCTCATGGTGTCCGTCCCTGGTGTGCCGGTGACCGGTGGGGCGTGCTGTCAGCTGCGACGGTTGTTCTTGGCGTTGGGGTCCTGTGCCGCCTTGTTCACCGCCGCCTGGGCGCGCCTGATCCACTCCTTCGGCTGAATCCGCTTGGCCATCAGCTCGTTGGACGCGTCCTGGATCGCCGTGTCCATCTCGCTGTACCAGTCGATGTAAAGGTAGTTGAAGGTGTTCGTCCCCGCCGCCTTGAGGGCGGTGACCGCCGACTGGGTGCCGGGCCGCAGCTTCACGCCCGGGTCCACGCCGTCCTTGACCACGGTGAGCGAGTTGGCCTGCTGGGCGAAGATGGTCGACCATTCGCGCGACAGCATCGAACGGATGAACTCCAGCCCGCCGGCCTTGTTGGCGGCCTTCTCCGGGACGATGAAGGGCTCGCCGGCGCCCGCCCGGATGGCCTCGAAGGGCAGCTTGCTGCCGGGGAGCAGCGGAACCGGCAGGAACTGCATGTCGAAGTCGTCGGGCGTCTGCTTGAGCTGCTCGTTCTCCAGCCAGGAGCCGGAGGGGATGAAGGCGGCCTTGTACTGGTTCCAGGCGGTCTGGGACTCGGTGTGGGTCAGGCCGTTCGTGCCCGGCAGGAGCAGGTCCTTCTCGACCACCTCGTAGACCGCCTCGACGGCGGCGAGGGCGTCGGCGTTGCCCTCGAAGGCGTTGGGCTCCAGGTTGTCGATGGCCTTCATGGCCTCCAGACCGCCCTTCTTGGCGATCAGGTCCATGATGACGACGTTGATGTAGTACGGGTACTTGCCCTGGTGGGCGAGGCCGCCGAGGCCGGCCTCCTTGGCCTTCGCGCAGACCGCGAGGAACTCGTCCCAGGTCTTGGGCGGCGTCCAGCCCTTCTCCTTGAAGAGCTTGCCCGAGTACCAGAAGCCGAAGACGGTGTAGACGTAGTTCAGGGAGACGAACTTGCCGCCCTGCGTGCCCTGTTCGACGGTCCCCGCGATGAGCGTGTCGCGGACCTTCCTGGTCGGGTCGTCCAGCGAGGGCGCGTCCAGCACGGGCGTGAGGTCGGCGAGCTGGTTGCTCTTGAAGAGCACGTCCAGCTTGATGCGCTGGGCGCCGGAGTTGTCGACGACGTCCGGGGGGTTGCCGCCGTTGAAGCGGGTCTGGAGCTTGCCGGTGATCTCCTGGGTGCCGAGGTGGGAGCTGGTGGTCCCCCACTTCTTGTCGAAGGCGGCCTCCCAGGCCTTGGCGTAGTCGTCGCCGAAGCCGCCCTTGAAGACGACGACGTCCATCTTGCCGCCCTTGGCGACGCCGAAGGGGTTCTCCTTGGACACGACCCCCTTGTCGGGGCCCTTCGTGGTGTCCCCCCCGCCGGAGGCGCAGGCGGACAGGAAGCTCATCGTCGGCACGCTGATCAGTCCGAGCGCCGCGGAACGCTTGATCAGATCACGGCGGCCGAAGCCCTCACCAGTGGATCCCATGCTCATGTCCTCGCCTTCGTCAGAGTGTGAAGGAGGCCGGAATTCGCGGCAGTTGCCGTGCACGCGGGCATCACCGCAGGTCCCCCCGGCTTCCCCCGGTCCGGGGCCGCTCGTCACGCAGCGAGCCCGGAGGGGCACAGGTATAGTCCACTTCCGCTCGGCTGAGCAAGATCGTGCACAAGGATCGTCCCCGGCTTTTCCGAGTTGAGACCTGTCCGTCACCTGAGACCGCCACCGCGAAAAAGCGGAAGGGCCGCACCCCCTTGACGGGGGTACGGCCCTATGGTGCCGACAGACGGCGGATCGCTCCGCCTGGCGCGCCCTTAGCCGCGGATGAGGTTCCGCAGGACGTACTGCATGATGCCGCCGTTGCGGTAGTAGTCGGCCTCACCCGGCGTGTCGATGCGGACCACCGCGTCGAACTCCACACCGGTGTCGGTGGTGACCTTGACGGTGCGCGGGGTGGTGCCGTTGTTCAGCTCCTCCACACCGGTGAAGGAGAAGGTCTCCTCGCCGGTGAGGCCCAGGGAGGCCGCGGTGGCGCCCTCGGGGAACTGCAGGGGCAGGACGCCCATGCCGATCAGGTTGGAGCGGTGGATGCGCTCGTAGGACTCGGCGATGACGGCCTTGACACCGAGCAGCGCGGTGCCCTTGGCGGCCCAGTCGCGGGACGAGCCGGAGCCGTACTCCTTGCCGGCCAGGATGACCAGCGGGATGCCGGCGGCCTGGTAGTTCTGCGAGGCGTCGTAGATGAAGGAGACCGGCGCGCCCTCGACGGTGAAGTCGCGGGTGAAGCCGCCCTCGGTGCCCGGCGCGATCTGGTTGCGCAGGCGGATGTTGGCGAAGGTACCGCGGATCATGACCTCGTGGTTGCCGCGGCGGGAACCGTACGAGTTGAAGTCGCGGCGCTCGACGCCGTGCTCGGTGAGGTACTTGCCGGCCGGGGTGTCGGCCTTGATCGCACCGGCCGGGGAGATGTGGTCGGTGGTGACCGAGTCGCCCAGCTTCGCCAGCACGCGCGCGCCGGTGATGTCGGAGACCGGGGTGGTCTCCATCGTCATGCCCTCGAAGTAAGGGGGCTTGCGGACGTAGGTGGACTGCGGGTCCCACTCGAAGGTGTTGCCGGTCGGGATCGACAGCGCCTGCCACTGGGCGTCGCCCGCGAAGACGTCGCTGTAGGACTTGGAGAACATGTCCTCGCCGATGGCGTTGGCGACGACGTCGTTGACCTCGGCCTCGGAGGGCCAGATGTCCTTCAGGAAGACCGGCTTGCCCTCGGTGTCGGTGCCGATGGCGTCCTTGGTGATGTCCACCTTCATGGAGCCCGCGATGGCGTACGCGACGACCAGCGGCGGGGAGGCCAGGTAGTTCATCTTGACGTCGGGGTTGATCCGGCCCTCGAAGTTGCGGTTGCCGGAGAGCACCGAGGTGACCGCGAGGTCGTGCTCGTTGATCGCCTTCGAGATCTCCTCGTCCAGCGGACCGGAGTTGCCGATGCAGGTGGTGCAGCCGTACCCGACGAGGTTGAAGCCCATCTTGTCGAGGTACGGGGTGAGGCCGGCCTTGTCGAAGTAGTCGGTGACGACCTTCGAACCGGGGGCCAGGGTGGTCTTGACCCACGGCTTGCGGGTCAGGCCCTTCTCGACCGCCTTCTTGGCCACGAGCGCCGCGGCGACCATGACGTAGGGGTTCGAGGTGTTGGTGCAGGAGGTGATCGCGGCGACGGTGACGGCGCCGTGGTCGATCTCGAAGGAGGTGCCGTCGGCCAGGGTGACCTGGGTCGGCTTCGACGGGGCGGCGGCGGAGATCGCCGGGGCGTCGGAGGCCGGGAAGGACTCCTTGCCCGCCTCGTCGACCTCGTCGACGTAGTTGCGGACGTCCAGGGCGAACTGCTCGGCGGCGTTGGCCAGGACGATGCGGTCCTGCGGGCGCTTCGGGCCGGCGATGGAGGGGACGACCGTGGAGAGGTCGAGCTCCAGCTTCTCGGAGAAGTCCGGCTCGGCGGCCGGGTCCAGCCACAGGCCCTGCTCCTTGGCGTACGCCTCGACGAGCGCGACCTGCTGCTCGGAGCGGCCGGTCAGACGCAGGTACTTCAGGGTCTCGCCGTCGATCGGGAAGGTCGCGGCGGTGGAGCCGAACTCCGGCGACATGTTGCCGATGGTGGCGCGGTTCGCGAGGGAGGTGGCGGCGACGCCCTCACCGTAGAACTCGACGAACTTGCCGACGACACCGTGCTTGCGCAGCATCTCGGTGATGGTCAGCACCAGGTCGGTGGCGGTGGTGCCGGTGGGCAGCTCGCCGGTCAGCTTGAAGCCGACGACACGCGGGATCAGCATGGAGACCGGCTGGCCGAGCATCGCGGCCTCGGCCTCGATGCCGCCGACGCCCCAGCCCAGCACGCCGAGGCCGTTGACCATGGTGGTGTGCGAGTCGGTGCCGACGAGGGTGTCGGGGTAGGCCTGGCCATTGCGGACCATGACCGTGCGGGCCAGGTGCTCGATGTTGACCTGGTGGACGATGCCGGTGCCCGGGGGGACGACCTTGAAGTCGTCGAAGGCGGTCTGGCCCCAGCGCAGGAACTGGTAGCGCTCCTTGTTGCGGCCGTACTCCAGCTCGACGTTCTGCGCGAAGGCGTCCTTCGTGCCGAACTTGTCGGCGATGACCGAGTGGTCGATGACCATCTCGGCGGGCGAGAGCGGGTTGATCTTCGCCGGGTCGCCGCCGAGGGCCTTCACGGCCTCACGCATCGTGGCGAGGTCCACGACGCAGGGGACGCCGGTGAAGTCCTGCATGATCACGCGGGCCGGCGTGAACTGGATCTCCTGGCTGGGCTGGGCCTGGGAGTCCCAGCCGCCGAGCGCCCGGATGTGGTCGGCGGTGATGTTCGCGCCGTCCTCGGTGCGGAGCAGGTTCTCCAGCAGCACCTTCAGGCTGTAGGGCAGACGGGCGGAGCCCTCGACCTTGTCCAGCCGGAAGATCTCGTACGACTCGTCGCCCACCTGCAGCGTGCTGCGGGCGTCGAAGCTGTTCGCCGACACGACAGTCTCCTTCATGCATGAATTCGCGCGTTTACCGCATCCTGCCGCCACGCCCCTTGGCCAATCCGCTAAGGTCAGGCTAAGTTAGGTAACCCTTATCAGCGGGGGCGGCTGCGGTACGCCTTCGGCAGATATCTCGATGTCGAGATAACTCTAGTACATGTCCGGGCGCGGCGACGAGGCACACACGCGCGCCCGGAGGCGCGGCAGGCCGGGAGGGCGCCGCGGCGCGCCCTGATCCGCCTCCGGGGTACCGGGGAACGGCGGGATATCGCCCGGCGTTGAACGTGTTCGGATCTTCTGCAAGGGTGCGTCCGCGTCCAGCCCTCGGGGGGCGAGGGGCGCGACGAGAAGGGCGCCGGCCGTCCGGAGGGGCGGCGCCGGAGGGGAGCGCCGCCCCGGCCGGGCCCCCGGGACCGTCCAAGGGCAGTCCCCCAGGCGCGCGCAGCGCGGGGCGGCCGGGGCGTCGCAGCGGACAGATGCCCATAAATGGCACTACGCAGGCCGTGGTTGCCGCGGAGAAGTCGGGGCTGGCGGGCCGGGCCGCATGCACGACCGCATCGGCATCACGGCAGGGGCCTGGTCCCGTCCTCACCGAACTCGCCGAACGCGAACCGGTCGAGCACCACGCGTACGGCAGCCCCGCCACGGGATCTGACGGTCGGTAACACCCGGGAGGGCGCGACGACACGCCCCGACACGCCGTCCGACACACCCGACTGCCACACCCGGCGCGGGAGTCATCTCATATCTGAGATACGGTGCCCCCATGGCAGACGACTACCTCGTACGCATCGGCAAGCTCATCCGTGACGCCCGTCAGCACCGGGGCTGGACACAGAGTCAGCTCGCCGACGCCCTCGGCACCAGCCAGAGCGCAGTGAACCGGATCGAGCGCGGCAACCAGAACATCAGCCTTGAGATGATCGCCCGAATCGGTGAAGCTCTCGACAGCGAGATCGTCTCCCTGGGCTACGCGGGCCCGATGCACCTGCGCGTAGTCGGCGGCCGCCGGCTCTCCGGCGCCATCGACGTCAAGACGAGCAAGAACGCGTGCGTCGCCCTGCTCTGCGCCTCGCTCCTCAACAAGGGCCGTACGGTACTTCGACGGGTGGCCCGCATCGAGGAGGTCTACCGACTGCTGGAGGTCCTGAACTCCATCGGCGTCCGCAGCCGCTGGATCAACGACGGCGTGGACCTGGAGCTGGTACCGCCGGCCCGCCTCGACATGGAGGCCATGGACGCGGACGCGGCCCGCCGGACCCGGAGCATCATCATGTTCCTGGGCCCGCTGCTGCACCGGATGGAGACCTTCCGCCTGCCGTACGCGGGTGGCTGCGACCTCGGCACCCGCACCATCGAGCCGCACATGATCGCCCTGCGCCGCTTCGGCCTGGACATCACCGCGACCGAGGGCATCTACCACGCGAAGGTCGCGGCCGGCGTCGCCCCCGACCGCCCGATCGTCCTGACCGAGCGCGGGGACACGGTCACCGAGAACGCGCTGCTGGCGGCCGCCCGGCACGACGGCGTCACCGTCATCCGCAACGCCTCCTCGAACTACATGGTCCAGGACCTGTGCTTCTTCCTGGAGGCGCTGGGCGTCAAGGTCGAGGGCGTCGGCACCACCACCCTCACCGTGCACGGCGTCCCGAACATCGACGTGGACGTGGACTACTCCCCCTCGGAGGACCCGGTCGAGGCGATGAGCCTGCTCGCCGCCGCGGTCGTCACGGAGTCGGAGCTGACGATCCGCCGGGTGCCGATCGAGTTCATGGAGATCGAGCTCGCGGTCCTGGAGGAGATGGGCCTCGACCACGACCGCTCGGCGGAGTACACGGCGGACAACGGCCGCACCCGCCTGGTCGACCTCACGGTCCGCCCCTCCAAGCTGGAGGCGCCGATCGACAAGATCCACCCGATGCCCTTCCCCGGGCTGAACATCGACAACGTCCCCTTCTTCGCGGCCATCGCGGCCGTCGCCCAGGGCCAGACCCTGATCCACGACTGGGTGTACGACAACCGTGCCATCTACCTGACCGACCTCAACCGCCTGGGCGGCCGCCTCCAGCTGCTGGACCCCCACCGCGTCCTGGTCGAGGGCCCGACCCGCTGGCGCGCGGCGGAGATGATGTGCCCGCCGGCCCTCCGCCCGGCGGTGGTCGTCCTCCTGGCGATGATGGCGGCCGAGGGCACGTCGGTGCTGCGCAACGTCTACGTGATCAACCGCGGCTACGAGGAACTGGCCGAACGCCTCAACTCGGTGGGCGCCCAGATCGAGATCTTCCGGGACATCTGAAAGATCGTCAGGTAATGGCTAACGAAACCTCTCTGACCTGCGTCAATGCGCACCATCAGGAGGCGAGGCACGCTTTCTGGGATTTCTCTGGGACTTTACGCCCACGCCGTACACGCCCGCGAACAGCGTAACCGGGGCGGGGCATGGGCGTGGATGCCTGGCCGTCGGACAGCGTGGTCGGATCAGTCGGTCGTGTCGCCCGTCTTCCAGGCGGGCGTGGACTTGACGGCACTGTCCTCACCGAACAGGCGCGGGCCGAGGGAGTCCTGGCGGGGGCAGGCACGGGTGGGCCTTGACCCTGCGTCCTGGACACGAGTTATGCGGCCGGCGCCAGCGTGGCTGATGTCGTTCCGGACGCCGTCTCCCAGGGATCGGGCTGCGCTGTCCGAGGCGTGAGTGGCGGGGTCATGACTCCGGCCGAAGCCGTCAGCGGCGGCTTCCCTGGCGGCCCGGACCAACAAGGCCCCGAGCTCGTCGGCCAGAGCCCTGACATGCACCCCATCGTCGGCCGCCGACCCCCGCCGGGGCTTCACCACCTCGGCCCACGCCGTCCGAGTGCATTTCGCACCTGACCTGCCGAACTCCGCATGGCGTCCACCACCTCCCTCCAGCTCAACGTGCCGCCTGCGGTCCCAGTGACAGACAAGAAAGCCCTACCGGGAGGATGAAGGGTAGGATAAGTAGCATGAGCGAGCCCACCGGAAAGTACTCGATCACCATGCCGCGCGACATCGCCGAAGCCGCCAAGGCCCGCAGCGGCCCCTCCGGCCTGTCCGCCTATGTGGCCGCCGCCGTCGCCCGCCAGATCGAACGCGACAACCTCAACGAACTCATCACCGTCGCCGAGGCCGAACACGGTCCCGTCACTGACAACGAGATCCAGTCACTGCGCGACCAGCTCGCCGAAGCCCGTCGCGAGCAGAACCAGCATGGGGCGAGCGCAGCGTGACCCGCTCCCCCGCGGTTCCCGGCGGCGCCCTCGTCCTCGACAGCGAAGGGCTGGCGAAGGCGGTCCTGCGCGACAGAACGGTCACCACTTGGCTCGCTCTGGCCCGCGCCGACGACCTGCGCGTGATCACCTCGGCGGCCACCCTCGTCGAGGTGGTCCACCCCCGCATCAACCGCCCGGCCCTGGAGTGGACGCTCTCCCGTCTCGTCGTGGAGCCGATCACCGAACCGATCGCCCGCCACGCCGCCGCCCTCCTCGCCGACGCCGGCCTGCACGGCCACAAGTACGCCATCGACGCCATGCTCGCCGCCACCGCCCTGGCGGCTCCGGGACCGACCACGATCCTCACCTCCGACCCCGAGGACCTCATCGCCCTGTGCGGTGGACGCGTCACCGTGATCAAGGTCTGACCGATCCCTCGCTCGCCCTCTCCGTAGGGGAAGAAGATGACTCCCCTCAAGATACGTTGACGTCGTCAACGCTCACTATCTAACTCGCGTCTGTAGCGGCGTGTACGGTTGACTCATGAGGGATGAAGCGGGTGCAGCAGACCCTTTGATCACCGGGGCCGAGATCGCACGCATCGCGGGCGTCACGCGAGCGGCTGTGTCGAACTGGAGGCGTCGCCACAAGGACTTCCCCGCCCCGGCGGGAGGCAGTCCGGGCACGCCGCTGTTCTCCCTTGCCGACGTACGGACATGGCTGGCAACCCAGCGGAAGAGCCACGACGTCTCCGACGAGGTCCGGCTCTGGCAGGCGCTCCGTGCGTCGTTCAGCGATGACATGATCGGCGGTCTGGCTTCGGTCGCCGAGTTCCTCTCGACGGGAAATCCGTCCGGCCTCGACTCCACGGCAGCCGCGATCGTCACCTCGTTGGCAAAGAACGCCCCCGCGGCCGACGCAGTCGACGGACTTGTCGAGCGCTTCCAGGACTCGGCCCGCCGCAGCGGCTCTGACCAGGTGTCCTCCGCACGGATCACCCGGGCGGTTGTCCACTTCGCGGGCCGGGCCACCGACGGCGCCACCGTCTTCGACCCAGCCTGCGGTATCGGGGTCCTTCTCATGGCCGTGGGCGACGCCGACGGTACGGTCGTTCGCGGGCAGGAGATCGACCCCGCAGCAGCACGGTTCGCCGGCCTTCGAGCCGATTTGACCGGCCGAACCGATGCGGTGATCCAAGCGGGTGACTCGCTGCGGGCGGATGCCTGGCCCTCGCTCCGCGCCGATCTCGTCGTCTGCGAGCCGCCTGTCTCCGGCCCCGACTGGGGGCGTGAGGAACTGCTCCTCGACGCGCGTTGGGAGCTCGGTACGCCCTCCAAGGCCGAGGGGGAACTGGCCTGGCTCCAACACTGCTACGCCCACACCGCCCCCGGGGGTCGCACGGTGATCGTCATGCCGGCCTCCACGGCCTACCGCAAGGCGGGGCGCCGGATCCGGGCAGAGCTCGTGCGGCGGGGAATCCTCGTCCAGGTCGTCGCACTGCCTGGCGGAGTCGCCTCCTCGCACTCCGTCCCCGTACTGCTCTGGATCCTCCGCCGCCCGAAGCCGGACGATGCGACTCCGTCGCACGTGCGCATGATCGACCTGACGGGCAACGAGCCGGACGGACCACTGGAACCCACGGGTGACCAGGTCGTCGACGTCCCCCTCATCGACCTTCTCGACGAGACCGTCGATCTCACTCCGGGCCATCACGTCCACCGTTCCACCCATGACTTCCGAGCGGAGTACCAGTCCCTGCGCGAACAGATCGAGCAGCAACTCCATGCGCTGGGTGCCCTCCTGCCCGCTCTACGAGAGGGGGCAGGAGAGGACTCTCTGGACACGGCCACGGTCAGCCTCGCTGAACTGTCCCGGGCGGGTCTGATCGAGACGGATACCGGCGGCCCCCATTCGACGAGTCCTCAACTCGATACGGACTACCTGCGCGGCTTTCTTCAGAGCGTGTCAAATGTCCGTCGCTCGACCAGCGCCAGCGGTACGCATCGTGTGGACGCGCGAGCGGCACGCATCCCGCAGATGGCGGTCGCCGACCAGCGTCGCTACGGAGCGGTCTTCCGCACACTCCAGGAGTTCGAGGAGCGCATGACGAAGCTGGCGGAATTGGGGCAGAGGGCGGCCTCTCTGGCCAGGGACGGACTGACCAACGGCGCCCTCGTCCCCCATGCGGGCGACTGGGGCGAGTGACAGGCCGACCGGTCAGGTGAGTTCGGCGGCCAGGGGAACGAACGGGCTGGGCTTTCCGCTCCAGGACACGTGCAGCGCTTCTCGGGCCCGTGTGCAGGCAACGAACAACAGGCACCGCTCGCGCAGCAGATCAGCCTCGTGCTGCAGTCTGTCCGTCGCCGCCGCGGTGACCTCGCGGGCGAAGGGAAGCGCGCCGTCGGAGACGCCAAGTACACCGACGCCCCGGAACTCCAGCCCTTTCATCGCGTGCATCGTCGCAAGGCGCACTCCTGCCGCTCCCGCCCTCGGCGCCTCCTTGACCCGGACCACGGGAATGCCCCGAGCCGCGAGCCTGTCGTACACCTTGTCCAGGAGCAGGTGGAACCGGGCACACACCCCGATCTCCTCGGGACGCATGCCCTGGCCGATCCACTCCTCAATCCGCTCGACGATCGCGTCCGCCTCAGCCTGTTCGGTGGCGTGTCCTATGACATGAGGCCGGCCTCCACGGAGGAGGGAACGGTAGCCGAGGAGGGTGTCCACACCGTCCCCGCCGAGATCCTCGACAGCCACATCGTTCAGGATGCCGGTGGACCAGCTCAGGATCTCCTCCGTGCTGCGGTAGTTGACCCTCAGCCGACTGCTCCGGCCTGTCACCCCGATCCCCAGTGAACTCAGGCTGACCCGGGAGTCGTAGATCCGCTGATGGGGGTCACCGGTGATGAAGAGGTCATCGGGTCCGCGCCGTACAGCGGCCCTCAGTACGCGCCACTGGGCCGGATGCAGGTCCTGCGCCTCGTCGACGACCACGTGGTGGTAGTCATGACCGTCCGAGGCTTGTCGCGCCGCCAGTAGCCGTGCCGCCTCGGCGCAGACTTCGAGGTGGGTGCGGCCGCCTCGGGCGGAGAGTTCGGCCCGGAAGAGCTCGATCGCCTCCCAGACCCGCTCTCGCTGGGCTACGGGCAGCGCCGAGCCGCGTCCTCTGCGCGCCGCGCCCCGGTAGGCGTCGAGCGTGCCGATGTCCTGGGCGAGTACGACGTGGCGATATTCCTGGGCGAGGAACTGCTCCGGCCACGGAAGGCCGAGGCGTTTGCCGACCCGCTGCCAGATCTGCCGCTCCTCACGGTCTCCGACAAGGGACGGCGTCCGACCGTCGGCTGTCTGAAGGGCTCGGTGCGCGTAGGCGTTCACCGTCGTCACGTCGACCCTGCGAAGCTGCGCCTCATCGCCGTCGAGCAGCTGCGCGAGGTTCTCACGCAGGCTCACCGCGAGCGCGTTGGTGTACGTGGTGAACAGGACCCGGCTGTCCTCGGAGCGGGACAGCAGGTGTTTGACACGATGCAGGGCGACAACGGTCTTGCCCGTGCCCGGGCCTCCGGTCACTTGGGCCGGCCCGCCGTAGGACACACGATAAGCGACGCGCCGCTGGGAGGGGTGGAGGAAGACCCGCCAGGCGGCGAAGGGCTTCTCCAGGATCTCGGCCAGCTCGTCCGGCCCGGTCACGAGCGTGATGCGGCTTCTGGTATGGAGGATCGCCGACACGAGGTCGTCCGCGGGGTCTTCAGGAGCGTCGGCGGGCCGCCGTGCGGTGACGACGTCACGGTAGACCTCTTCCGGGCTGAAACCCTCCGCGAGGAACTGGAGGACTTCGAACTGGTCCTCGGGAAGCAGAGTGCCGAACGCGTCCAGCTGGGCCTGGTCCGTGATGGTGCGCACCGCCCGCAACACCTGCGCGTCGATGCCGAGTTCCCGCAGCACGGTGTCCGAATGGGAGGCGAAAAGCAGAGTGGGGGCCACTGCCGCCGCCTTCTCCAGGACTGGCGTCAGCTGCTCGATGGCGACGACGTTGCGGACCTCCAGGCCGCGGGTGGCGGTGTTGACCGTGTAGAGCCGCTTGGCCGCCCAGCTGTAGGCGTCGTCGTGCGGCACGACGTTGATGAGGAGGAAGACGTCGCTGCCGTCGTTCGGGGCGAGGACCACTCCGCGCCAGAAGTCGTTGATCCGGATGGTCCTCATCCGTGGATCGCGCGCCTTGTCCACCGACTCCAGGTGAAGCCCCTTGTCGGCGTGCAGTTCCGCGACGGTGAGCTGCTGGAACTTGGCCATCGCCTTGCGCACTCCGGCTTTGACGGGCTTCTCCAGCACGTCGTAGCTCTCCCAGAAGCTGTTCGCGAAGGCGAGCTGGGGCACGGTGGGCTCCTTACCTCGTGGCGTGCGGCGCGGCCGAAACGATCTTAGGGGGATGCGAGTCCCGCGCCCTCGGCCATCAGGCGGGCAAGGTCCCGGACCGTCCCGAGCAGTTCCGTCGGCGCCCCTTCCAGGTCCAGGACGTGCTGGTGGATGACGATCCCCGCGTTCCGGACACGGTGGGAAGCGTGAAGCGCGCCGCCCCTGGCGTAGATCAGATGCCCCTCGGGAAGACCCAGCGCCGTGCAGTAGGCGAGCATCTGGTAGAGGTCGGCGTCGGGAAAACCGTCGGGCTTCCGCGCCTTGTACTTGGCGTCGGCCACGTTCAGCGGGCGGCCGTCGTCCCCGTACCGGAGGAGATCCGGCCTCATACGGATGGTCCCGTCCGCGTCGAGATGCACTCCCTTGGCCTGGAGCGCGCAGTGTCCGCCATACGCGGCGAGGGCCTCACGCAGGGCTACGCAGACGAAGTCCTCGAAGAGTTTGTTCATGTCGAGCAGGAATCCGTCGACGGTGACGTCACCCGGCAGGTGCTCGGGCGACTCGCTGCGCAGGACGGTCTCCGCCAGCCGCAGCGCGGGCTGGTAGCGGAGGTTCAGGCGGCTCGGCCGCCACCGGGGCGGAGCGGCGCCGCGCAGCAGGGGCTGGGCGTCGATGAGCCGGGCCCGTTGGTGCTGGAGGGACCGCCGTACTCCGGCCGGGACGCGGGGCAGGCTCAGCAGCCGCTCGGTCGCCGCCCGCAGCAGCCGGTTCTCGGGTATGTCGGTGGTGTACTCGTCATAGGCCACTTCCAGGGGAAACAGCCGTCCGTGGTGACGGCGCACCTGCTCGGTCTCCCTGAGCCGACCGCGAAGGACAGGGGACGCCTCTTCCGTGTGCCGGTACCCCTGCAGCACTCCTTGCCTCAGGGCTCGCTCCTGCGCCCTCTCGTAGGTCTGGGCGAAGAAGGGGACCAGTTCCGTGTGCGCCGACACCTCCACCGTGCCCTCTTGGTGGATCCGCGGGTTCAGGGCGTACCCCAGGAGGAAGAACAGATGGGCGATCGGTACCTTCGGGGTGATCCTCAGGGTGACGGGGTCCTCCCCCGGGGCCCTGACCACGAAGGCTCCGACCTTGCTCCCCGCGCGCAGCCGCCATCCCCCGGTCCGGTACGGGTCGGGCGCCGCGTCCACGATCCGGGAGGCGGCGAGTGCCCGGCCGATGGCCGCCGGCAGGTCATGGGTGGTGTGCGGGGCGTGTTCGACGAGCTCGATGCCGGTCACGCGTCGGGCTCACCCGGGCCGGCAGCCGGTGCGATGCTCGCGCGAAGGGCTTCGAGACCGTAGGTCTTGGCGATGTCGATTCCCTCTCCGTAGTGATGCTCCTCCAGGAGTGGAAGGATCTTGGTGCGCCAGGTGCGGTCGAGGCCGCCTTCCCGGTAAACCGCCTTCTTCATCAGGTACGAGGGGCCGATACGGAAATCGGGTTCGTCGATGCGGGAGTTGAGCGCGTCCAGCAGGTCCGCCGGCTCGGGGCCGCGGTCCTGGGCGGCGAGCCAGCGGCGCAGCAGCCCCTGGGTGGGCTCGGTACGCGGCGAGAGCTCCACGAAGGCGAAGCGCCGTCGCATGGCCGCGTCGACAAGGGCGATGGAGCGGTCGGCGGTGTTCATCGTGCCGATGACGAAGAGATTGGACGGGAGGGCGAAGTCGTCGCCCGAGTAAGTCAGGCGGACCGACTTGTTCCGGTACTCCAGGAGGAAGTAGAGCTCTCCGAAGACCTTGGCCAGATTCGCACGGTTGATCTCGTCGATGATCAGGAAGTGCGGGATGTGGCGGTTTCCTTCACGGGAGGCGAGGTCGGCGAGCTCCCGCAGCGGGCCCGCCGTCAGCCGGAAGGCGACCTCCCGGGTGTCGGGGTCCTCCTTCGGCCGGAAGCCTTCGAAGAAGTCCTCGTACGCGTACGACGGATGGAACTGCACCAGCTTGACCCGTTCGGGCCCGCCTCCGAGGAACTCGGCGAGTTTGAGGGCCAGGTGGGTCTTGCCCGTGCCCGGCGGTCCGTACAGCACCAGCTGCCGTTCGTCCCAGAGGAGGTCCTTCACCTCG
The DNA here is from genome assembly GCF_001941845.1 of Streptomyces sp. TN58. NCBI lineage: Bacteria > Bacillati > Actinomycetota > Actinomycetes > Kitasatosporales > Streptomycetaceae > Streptomyces > Streptomyces sp. TN58. Next base: position 5,726,212 of record NZ_CP018870.1, on the reverse strand, counting down.
CGCAGCCACTCCACGTCGTGGACGAGCAGTTCGTCGGCGAGGGCCTGGCCCGGCTCGGGAAGCTCCAGCTCACGCCGGGCCGCGAGGGCCGGGACGGTCTCGCTCGGGTCGCGTTCCCGGGACACGGCCTCGTCGGCGAGCTCCTCGTCGGTACGGCCGAGTCCGTCGATGAGGGCCTGCACGGAGGTGAGGTCGACGACGTCGTGCTGCGCCGAGAGCTTCTGTTGGAGTTCCTCGGGAAGCTCGTCGTAGGCGTACCCGCTGCTCTGCCAGTCGACGGGGCGGCGCAGGTTGGAGCGGCCGCCTTCGGAGGCGGTCTGCTCGACCGTTCCGGTGATCTCACCCACGTACAGGCGGCCCCCGGAGATGCCGCACACCGTGTCGCCCGGCTTCATCCAGGAGAGGAACGCGTACAGCTCGTCGACGAGCTCCAGCTTCTGGTTGTAGGTCGCCGTCGTCCCGTAGTCCTCCTCGACGAACGCTCTCAGCCGCTCCTTGCTCGCCCCCTGCGCCACTCCCTGGCGCAGCCGCGAGGCCGACAGCGTGACCCTGCCCTCGGGAAGCCAGAGGCGGTGGACGAGGTCACTGCCCGCCACGTTCGAGCCGCGCACGAGCCAGGCCCGGTTGGGCCCGGAACGCATGCCCTCCATGAAGTCGGACAGCGGTGTGCCCGCCTTGGTGCGCCACTCCTCCCAGCCGTTGCGCGGGGCTCCGACGAGTATCTCGGCGGCGGCGGACGGCGATCCGCACTCGACGTCAGCGGTCAGCTCCAGCCAGCCGGGCCAGCGGTCGGACGGCGCGAGGACTCCGGCGGCTCTCAGCTCCTCGCGCCGCTTGAACGTGCCGCTGAAGTGCTTGGGGAACGACGGCATGACGTGCTCCCGGGCCGGCGAACCGGCCCGGACCAGGAACTTGCGGCTCCCGTTGGTGCCGACGGCGTCGAGGAGGACGCCGACCGCCCGCCCGATGCCGTCCCCGCCGGGCAGCCGCAGCCGGAACTCCGGGTACTCGGCGGGGTTGCCGCTGTCCTCGTTCACGCACACTCCTGGTTCACGTACGTTCCTCGTTCCCGTGAGTCCTTGGACACGGGCAGGGCATATGCCCGAAGGTCGGTGCCGAGAAGGACCTTAACCCCGCTCTGTACCTCAGGTGAGGGTGTTGGTGAGGTGCGGCCCGATGTATCCGATGAAGATCCCGTGCTCGGCGCGGGCGGCGTCGTGGTAGTGCAGGCGTGGAGCGACGGTGTTGCCGCCGCCGATCCTCACGTGCGCGCCCATGAACAGCCGGCAGGCTGGATCCACGTGTTCCGGGACGGGGAAGGTCCGTTCCTTGCGCCAGGCGTTGTTCGTCTTCACCGTCCTGGACTCGTCGCGCACGACCTTACGGGGCGATATCGCGTGCCTGCCGCCCGGAGCGTCCTCGCACCACTGCTTGAAGTCACGGAAGGCCGCGCCGTCGGCGGGGGCGTCGACCGAGACGTCGGCGTAGTCCCGAAGCGCCAGCAGTGCGTCCCAGGCCATGCGGACCCAGGAGGAACCGTACGCCTGGTCGTCCAGTTCCAGGGTGATCTTCCTGGCTCCGGTGAAGTGCACGCGAGGCATCTCCTCGATCCGTTCCAGGATCTCCGCGAAGGACTCGGGGACAGCGGGACCGCCGTCGTCCGGGGCGTACGCGGCTTCGGCGGCGCCGAGGGCGAGCAGGCGCTTCTGCACGGTGACGAGCTGGACCCGGCTCTCGTGCAGTTCCCGGTACTGCTCGTCGTACTCGGCGATCAGCGTGATCTCGTCGCTCCTGGCGCGCTGGAGTTCGTTCTTCAGGTCCCTGATCTCGTCGGCCCGTACCCGCTGCTCGCGCCCGGCTTCCTCGAGGATCTCGAAGAGGGCATGGTTCTCGTCCCTCAGCCGCTCCAGCTCGGAGCTGCCCGAGCTCTCCTTGGTACGCGCGCGCAACACGGGCACCGCGTCCAGCTCGGGCGGCAGTGGCGCCCGGGTGGCGAGGCCCTGGGGAAGCTGGGCGAGCAGGCGGCGGGCCCGGGCCGGGTTCTCGGCGACGACCCGGTGCGACATGACGCGGTGGCGCTGGCCGTCGGCCGCCCAGGCCGGGTCCACACCAGGAAGGAAGGTCCGGATGCCGCCGCCGTACACCCGGTGGTACTCCATGAGCCGGTTGAAGCGGTTGTCCGCCCCGGGCGCGAGGGCGTAGAGGATGGCGAGGCCGGCCAGGGGACGGACCAGCGGGTCCAGGGTCCGCTCCAGCCAGACATCGAAGTCGGCCCCGTTCGGGGCGGTGGCCATGACGATCGGGAGACGACGCTCCGCGTCGCACAACTCGTCGATGACGGAGTCGATGTCGGCCGCCTCGACGACCTGTGGCATCCGGGTCACGTCCGCGAGCCCGTCGCGGGCCTGAAGGACGTCCAGCAGGCTTGCCGCGAGACGGGGGGTCTTTGCGGGCGTCGGCAACGTGTCCGGATCGTCGGGAAGGTGCTCCACGTCCAGCTGTACGCGGGTCGGCCGGCTCTCCGTCTGCCTGATCACCAGGGTCGTCTGCCAGGTGCCGTCCGGGGCGGTCTCCCGGAGGCGCCAACGCCCGTACGCCCCGCCGGTGCCGGTCGCCGAGTCGTGGTCGAGCGTGACTCCCCGGGCTATCTCGTTGCGTCCCTCCGCGAACGCCTGGATGTCGTAGTTCTTGGGCGGTTCACGCAGCCAGTCCCGGAGCCGGGCGTCGACCTGCGCGCCGGTGCTGACGTAGTCGAGGCCGCTGGTGACGACCATGCGGTAGCGGCGTGTGTCCATGCCGTGGTCCTTTCGGTGCACCGGTCAGGCTTCGGTCCGCTCGGGTCCTTGGCGGAGGGCGGCGAGCAGTTCGACGACGTCGTCGTGCCAGGCCTTGACCTCGCCCGGGGTGGGCGGGAGTTCGTACGTGTGGTGGTGGCAGGCCGCGCTGAGCGCGGACCACACGGCGTACCACTGACGGGCCACGGAGCACGGGGCGTACCACTCCAGACAGAGCGCCTTGGTACGGCCACGGCTGTGCGCCATGGCGGGGCTGACTTGCCGCCAGAAGCCGTCCATGGCCTCGTCCAGGGCCAGCCGGAGCAGGGCGGCGGCGGCTCGGGCGCGGAGTCCCGGCGCGAGGGTGTGGATGACGCCGGAGGGAGGGAGCAGCAGATGACGGGCGGCCGCGGCTAGGTCGTCGGGGGTACGGGTCATCGGCCGCGCACCGCCTTCGCAAGGCGCTCGGTGTCCCGGACCAGGTCCATGCGGTCGCCGATCGGGGTGAGGAGCTGGTGGGCGCCGGCGTTGCACCGCTCGATGAGCGCGCGGGCCCAGGGGCCGTGGTCCTGGGCGACGGCGGCGAGGACCTGGGCGGGCTCCATGGTGCTGTCGTAGAAGGCGAGCGCGGCGAGTTCGGTGAGCTTGTGTGCCTTGCCGATCCTGGCCTCGACATCGGCGTGGCCGTGGCCTTCGGCCCGCAGGCGGCGCCGTGCGGGTTCCAGGCAGGCGGCCTCCAGGGCGCCACGGCACATCTGGGGCAGGACCCGGTCGGCGACGTCCTGCGGCACGTTCGGGTCCTTGGCGACGGCCCGGGCCTCGCTCAGCGCGAGGGAGACCGGGTCGTCGGTGCGGGTGACCTTGACGACGGAGTCGGTCTGCCGGGAGACCTGCATGATCGTCGCGGGGATGCGCAGGTGGCGGATGGCCTGCTGGAGGCGGGTGTCGTGAGTGAAGACGATCACCTGGCGGCGCTGGGCACAGGCGTGGAGGACCCGCGCGAGCCCCTCGACCTTCTCCGGGTCCATGGACTGCACCGGGTCGTCGATCACCAGGAATCCGAAAGGGCTGTCGGGGTGGGTGGCGCGAGGGAGGAACAGCGAGAGGGCGAGCGAGTGCAGTTCACCCTGGCTCATCACGCCGAAGGCGGGCGCGTCCATGGCGTCCACGGACACGTCGAGCTTCACCTTGCGCTGGTTGGCCGTCCCCGTCAGGCCGATCGAGCCGAGCGTGACGCTGCTGCGCTCGCAGAGCAGCTTCCAGATGGTCTGCGACTGGTCGGCGAACGGGCGCAGCCGCTCCTCGCGGAGTTCGTCGGTGACCTTCTTGAGCCAGGTCTGCGCGTCCTTGAGCCGCTTGCCGAGCAATGCGGCCTCGGCGGCCCGGTCGGCGGCGGCCAGCCATTCGGCGAGGCGCACCCCGAGCGGCTGCCAGCCGGCGTCCTGATCAGCGAGCAGGCGGGCCGCCTGCTCGCTCTCTTGTCGGCAGGCGTCGGCGAGGGCGGCCGAAAGGCGCTCGACCTGATCCGCCAGCGGGCGGGGGTCGGTCACGCTCCGGCACAGGGACCATTCCCGCCAGAGGGTGGCGAGCGGCGAGTCCTCCGGCCGGAGCCATACGGGAACGGGTTGGACGAGATCGTGGACGGCGCGGATGGCGCCGCGCAGGTCGTCGCGCGCGGACTGCGCTTCCGCGGCTTCGTGCTGGAGCCGTTCGACCTGCTCCCGGGCGCGCACCGCCCAGTCGTCGTCGAGCAGTCCGGGGGTGTCGCAGACGGGGCAGTCGGCGGTCCGCGCCCGCCGCCGGTGGTCGAGCACCCGCTCCAGGAGGTCGGAGAGACGGCGGGCGTCCTCGGCGGAGCCGGACCGCGCGTCATCGGCCCGGGCCGCGGCTTCCCGCAGCCGCGTCACGGCACCGCTGATGTCGCTCAGATCAGGCCCTTCGAGGGTGGAGAGCCCGCGCAGCCTTTCGAGTTCGGCGTTGTCGCCTTCGGGCCGTGCGGCGAGGAGGGTGCGAACGCGTTCGCGGTCCGGGCGGCGTGCGGAGAGAACCTCCACGGCCGCGACGGCCCTCGGGTCGCCGGAGCCCCGCAGTTCGGTGAGGACCGTGGCTGCCAGGTCGGTGACCTTCTTCTCGCCGTCCTTGATCGCCTTGAGGCGGGCTCCCGCCTCCTTATAGGCCTCGGAGAGCTGCTCCAGGCCGAGGATCTGGGCGAGTCCGTCATGGAGGGCGGTCATGGGGCCGTTGATCACGGCCCCGAGTTCGCTGTACGAGAGGAACGGCCGGTACAGCGCGAGCTCCTCCGCGCCGACGACCTGATGCAGTTCGGCATCGGGCTCGCCGGGCCGGCGGACCGCCACCCGCGCGTCACTCAGGTTCGCACCGTGCCAGCTCCTGCCAATGGTGGCCGGAGCCGCCGCACCGTCGCGGGAGCACACCACCTCCACACGGGGAGTCGCGGGGTTGTGCAGATTGCGCCACCCCTGCCGCCAGATCTGTGTACGGTCCTGCCAGCGGAAGTTGTCGCCCGTCAGCGTCATCTCGGCAGCCTCGGCGAAGCTGGACTTCCCGGAGCCGTTGCGTCCGGCGACGACGGTGAGTCCCGGTGCCGGCGTGAGGTCGAGCGTGGCCTCCGGCCCGATGCCCCGCCACCCGGCAGCCGTGATGGAGCGCAGGAAGAGGGGTCCCGTCCGGGTGGCCGTTCCGTTCGGAGCCTCGGGGAACAGGTCGCGCAACAGGTCCGCCGTCTCCGGCTCCACGCTGGAAACGGCCAGGCGCTTGAGGACGAGGTCGCGGAGGGACGGGTGGGACTGATCGCTCACGGCGGCTCCAGGCAAGGGAACTGCGGTACGGCGGTGGACCGCATCTCAGAACCACACCTTGACGCACTCGCGTTAGCGACGTCAACAGACCAATCTGGCCATTACGACTGTGGACGTGTGTACGATCGCCGAAGTTGAAGTTGCCGAACGCTTCGCCGACTGCGCCTCATCGATCGGAAGGGGATGTCACTCCGTGTCTAGATGATCGACGAAGATGCCGATCAGGATGCGGCCCCCCAGACGCTGATCGGGCAGGCTGAAGTGCACCCTGTTTCGGTTCGGCTCCTTCTTCGCATGCCACTCGCAGCGGTAGGTCTCCCCCACGTGATCCACATCCCGCTGCGCCATGATGCGGGCCTTGGAGCGTGTGTTGGGGCTCTCCGGGGAGAGAACGAGGCCGTGGTGGCCGAGCTCCGCCTGGACGTTCGCCGCCACTCCCGCGTGCTTGGCCACGGCGTCTGCGAAATGGTCGTTCACCACAGTGAGGACGTGGACGACCCAGTCCCTCAACTGGCCGTAACCACCATCGAACTTCCGGAAGGCGAGGGACTCGGCGAAGACCAGCCCGGGAAACGCCTCCCTCGCCCGCTCGAAGAACTCGTTCTCCCTGACGCCCTCACGAGCGAACAGCGAGCGCCAGAACTCCGGCAGCCCCTGCGGCCCCCCCGAAGAAGAACACGTCCCGCTCGATGTGCTCCGAGGTCTTGTCTTCCCTGGCCGTGACCGAATGCCATCCTCGGCGCCTGGACACGGTAAAGACCAGACATCCCACGCTGTGCCCGTTCCCGGCGTGCCACCAGGAGTGTCCGACGGAGAGCGCAAGACACGGCTCCGCCCCGTTCACCGATACCTCATCAGGCAGGCCGGGCAGATCCGGGTCCCAGGACGGGCAGCGGTCCATCAGCCTGGCCATCCGCAGCCTCGCGTCCCGCCCGGCCTTCGGAGTCCCGCCCTCGTACAGGACTTCGTGAAGGTCGCGTCCCTCCGCGCACTCCGCGTCGAACCACCACGGCGAGACGTTGACCGTGCGCGTCTCTCTCAGCTCTTCGAGGGCGTCGTTGAACGCGTCCATGGCATCGGTCAACGCCTCCTCGGTGAGCCCCCGGAAGTCGAACGACGACTCGTCGACCACGAACCTGGCCGGCTCACCTCCCCCTGCGCCTGGCACGCGCCAGCCTCCCCAGATCGCGCTCGATCTGGTCGAAGAATCCCTCCGGCCAGTCGCTCAACTCACCTCTCTCGGTGAGTTCGATGGGTACGGAGCCTGCCGCCTCCGCCCCGAAGTAGTGGATCAGCGCCGACTCCGGACCGATGGTCCGATCCTCGGCGACACCGAGACGGACACCGTTGATCACATGGTCGCTGTGGGTCTCCACGATGACCTGGGCCCCCGCTCCCACGACCCTCGCGAGAAAGCGCCCCAGCTGGGACTGGCCCCCCGGATGCAGGTGGGCCTCGGGATTCTCCACGATCAGGATGTCACCGGGCACGGTGAGCAGCCCGGCCACGATGACCGGCAGCGCGTAGGAGAAGCCGAACCCCATGTTGGTGGGGCGGATCGCCTCACTGAGCAGGCCCGGCTCCCGGAAGCGGATCGTGCTCGCCGTGATCCCGGGCGGCCACTGGGCCATGATCTCGATGGGCCGAATGATCTCGGACGCCCACATCTCGGTCTGGGTCCGCAGGACGGTGACACCGTGGGTGGCCTCGGTGTCCGGGTGCCGCAGCTCCGCCCGTACGGGCCGGCTCTCGTGCAGGGCGAGCACCTGAGCCGTGTACTCGCCGCGGACGCCGACCCCGAGCAGCTCCGGGTGCTCGGCGGAGACGTCGAGCTGGTCCCGGGGGCCAAGGCGTTCGGCGCAGAGATAGGTGAAAGCGCATCCCTGGCCGGTCAGCTCGGGAAGTGGGGCGTCGGAGGAGGGTTCGACGGCGAGGTAGAGGGCCTGCTCATCGGGGACGGCGAAGGTGAGATCGCTCGGCGGCACGTCGGCTTGATCGCTTTCGGTCCTGACCTCGATGACCGAGTCCGGCGCGTCGGGGTGCAGCAGTTCGTGCGCTTCGCCCAGGGCAAGTCCGTGCGGGCCGTTGAGCCGCACCACGCGGCTGCCCGGAGCGTCGGCGAGCTGGCGGGCGAGGAGCAGCGCCTGGATGACGGTGCTCTTCCCGGTTCCGTTGAGGCCAGTCAGGACGGTGAGCGGCCGCAGGGCGAACGAGGCCTCGGCGAAGCGCTTGAAGTGGCGGATGCCCAGGGAGGTGATCACCGGCCGGCCTCGGCGGCGAGGCGGGTGACACCGAAGCGGTAGATGACGCGCTTGGTGTCACCGGTGGACGAGGTGATCGCTTCCAGATAGCGGTAGTCATGGGTCATCAGGTCGCGTGCCGCCTCGACGATGGATTCCCTGCGGTCCGCGAGATCGCGGCCGTCGTACGTCGTCAGCGTGATGGCCCATGCTTCGAAGAGTGCCCGGTTGATCGGATACTTGCCCTGGCTCGGTCCCTGTGGCCATTTCCTGAATGCCTGCCCCGCGAAGACCAGGTACGCGTTCTCCATGGCGTGGCGGAAGTCGGCCATCATGTGGTCGAGCTTGGTGTCATCCACCTCGCTCGGATTGTCCAGCATGGCAGTGGTGCGCTGGAGGAACGGGTCCATCGCCCCGAATCTCATATACTCCTCCGCACCATGCAGCCAGAAGGCGGCGAAGCGGAGAGCCATCTCCCGGTCGTTCATACGCTCATGGCCACCGAGACCGTTGGTGGCCGCGTTGAATTCGTCCGAGGACGTCATCATCCTGAGGGTCCGCCGGCTTCGGTCCTTGCTCATGCAGTGCCGGATCTCCTGCGCGTTGAGTGGAGTTCCACCCGTGTTGATGCGCTTGAAGATGTCGTACATGACATCGGGCGGGGTCGTCGGGTCGATGACATGGGCCATGATCTGCGCGTTGTTGATCCGCCGCTTCCACGGCGCGGGCAGATCCTCGAACCGCTTCCCCTCTACCGACTCTTCCAGATATTCCAGCCCCTTGAGCGCGAATCCCGCCTTCTCCCCGCCCCGCACGAAGTCGTGGATCGTCGAGAGGCGCTGAAGGCCGTCCACGACCCGCATGAACCCTTCGGAGTCCTCGGCGAAATAGAACGCCGGAAGCGGGATCTGCAGCAGGACAGACTCGATGAGACGGGACTTCTGGACATGCTTCCAGACACGGCCACGCTGGAAATCAGGAGCGAGCTCCAGCGACTCGTCGTCGATCATGTCCAGTGCGTTGCGGAGCGAGAACTGCTTGGTGTTGACCCGGATCTGCTCGGGCTTCCACGGGCGCTCGATCTCAGGGATCGCCTCGTCCTCCGCCTCCGCCTCGACTCCCGTAGGCATGTCGAGAAAGTACTCTTCCTGAATCGGGGGCGGCGGGGTCTCCGAGGTCGTCATGCGGTCGATCGTAGCCGGGAGAGCTCGGTGCGGGAGCGGCGACGCCGGGCGAGGCCCCGTACCGAAGCACATGCCGGTGAGGTCCTCTAACCTGAGGCCGGGCGGCCCTCCAGCCGCGGCATGACTCGGGTGGGGACGAAGAGGGAGCAGTCATGGTCCGGCGGATGGCGGACGACGCGTTTCGCGTCGCTCAAGAGCAGAATCGGTACGCGCCGCACGTGCGCGCGATCAACGAACTGGTCGACGGTCTGCGCGACCAGGACGACCGGGGCTGGATGCCGTATGTCGCCCCCTGGCACGGCGGAGTCGACGCACGTGTCCTGTCCGTACTGCGCGATCCCGGCCCCAAGACGCAGGACGGCTCCGGCTCGGGATTCCTGTGCGTGGAGAACGACGACCCGACCGCCGAGCGTCAGTGCCATGCCTTCAAGGAGGCCGGCATCGACATCCGCGACACCACACCCTGGAACGCCTACCCCTGGTACATCAACCAGAAGCCCGACGCCTCCCAGCAGGAGGCCGGCGCGGAAGTCCTCGCGCGCCTCCTCGGGTTGATGCCGAATCCGCGCGTCGTCCTGCTCCAGGGCGGTGACGCGCAGGCCACGTGGCGACGGCTCGAGAAGCGACATCCCGAGTTCGCGGGAGAGGTATGGTTCCAGGTGGTGCGTACGTATCACCCCGGCCGGCAGGCACTGTGGTCGCCCGATCCCGAGGTCCGAGCGTCTCGCGAACAGCATCGCAAGGACGCGCTGCAGAGGGTGGCGGACATACTCCGGTCCTGACCGCGCCCCGGACAGACCTTTGCGATCCGCTCCGGTTGTCCGGCCGGAACGCCATCATTGGCCCATGGCCGCTCTCAGCCCCGTCCAGTTGCTCACCACCCATGTCCGGTCCGTCCTTGGCGACGGACCTTTCCCTCCGCCAGGTGGCTGGACTCACATGGGCACCGTCATCTGCGATGTCAGCTTCCAGGCGCGCCGCAAGTACGAGTCGACCATCCGGCCTCGGCTGCTCCAGCTCCAGTCGGCATGGCCGGACGCCGTCACCGTCGGCGGCTTCCAGGCACGCCTGGCCACGGAAGACCTCGGCGTCGCCATGAGGTTCAACAGCCCCGGCAGAGTCGCGACCGCCCATGCCCTCACCGATCTGCTGGCCGCGAGGGGTGTCGACACCCGCGATGATCTCCACTATTGGCTCGGCGATGCGGACAACCGTGCGGCCCTTCGACAGGTGAAGGGGGTGGGACCGAAGAGCGTCGACTACATCGGCAACCTGGTCGGGCGGTCGCAGGTCGCCGTGGACGTGCACCTTCGGGCCTTCGCCGCGGAGGCCGGTGTGACCGGCCTCCCTTACGAGAAGCTGCGAGCCGTGTACGTGGAGACCGCGGCCTGCCTCGGGCACGAACCCGGTGGGCTCGAGCACGCCGTCTGGCGGTTCAAGGCACAGGCGGGGTGACTCCCCGCCCAGCGACGGCGTGGGCTCCTCACCCTGAGGGCGGAGCGACCGCGAAGACGGATCCCGTGCTCGATCCTGCGTACACCACACCCTTCAGGACCAGGGGTTCCACGACCGAGCCGACCTCATTCACGAGCCTTCTGTTCGGATCTCGTCGTTCTGCGCTCCGCCACAGAAGCTCCCCTGTGGCCTGACTGACACAGACGATCCGCCCGTCGCCGGCCAAAATGTACAACCGGTCGCCCGCGAGCACCGGTCGCGACGGAGACTCGACGTCCGTCTCCACGAACCAGTGCCGCCGGCCCGTCCGCAGATCGTAGGAGGCCAGTGCGCCGTCGGCCCGGCTCACATACACCGTGTCACCCTGCGCGCGGAAGACGCTCAGTCTGCCCGCGCCTGTGGAGATGCGCTTCGCGCTCCCATCCGCCAGGCCGACGCGGGTGATGCTCAGGTCATCGCCCAGAAAGGAAACAGCTTCGCTGTCGGCGGCAATCGGCGTGCCCGGGCCCTTGTCGAAGGTGGCGATCTTCTTGGTCGTACGCAGTGTGGCCGGGTCGAAGGCGGCCATGGATCTGGCATAGGGGTCACCCACCCGAGCCTCCAGCAGGTACGTCCCCTGGTCTCCGGCATCGAAGAGGTCGTACCACCCCCCGGCGGGAAAGGTCCTGGACGCGATGACCTTGCCTGTCCGTGCGTCCCTGGTCTTGAAGCGGAAAGTATCCACACGCGGATACGTCAGCGTGACTGTGGACTCACGCAGGATGACGGACCGGAGATCTGCCGTCGGATCCGACCACAGACGGTCACCTGAATCGATGTCGAGCGCGAGGAGCCCTTCGCTGCTCATGTCCGTGACCAGGACCGTGTCGCCCGCGATCCCCACGACCGCCCCCGTGGACCTATTCCCTTCGCCGTGCCGCTTGCTCCACATGACCCGTCCAGAAGCCACGTCGAGCCGCTCGGCCAGTCCACCGGCCTGCACGCAGACGAGCACATCCTCGCTGCCGCCACAGGAAGGAGGCTCGCCCAGGCCTCGTGCCATGGACGTCGTGGGCTTCCGCTCCCACAAGGTCCATCCCTTCGGCCGCATGGCCGCCGCCTCTTCGACCATGGGGCCGGTCGGCCTCGGTGACGCACTCGCGGTGGGGGAAGCGGAGCGCTTGCCGTCAGCCGGGTTCCCTGGCCCGCCGCCCTCTCGCATCATCGGCACAGCCACGACAGCCATCACAGCCGCGATCACGGCCAGGGCAGTCAGCAGATAGGTTCGCGACCGCAGTCGTGGCCGGGGGGTGTCGGCAGACCCCGCCAGCTCTGCCCCTCCCTTCGTCTCCGGCGCCCCTCGGGGATCCTCCGGCTCGGCCGATGTCGCCGCAGGCGTGAGCCTCTTCGCCTCTGGGGATTCCGGCTCCTTGCCGTGCAGCAGAGCGAGCAGTTCCGTGGGAGATGGCCGGCCGGACGGCTCCTTGCAGAGGCATTTCTCGATGACGGAACGCAGACCTGGTGAGACTCCGGCGAGGTCGGGCTCGTCCTGCGCGATCTTCATCGCGATCGCGATGGGAGGGGTGCCGGTGTCCCCGTCGAACGGCCCACGCCCGGTCGCGGCGTAGGCGAGGACCCCGCCCAGTGCGAACACATCGGCCGCCGACCCCACTTCACGCGGGGTGCTCAGCTGCTCCGGCGCCATGAAGGACACCGTTCCGAGGATCTTTCCGGTCCGGGTACGCGGTTCCGCCTCCAGGACCCGGGCGATGCCGAAGTCGATGACCCGGGGACCGTCGTCCGTCAGCAGCACATTGCTGGGTTTCAGGTCGCGGTGCACCAAGCCGGCCCGGTGAATGTCGCGCAGAGCCTCGGCGAGTCCCTGCCCCAACCGCCATACAGCGCTCTCCTCAAGAGCCCCCTTCTCGCGGATGCGACGGGAAAGCGTCGGGGCATCGAAGTACTGCGTCGCCATCCAAGGGGGCTCGGCGTCGGGGTCGGCGCCCACGACCGCGGCGGTGAACGCTCCACTGACCTGTCGCGCGGCGTCGATCTCCTGGCGAAAGCGCGCGGTGATCGGTGTCGTCGACGAACTCCCCACGGATGATCTTCAGGGCGACCCGGCGGCCCGACGGTGACACGGCCAGATAGACGACGCCCATCCCACCCTGGCCGATGCGACGCTCGATGCGGTATTCCCTGACCACCTGCGGCGGCGGCGCGTCGTTCCAGCTCAAAGGCCCCCCTGTGCGTCTCCGCAGTGGCCCGACTCGCCGCTGTGCCCCGAGGCGAGCCGAAGGCTCACAGTCCTGCCTCTCACGGGCAGCACGGAGGCTAGCGCATTCCTCGTCGCCGACAGGTCGTGTGTGATCACGCGGCACCGCCGAACGCGTTCACACACTCTAAAAGCGGCTGGATCTCATGGTCACGTGTCTTGATTCGACCCTCCTGACAGGGCGCCGGAGAGGGAAGCGCCCTCGACCCCTGCCGGCCCGACCTCCGCCCACACCGTCTTGCCACTCGGCGGATACGGTTCCACGCCCCAGCGGTCGGCGAGGGCCGCGACCAGGAGAAGCCCTCGGCCCGACTCTGCCTCGTACGACAGGCCTTCGGGGTCCGACGGCAGGGCGGGAGGCGTCTCGCCGCGCGGGTCGGTGACCTCGATGCGGAGAACGCCCGGCGAGGACACACAGGTGAGGGCGACCCTGAAGTCGCGCCCCTGGAGACGGCCGTGCCTGACGGCGTTTGCCGCGAGTTCGGCGACGATCTGCTCCGTGCGTTCGGCCACGCTGGGTGACGCCTCCCAGGCCGTCAGCCGTTCCATGACGAGCAGGCGGGCGAGGCGGGCGCCACGGCGGGTGGAGGACAGCCGCTAGGCGAACGTCCGCACGGCGGTGAGCTGGTGAGGGGTGATGGTGCGCATGGGATCAGCGTGACGGGCGCGTGGGAGCGCGCTCCAGGAGCGAGGTTCGTACGCTGCGTCAGCGTACGGGCACATTGAGTGGACGGTACGGGCTCGTACGCGTCACGCTGAGTGCTGCCGACCCGGGAACGGAGGTCGGCGTACGGGCGCGTCAGGAGGTGGCCGCGAATGGCGGAGGACGTCGAGGTCGTGACGGACGGGTTGGACGGCATGGACGAGGCGGAGGAAACGGAGGGTGTGGAGGGTGCGGATGAGCAGGGTCGGGAACCCGATCCGTCGGACAGCCTGCGGACCTTCGGGGCAGTCGTCCAGGCCCTGCGGGAGCACGCGGGGTTGAGCAGGGCCGATTTCGGGGAGATCGTCCGGTTCTCCAAGCACACGGTGGAGTCAGTGGAGTTGGGGCGGCGGGTGCCGGACGAGGCCTTCGTCGAGCGAGGAGAAGTCGCCCTGGGGAACACCGGGGCGCTCCGGAGGTCCGCGCCGTTTCTGTCCCGGGCCGAGTCGGGGCTGGCGGTGTGGTTCCGCCGGTGGGCGCGGCTGGAGAAGGTGGCGGTGAGCCTGTGCACGTACGAGTGCAGGCTGGTGCCGGGGCTGTTGCAGTCGGAGGCGTACGCGCGGGCGGTGTTCGACAACAGCATTCCGCTCCTGACGGAGCGGCAGCTGGAGACCCAGCTCGCCGCCCGCCTGAAGCGCCGGAGGATGCTGTACGAGCGGCCGACCGTCCCGTTCAGCTTCATCGTGGAGGAACATGTCTTCCGCCGCAGGCTGGGTGGGGCGGAGGTGCACCGGAGCATGCTGGACCTGGTGCTTGAGCTGACCAAGCCGCGCAACGTGACCCTGCAAGTGGTTCCGCTGGAGGCCGAGGTCCACGGCTGCCTGGACGGGCCGGTACAACTCCTTGAGACTCCGGACGGACGGCGGCTGGGGTACTCCGAGGGGCAGCAGAACGGGCGCCTGATCTCCGATCCGAAAGAGGTGCGCCTCCTCCAACAGCGCTATGACACACTGCGCTCACAGGCCCTCAACCCCAAGGAATCGCTGGGCCTGTTGGAGCGACTGCGAGGAGAGCTATGAGTACGACCGGACTCGCCTGGTTCAAGTCCAGCTACAGCGGAACCCAGGGCGACAGCTGCGTCGAGGTCGCCGTCACCCCGCAGGCCGTCCACGTCCGGGACTCCAAGGACGTGAAGCGCCGGCCCTTCGCGGTCGGGCGCGAGGGCTGGGCGCGCTTCGTGTCGTTCGCGTCCGAGGACTGAGCGGGCAGCAGCGGGCGGCGGCGGCGAGAGCGCCGCGACCGGGCGCGCGGAAGCCGCCGGGCGGGGCCATGATGGGTCTTAGGCGCGAAGAGCAGAGGTGCGTGCCGTCATGACGATGTCGGTGGGCTCTCTTCGCGCCATGCACGAAAAGCGTGATCCGTCATGAGCACCCCTCCGGAGAACAATCCCCAATGGCAGCCTCCCCCGCAGCCCCCGCCTCCCTTGCCTCCCCCGCAGTCCTCGCGCAAGAGGCGCCGGGTCTTCCTTTGGGTCTTCCTCGCCGTCCAGCTCCTCTTCCTGATCTGGCTGATCACGGGGATCGCTTCCGGCGCGGGCACCCCCGAGGACTGTGACACGCTCGACCAGCAGACCTGCAACGAGGCCGAGAACGTCGGAACCGCGATCGGCGTGGGCCTGATCCTCATCCTGTGGGCCGTCGTGGACATCATCCTGGGCATGACGTACGCGGTGTACCGCTTCTCGAAGCGGCCGTAGCGTTCTGCACTGGCTGGTGAGGGCCGGGACCACGGTCGGGGCCGGCCTCACCACTGTCGGCCCCGACAGGCATCGCGGCGGGACCCTGTATCCCGCGCTCCCCCTTCTCCCCGCGCTCGCCCCGCAGGCCCCCGGTCGCGCCGGAGATCGTTGACGACGGCCAGGGTGGCGGCTATGCCGATCACGAGCCGGCGACGGCTTGATCTCATGCGTCTTCCTTGGGGGCGGCCGGGTTCGTGCCGTTGTACGCCTCAAAAACACGGGCTTGCTCATACTTGCGGACCTGGCCCACTTGAACCGGGCTGAGCCCGTGTGGACGACCGTGGGCCCGGAGAATCTCATCGAAGTACGGCAGTACAGGATCACCGGGGCGGACCACGAGCGACGACAGCAACACCCCTGACACAGACGGGTGCTTGTCCACGGCGATCAGGAGCGCAAGCTTGCCCGCGTCGGGGAGTGCTTCGACCTGCGTACCGGAGGCTTCAGCGAGCGCACGCCAGCCCACGCAGACCCGGCGTCGGGCGGCATCGACAAGGACCCGACGAACGGCATCGACGACATCCTCCCCTGCTTCGCGGTCCCTTGCCCCTGGCCGAGCCTCGGTGCCAGTGATCGCGCCTCCGCTCCGCCGGGTCCTCCGCCTGGCCGCCGTGTAGACACGGTCGCGCTCCAGGCGCCACGCGGCCTCCAAGGTGTGTACGTCCTCGGGCCGTTGCCAGCCCAGCACGTCCAACACCTCGCGGAAGAAGGGCGGCGGGATGTCGTTCCGGTCGTTCGCCCTCACCACTGAGGAATAGACGGGCCGACCCGGCTCGTACGGCTTGTCCACGGCCGCGAGCAACCGCACACGGTCAACCGGGGAGACAGAGGACGGATCGATGTTCTGCCGTTGCAGCAACGTATTCCACTTGACCAGGCCGCGCCCATTCGCCACGAGGTGAAGGTGCTCCCGCAGTCTGCTGACCAGCCAGGCCTCATCCTCCTGCCACGCACGCTCCTCCACTACGTGCAGGGACTTGGCCCGCTGCACGGGGGCGGTCGCCCTGCGCCAGATACCGTGAACGACGGCCGGGGTGAGTTCAGCATCCCAGCCCAGCCCTGCCAGGACGTCCGCGAAGAAGGGGGCGGGGTGGCCGCCGAGCACCTGCCCAGAGGACTTCACCCTCGCCGACAACAGCGGCTTGCCCGAGGTGAGCGGTGCATCGACGGCAACGAGCAGCCGAACCCGGTCAGCAGCCGTGAAATCAGCGGGTCGGGCACCCACGAATCCGACCAACTGCTCCCAGGTGACGAATCTGCCCTGGCGATGTGCCTTCCCAAGGATCCTTCGGAACACCCGCACCGTTCTCTGTTCGTCCAGAGCCCCGCGATCCGGCGCGAAGGCCACGGCCGGGGCAGGTGGCTGTGAAGGGTGAAGGTCCGGCCAGCGGGGGTCCGTGCGGTGCGGGAGCGGGGTCGCCGCATCGGCACGTATGAGCCAGTGGGCGTCTTCAAGCGGGTACAGCTGGGCGGGGCCGGTGAGTACGTGGATGAGGTGCGGCAGCGGCACGGGGGCCTGACTCGACAGGCCGATCCGGGCACGGGTCGCGGCCGATCCTTCGGGCTGCATATCCGCCTCGTAGAAGCGTGTGTGGTCCGTCCGTACCGACGGGACCTCCGCCGCCCCGGTGAACGCGACGCTCCCGGCCTGGAGCGGGAAGACCAACACCGCCGGGGGCACCGGCACGGGATCCGGCTTCTCGGCGAGAGTGGGCGTGACGATGCCGTCGTCCGTCAGCCGGCACTCCGCGAGGGTCGCCCACTCGACGGCATGGCCGGGAAACTGCGTACCGACGTAGACCTGCCGGGTGCCGCGTTCGGTCCGGCAGGAGAACCGGATGGCGTGGCCGTGCTCCTCGACCTCGTTGTGGGCGAGTCCGCTGTCCGTGCCGTACGCCCAGTGGACACCGCGCGCGTGAGCCCTGGCGAGACGATCGAGGTCGCCCTGCCAGGTACGGAGCGGCAGTCGCCCCATCTGCACCCGGATGAGCCGGCGAGCGGATTCGAACCGGACCTCCACCGCCCCGCCGGGCCCGGCGCCGAGGTCCGGGTAGGTGACGGTCACCTTCCGGTGGCCCTGGCCGCGCAGCCAGTCTTGGAGGGCCTGGCCGATGTAGAGGTGGTCGGCGCTGGACTCGCCATTCGCGGTGCGGCGGCACTGCACGGGCGGGCGGTGGGCGAAGTGGCATTTCTTCTCGGTGTAGCGCTTGGCGCTGAGCTTCTTGCCGCAGCCGCCGAGGAGGGTGCCACAGTAGAAATCGTCGCGGGAGCGGCCCCGCATGAAGAGGTCGAACTCGTCGTGATCGTACGGAAGGAAGACGGGGTTGTCGGATCCGGCGCGGCCGAGGACGGCCGTCTGGACCTTACGGGTGTCTTCCTCGTCGGCGAACGGCGTCATGGCGCGGCTCCGGGCGGGCGAGGGGTCAGGGGCGCGGGAGAGTGGTCTGGTCAGCTAGAAGTCGTGGTGGTGATCGTCACGATGGCCAGGTCGTCCTCGGCCTCGCCCCGGGAGCCGGAGAAGGCCCAGTGGGCGGGGCGCGCGTCGGCGGGGAGTTTGTAGACGAAGAAGGCGTCGCGCTTGAACCCGGGCTGCACCTCTTCGCCGCATGCCTTGGCGTTGGAATTCTCCTTGACCAGATACGCGTCCTCGATGAGGTCGAACGTCCGGCCCTCGGCATCGACGAGTCCGATCGAGATCCCACCACCGCAGACGGGGTCGAAGGGGCTATCGCCGTCGTTGTAAACGGTGGTCTCCACCATGACGTATTTCGCGCCCGCACCGGCCTTGCGCGTCTTGGTCGTGTCAAAGTCGTCGATGGTCACCGTCGCGGACTCGCGGACCTTCTTGACGACCACGGTCGCGCCGCCGCTCCTGGCCTTCTCCCCCATGGCGTAGCTCTTGGCGGTGGGAGACGGGCTGGCCAGTTCTTCCGGGCCCTGCACGGCATCGTCGGGGTACGTGCGCGTGTCCTGCCATATCGACGGGCTGGACGCCGGCGCGGACGTCACGTCCGGGACGCCGTCGTCGCCCACGATGGCGAGGGTGACACCGGAGGACACTCCGGCGACCACCACCGTCCAGGCGGCAAGCAGCACGGCGGCGCGCCGGGACAGCTTGCGCCCGGCGGGCGCGGGTGCCGGAAGGGGCGCGGTGGGGAAAGTCGGCTCGTCGGTGGGCTTCGGCGGGATCATGACAGCAGACTCCTGAGGTGCGGACCCGTCCGGGGCGGGCGGGGCTGTTTCGGAACTCATCGCAATCGAAGGTGCAGGTGGGGCCGTGAATCCGCCGGTCGCTGCTGGAGACCGGCCCACCGTCAGGCTCATGGGACTCAGACGAGGTGGCCGCTCACCAGGCCAGAACGGCTCACGTGAAGCCCGTCGAGGCCCGGCGAGCCCGCTTGCCGCTCGCTCAGCCTTCCGCGGCGTTCTCCGCCTCGTCCCCGCGCCGGCGGCGCGCTCGTTCGGAGATACCGCTGGAGAGCTTGTCCTTCATCGAACTGGCCCGGTCGAGGGTTTCGTTGCCGAGGTTCTTGGCGGCACCGACGCCCTTCGCTCCTGTCTCAAGCGCCTTGTCCCTCACCTCCGCCGCCGCGACCGCCCATCGCCTCGTCTCCGACGACTGGCGACCGGACTCGATCCCGAGCCGCCCGTGGAAGTCGTGGACGCCGGCCACGACCTGGTTGCTCGACTGGACCACGGCCGGGGACTTGGTCGGGTGCAGCAGCACCTTCGCGTTGGCCGCGTCGGCGGCCGCGTTCATCCGCGCCACCAGCCGCTCGGTGCTCCGCGAGATGAGCTCCAGCCGATTCCGCCGGGCGATCCGGATCCCGTCGCGATGCCGGTCCAGCTCCTCCGGAGCCGCGTCCAGTACCCGATCGAGTTCGAGCACGGCGATCGCGTCCTGGAGCTGGAAGCAACGAGCCAGAACGGCGAGCCACTGCCGAGCCTTGGCCTCGGCTTCCTCGGCCGCCGCGGCAAGGTCACCAATCTTGGCCTTCTGCTCCATCTTCTCCGCGAGCGCGTCGAGCCGGCGGAGCGCGTACACCTGGGTCGTCGCGATCGTCTCCGGCGTGGCCTGCACCTTCGACCAGGTGATATCGGAGACCCTGCCCACCTCGTCCCGGATGGTCATGGCCTCCTCGATCACGAAGTCCGCCCCGACCATCTTCGCCAACTCGGCGTCCTCCTGGGCGTGGAGCACGTCTGTGACCTTCTCGTCGATCGCGGCGAGATAGTCGGTGATCTCGTCCATCGCCTGCTGCAGCGCGAGCTGTGCCATGAGCGTCGCGACGTTGGCCATCTGCGCCGGGTTGCCTCGGAGGGGCCCCTGCCCCTTCGCGAACTCGACGAATCCCTTGATCTGGCCCTTGTCGCCCTTCAGCACGCCGGTACTGAAACCCGTCTTGGCGCTCTCCCTCAGCCCGTACTTGTCCATGCGCCGCGCGGACTCCTTGGTCAGCTTCACCCAGCGGCCCGAGTTGGCGGCGATGTCGGAACCCGCCTGTGCGAATCCAGCGGCGTTGCCGAGGGCGGACCGGAACGGGCGCGGTCGTAGGGCCTGCGACGGCAGCCCTTCCGACATGAGGAAGCGTTCGACTGTCGCTTGATCCCCGATGACCGCCAGGCCGTCGCCGTCCCTGATCAGCTGGATCTCGTCATCCATGGTCACTCCTTTCGAGTCGCGGCCCGGACCGTGGTGCTCTCCTCCGGTCCGGGCCGCGTAGGCAGTGGTGCGCGTCAGGCTGCCGGGTGGCGGGGGCCGTGGCCCGGGGGCGGCGTGAGGGTGGAGGTGTAGTTCTCGCCGTCCACGAGGGGCGTGGTCAGGCTGACGCCGGCCGCCGCCATGCGGTCGTACTCGGCGAGGATGAGGTCCTTGGTGCGGTAGGTGCCGTACTTGGCCTCGTCCTTGCGCTTGACGATGGGAAAGGTGTCGAGGATGTAGTCGACGTCGTCTCGGGTGATCCCGTAGAGGTGGAAGAACAGGGCGTCGAGTTCGGCACGGATGACGGTACGGCGGTCTTCGTCCCAGATGAAGGGGGCGCCGATGTCGCCGAGGTCACGGGCAAGGTGAGCCATATCCCACGAAGTGAAGCTGAGTTCCTTGGCCCTGATGCCGACCCATTGGTAGTGCGACAGCAGCGCGCCCGGGGCTAGTACGGGAAGCTGCTGCCAGATGAAGAAGTTCATGGTGATTCCGCCGACCTTCTGTCGGCTGGCGAAGTCGTGGGCGAGCGAACCCTGACAGGCAATCAACGCGACCAGAGCAGCCGGAGGTTGGTCCGCCAGCATGAGGGGAATCTTGTTACCCACCGCCGACTTGGGGAAGGAGAACGAAATCGCGGTGCGCTCGTCGGTGGCACGGCAGATGTCGCGCCAGCCGAGGAGCCACTTCCGCTTCCAGCGCTTCGAGGCCAGCTTCTCGTCTACCTCGCGTTCAGCGACCCAGTAGCGAGGCAGAACCACCGCGCCCGGGTCACACTTCTCCTCCAGGGGCAAGTCACGGGTAGAGCCGTCCTCGTCGTAGGTAGCCCAGCGGTGGTCGTAGTGGTGGAGCATCTTCGCCTCGTACAGGGGCAGCATTCGGGCCTCGCCCTTGGCGAAGGCGTTCCCCTCCAGGTGCCACCCCTCGGCCTCCAGGTCCTCGCGGGTGTTGAAGAGGTGCGAGTCGCTGGTCATGTTGAACAAGCCCTGCATGAACGAGACACCCCAGGGGTTGCCCTTGGGATCACCATCCTTGATCAGGACCGGGACACGGCGGTAAATGCCCAGGGTGATCTCGGCGTCGCGGCGGGAGCGGAACACCGGGCAGGTGCCCGTGTTCGGGTTGAGAAGGATGATCTCCTCCGGAGTGAGCGTGAACGCCTTGTCCGCCTCGTCCAGCTCCGCCGGGTCGTGGAGGAAGAAGGCGAACCGAGCGGCAGGCTCGCGCAGTGCCCGGCCCGTCAGGGACAGGATGCTGAACTTCATACGGGAGTCCACGTCCGGGAACAGGCCGGCCCTGTTCTCGAAGTCGTACAGCGCCGCGATCGAGCCCTGCTGCACCAGGTCCTTGAAGAAGTACTGCGTCGTTGCATCCGTCGCAATGCCCGTCGGAACGATCACGCCCATTCGGCCGCGCGGCGCTGTCAACTTGCGCCCTTGCTCGGTGAAGACAGGGTCCGTCTTGATACGGCCGCGCCCACACAGCGGAAATACTCCCGAACCGCTGGCAAAGTGGCGCGTTCCGTCAACCTCGCGTTTGGCTGCCTCGTATTCCTCGTGCAGAGCAGGGTCCCCCGCAGGAAGCCCTGCAATCAGCTTCTTCCGCTTCGCCCCCGCAGCCTCGGCAATGTGCGCCGCGCGTGCAGAGAAGAACTCCTGCTCCTTGAGCTCAAGATGCTCCCACGGCGGGTTCCCCAGCACACAGTCGAACCCGCCGGCCCATCCCGTCGCCTCATCGATCCCCACTCCCGACTCCGGGACCGAGAACACCTCTGGGAACTCCAGGTGCCAGTGGAAGAACCGGTACTGCGTCCGCAGGCGGACGATCTCGTCGTGAGTCGACTGCGGGGCCGCGTCCGAGGTCGGATCCTGGAGGTTACGGAAGACCTCCTCCGTGACCGCCATCGGAGCGTCGGCCCTCTTGCGCCACGTGAAAGCGGCGCACCAGGCGTCGGCCACGTGCAGGGCGCGGACGTACTCCGTCGACTCCGCCCAGTCCTGGTAGGCGGCCTCCTGCCGGCGCACCTGGGCCAGGGTGTCCGAGGCGGCACCGGTGATGCGGCGCAGGCCCGTCGCGAAGACCGTGTTGGCAATCTTCGTCTCGCCGCCGAGGTCGAAGAGGCCCCGCTGGCCACCCCGCTCCGCCTTGTTCTGCTTCTCCAGGGTCTTGGCGTACTTCTTGTCGTCGCCCTCGATCGGCTTGAACGCCTCGTCCGGAATCCCGCCCCGCAGCAGCTTCGGCGTCGCCCCGATGAGCGCGTTGCCGTGCTTCACGTGGGCGTCCAGGAAACCCAGCGGCTTGCCCGGTTCCAGGGCCTCCAGCCACAGCGACACCTTGGCCAGCTCGACGGCCATCGGGTTGAGGTCCACGCCGTACACGCAGCGCGCCACGACCTCGTGCAGAGCGTGGCGGACGGCCTCAAGCGTGGGCTCCGGGTTACGTTCCCGTACCGCCGCCACCCGCTTCGCGATCCGCCGCGACGCCGCCACCAGGAAGTGGCCCGAGCCGCAGGCCGGGTCGCAGACCGTGAGGGAAAGGAGTTCGCGGACGATCGTGTCCGACGGGTCCGGGTCGCCCGCCGCGCTCGCCGTCTGCTCGCCGCGCTTGACCGCGTCGTCCAGGACCGGGTCCAGTGCGGAGTCGAGCAGGCACTCGATGAGCGAGGACGGGGTGTAGTACGAGCCCGTCGTCTTCCTCGTGTTGCCGGCCAGCTCCACCAGTTCGAAGGTGCGGTCGGCCGCGCTGTGCTGCGGGACCAGTTCGAGCAGGGACTCGTAGATCGAGCCCAGTTCCTCAGCGTCCAGGTGGCGGTAGTCGACGGTGCGCCAGCGCCGCGAACCCGCGTCCCGGACCTGGGAGAGGTGGCGTACGGCCGTGAGGAGGTACTCGTTCGAGAGGGACAGGCCCTTCAGGGGGGCGTCCGTCTCCGTCTCGTCGAAGATGCCGCCGAGGCCCGGCAGGCCCAGTTCCGGGCGGCCGTTCTCGTCGCCGAGGGCGTCCAGGACGATCCGGAGGGCCTGGTAGAGGTCGCCGTGGGCTGTGCCCCGGCGGCGGCGGGCGTGGGCGCGCAGGCGAGCCGAGGAGAAGTACGACGCATAACGCTCCCGCGCCTGCTCCGTCGCCTCCTTGCCGTGCAGGACATCGCGGTCCTCCGCCACGAAGACGAACAGCAGGCGGTAGACGAGCCTCAGCAGCGCCCCGTGGAGGGCCTTGACGTCCGTGTCCTCGCGCAGGGTCGTGTTCGCCGGGTGGCGCAGGAAGCCCGTGCCCAGGGTGGTGATGGCCTCCTGGACGCCCTTGCGGAGCTGCTCCAGGGCCCGTGTACCCGAGGCGATCGCCTCCGTACGCCACTTCTCCAGCCAGCAGGCGGACGGGGCCGCGCCCTCCGCCACCGCGAAGCGGGAGACGTGCAGCAGGCGGTACAGGAGCACGAACTCACTGAAGAGTTCGCCGTCGAAGATGGCTTCGAGGTCGAACTCGACGTACGAGGCGGTGGCGAGCGCACTGGAGTCGCGCAGGATCCGGAGTCGGCGGCCGTTGGTGAGGACGCCCCACAGGTGGGCCTCGGTGCGGTTCAGGCACTCCTGGACGAGGGACTGGGGCGGGACCGTGCCCGCGCCGCCGGTGCGCTTGTCCAGGTCGGCGTTCCAAGCCGTCATGTGGAGGAGGGCGTGGTTCCAGCGGTGGCTGATGGGGAAGACGCGGTCGGGGTCGCTGTCCGCCGGGATGCCGGTGGCGCCGATCGGGGTCAGGCGGCCGAAGCCCAGCTCGGCGAAGAGCGGTTCCAGCCACTGGGAGACGGCCAGGCCGGTCGGGTCGGCCGGGGTCTCGGCGTCCGGGGCGACCGGCAGCTTCTCGCGCAGTTCGCGCCAGACGGACTTCAGGTAGTCCCAGTGGCGTTCGGCCTCGTCGCGTACGGAACGGGCGCCGATGACCTGGTAGTCGGCGGGGGCGGAGCCCTTGACGTCCTTGCCGTCGGCGATGCGGATCAGCATGTCGGCGGGGAGCAGGCCGCCGACGGTGTGAACGGCGGAGAAGACCTGGTTGCGGGTGGTGGCGGACATCAGACGGCGGCCTCTCCGGACGCGGCGGGCAGGTAGACGTAGACGCCGAGGACGTCGGCCGGCTTCTGGGCGGTGACCCGCAGGCCGCGGACGATCTCGTCGGAGGCGCGGCGGACCCGCCGGTGGGACTCGTGGAGTTCGGCGGAGAGGGTGTCGCCGTACTGCTCCAAGTGGTCGGTGACAGCCGAGAGCTGGCCGAGGACCCGGGTCATCATGTGCTCACCGTGGTCGGGGTCGACGCTGTCGGCGGCCTGGGCGGTGAGGAGGGCATGGGCCCGGTCCTCGGGCAGCCACACGGCGTTCTTCGGGGAGCCCTGGAAGGCTAGGAGGCGGGCGTCCTCGGCGACGAGCTGCTTCTCCCCCTGCCGGGAGGGCAGCGTGAGGTGGAAGCGGTAGCGGACGAGGAGCAGGGTCGTGCGGGTGTCGACGGCGCGGGTGGCGACGACACCGCAGCGGCGGGCGGGGCGGCGGCCGTCGGCCTGGCTGTCGAGGGCGGAGTTCAGGACGTGGGTGGCGATGGCACCGACGACGGGGTCGGTGCGGACGAGGGCGGCCTCGCCCCGGGCCACGGCCGAGGTCGTACGGAACGGGATGGGGCGGGCGCCTTCGACGGCGGCGGAGCCGACGACGGGGGCGAGGGCGTCGCGCAGGCCGGCGGAGGTGCCGCTGACCTCGGCGGTGAAGTCGCCGGAGCCGTCGCCCGCCTCCACCAGGTGGGCTTCCAGGGCCGCGAGGGAGGTCCGTACGAAGTCGTTCACCTCGTCGGCGCGGCCGAGGGTGTCGCGGATGGCGAGGACCTCGCGGGCGACCTCCTCCGGGTGGATGGAGCGCTGGGCGAACCGGGAGCGGGAGCGGGTCTCGCGTTCGGCCGCCGACTTCCAGTCGGCCTCCAGGTCGGCGAAGCTCTGCTGGAAGGAGTCTGCCTCGAAGAGGGTTCCCTGCTCCCCCTCCCGGCCGCGCAGCAGCAGCCACTCCACGATGGCGTCGGTGACGCCGGAGGAGGTCTCGTCGGGGACGGAGACGGAGATGCCGAGGTCCTTCTTGATCTGGCGGTGCTTCTTGATGAGGACGTCGAGGACCTTGCCGTCGATGCCGTTGTCGCTGCCGTACAGGGTGATGACCCGGACCTCGTCGCGCTGCTGCCCGTAGCGGTCGACGCGGCCCTCACGCTGGTCGTGGCGGGTGGGATTCCAGGCGAGGTCGTAGTGGACGACGGCGTCGAAGTGGTGCTGGAGGTTGACGCCCTCGGAGAGGCAGTCGGTGGCGACGAGGACGCGGCGGGCGGCGGGGTCCTGCCCGGCCTCCTCCGCCAGCTCCTCGATCCGCTCGATGCGCTGCTGGGGCGAGAGGGTGCCGGTGACGGCGCGAACGACGGTCTTCTTGCCGAGCTTGCCGCCCAGGTGCTCGGCGACGTACTCGGCGGTGGGGATGTAGCGGCAGAAGACGATCGGGTGGTAGCCGTCGGCGAGCAGCGCCTTGAGGTGCTTGACCAGGGCCTTCAGCTTCAGGTCGCCTTCCGGGCCCTCCAGGGCGGCGGCCCGGTCGGCGAGTTCGGCGAGGCGGGCGCCCGCGTCGTCGGTCTCGGCACCGGGGGCCACGTCCATGCCCTCCAGGCTGTCGCTGTCGGCCGCGTCACGGGTGAGGGGCGCGCCGAAGCGGTCGGCTTCCTCGGCGCTGGCGGCGGCCGCGGCGGCGGAGCGCGTACGGAGGGTCTGGGCGGCGGCGCGCGGGGAGGAGACGAGGGAGCGGAGCAGGGCGATCGCGGACCACCAGGCGATACGGGCCTCGCGCTTGCCCTGGCTGCCGGCGGCCTCGACGCGCTCGCTCGCATAGGCGATGGCGTCGTCGAGGAGGGCGCGGTAGGCCGGTGACAGCTTGTAGGTCTCGTCCTTGAAGAAGCGGTCGGACGGGAACGCGGTCCGCTCGGCCAGGCTGTCGTCGCCGAGGCCGTCCTCGGTCGTCAGGTACTGGCGTACGTCGGCGCGCTTGCGCTGCACGAAGTGCTGGGCGAGGAGCCGTCGGCCCCGGTCGGAGTCCAGGTCCGTGCCTGCCAGTTCGGGCCTGACCAGGCCGAGAAGGTTGCGGAAGGCGGACTCCTTGCCGCTGTGCGGGGTGGCGGTCACGAGGAGCAGGTGACGCTCGGCGTCCTCGGCTACGCGGCGCAGCAGCTCGTAGCGGAGCTGGTTCTGCGTGGAGGTGGTGTCGTCGGCGACGACGCAGGTGTGGGCCTCGTCGACGATCACCAGGTCGGGGCAGTGCTTGACGAAGTCGTCGCGGTGGCGGGTGGACTTGATGAAGTCGGTGGAGACGATGACGTGGGGGTACTTGTCGAAGAGCGACTGCCCCAGGTCCAGGCCGCGCTCCAGGCGGGAGACGGTGGAGGCGAGGACGAGTTCGGCGTCGAGGCCGAACTTGGTGCGCAGCTCCTCCTGCCACTGCTCGGCGAGGGCCGGTGAGCAGAGGACGGCAAGGCCGCGTGCCTCGCCCTGGGCGAGGAGTTCGCTCGCGATGAGGCCGGCCTCGACGGTCTTGCCGATACCGACGTCGTCGGAGATGAGGAGCCGTACGGTGCTCTGCCGCAGCGCCATGAGGAGCGGGACGAGCTGGTAGGCGCGGGGTTCGACGGCGATGCCGGCGAGGGAGCGGAAGGGGCCGGCTCCGGAGCGGAAGCCGATGCGGAGGGCGGAGCGCAGCAGCCCGGCGGCGCGGTGGTCGCCGAGGTCGGCGGCGGACGGCGGGGCGAACTCGGCGCCTCTGACGTCCTCGAAGGCGGGGAAGACGGCGGCGATGTCGTCGTCGGAACCGCCGAGCGGGCGCAGGACGAGCATGTCGGGGGCGCTCTCGGGGAGCACGACCCATTCGCGGCCTCGGGCGGTGACCAGGGAACCGGCGGAGTAGGTGAGCGTCATCGGGTGAGTCCTCGGGGTCCTCGGGTGGTCGGTCGGTTCCGTGGTCAGGAGGCGGCGGGGCCGCCGAAGTAGCGGGCGTGGCGGGCGACGACGGCGTCCCAGTCGGCGGGGTCGGCCGGGAAGCGGACGACGCCCCAGCCGGCGTCGTAGAGGCGCTCCTCGGCGTCCTCGTCCCGGGTGGCGTCCTCCTCCCTGTCCGGCCCGTCGACGAAGACGGCGAGGTTGACTCCGGGCAGGTGGTAGACGAAGTCGGGGAGGGCGGTGCCGACGAGAGTCTGGCCCTCGTCGGGCAGGCGCAGGCCGTGGTCCCTGAGCCAGTTGACGAGGGTCTGCTCCAGGGGAGTGTTCGCCATGTCGTCGGTGTCGTCGGCCGGCGTGTCGGCGAGCTTCGGGGCCGTTCGCCCCAGCTCCTCGACGAGCCGCCGGTGCTGCTCCGTCGGGGACTCGCCCCGCCCTTCGGGCTCGGACACGGCGGAGGCGAGGCGGCGCAGCAGGTGGACGACGGTGTGGCGGTCGATGGCCGCGTGGTCGAGCTGGTTGCCGTAGGTGAGCAGGCAGTCGTAGCAGCCTCGGGCGCAGTGCTGCTCGGCCTGGTCCACTCCGTGCTCGTCGAAGTGGCAGATCTCCAGGGCGCGGCGGGCGGCGACGGCGAGCGCTCCGGGCTCGGCCTGGAGGCGGCGCAGGACTCCGGCGCCGCCCTCCGCGGCCTCGGTGAGCAGGAAGCGGTTGCGGGGACCGTCGTCGGGCGGGAGCAGTTCGCTGGTGAGCTCGGAGTCCTCCAGCTCGAACGCCGCCTCGACGCCCCGCTCCAGGGCGTACATGAGAGTGAGGGCGATGGGTTCGGGCAGCGGCTCGTCGAGGGTGACGACGAGGATGTTGCGGCGGTCCTCGACGAAGGGGACGACTCGCTTCCTGCGGCGCTTCTCGTTGCCGTCCGGGTCGATGACCGGCATCTCGCTGGAGTCGCCGGACGCCTCGGCGGCATCGCGTTCGTTCATCCAGTGGCCGCTTGCGGGGTCGAGCCAGTAGCCGTCCTGCTCGTTCTCCTTGGCGCGCAGCCGTCCCTTGTTGGTGATGCGGACGGTGGCCGAGTCGCCGTACGAGATCGTGGCGAGACTGCCCGCCGGGTCCGAGACGTGGGCGTCCTGGCGGCCCTTGCGGATGCCGTGGTCCTGGAAGCGGTACGAGATCTCCAGCCGGAATCCGGCCCTGCGGCGCTCCTCCTCGTCGGAGGAGATCCGCTCCCGGCGCTGGGTGTAGACGGTGTGCAGGTGCAGCAGGTTGTAGGCGGCGGCGCCGAGCGGCTCCTTGCACATGTCGCAGACGTCGGCGCGCTGCTCGGGATCGTGGTGGTAGCCGCAGTGCTTGCAGCGGGTTGCCGCAGTGGTGGCGATGTCGCCGGAGGAGTCCGGGGGCAGCTGGACGCGGGTCACCTGGTAGCGGGCGCCCTCGTGGTAGATCAGCGCGCCGGGGCCGAACTCGCGGATGGCGAGGAAACGGGGGCGCTGGAGGTAGTCGCCGTCGCCGTGGCGACGGCCGGTGGTCGGGATGTAGGCGGCCAGCGGCAGGCGGGGGAAGGAGTAGCCGGGCAGGAAGCCCTCGGAGGCGAGGTAGCGGTAGGGGTTGAAGTCGGAGAGGACGGACCTGCTGTCCGGGGTCTCGTTCTTGAGGAGATTGAGCTGGGTC
The DNA here is from genome assembly GCF_001941845.1 of Streptomyces sp. TN58. NCBI lineage: Bacteria > Bacillati > Actinomycetota > Actinomycetes > Kitasatosporales > Streptomycetaceae > Streptomyces > Streptomyces sp. TN58. The sequence continues at coordinate 5,697,684 of NZ_CP018870.1, read as the reverse complement.
TCGGCCTCCTTGCGGCGGGCGACGGCGCGCCGCCGGTCGCCTTCCGTGAGGGTGTGGTCGAGGACCCGCTTGTTCTGGACGTACTGGTCGACGAGGGCGGCCCGGAAGAGGTCTCGCCAGCGGTCGAAGGCGCGGTCGAAGCGGTCGGGGGCGGTACGGACACGGTCCTCGATCCAGCGCTCGTCCCACCAAACGGTCATGGCGAAGTCGGCAAGCAACGGGCCGAGGACCCGGTGGGCCGCCGCCACCGTGCGGGCCTGCGCGTCGGCGTCGCGGGAGGCCGCGTACAGGTCGTCGTGGAGGTGGAGCGCCGGGTTCGGGCGGCCCAGGCTCTCGTCGTACGCGATGTCGATGATCTGCGGAATGGCCCGGCCGAGCTTCAGCCCGGCCTCGGCGAGCCAGATGCCCTGGAGGTGGGAGAGGACGAGGTCTTCGTTGGCGAGGTCGAGGCGCGGCGGGGCGACGGCACCCGCCACCATGCGCTCGGAGCGACGGAAGTAGTACTGGTCGTGGCTGTTGCCGGTGGCGCAGTACGTGGTGACGAGGGCGGGCTGGCCGCTCCGGCCGGCGCGTCCGCTGCGCTGTGCGTAGTTGGCCGGGGTGGGCGGCACGTTGCGCATCATGACCGCGTTGAGGGACGAGATGTCGACGCCCAGCTCCATGGTCGGGGAGCAGTAGAGAAGCTTCAGTTCGGCCTTGCTGAAGGCTTCTTCGCGGCGCTCACGCTCGGCGGGGTCGACCTGGGCGGTGTGCTCACGGGCGAACAGGCCGGACAGTTCGGCGGCGGCGTTGCGGTAGAGGTCGCGGAAGAAGGTGTTGACGCGCGGCCCGTCGCCGCTGGCGTAGGTGCGGGTGAGAGGGTCGTGGGCGCCGGACTCGCCGGGGCCGGCCCGCCAGATGAGGGAGGCGGCGGAGATCCGGTAGCCGGTGGCGGCGGGACCGGTCGGCGCGCGGAAGCGGCCGGCGCGCTGGGGGGCGGCACTGACCTCGGTGACCAGGCCGGCCTTCGCGAGCACCTTCAGCAGGTCCACGATGACCTTCTGGAGGTCGGTGTTGTCCAACTTCACGCCGTCGCGCGCGTCGAAGACCGTGGGTGCGGTGCGGCGCAGGTACTTGCCGAACTTGCCGCGGGCCGAGAGGAAGTGCCCGGAACGGTCCATGCCGGGGCTGGAGGGCTGCGGGTAGGCGGTCTTGACCCTGGGCGCGTCGGACCTGCCGAGGACCCACGGGTCGATGAGGCGTTCCTCGCTGGCACGCTGGAGGGCGTCGAAGTCGTCGCGGAAGTACTGGACGTCGATGGCGAGTTCGCGGCGCATGTCGTCCAGGAGCGTCCGCGTGATCTCGGCGCGCAGGGCGGGGTCGGCGCCGCGGAGCGCCGCATGCGTGTCCTGCCAGCGCTCGTCACGCTCGGCGACCCACTGGAGGTCCGCGTAGTCGATCGTCAGCAGACCTGTCCGCTCCAGGTTCGGCATGGTGATGCGCCAGCCGCTCTCCAGGTCGAGGTAGAGACGGAAGGCGATGACGTCACGCAGGGTCTTGGCCGCGTTGCGGGCGAGGGCGGGCGGCAGGTCCGACTGGCCGGTGTACTCGACGGGGTCCAGGGCGAGGGCGTTCGCCACGCGGGTGGCCAGCTCCTCGTGGTGGATGCCTTCTTCCCCGGCGTCCAGGGCGGCCCGGTAGAGCGCGCCGCGCAGCTGGGTGATCTGGACGAAGTCGTTGAAGTGGCCGGCCTGGAGGGAGGCGTCCTGGCGGTTGTCGACGAAGGTGAGGAGCTTGCGCGCCTCCTTGTCGAGGGCTTCCTCGGGCACGGCCTTGAGGGAGCGGACGACGGCCGCCGACACCAGGGAGGTGGCGGAGGACCGGCCTTCCTGGTCGAGGGTCGCGAGCTTCGCGAAGTCCTTGCCACGCGGCTGCTCGTAGGACACCGAGCACTGGATGCAGAAGCGGAACGGGGCCGGGATGAAGGCGGCGTCCAGGTCGCCCCGTCCTTCGTACCCATAGGGGTCGACGGTCACGGCGCGGGGCGCGCGCTCGCGGTACGACTTCCTGACGACTTCCTGACCACGGTCGTCGAGCTCCAGCCACGACTCCGGCAGCTTGCGCTCGGCGACGGCCTCGTCGAGCGAGCGGGGCCACGGGCGGCCGACGTAGAGGTAGCCGTCGCCGGCCCTGCCGCCCGTGGCGGAGGTGTCGCGGCGGGACTCGTAGCGGACCTCTCCGTCCTTCTCGGTGCGCCACACCGTCAGGTACTCCTGGCCGCACTCCCGGCAGAAGGCGAGCGGGATGAGGAGCTTGCCGTCGGTGCCGGGCTGCACCTGCTGGTAGTCACGGGTGAGGTGGCGGCTTTCCGGGTCCTCCAGGGTGACGTAGACGGTGTCGCCCTTGGAGAGGAACTGGTGGAGGCGGAAGGCGAAGAGGGGGCGTTCCGTGACGGGGTGACGGGCCTGCGAGCCGGCCTCCAGGGTGGCGCGCAGAGCCGCGGCGCAGTCCTCGACGGACACGCCGCTCTCCCGGGCGAGGTCCTCGGCCGCGTCCTCGATCTTGGCGGGCTTCTGGCGGACGAGGCGGTCGGTGAGGGTGTCGGTGGCCAGGCCGAAGCGGGTCTCGATCCAGCGGGCGAGCGGGTCGCGGACCAGGTCCGCGTACGCACGGGGCGCGTCGGTGGTGCGCAGCCGCTCGGCAGGGACGGTGTCGGGGGCCGGGTCGGTGGCGCGGACCAGGGTCTCGCCGATGACGTGCTCGGTGCGGATCCTCGTGCCGAAGAGCTTGGAGGCGACGCCCGCGACCACGCTCTTCTGCTCGTCGATCGTGCCCTCGGTGGACATGGTGGCGGAGGTTCCGACGCACTGGAGACGGTCGGCCTGGCACGCCTCGCGGACACGTCGGATGAGCAGGGCGACATCGGCGCCCTGGCGGCCTCGGTAGGTGTGGAGTTCGTCGAAGACGAGGAATTCGAGGCCCTTGGCCATCCGGACGAGGCTGTCGCGGTCGTCGGGGCGGGTGAGCATCAGCTCCAGCATCACGTAGTTGGTGAGCAGGATGTCCGGCGGGTTGTCACGGATCTCCCTGCGGGCGGCGTCGTCCTCCTGGCCGGTGTAGCGGGCGAAGGTGACGGGCTCGCGTCCTGCGCCGTAGCCGTCCCTCAGGTACTTCTCCAGCTCCTTGAGCTGGCTGTTGGCCAGGGCGTTCATGGGGTAGACGATGATCGCACGGACTCTCTTGGCCGTCCCTCTCGGCTCCGTCTCCCGGTCCCTGAGGACCTTGTCGACGATGGGCACGATGTAGGAGAGGGACTTGCCCGAGCCGGTGCCGGTGGTGAGGACGTAGGACGCCCCGGACCGGGCGGCGTCGACGGCTTCGCGCTGGTGTTGGTGAAGGGTGAGGGGGCGGCCGTCGCAGACGGTGCCGCCCCTGGTCTTCTTCGCCTGGAAGATCCGCGCGCACTCGGGGTGGAGGACGCCCTGGGAAGCGAGCTCGGCAACGGTGCCGGCGGAGTCGAAGAAGGGGTTGAGGGAGATCCACGGGTTGGGCCACTGGGACTTGGCGTCGAGGTCGCGCCGGACGAAGTCGGCGACGCGTTCGTCACGGATGATCGTGCCGCCCTGGGTGAAGGCGCGGTACTCGTCGATCAGGTCCCGGTGGACGCCGAAGACGTCCATACCGGACGTGTGTGGGCGGGTCTGGGCGGGCGGCTGGTCGGCCGGAGCCTGCCGCGCCGTGGGCGTGGAGAGCGCGGCCCGGTCCTGGAGGAGGCGGCCCACCGGGTCGAACTCGCGCCAGGCGGGCAGTGGTTCGGCGGGCGCGACGAAGGGCAGCAGGGCGTCCCGTACGGCGGCGGCGCTCTCGGGGCGGTCCGCCGGGTCCTTGGCGAGGAGGCGGTCGACGAGGCGGGCGAGCGCCTCGGGGACGTCGTGCCGGACCAGCCTGACCGGGTTCGGTGCCTGACGGACGTGCTTCTCGCCGAGTTCGTACGCGGAGGTGCCGACAAACGGCGGTACGCCGAGGAGCATCTCGTACAGGACGCAGCCGAGAGCGTAGAGGTCCGCCGCCGGGGTTACGGCTCCGCCCTGGAACTGCTCGGGTGCCATGTAGCGGGCGGTGCCGACGGTGACGCCCGTGCTGGTGAGCTTGGTACCGTCCGGGTCGTCGACGATCCGGCCCATGCCGAAGTCGAGGACCTTCACGAGGCCACCGCGGGTGAGCATGACATTGCGGGGCTTGAGGTCGCGGTGCACGACGCCCTCGACGTGGGCGGCCTTGAGCCCCTCCGCCATCTGCGCCGCGATGGCCGCCGCCCAGGAGATCGGCAGCTGCGGCTCGTCGGCGACCAGGTCGGCCAGAGGATGGCCGTCGAGGAATTCCATCGCGAGGTAGGGCAGGCCGCCGTTCGTGTCGTCCACACCGCCGGCGATCGTACGCGGGAGGTTGGGGTGCCGGGCGAAGGTCTGCATGATCCGGACCTCGCGGGCGAACCGTTCCACGGTCTTGGCGTCGCCGTGCGTGTCGATCTGCAGGCCGGACCGACGCCGGAGGATCAGCTTGACCGCCACGACGCGATCGGCGTCGCCTGGAGCGGCCTCCAGATCCTCGGCTCTGTGGACCTCGCCCATGTTGCCCGAGTCCACAGCCCCCAGGAGCCGGAACCGCCCCGCGATCATCTCCGTCGCCACAGCCCATTCCCTTGCGTTTTCGCGTGGCCCTGCGAGCACACGACTCCCCACGGGAGAACGCCCCGTCTCGCGACGCGGGCAGACCCCCAGCCCCGCGAGCAGCGTACACGAGAGTTCAATCGTAAACAACAGCGAAGTTCGTTGACGATGTCAACATGACATGCTTGGCGAGTCATAGCCCACAGTCGCCCATCAGTCGCATCAGATTCCGCTTGCGCTTCTGGGCGGCGCGCAGGTCGGCGATGTAGGTGGTGAAGTCGTCCGGCGTGCCGAGGCGGTGGTGGCAGTCGCGGACACTCAGGAGCAGGCTGACGAGTTGTTCGTAGGCGCGGTTGCCGGTCTCGCGTGCGAGGCTGGCGGCCAGGCGGAGGTATACGGGAAGGGCATCCGCGGGGCGGGTCGGGCGGGACTGGTCGGCGAGGGTGAGCCATTGGCCGTCGTGGGCGCCGTGCTCGTGGGCTGCCTGCCAGGCGGCGTCGAGGTCCTTGTCGTCCAGCAGGATGTCGACGAGGACCCGGCCACCGTACGCGCCAGCCTGTTCGACATCGGCGCGGAGAAGCTCCAGCGCCTTCTCCCGCTCGGTCAGCCAGCAGTCGGCGGCCACGGCTGCGACACGTAGCTGCTGATAGGTGAGCAGGGTGCGGCGGGCGGCGAAGTGGTCACGGCGCAGGGTGACGGCGTCGGCAAGCCGGTCGGTGCGGGTGTAGCGGTCGGCGAGGTGGTCGACCAGGGCGGTGTCGACGTCGGCAAGGTCCTCGGCCTCCCGGATGCCGCGCTCGGCCCATTCCAGAGCTTCGGCGGTACGGCCGGCGGTGTCGAGTTCGCGGGCGACGAGCAGGTGGGTGTGGCCGTCCGGGGCGAGGTCGGCGGCGTGCACGGCGATCACCGTATCGATGTCCCGACCGGACTTCGCGAGGCGCTGCATCAGGTGCTTCTCGGCCCAGCCGGTGCGGTTCGCCTGCCATGCCTCGGCCGCACACCGGCGCAGGGCGGCCGTCCCCCGCTCCCCGAGCACGTCCCCGTAATCGAGAGGGTCGATGTCCGTCAGGTCGGCCGCTTCGCCGAGGGCATGGGTCACCAGCCAGTGCGCGAGTTGCTCCGGATCCGGGCGGGCCGCGCGGCAGGCCTCGTGGTGGGCGTCGGCGAGATCGGCGCCGACCTGGCCGAGCCGGCCGTCGGAGTCGTCGACGCTTTCGACCACGGAGGCCAGCCGGCCGATCGCCTCCCGAGCCAGGGCCGTCGCGTCGGTCACCTGGCCGGAGGCCGTCAGCGACCGGATCGCGGTGACCGCCTGCCCGGCTTGGTCGGCGTAGGCACGGGCATCGGCGTACTCGACGTAGCCGTACTGCGCGAAAGGGCCGATGTCGAGCAACTCGCGGATACGGGAACGGATCCCGGCCACGTCGCCATGGGCACTCGCCGCCCGCAGCTCCAGACGCCTCCGCAGGCTCCGGTCCTCGGCCGCCTCCTCCCGCACGAGAGCGAGCAGATCGTCCCGTGACAGGCCGGTCAGCCAGGCTTCGAGGCCTCGGGTCCGGTCCCGGGCTGCCTTCCTCAGGCGAGGCAGGTCGGCCTTCTGGGCGATCACCGCCAGACCGAGCGCGACCAGATGCTTACAGAAGTTGCCCTCCTGGCCGTACGGACAGTCGCATGTGCCTGCGAGCTTCCTGCCGCCGAGGAGCAGTTCCACCTCGTACCGCTCCGTGCCTTGCACCGACGCCCGGATCCAGCGGTCACCGAACTCGACCCCGGACACCTCGTCCACATAACCGAGTCCACGTTCGAACGATCGACCCCCGGCCAGTGCCCTCAGCTTCGCTTCCGTAAGACCGCCCACGACTCTCCGTGCTCCGCTCCGGCCCAGGCCCCCTCCGACGACCCTCATGTTAGAGGCCGTCAGGCCGAACGACTCCAGAGATCAGAACGGCGCCACCCCCACGAGTCGATGCTTCCGGTTGTTCGAGCCGCCCTCCCGGCCCTACCGGCTCAGCCCTCCGGCCGCACCTCTGCGATCCCATGCCTCCACTTGTACTGTCGTCCCCCGCCCTCCCTCTTCGGAAAGGTGCCGTATGACCAAGCCCACCGCCGTGGACCTGACGAAGGCTTCGCCCACGGTCTCCCTGGACAAGCACGGCATGACCTCAGGACTGATCAAGGTCAACCTCAACTGGACCTCGCCACAGGCCGCCGCCCAGCGGGCGGCCGGCGAGGCGCGTGGTCTGTTCGGCCGGATCCGGGCCTCGCTGCGCGCGGCCTCGGCCAGGACGGTGGACCTCGACCTCGGCTGCATGATCCGCTGCACCGACGGTTCCAAGACCGTGGTGCAGGCGCTGGGGAACGCCTTCGGCGCGGTGGACCGCTTCCCCTACGTCGCCCTCGACTCGGACGACCGGACCGGGGCCCGGGAGACGGGAGAGAACCTCGTCATCAACCTGGACCACCAGGCCGAGTTCCAGAAGCTCCTGCTCTTCGTCTACATATACGAGGGGTCCGGCGACTTCCGCGGCCTCGACGCGGTGGTGACGCTGACCTCCGACCGCGGTGACCGGTTCCGAGTGGTTCTGGACGAGTGCCCGCCGATGGCGCACGCGTGTGCCATCGCCCTCATCAAACGACAGGAGGGCGAACTCGTCATCGAACGCGAGGTGCGCTGGTTCACGCCGGCGGACGGCCCCGGCGTCCAGGACGTGATCTCCCGGACGTACCGGCTCGGCATGAAATGGACACCTGGCCGGAAGTAACCCCGGCCGAGGACAGGCCGCGCACTCCCTCGGGTGCGGCCAGCGCTCGAACGGCGTCCGGCCCGACGGCCGCCCGGCGGGCAGCCGCGTTCCGGGCGTTCGGAAGTGCTTGGTCACCGCGACATTTCGAGCACCCGAGACGGGGCCGTCCATCCTTGCGCGTGGTAGGCCTTCGTGACGGCTGCCACGTCGCGCTGCGGGACCTCGACGCAAGGACAACGCCACAGAATGGCAAACAAACAGAACATTTCATTTTCACGGGACATACGCGGGACCGAGCCCCTAACATGCCGCCATCTAAGCTACTGACCTGGGAAGGCGCCGGAAACGCCGACGGCCTCCGGAGCCGGTGCACTTCAAGTCTGCGGCAGCGCCCTTCTCCTGTCGGCACCTTCTCTCTGCAGCACGCGCACCAGGCGGCCATGGGCCGACTCAACAGAGTGCGGCGTTTCGACGGGCACGGAGGGGCGTCCTGACCGCCCCCTCCCCGGCCGCGACGCTCCACTCCGCCCCACATGGCGGCACATCTGCCTCTGCCATTACAGCCACTCGCGCATGGGACTCCTCTGGGACTTTCCTGGGACTTTCGGCTGCATCAAGGGGTACGAGGGCGAAAGAAGAGAAAGGGTGTTTCCCCAGGCCAGAAGCCCTGCGTCACGAGTCTGCGCAGCTCACAGGGCTGCCAAGTCTTTTCCGGGACATCTGAGCCGCCTTCCGCCGTTTCCATCGCGCCGCCGGGCACGGAACAGCCCACCTGAGGTCCCATCGCTCTTCACGGGGATGGGACCTCAGCGCTTTGGTCCGCACCGGGCGGGGGCTTCGTCCGGTCCGGGCGGTCGCGACGTAAGCAGCGTCACCAGTGCGCCTGGTAGCGGGTGCGGTAGGGCTCGATGACCGTCTCGGGGTCGAACAGCGCCTTTCGTGCCGCGCCCCTGAGCCGGGCCCTGGCGCCGCGCTCCTCCAGGTTTGCCGCCTCGGACAGCGAGCCGGTGAAGGCGCAGCAGTACCGCCAGATGTCGAAGGCGCGGCGGACCTCCTGCGGCCGGGGGCGCCGGCCTTCCCTTTCGGCGGCGCGGAGTTCGGTGGCGGAGTACCGCAGGGTCCGCGTGTCGGCCCGACGCCACGGGCCCGCCTGCTGGATCCGGTGCCAGGGCAGCCGGTCGTGGTCCTCGCGGCGCTGACGCCCGTACGGGGTCTGCCTGTCGGGGGTGTGGTGGGCGGTGCGGGACATGAAAGCCTCCAGCGGCGCCCCAGGTCGCTCCTGGGTGCGCTACCGGAATCCGGACGGGTACACGTCGTGCAGGTCCACGCCGCGAGACTAGACCGCCGCGTTTGCGGACCTCAAAGGGATTCAGGCCGATGTTCCGCCGCTCCCCGAGGAGGGGGCGGCGGGACCTCTGCCGTCTGCCCGCCTGGCCGTCTGCGGCGGACCCCGCCTCGTACATCGTCTCGATTTGCCCATAACCCGTACAAGCTTCAACTTGCCGAGTATGTTGCTCGCCATCCCAAGTGCCCCGCCTTTCCAGGAGACACCGATGGCCATGCGCCCGCCCGGCAGCAACAACACCGTCAAGAGACGCTACGCAGGCGCCATCGCCGCCGTCACCACCGTGCTGATGCTCGCCGCCTGCGACCCGAGCGCCACCGGCGCCGGCGCCGTCACGCCGAGTGCGAGCGCGAGCGCCGCCGTCTCTCCGAGCCCGAGCACCAGCCCCACCCCGAGCGCCGACCCGACCACCGCTGCGCCGACCACCCCGCCCGCGACACAGGCCGCCCCTGCCGCCACCGAGCCCGCCCCCGCGCCTCCCGCCCCCGCGCGCACCCGTACGACAGCGCCGGCTCCCGCGCCCACCAAGGCCGAGGAGGACACCGCCTGCCATCCCCTCTCCAACGCCGGGAACTGCTACAAGGCCGGGCAGATATGCAGGAAGGCCGACATCGGAAGCTCCGGACGCGACGCCAACGGCCGCGCGATCCACTGCCGCAAGGACAACAGCGTCGGCCAGCGCTGGGGCTACTGAAACGTTCCCCCGCGCGGCGAAGGCGCAGGTCGCTGCGGTTAGAGTCGGGGCATGGGGGATTTCGCGAGCCGAGGGCGCACGGTGCTGTGCAAGTGGTGCAACCAGCCGATTCCGCAGGAGCGGCGCTGGTTCCCGCGCCAGTACTGCAACCGCCGGCACAAGTGGAGGCACCGGATCACGGAGACGGTCGGCGCCATCTTCGACAGCGCGTAGCGGGCGCCCTCCGAGAGGTCCCCGGCACCGGTCCGATCCGGTCCGGTCCGATCCCGTCTGATCGGATCGGTTCGCCGCGGTCGGGTGCGGCGGGGGCGGCGGCTGCCAGGGTGGGAGTCGAAAGGAGGCCCCCGTGATCTCTGCGCTCAACCGGCTGGTCGATCTCGTCGAGGAGCACCTCGCCGAGGAGCCCGACGTCCAGGGACTGGCAGGCGCGCTCGGTACCACCGAGTACCACCTGCGCCGGATGTTCTCGTCCCTGGCCGGCATGCCGCTGTCGGAGTACGTACGGCGGCGGCGCATGACCGTCGCCGCCGCCGACGTCGTACGCGGCGAGGCGGACCTGCTCAGCATCGCGGTCCGGCACGGATACGGGTCGGGCGAGGCGTTCGGGCGGGCGTTCCGGGCGGTGCACGGCGCCGGGCCCGGTGACGTGCGCCGCGACGGAGGCCCCTTGCGCACACAACCGCAGCTCAGGTTCCGCCTGACCGTCGAAGGGAGCGTCCCCATGGACACCCGCCTTGTCAACCGCCCCGCGTTCCGGCTGGTCGGACACGCCGTCCGGGTCCCGCTCGTCCACCAGGGCGTCAACCCGCACATCCAGGAGCACATCGCCGCACTGCCGCCGGAGGAGCACCTGCGGCTGAAGGCCCTGAGCGACACCGAACCGGGCGGCCTGCTCCAGGTCTCCGACGACGTCGATCCGGACGCGGCGGAAGGCAGCGAACTGACCTACCTGCACGGAGTCGCCCTCGACGGGGCGACTCCCGCCCCGGACGGCCTCGACGCCATCGAGGTGCCGGAGGGGATGTGGGCGGTCTTCCGTACCAGCGGACCTCATCCGCAGGCCCTGCAGACGACGTGGGCGGCGACCGCGACCGACTGGTTCCCCTCCAACCCGTGGCGCCTGCGCCCCGGCCCCTCGATCGTCGCCACCCTCGACCGCGCGGCGGACTTCAGCACCGCGACCTGCGAGCTGTGGCTGCCGGTCGAGCCCGCGTAGCGCACGGGTGCTGCGGATCACCGCCCGGGACGCCGGGCGGTGATCGGTGGTTCGGCGCGGAGCCGTCGCCTACCTTGGCGCGATGGCGGGTGTGCGCGTGCGGGAGATGGGTGGGGCCGACATCGAGGCCGTCTCGGCGATCCGGGTCCGGGGGTGGCAGGCGGCGTACGCCGGCGTCGTTCCCCAGGGATACCTGGACGCGATGACAGTCGGGGACGACGCCCGCCGCCGGCGGGAGTGTTCGCCCGGCCCGGGCGGGAGTCCAGGGACCTCGTGGCGGTCGGCGAGCGCGGTCCGGTGGGGTGGGTCTGCTTCGGGCCCGCCCGCGGCGAGGTACCGGGCGCGGCTCCCGGCGCGGGCCGGGCGGGTGAGGTGTACGCCCTGTACGTGGCGCCGGACCTCATCGGCACGGGCATCGGCCGCGGGCTCCTCGCCGAGGCGCACGCCGCGATGCGCGGCCAGGGCTTCGCGACATCGGCCTTGTGGGTCCTCCGGGACAACCGGCGCGCCCGGCGCTTCTACACGCGGGCCGGATACGCGGCCGACGGCGCGACACAGGACGACGTCTACGAGGACATCCACGAGGGCGTCCACCGCGACGTCACCCTGACCGAACTCCGCTACCTGCGGGAGCTGTGATCCGACCCGGCGGGGCACGCGCTCTCGCCAGAAACAAACAGGGGCGGCAGAATCAGGCTCCTCGCGAAGGCGCGGGGACGACGAGGGGACGGGCGGGCCGAGTGGCACTGGACACCAACACGGGCGGAACCGGAGCGAGTACGGAGGTGCCCGCGCTCGCCGGCGCGCCGCTGCTCGGATCGCTCCACGACCTGAAGACGGATTCCCTCGGCACCTTTCTGCGGGCCCAGCGGCTGCACGGGGACGTCGTACGGGTCTCGGCCGGGCCGCCCGGGGTGCGGGCCGACCTGTACTGCGTCTTCTCCCCCGAGGGCGTGCAGCAGGTGCTCGCCTCCGAGGCGGCCAACTTCCGCAAGGACAACGCCTTCTACCAGGAGATCCGGGAGTCCTTCGGCAACGGCCTGCTGACCAGTCAGGACGAGGACTACCTGCGCCAGCGCCGACTCGTGCAGCCGCTGTTCACACGGCGCCGGGTGGACGGGTACGCCGGGGCCGTCGCCGCCGAGACCGCTTCGGTGGTCACCGCCTGGGAGGAGGCCCCGGACGGCATCGTCGACGTGTCCGACGAGATGGCCCACCTCGCCCTGCGGGCGGTCGCCCGGATCCTCTTCGGCACCGACGTGGAAGCCACCGCCGACGTGGTGGCCCGCTGCTTCCCGGTCATCACCGACTACGTCCTGCGCCGCGGGTACTCCCCCGCCAACATCCCGCGCAGCTGGCCCACCCCGGGCAACAGGCGGGCGGCCGCCGCGCTGGCCGAGCTGTACGGGGTCTGCGACCGGATCATCGGGCAGCGGCGCCGGACAGGCGCCGAGGCGTCCCCTGACGGCGGCTCCGGGGAGGACCTGCTGACGCTGCTGGCCGCCGCCCGGAGCGCGGACGACAAGGAGTTCGACGCCGCCGAGCTCCGCGACCAGGTGCTGATCTTCCTGCTCGCCGGGCACGAGACGACCGCCACCTCCCTCTGCTTCGCGCTGCACCTGCTGGCCCGCCACCCCGAGCAGCAGGACCGGGCCCGCGAGGAGATCACCCGCGTCCTGGGCGGACGCCGGCCGGAGGCCTCCGACCTGGAGCGGCTCCCGTACCTCTCGCAGGTGCTCAAGGAGGCCATGCGGCTGTACCCGGCCGCGCCGGTCATCGGCCGCAAGGCCGTCGCCGCCACCCGGATCGGCGGGTACGCCATCCCCGGGGGCGCGGACGTGATCCTCGCGCCCTGGGTGACGCACCGCCGCCCTGAGCACTGGCCCGACCCGGAGCGCTTCGACCCGGACCGGTTCACCCCGGAGGCGGAGGCCGGGCGGCCGCGGTACGCGTGGCTCCCGTTCGGCGGCGGGCCGCGGGCCTGCATCGGGCAGCACTTCTCGATGCTGGAGTCGGTGATCGCGCTGGCGATGATCCTGCGGGCGTACTCGTTCGAGGCGGTGGACGCCGAGGTCCCGGTCGGCGCGGGGATCACCCTGCGGACCGAGGGCCCCGCGCGCTGCCGGGTCCGCCGCCTGGACGGCTGACAGCCCGCAGGAGGGAGGAGGCCACGAACGCCCCGGATGTTCCCCCCTCCCCCCGGATATTGGGGTGCGGGCCGGCCCGGGTGCGCAATAGGGTCGACGCCCGTGGAACCACTCACCGAGAAACAGATCCGCGCATCCTTCGTGAACTGCACCAAGGGGGAGGCGGCGCGCCTGCGCCTGCCCCTCGACTTCGCCGAACTGCCCTGGGAGGACCTGGACTTCCTGGGGTGGGTCGATCCGGGCGCGCCGCTGCGGGCGCATCTGGTGCTGCCGCGGGACGGGGGCCCGCTGGGGATCTCCCTGCGGGTGCCGTCCGTGGGCCGGACCAGCGCGGTGAAGTCCAGCCTGTGCCAGATCTGCCTGACGGGCCACGCCTCGTCCGGGGTGACGCTGCTGGCCGCTCCGCTGGCGGGCGCCCGCGGCCGCGAGGGCAACACGGTCGGCACGTACATCTGCGCGGACCTGGCCTGCTCCCTGTACGTGCGCGGCAAGCGGCAGCCGAAGCTGCGTGCCGGACGGCAGGAGGAGTCGCTGACGCTCGACGAGCGGCTGGCGCGCATGGAGGGCAACCTGAACGGCTTCGTGGGCCGTGTCACCGGAGTCACCGTGGCCTGACCCGCGCCGGACCGCCGGGCGTATCGGGGGCCGGCTCGGCGCAGGTCCCCGGCCCGGCTCAGATGCGGTCGGCCGCCGGTTTGTGGTTGCCCTGGAGGCGTTCGAGGTCGGAGGGGCGGACCTGGATGACGAACAGTGCGATCGCCGCCCCGACCAGGGTGAAGAGGGCGGCCACGACGAAGGCCGTGCTGATGCCCGAGGTCAGCACCTGGTCGCCCCAGGGCTTCGGGAGCTGGCCGGTGCGTTCGAAGAAGGCCCGCTGCACGGGCCCCGCCGTGGCGAGGAAGTCCGGCACCTGCTCCTTGGCCTCGTTGCGGCTGGCCGTGCCGAAGACGGTCACCAGGATCGACAGGCCGAGCGAGCCGCCCACCTGCTGCGTGGTGTTCAGCAGTCCGGATGCCGCCCCGGACTCCCGGTCGGGGACGTTGGACAGGGCCATCAGCGTCAGCGACACGAACTGCAGGCCCATGCCGAGGGCGAAGAACAGCATCGGCCCCAGGATGCTGCCCAGGTACGTGGAATGGACGTCGATCCGCGTCAGCCAGGCCAGCCCGACGGCCGAGGACAGTGCGCCGCAGACCATGAACGGTTTGGGCCCGAACTTCGGCAGCAGCTTCGCGGTGAGGCCCGCACCCACCGCGATCACCGCGCTGACCGGCAGGAAGGCGAGGCCGGCCTGGATGGGGCTGAAGCCGAGCACGTTCTGCACGAAGAGGGTGAGGAAGAAGAACATGCCGAAGATCGCGCAGGCGAGCATGAGCATGATCCCGTAGGTGCCGGCCCGGTTGCGGTCGGCGAACATGTGCAGCGGGGTGATGGGCTGCGGCGACCGCCGCTCGTTGAGGATGAAGAGGGTCAGCAGGACCACGGCCGCGCCGAAGGAGGCGAGCGTCACCGGGTCGCGCCAGCCCTCCTGGGAGGCCCGGATGAAGCCGTAGACGAGCGCGACCATGCCCACGGTGGACAGCAGCGCGCCCGCGAAGTCGAAGTGTCCGGGGTGGCGTTCGGACTCGCGCAGGACCTTCGCGGCCAGTACGGCGATGACGAGCGCGATGGGGACGTTGACGAAGAGGACCCAGCGCCAGTCCAGCCATTCGACGAGGATGCCGCCCGCGAGGAGCCCGATCGCGCCGCCCGCCGCCGAGACTCCGGCGAACACCCCGAACGCCCGGTTGCGGGCGGGGCCTTCCCGGAAGGTGGTGGTGATCAGGGCGAGTGCGGTCGGTGAGGCGATGGCGCCGCCGACGCCCTGCAGGGCGCGTGCGGCCATCAACTGGCCCTCGTTCTGGGAGAGCCCGCCGAGGAGTGAGGCCAGGCCGAAGAGCAGGACGCCGAAGACGAAGACACGTTTGCGGCCGAGGATGTCGCCGGTGCGGCCGCCGAGGAGCAGCAGGCCGCCGAAGGCGAGGGTGTAGGCGTTGACGACCCACGAGAGGCTTTCGGTCGAGAAGTCCAGGGCGCTCTGGATGTGCGGGAGCGCGATGTTCACGATCGTGATGTCGAGAACCACCATGAGTTGGCAGGACGCGATGACGAACAGGGCGAGTCCGCTGCCGCTTCCTCGGACCGAGCCGTCGGTCCGTTTGCTGCTCGGCGCTGCGTTCGGGTCCACCCTCCGACGCTAAGCCCGCCCTCCAGGCACCACCACTCGAACGGCCTAGTGGGGGTGACATTTCACATGTCACACTACGGCCATGGACGACTTCCTCAGGCTCTCCGCCAGCACGGCCCGATTCACCCACGGCGCCCCGCGCGCACTGTCCTTCGGGGACGACGGCAGGCTCCTCTGGTTCCTCCGCTCGACCGGCGCGACCGACGCCTTCGACAGCCTCTGGGTGCTCGACACCGCCACCGGAGAGGAGATCCGGCTTGCCGATCCCCGCGAGCTGTGCCCCGAGCCCGGCCCGCTCCCCACCGCCGAGCGCCGGCTGCGCGAACGCACCCGGCTCGTCGCCGCCGGGATCGGCTCCTACGCCCTCTCCGGCGACGGGCGCCGCGCCGCCTTCCCCCTGTACGGGCGGCTGTACGAGGTCACCGCGGACGGCGCCGGAAGCCTCCGCGAGATCCCAGCCGCCGGACCCGCGCTGGACCCGCGGCCCAACGCCGACGGCTCACGCACCGCCTATGTCGCCGACGACGCCCTGTACGTCGCCCCGGGCGGCCGGGTCAGCCCCGACGACGGAGCCCGCTGGGGCCTGGCCGAGTTCGCCGCCGCCGAGGAACTGGGACGCTCCCGGGGGCACTGGTGGTCCCCCGACGGCAACACGCTGCTCGCCGCCCGCGTCGACGAATCCGCCCTCCGGCGACGGTGGTTCGCCGACCCGGCCCACCCCGAGCTGCCGGCCGAGGACTTCGCCTACCCGGAGGCGGGCGGGCCCAACGCCGACGTCCAGCTGTGGGTGCTCCGCCCGGACGGGACCGGGACCCGGACCCGGATCGACTGGGACGCCGAAACCTACCCCTACGTCTCCGACGCGGGCTGGGAGTCGGCCGGGGAGATCCTGCTCACCGTCCAGGACCGGCTCCAGCGCACCGTCGTCCTGCTCTCCGCCGACCCCGCCACCGGCCGCACCCGGGAGGTGTCCCGCACCACGCACCCCCTCTGGGTGGACCCCGACGTCGGCGGCACCCCCTGCCGGCTCCCCGACGGGCGGACGCTGACCGTCACCGACACCCCCGGCGGCGGCGCGCGGGGCCTCGCCGTGGACGGCGTACCGCTCACCGGGGACGAGGTCCAGGTCCGCCGGGTGGCCGGGATCCACGAGGGCCGGCTGCTGATCGAGGCGGCCCTGCGGGACCCGGCCGAGCAGCAGGTGCTCCTGCTGGACACCACCACCGGGGAGACGGCCCCGCTCGCGGACGGGCCGGGCGTCCACAGCGTGACCGCTTCGGCCGGGTACCTGCTGCTGACCTCCGCCGGCGCCGACCGCGTGCGCCGCACCGTACGCACCCCCGACGGGCGGGAGTTGACGCCCGCCGACCTGTCCGAACCGCTGCCGTACCGGGTGGCCCCGGTCCTGGAGCGGGTCACCGAGCACGCCGTCCCCACCGCGCTCGTACTGCCCCGCGGGCACGTCCCCGGCCGCAGGCTGCCGGTCCTGATGGACAGCTACGGCGGCCCCGGCGCCCAGGACATCACCGCCGACCCGCGCCGCTGGCAGCACCGCCAGTGGTGGGCCGACCAGGGCTTCGCGGTGGTGACCGTCGACAACCGCGGCACCGCGTACGTCTCCCCCGCCCACACCCACGCCATGTACCGCGGCTTCTCCCAGGTCACCCTCGACGACCAGGTCGCGGCGCTGCACGCGCTGGCCGCCCGCCACGGCGACCTCGACCTCGGCCGGGTCGGCATCCGCGGCTGGTCGTACGGCGGCTACCTGTCGGCGATGGCGGTACTGCGCCGCCCCGACGTGTTCCACGCGGCGGCGGCCGGGGCCGCGCCGACCGACTTCCGGCAGTACGACACCGCGTACACGGAGCGGTACCTGGGCCTGCCGCAGGACCACCCGGACGTCTACGAACGGGACTCGCTGCTGCCCGACGCCCCGAAGCTGTCCCGCCCGCTGCTGCTGGTCACGGGCCTCGCCGACGACAACGTCCACCCCTCGCACACCCTGCGCCTGTCCCAGGCCCTGACGGACGCGGGCCGCCCCCACCAGCTGCTGGCCCTGCCGGGCGTCACCCACATGACGCCGAACGGCACCCGCGAGAAGATCATGGCGCTGGAGCTGGAGTTCTTCCGCCGCGAGCTCGGCCTGGCGTAGGGGTGTCCGCTCCTCCCCCTGACCACCCCTGCCGCCGGCGACACCGGGGGGTACAGCGGGTAACGGAGGGACCCGGGGCCGATTGTGTCGGCCCCGGGTCCCCTTCTTCCCGTGATCCCCGTCAGTCACCCGGGAAGTGACAGGCCACCTCGCGTGAGGCGGCGATCCGCAGCATCGGGCGCTCCGTCCGGCAGATCTCCTGCGCCTTGGGGCAGCGCGGGTGGAAGGTGCAGCCCGGGGGCGGGGCGGCCGGGCTCGGCGGGTCGCCGAGCAGCACGATCCGCTCCCGCCGCCGCTCCGCCGCCGGGTCGGGCAGCGGTACGGCGGACAACAGCGCCCGGGTGTAGGGGTGCTGGGGGTTCTCGTAGAGGGACGCCTTGTCCCCGATCTCGACGATCCGGCCGAGGTACATGACGGCGACCCGGTCGCTGACCCGTTTGACCACCGACAGGTCGTGCGCGATGAACACGTAGGCGAGGCCGAGTTCCGCGCGCAGCCGCTCCATCAGGTTGACGATCTGCGCCTGGACGGAGACGTCGAGCGCGGACACCGGTTCGTCGGCGACGATCAGGCGGGGGCTGGTGGCCAGGGAGCGGGCGATGCCGATGCGCTGGGCCTGGCCGCCGGAGAACTCGTGCGGGTAGCGGTCGATGTGTTCGGGGATCAGCCCGACGAGTTCCATGAGGTCGGCGGCCCGGCGCCGGGCGTCCCCCGCGCTCCAGCCCTGCACCAGCAGCGGCTCGGAGATGATCCGGGCGACGGTCTGGCGGGGGTTGAGCGAGGAGTGCGGGTCCTGGAAGACCATCTGGATGTTCCCCCGCAGCGGGCGCAGTGCCGCCTGGGAGAGCCGGCTGATGTCCTTGCCCTCGAAGGCGACCCGGCCCGAGGTGGGCTCCAGCAGCCGTACGAGCATGCGGCCGGTGGTGGACTTCCCGCAGCCCGACTCGCCGACCAGGCCGAGGGTACGGCCGGCGGCCAGGTCGAAGGAGACCCCGTCGACGGCGCGCACGGGCGCCCCCCGGCGCCCGGTCGCGGAGCGTCTGCCGGGGAAGGTCATGGTCAGGTCCTGTACGGACAGCAGCGGGGTCTCGGTCATCGGGCCGCCTCCTGGGCGGTGCGGGCTCCGGCGAAGTGGCAGGCCACGG
This sequence comes from Streptomyces sp. TN58, assembly GCF_001941845.1. Taxonomy (NCBI): domain Bacteria; kingdom Bacillati; phylum Actinomycetota; class Actinomycetes; order Kitasatosporales; family Streptomycetaceae; genus Streptomyces; species Streptomyces sp. TN58. The sequence goes on along the minus strand of NZ_CP018870.1, from coordinate 5,679,365 downwards.
AACGGCCGGCGCCGGCACCCGCGTCGCCGTCGCCGTACGCCGCGAGCTCGGGCCGCACGTCGGTGCAGCGGTCGGCGGCCAGCGGGCAGCGTGGGGCGAAGGCGCAGCCGGGGGCCGGTGCGCGGAGGGACGGCGGGGAGCCGGGGATGAAGGGGAGCGGTTCGTCGTCGGCGGTGTCCAGGCGGGGCAGCGAGTCGAGCAGCCCGCGGGTGTAGGGGTGGGCGGGGTCGGCGAACAGGTCGTCGACGGGGGCCTGTTCGGCGGCGCGGCCGCCGTACATGACCAGCACCTCGTGGGCGACGCGGGCGACGACGCCCAGGTCGTGGGTGATCATCACGACGCCGAGTCCGCGCTCCTGCTGGATCTTCGCGATGAGTTCCAGGATCTGCGCCTGCACGGTGACGTCGAGGGCGGTGGTCGGCTCGTCGGCGATCAGCAGGTCGGGTTCGCACGCCAGGGCCATGGCGATCATCGCGCGCTGGCGCATGCCTCCGGAGAACTGGTGCGGGTACTCGCCCGCCCGGCGGGCCGGCTCCGGGATGCCGACCTCGCCGAGCATGTCGACGGCGCGTCTGCGTGCGGCGGCCCGACCGGCCTTGAAGTGGACCCTGAAGTGTTCGGCGATCTGCTCGCCGACGGTGTAGTAGGGGTGCAGGCTGGAGAGGGGGTCCTGGAAGATCATGGCCATCCGGCGGCCGCGGACCTTGCCGAGCTCGCGTTCGGTCAGGCCGGTCAGCTCCCGTCCGGCGAGTGCGACGGTGCCGCCGACCTCGACGGCGCCGCGGTGCAGGCCCATGACGGCGAGCGAGGTGACGGACTTGCCGGAGCCGGACTCGCCGACGATGCCGAGGGTGCGTCCGGCCTCGACGGTGAAGCCGACGGAGTCGACGGCCCGGACGGTCCCGCGGGGGGTGGTGAAGGTGACGCGCAGGTCGCGTACTTCGAGGAGCGGAGCGGCGGTGGTGGTGGCCTCGGTCATCAGTACCTCACTCTCGGGTCGATGACGGCGTACAGGAGGTCGACGACGAGGTTGGCGGCGACGATGAAGAAGGCCGCGAGGAGGGTGACGCCGAGGACGACGGGCTGGTCGGAGTTGACCAGGGCGCCGTAGAAGAGCCGTCCGATGCCGGGGAGTCCGAAGATGGACTCGGTGATGACGGCCCCGGCAAGCAGCCCGCCGAGGTCGATGCCGAAGATGGTCAGGATCGGTGTCATCCCGGAGCGCAGGCCGTGTTTGACGACGACGGTCCGCTCGGGCATGCCCTTGGCGCGGGCGGTGCGGATGTAGGGCTCGGCCATCGCCTCGATCATCGAGCCGCGGCTCTGGCGCGCGTACATGGCGGCGTAGAGCAGCGCGAGCGCGGTCCAGGGCAGGAGCAGGTTGGAGGCCCAGCCGAGCGGGTTGTCGGTGAAGGGCTGGTAGGTGGGGTAGGGCAGCAGTCCGGCGATGCGGATGACGCCGTAGATGAGCATGACCGCAGTGAAGTAGACGGGCAGGGAGGCGGCGGCGACGGCGCCGACCATCAGGGCCTTGTCGGTGGCGGTGTCCTTGCGCAGGGCGGCGGTGACGCCGGCGCCGAGGCCGAGGATCAGCCACAGCACGGCGGCGCCGAGGGCGAGGGAGGCGGAGACCGGGAGGCGGTCCATGAGCAGGTCCCACACGGGCAGGGAGCTCTCGTACGAGTAGCCCAGGCAGGGGAAGTCGCAGGTGACGGCGTACTGGCCGGACCCGAGGGTGCGGCCGGTGAAGATGCCGGTCAGGAAGTCGGCGAACTGCCTCCACAGGGGCTGGTCGAGGCCCAGGTGTACGCGTACGTCGGCGAGCCGTTCGGCGCTGCAGGTCTTGCCGCAGGCGGCCGCGGCGGGGTCGGCGGGCAGGACGTAGAAGATGAGGAAGGTGACGGCCGCGATGGCGAGGAGCACCCCGGCGAGGGCGAGCAGCCGGCGGGCGAGGTAGACGATCACGTACGGCCGCCCCTCGGGTCGAGGATGTCGCGCAGGGCGTCGCCGAGCAGGGTGAAGGCGAGCACGGCGAGGAAGAGGAAGACGCTGGGGATGACGAAGTACATGGGGTCGGTCTCGTAGTAGGCGACGGACTCGGCGATCATCTGGCCCCAGGAGGGGGTGGGCGGGCGGACTCCGACGCCGAGGTAGCTGAGGGCGGCCTCGGTGCTGATCATTCCGGGGATGAGCAGGGTGGTGTAGGCGATGACCGGGCCCGCCACGCCCGGCAGGATCTCGCGGGTGAGGATCCGCCAGGGGCCGGCGCCGCCCACGCGGGCGGCGTCGACGTACTCGCGGTGTTTGAGGGAGAGGGTCTGGCCGCGGACGATGCGGGCGATGCCGGGCCAGCCGAAGACCCCGATGACGGCGGTCATCAGGACGAGCCGGTTGACGTCCTTGGCCACGGACAGCATCGCGATCATGAAGATGAGGGAGGGGAAGGACATGGTCAGGTCCATGAGCCGGGACAGGACCGTGTCGGTGCGGCCGCCGAAGTAGCCGGCGGCGATCCCGGCGGCCGTGCCGGCTGCGACGACGATGGCGGTGGCCGCGAAGGCGATCAGGAGGGAGACCTGCGCGCCGTGGACGACGCGGGCGAACAGGTCGCGTCCGGTGACGGGTTCCACGCCGAGCCAGTGCTCGGGGCTGATGCCGCCGAGGGGGCCGATCGGCTGGCCGCCGAGGTAGGGGTCGACGGCGCTCTTGTCGAACTCGTGCGGGGACCAGCCGCCGAGCGCGCCCAGCCAGGGCGCGGTGGCGGCCATCAGGACGAAGAGCAGGACGATGCCGGTGCTGACGCGGACGGCGGGGCGGCGGCGCAGTTCCCGCCGGGCGAGCTGCCAGGGGCTGCTGCCGGGCGCGCTGCCGCCGGGCGCCGCCGCGCGCCGGCCGTCCGTGGCGCTGCCGGGTGCTGTGGTGGTCATGGTGTCGGGGGCTCCGGGCCTCAGCCCTGGCTCTTCGAGGGGTCCTTGAGGCCGACCGTGGCGTAGTCGATGGTGCCGGTCCACACGGGGTGGCCGAACGCGCCCGCGATGTTCGTGCCGACGAGGAGCGGCTTGCGCTCCAGCAGGATCGGGACGTTGGGGGACTTGGCCATCAGGGTCGCGTCGAGGTCGATCCAGGCCTGGTTGGCCTGCTTGGCGTCGGCCATGGCGTTGATCTCGTCGATCCGCTTCATGACCTCCTCGTCGCGGAACTGGCTGTAGTTGCCCTGGTTGCCCTTGTCCTTGATGGTCCGTCCGTCGAAGACGAAGGGGATCCAAGTGGAGCCGGAGGGGTAGTCGGGGCACCAGCCGCTGAGGGTCATGTCGGGGGTGGTGGACAGGTCGCCGATGACGTCGTAGTAGGCGCCGGGGTCGACGGTGTCGATGACGACCTCGACGCCGACGCGGGCGAGGCCCTGCTGGATGGCCTCGGCCTTGGCCTTGTCGCCGGTGGAGACGGCGAGGGAGACCTTCAGGGTCTCCTTGCCGGCGGCCTTGAGGAGTTCCTTGGCCTTGGCCGGGTCGCCGGCCGGGGGGATCTTCAGGGTGTCGGCCTGCTTGCCGCCGGCGAGGGCGGGCGGCAGGTAGGCGGTGGCGATCTCGTTGAGGGCGGGTCCGCCGCCGGCGGTGACGACGGCCTCCTTGTCGACGGCGTACTGCATGGCCTCGCGGACCTTGGAGTCGTTGAAGGGGGCGCGCGAGTTGTTCAGGTGGAGCATCTCGGTGCAGCCCTGGGACTCGGCGAGCAGCCGGGCCTTGACGTCGGGCTTGGGCAGCACCTTGGGGGCGCTCTCGGGGCGCATGTCGGCGTACTGCACGGTGGAGGCGTCGGCGCCCTCGCCGGCGATGATCCGGTCGTCGATCTGGCCGCCCTTGAGGCCCATGACGACCACGAACTTGTCGGGGTAGGCCTTGCGGACGGTGTCGGTGGCCGGGTCCCAGTGCTCGTTGCGTACGAGGACCAGCTTCTTGTCGCGGTCGTACGACTCGATCTTGTACGGGCCGGAGGAGAACGGGCGGGCGTCGTACTGGGTGCCCTTCTCCTGGGACTGGGGCACGGGGGCGAAGGTCGGCAGGGTGGCGGTGGCGGAGAACTCCGCGACGGGGCGCTTGAGTTCGAAGACGATCGTACGGTCGTCGGGGGTCTTGACGGAGTCCAGGCGCTGTCCCTGGAGGGGGCCCTTGTAGCCCTCGGTGCCGGCCAGGTACTGGGCGGCGTAGTCGGGGCCGCCGGTGAGGTCGGGGGCGAAGGAGCGCTCGACGTTGTACTTGATGTCCTGGGCCTTGACCGGGGTGCCGTCCTCGTACTTCACGCCCTCCTTGAGGGTGAAGGTCCAGGTGCGGCCGCCGTTGGAGGGGGTGCCGAGGTCGGTGGCGAGGTCGGGGACCAGTTCGCTGCCGGCCTTGCCGGGCTCGGCCTTGAAGGTGACGAGCGTGCGGTAGAGCAGGCGGGTGCCGAAGTCCATCGTCGGCATGACCCAGTTGCGGGCGGGGTCGAGGTGCGCGAAGTCCTGGTTGGACAGGACGGTGAGGGTGCCGCCCTTGACCGGGGTGCCGCCGAGGATCTTGCCGTCGTTGGCGGCGGCCGGGTTCTCGGCCCCGGCGCCGCCGGTGGCGCCCTTCCCGGTGCCGGTGCAGCCCGAGGCGCCGAGTGCGAGTGCGGCCACCAGGGCGGTGGCGAGGGCGAGTTGGGTGCGCTTGGTCATGGGTCACTCCAGGGAGGGGCACGCTCTGCGGCGGTGCGGCCGCATGGCTCTACGGCTCTGCGATGTGACCGGTAACATAGTAATGTGAAATTGCACTGACAAGGGGTCGGAGCCGCCGTTACCCAGCCGTGTCCAAATCCCTTGCGTCCGGGCATGCTTGGGGCCGGACACCCGTGGGGTGCCCGGCGGCGGGAACAGGGGCCTGGGAGGCTAGCGGACCGCGCCGAGGCCGCCCGGGGGACGGCCGACCGGTTCGTCGCGGCCCTGGGCCCAGAGCGAGCGGACGTGGCCGAGGTGGCGCTGCATGCAGGCCTCCGCCGCCTTCGCGTCGCCGCTGATCATCAGGTCCAGCAGCTCCAGGTGCTCCTCGGCGGAGGAGACCAGCTTGCCGGCCTCGTCCAGGCCGGTCAGGCCGTACAGGCGGGACCGCTTGCGGAGGTCGCCGACCGTCTCCACCAGCCGCTCGTTGCCCGAGAGGCCCAGCAGCGTGAGGTGGAAGCGGCGGTCGGCCTCCAGGTAGCCGATGAGGTTGTGCTCACGGGCGCTGGTGACGATCTCCTCCGCGATCGGGCGCAGTTCCTCCAGCTGCCCGGCCGTGGCGGTCTGCGTGATCCGGCCGATGGTCGGCACCTCGATCATGGTGCGCAGCTCGGTGTACTGGTCGAGGTCGCGTTCGCTGACCTCGGTGATGCGGAAGCCCTTGTTGCGGACCGGCTCGACCAGGCCCTCCCGGGCGAGGTCGAGCATGGCCTCGCGCACCGGGGTGGCCGACACTCCGAGTTCGGCCGCGAGGCCGGGGGCGGAGTAGACGCTGCCGGGGCGCAGCTCTCCCGCTATCAGGGCGGCTCGGAGGGCGTGTCCGACCTGGTCGCGGAGTCGTTCCTGGGCCTTGATGAGACTGTGCTGCTTCAGGTCACCCATTGCGTTTCCTCCGAGACCCTTTTCACCTGCCGACGAGCAGAGCAACAGCGTACAATGTCACGTTGCGCTACTCATATCTCAGCGGGCGGCCTCGTACAGCGCGACCGCCACGGCAAGATCTTCCCAGGCCATGCCCACACTCTTGAAGAGCTGTGGACAACCCCGCTCCCCTGCCCCCGGCAGCCGCCCGGCCACCAGGTCCGCGAGGGTGCCCGTGATGTGGCCCGGCCCGATGGCCCCCTCCGCCTCCGGGACGAGCAGGTCACCGGCTTCCCGCAGGGCCGCCGCCCGCGATTCCACGTACACCGCCGCGCGTCGCACGAGGGCGGTGTCGGTCTCCCGGGCGGTCGGCTCGTGCGATCCGACGGCGACGACCACCGCGCCGGGGCGCACCAGCCGTCCGTCGAAGAGCGGTTCGCGGGCCGTGGTGCAGCAGACGACCAGGTCGGCGTCGGCCACGTCGTGCGGGGCGCCGGTCCGGGCGGCCGGACCCAGGGTGCGGGCGTACGCGGCGAGGCGTTCGGCGCGCTCGCCGTCGCGGGCGACCACCACGACGTCGGCCAGCTCCCGCTCCGCCAGCACCGCGTCCAGGTGCCCGTACGCCTGCGGTCCGGACCCGAAGAGCACCAGCCGCAGCGGCCGTCCGGCCGGCGCCAGGTGGCGCAGCGCCAAGGCGGAGACCGCCGGTGTGCGCAGGGTCGTCAGGGCCGCGCCGTCCATCCGGGCCACCGGGCGCAGAGTGGGCCCGTCCAGCAGGAGGTAGGAGCCGGTGATGCGCGGCAGGCCGCGGGCCGGGTTCCCGGGCGCGACCCCGGCGATCTTCACCCCGGCGTACGCGCCCGACGCGGCCGGCATCAGCAGCAGTTCGCCGCCGCCGGGTACGGCGATCGCGGAGCGCGGGGGGCAGTCCTCCGGGTCGAGACCGCCGCGCAGGGCGGCGGCCAGGGCGTCGGCGGCCTCGGCCGGACGGAGCAGGGCCGCCATCGCCGCGGCGTCGAGCCGCGGTGTCCCCTTCACAGCTGGAACCCGGTGCCGAGGGCGTCGTACGGGTCCACGGCGAAGGCGTGTTCGCCGGTGCGGTAGGCCGTGCCGGTGACCTCGGTGACCCCGCCGTCCAGCATCCGGCCGGTGAAGACGGTACCGGTGACCGACTCGCTCAGCAGGTCCTCGCCGGGGCCGAGCCGGCCGTCCTCGGCGAGCAGCGCGAGCCGCGTCGAGGTGCCGGAGCCGCAGGGCGAGCGGTCGACCTGCCCGTCCGCGAAGACGGTGACGTTGCGCTGGTGCGGTCCGAACGGGGTGTCGGGCAGCTCCTCGTGGAGGATGACCCCGTACACCCCGGACAGCAGCGGGCCGCCGGGGTGCCAGGTGGCGGGATGCGTGGCGAGGGCGGCCCGGACCTCCTGTCCGGCGCGCACCAGCGCGGGCAGCGCCGCGCGCGAGACCTCCAGGCCGAGGTCGCGTGCCCGGACGGAGGCGTAGCAGGCGCCGGCGTGCGCGATGTCGGCCTCGGCCAGCCCGAGGGTGGTGGCCACGGGGACCTTGCGGGCGCCCACCCGGGCCGGGACGTTGCGGAAGGTGACCCCGGTGGTGCGGCCGCCGCCGCGGTGGACGGTGGCGGTGACCCGCCCCGACGGTACGTCGATGCGCACCGGGACGTCCCCGTCGGCCGGGGCGGCGACCCGGCCGCTGTCCACGGCCCAGGCCCCGAGGGCCATGGTGCCGTGGCCACAGGCCGTGGAGTAGCCGTCCTTGTGCCAGAACAGCACACCGAAGTGGGCCCCGTCGTCGTCGGCGGGGACCACGAACCCGCCGTACATTCCGGCGTGTCCGCGCGGCTCCTGCACGAGCATGCGCCGTACGTCGTCCAGCGCGCCCCGGCGCGGCGCGGTCCCCGACCCGCCCGGCCCGACGGCGGTGGCGCAGCGCTCGGCGACGGTGTCGCCGGGAACGGGCGGCATGCCCTCGGCGGCGGTGTCGACGATGCGGAAGGGCTCGCCGGCGGTGTGGTAGTCCACCGTTCGGACGGTCGTCACAGGAGGAAGCCTCCGGGGAAGGGGTCGGACGGGTCGAGGAAGTACTGGGCGGTGCCGGTGATCCAGGCCCGTCCGGTGACGGTGGGGACCACGGCGGGCAGCCCGCCGACGGTGGTCCGCGCGACCAGCCGTCCGGTGAACTCGGTGCCGATGAACGACTCGTTCGTGAAGTCGGTGTCGAGACCGAGAAGGCCGCGGGCGTGCAGCTGGGCCATCCGCGCACTGGTGCCCGTACCGCAGGGCGAGCGGTCGAACCAGCCGGGGTGGATGGCCATGGCGTGCCGGGAGCGGCGGGCGTCGGATCCGGGCGCGGCGAGGTAGACGTGCTTGACCCCGGCGATGGAGGGGTTCTCGGGGTGGACGGGGCGGTCGGGTCCGGTGTTGATCGCGTCCATCAGCGCGAGCCCGGCGGCGAGCAGGTCGTCCTTGCGGGCACGGTCGAAGGGCAGGCCGAGGGCGTCGAGTTCGACGAAGGCGTAGAAGTTGCCGCCGTAGGCGAGGTCGTAGGTGACCGTGCCGTGGCCGGGGACGTCGGCCTTGAGGTCGAGGCCGACGCTGAAGGAGGGGACGTTGGTGAGGGTGACGGCGGTGGCCGCGCCGTCCTCCACCCGCACGTCGACGCTGACCAGCCCGGCCGGGGTGTCGAGCCGGACGGTGGTGACCGGCTCGACGACGGGCACCATGCCGGTCTCGACCAGGACGGTGGCCACTCCGATGGTGCCGTGCCCGCACATGGGCAGCAGGCCCGACACCTCGATGTAGAGCACGCCGTAGTCGGCGTCCGGGCGGGTCGGGGGCTGCAGGATGGCGCCGCTCATCGCGGAGTGCCCGCGCGGCTCGTACATGAGCAGGGTCCGCAGGTGGTCCATGTGCTCGATGAAGTGGAGCCGCTTGTCGGCCATGGTGGCGCCGGGGATGACCCCGACTCCTCCGGTGACGACCCGGGTCGGCATTCCCTCGGTGTGCGAGTCCACCGCGTGGTAGACGTGGCGTGTGCGCATCAGGCGTCCCCTCCGGCTGGTTAGTTGAGGCCCTCGGCGAGGGCCTTCTCGGTGGCCGCGCGGACGGCGGCCTCGGTCTCGCCGGTCAGCGGGAAGCGCGGCGGGCGGGTGGCTCCGCCGGGGCGGCCCGCCAGGTCCATGGAGAGCTTGATGGCCTGGACGAACTCGGTCTTGGAGTCCCAGCGCAGCAGGGAGTGCAGGGACTTGTAGAGCGGCAGGGCGGTGTCGAGGTCCCCGGCGACGGCGGCCCGGTAGAGGGTGGCGCAGGAGCGCGGGAGGGCGTTGGGGTAGCCGGCGATCCAGCCGACGGCGCCGGCGAGGGCGAGTTCGAGGAGGACGTCGTCGGCGCCGATGAGCAGGTCCAGGCCCGGGGCGAGCTCGGCGATCTCGTAGGCGCGGCGCACGTCTCCGCTGAACTCCTTGACGGCGACGATGGACCCGTCGGCGTGCAGCCGGGCGAGCAGGGACGGGACGAGGTCCACCTTGGTGTCGATGGGGTTGTTGTACGCGACGACGGGCAGCCCGGCGCGGGCGACCTCGGCGTAGTGGGCGCGTACGGTCTCCTCGTCCGCGCGGAAGGCGTTGGGCGGCAGCAGGAGTACGGAGCCGGCGCCGGCCTCGGCGGCCTGGTCGGCCCAGCGGCGGGCCTCGGCGCTGCCGTAGGCGGCGACGCCCGGCATGACCCGGGCTCCGTCGCCGGCGGCCTCGACGGCGGTACGGACGACGCGGGCGCGCTCCTCGTCGGTGAGGGTCTGGTACTCCCCGAGGGAGCCGTTGGGGACCACGCCGTCGCAGCCGTTGGCGATCAGCCAGGCCACGTGCTCGGCGTAGGCGTCGTGGTCGACGGAGAGGTCCTCGCGCAGGGGGAGCGCGGTGGCGACCATGATTCCGTGCCAGGGGCGGGTGCGGGGCGCGGGGGTGTGCGCGTCGGTCATGTGAGGCTCCCTAGTGTGGTGTGTGACATTTTACTAGTGGGTGTGGTGCGGCCACAAGGGCCGCACCCCCCGGATCAGCGGTCGGTGGCGGGAAGTTCGGCGAGATGGCCCAGCGGGACCGGGCAGGAGAAGGGCCGCCGGTCCGCCGCGGGCTCCTGCCCGGCGAGGGCGGCGACGGCCGGTCCGCACATGCGGCCCTGGCACCAGCCCATGCCGGCCCGGGTGAGGAGCTTGACCGTACGGGCGTCCCGCGCCCCCAGGTCGCCGGCCGCCTCGCGGATCCGGCCGGCCGGGACCTCCTCGCAGCGGCAGACGACGGCGTCGTCCCGCAGCCAGCCGGTCCAGCCCTCGCCCGGACGATGGGCGGCGGCCATGGCGCCGGCGAAGGCGCGCAGCCGGGCGCGGCGGCGGGCGAGGCGTTCCACGCGCGCCTCCCGCGGGGCGCCCTGGCCCGGGTGCAGCGCGTCCGCGACGGAGTGCGCGGCCAGTTCGCCCTCGGTCAGGGCCAGTTGGGCCCCGCCGATGCCGCCGGTCTCACCCGCGGACCAGATGCCGGGGACCGAGGTGCGCTGTTCGGCGTCCACCTCCAGGGCCACGGTGCCGTCGGGGGACGGCCGGGTGGCGCAGCCGAGACCTGTGGCGAGTTCGAGCTGGGGCACGAGGCCGTGGCCGACGGCGAGCGCGTCGCAGGGGATCCGGCGGGCGGTGCCGGGCAGCGGCCGCCAGTCTCGGTCGAGCCGGGCCACGGTGACGGCCTCGATCCGGCCGGTGCCGTGGGCCTCGGTGACGGCGTGCCGGGTGAGCAGCCGGACGTGGTGCCGGGCCAGCGCCCCGCCGTAGCCGGCGGCCTCGACGAGCTTTGCGGGGTTGCGCAGCAGGGTGGGCAGCCGGCCGGCGTACGCGGTGTAGGCGGCGGCCTCCACCACGGCGGGCACGGTGGCTCCGGCGGCGGCGAGGGAGCCGGCGACCGCCAGCAGCAGCGGACCGCTCCCGGCGACGACCACGCGCTTGCCGGGCAGGACCAGACCGCCCTTGAGCATGGCCTGCGCGCCGCCCGCCCCCACCACGCCGGGCAGGGTCCAGCCGGGGAAGGGGAGTTGGCGCTCGTAGGCGCCGGTGGCGATGAGCACGGCGCGCGCGGTGACGGCGGCGGCCCGCTCCTGGGGGGCATGGCCGGCGACGGCGTGCAGGGTCCAGCCACCCTCCCCCGGCACCACCGTCCAGACGTGGTGCAGCGGCAGGTGGGTGATCCGGCCGGCCGACTCGTGTGCGCGCAGGGCGGCCTCGCGGGTCGCGAACTCGGCCCAGCCGTGGTGCAGGGCCTCGGGGCGGGCCGCTCCCAGCCCCGGGGCGGGGTGGCGGTAGAACTGCCCGCCGGGTCGGTCGCCCGCGTCGAGGAGGGCGACCCGCAGCCCCCGCCCGGCGGCGGTGACGGCGGCGGCCAGACCGGCCGGCCCGGCCCCGACGACGGCCAGGTCCACCGGCTCGGCGGGCGGCGCGGGCGGGGTTCGAGGGGCCGGGTCCGCCGGCTCGGAGGAGGGCACGGCGGGGTCAGACGGTGAGGTCGGCACGGCCGGTTCCCTCCTGGGTGGTGACGGCGTCCCCCGGGCGGGCGGGGACCAGGCACGCCCGCTGGTTCGGCCGGCCGTTGACGGTGACGAGGCAGTCGTAGCAGCTGCCGATCCCGCAGAAGGCGCCGCGCGGGGCGCCGCCCTCGCGGGTGGTGCGCCAGGCGAGGATCCCGGCGGCCCACAGCACGGCGGCGATGCTCTGGCCGTCCTGCGCGGGCAGTTCACGGCCGTCGAAGGTGATCTCGTACGCGGCCTCCGGGCTGCCGCCGACCAGCGAGCGGGGGCTGCGCATCAGGGGTGCTCCTCGGGGGTGTCGGCGGGGGCCGGGCCGCTGCCGAAGCGGTCCGGGCGGAACGGGTGGGCCGGCAGCGGCGGTTCGGCTCCGGTCAGGGCGGCCGCGACCAGCAGTCCCGTGGCGGGGGCGAGGCCGATGCCCGCGCCCTCGTGGCCGCAGGCGTGCAGCAGTCCGGGACGGCGGGGGTCCGGGCCGATCGCGGGGAGGTGGTCGGGCAGGTAGGGGCGGAAGCCGTGGTAGGTGCGCAGGACCCGTACGCCGGCCAGCACGGGGAAGAGGGCCGCCGCCTGCGAGGCCAGCCGGCGCAGCGCCTGGGTCGACAGGCTCCGGTCGAAGCCGACCCGCTCACGGGTGGCGCCGATGAGGACCGGTCCGGCAGGGGTGCCCTCGACCACGGCGGAGGACTGCAGGGCGGCGGAGCCGCTGGCGACGTCCGCGATGTAGTCGGCGGCGTAGACCTTGTGCCGGACCACCCGCGGCAGCGGCTCGGTCACCAGGACGAAGCCCCGGCGCGGCAGCACCGGCAGGTCGGTGCCGGCCAGCCGGGCGACGTGCCCGCCCCAGGTACCCGCCGCGTTCACCACGGCCGGGGCCAGGAGTTCGCGGCGCGGGGTGCGGACCCCCCGTACGGCGCCCCGGTCCAGCAGCACCTCCACCACCTCCTCCCCCAGGTGCACCTCGGCGCCGGACGCGGCCAGCAGCCGGGCGGCCGCCTGCGCCGGCTGGACCTGCGCGTCCTGGGGGTAGTGGAAGCCTCCGGCGAGGCCCGGGGCCAGGTGCGGCTCCAGGTCGTGCAGGGCGTGCGCCGGCACCTCGACCGCGTCGACGCCGGCGGCGCGCTGCCCCTCGGCGAAGGTCCGCAGGGCCTTCACCGTGGCCTCGTCCGGGGCGACGACGAGCCCGCCCTTGGCCTCGTACTCGACCTCCCGCGGGAGGACGGCGGCGAGTTCGGTCCACAGCCGGGTGGTCAGCAGGGCGAGGTCCAGCTCCGGGCCCGCCTCCTTGTCGGAGACGAGCAGGTTGCCTTCGCCGGCGCCGGTGGTGCCGCCCGCGACGGGCCCGCGGTCGACCACGGCCACGGAGAGTCCGGCGCGGGCCGCGTAGTAGGCGCAGGCCGCTCCGACGACGCCGGCGCCGACGATCACGGCGTCCAGGGAGTGTCTCTTGAGCACGACAGTAATATGTCACATTCTTTAGTGGCTGCCCAGACCGGCCCCGCACCCTCCTCAGGCGCGGGGCCGGTCCGGAGTCCGTCAGCTGCGCAGCGGTCCCTCGCAGCTGTAGGTGGAGGTCGCGGCGACCTTGTTGCTCCAGATCTCCGGGGTGCTGAAGGAGCAGTTCATGTCGGCGAGGTTGTTGGAGGCGGCACCCGCCCGGTCGAGGATGAAGTAGTCGACCGTCTCCGACATGTCCTTGAAGTTCTGGTCGTCGCTGCGCCAGTTCTTCAGGTTCGCGGTGATGCGGCCCGTACAGGTGAAGCGGCGCTTGCCGGGGTCGCCGTTCTCCACGCAGTCCGGGGTGTTGTAGGTGGCCGTGGCGAACGACGACTTCACGGAGGCGAGCGCCGAGTCACGCAGCCGCTCGTTGGGGGTGAAGGTGGTGTTCGGCACGAAGAGCTGGTCGACCTTGGCGATCTGCGCGTCCAGGAAGCGGTCGTAGTCGCGCTGGAGGTAGGTGTCCGCCCCCAGCCGGTGGCGCCAGGCGTCGTACGCCGCCACGTCGTTCGCCCGCAGGTGCGTGTACATCTCGCGCAGCAGCGAGGGCTTCTCGGTCCACAGGAACTCGAAGAAGGTGCCGGCATAGCTGTAGAAGCGGAAGCCGTCGCCGTCGTAGGTGGCGTTCAGCAGTTGCTCGACGCTCATGCGCGGGCCGCCGCCGGCCGTGTCGCTGATGATGCTCTTCACAAGGGACTTGCGGACGGCTATGCCGTTGTCGCGGGTGGCCCCGTCGAAGAACTCGGCCGTACCCTCGTCCATCGCGGTCGTACGGTCGCCCTCGTACCAGGGGCCCTGGCCGAAGAAGCCGGGGACGGCGAAGCGGCCGTTGAGGTAGTGGGTGTACTCGTGGCGGAAGAGCTCCTCAAGGGTCAGGGAGGAGTCCTGCGGAACGCGGCGCTGGTAGGTGTAGAAGGTGGCGCCGTTCTCGATGTAGATGCCACCGTTGTTGGTGTCGTAACCGGTCAGGATCGGGTGGTAGTTGACGTAGTCGGCGCGGGAGGCGTAGAGCACGATGTTCAGCGTGTCGTTGGGGTCGCCCGCGAGCGGCTGGTCGGTCCCCAGGACGCGGTGGTACTGCGCCTTGACCTGCTTGCTCGCGTAGTAGAGCTGGTCGACGGTGGCCCGGTCCAGCGCCGTGCGGACCTTGATGGCGCCGTTGTCGTAGGTGTAGGTGTAGGGGAAGAGCTTCTTCTCGATGTCCTCCTTGCACACCCCGTACGGCTTGCACGCCTGGTAGAAGTTGAGCCAGGAGACGACCTTGGCCCACGGCTCGCTGCCGTCGCCGAAGCCGGCCTTCAGGGGCCCGAGCATGGCGCCGAGGTCGGCGACGACCTGGTCGCGCAGGCCGTCGACCTGGCCGAAGCGGGCGTACTCGCTGAGCGCGTCGCGCACCACCCAGGCGTTGCCCGAGTCCTTGAGGTGTGTGTAGCCGGCGAAGGCCTTGAACGCGGCGCGGTAGGCGGGGTCGGCGGCCACGGCGGCGTGGAAGGCGGTGTCCTCGTTGCCCGGGTAGACGCCGAGGTAGTTGTTGGAGAGCGCGGCGAGCACGGCGCCCGCCCAGCCGGCGTCGAGGTGGGTGGCCGGGTGGGCCGGGTCCATGGTCGCCAGGACCTTCTTCGTCAGGCCGAGCTGGTGCTGGCGCAGGCCGGGGCCGGCGGAGTAGAGGGCCTCCCGCAGGGTGCGGGCGTTGGCCGGGGTGACGTCGAAGGTCCGCGCGGCGTTGCCGAAGTCGTCGATGGCCTTGCGGATGGCGGCGGTGGTCGGGGCGTCGGTGACGTCGATCTCGTCGCGTGAGAAGTCGTGGTAGGCGACGGCGTGCAGGTAGGTGAACATCTCCTCCAGGTGCGAGGAGTTGCGGCCGTCGTGGGCGGCGGCCAGGGCGGATATCCGGCGCGAGACGGCCTGGACGTGCGCGTCCGACATCACCGGGGCCAGGCGGGCGTCCCACGTCCAGATGAGGCCGCGCAGGCAGCCGTCGGCCAGCACGGCCGGGTCGGCGAGGAAGTCGGCGAACTGCTCGGGGCCGAGGTTCGTGATCCCGTCGAGGGTGCAGGGGACGCCCGCGGCGACGCTCTTGGCGGTGGGGGCCGACTTGGCGGCCGTGCCCCGCTTCTCCAGGTCCTGGACGGGCGCGGCCGCGGGGGCCGCGCCGGGGACCTGGCCGGAGATCTTCAGCCCGCCCGGCGCCGGGGCGGGGGCGGGGGCGTTGTCCTTGGCCTCCGCGAAACGGTCGACCTCGTCGAACGGGTTGCCCGTCGGGCCGTGGGCCGCGGTGGCGGGCGCGGCGGCCTGGGCGCCGGCGAACGCGGCCGGGGCCGCGGACTCGGCGGCCTGTGTGGCCCCCTGTCCCGCGGTGGCGACCAGCGTCACGGCTACGGCGGAGGCGAGGAGGGAAGAGCGCACAGCTCTGTGCTTGAGCACCGAGAACTCCTGTGTGGAGAGGGTGAGGTGGGGGGTGGTGCGTGAACTGCCCTGCGTCACGCGGCGTTTGACGGGGATTAACGTGCCGCGGTGTGAGCTGTAACATAGTAATGTGAAATTGCACTGACAAGACCTGTGCGCCCACCAGTTCGCGTCTTCCGTGAAGGAGCCCCCGTGACCGACACCCCCGCCCGCCTCAACACGGGCAGTCACGACCGTCCGGTGTCACCGGAATTGTCACGGTTCATGGCGGACGGCTGGGCCGCCTCCCCACTCCCCGACTCCGCCCGCGTCCCCGGCCACGACGTCACCCCCGCCCGCCGGGCACGCCTCTCGGCCCGATTCCCGGGCGAGCGGCTGATCATCCCCGCCGGCGAGCTGAAGGTCCGCTCCAACGACTGCGACCACCGCTTCCGCCCGCACAGCGCCTACGCCTGGCTGACCGGCCTCACCGGCGAGGACCAGGCCGGCCACGTCCTGGTCATGGAACCGTCGGGCCCGCACGCCCACGAGGCCGTCCTCCACCTGCGGCCCCGCTCACCGCGGGCCGACGGGGACGGGGAGTTCTACCGGGACCGCCGGTACGGGGAGTTCTGGGTGGGCCGCCGCCCCGACCTGGCGGAGGCGGAACGCCTCACCGGCATCCGCTGCGCACACCTGGACGCCCTCGGCTCGCCGGACGGCCGCCACGCGGGCTCCGACGCGGAACTCGCGGCAGCACTCTCGGAGTTGCGCCTGGTGAAGGACGCCTGGGAGGTCGAGCAGCTCCAGCTCGCCGTCGACCACACCACTGCGGGCTTCGAGGACGTCGTACGGGCCCTGCCGCGCGCGCTGGCGCACCCGCGCGGGGAGCGCTGGATCGAGGGCGTCTTCGGCCTGCGCGCCCGGGCCGAGGGCAACGGCACCGGCTACGAGACGATCGCCGCGTCGGGCGCCCACGCGTGCACCCTGCACTGGATCCGCAACGACGGCCCGCTGAACGGACAGGAACTGCTCCTGCTGGACGCGGGCGTGGAAACCGACACCCTCTACACCGCCGACATCACCCGCACCCTCCCCCTGTCGGGCCGCTTCTCACCCGTCCAGCGGCAGGTCTACGAACTGGTCCTCGCCGCACAGGAGGCGGGCATCGCGGCCCTGCGGCCGGGAGCGAGCTTCGGGGACTTCCACCGGGCCGGAATGCGGGTGATCGCGGAGGGCCTGGCCGACTGGGGCGTCCTGAAGAACGCCGAGGGCGACCTGCACCGGCGGTACACACTGTGCAGCAGCGGGCACATGCTGGGGCTCGACGTACACGACTGCGCGAAGGCGCGGGCGGAAACCTACCTGGACGGGGTCCTCGAAGAGGGCCAGGTCCTCACGGTGGAACCGGGCCTGTACCTCCAGCCCGACGACGAGACCCTTCCCGCCGAGCTGCGGGGCATCGGCGTCCGCATCGAGGACGACCTGGTGATCACGGAGAACGGTGCGCGTCTGATGTCGGGGGGGCTTCCGCGGACGGTGGCCGGAATCGAGGAGTGGATGGCGGTCCTCCTGCAAGGGGCCCGGCGCTAACTGTCCCGCTCCGGGGGGGGCGGGGTAGCCCCCGGGCCGTGTGCTGGCGTGGGGGGCCGGGCCCTTCCGCTCCCGCGGGGGGTGGCGGTTTCGGGGTGGCCCCCGGGCCGTGTGCTGGGGCTCTGCCCCAGGCCCCGCGCCCTTCCGCTCCCGCGGGGGTAGCGGTTCGGGCGTCGGCCCGGGCCGGTGGTGCTGGGGCTCTGCCCCAGGCCCCGCGCCTCAAGCGCCGGCGGGGCTGGTGTGGTGCGGGCGGTCGCGGGGCCGGGCCCTTCCGCTCCCGCGGGGGGTGGCGGTTTCGGGGTCGCCCCCGGGCCGGTGGTGCTGGGGCTCTGCCCCAGGCCCCGCGCCTCAAACGCCGGCGGGGCTGGGATGGTGCGGGCGGTCGCGGGGCCGGGCCCTTCCGCTCCCGCGGGGGTGGCGGTTTCGGGGCAGCCCCCGGGCCGTGTGCTGGGGCTCTGCCCCAGGCCCCGCGCCTCAAGCGCCGGCGGGGCTGGGATGGTGCGGGCGGTCGCGGGGCCGGGCAGGGGTGTCTCCTCGGCTCGGCGAGCGCGAGCGATCACCACGGTGCCCGGCGGTGACGCCTCGTCCTGCGGGGACACCCCTGCCCGTCCCCGCTCCAACCGCGACGAGGAGGTTTCAGGAGGCGCCTTGGGCTGCTGCCGGGTACAGGCGAACGCACTGCCGTGGGGTGGGGACACGGCGGAGTGTCCCCGCAGGACGAGCGCGCACCACCGACCCACCTCCGCAATCCTGGGCACCGCGCGAGCCGAGGAGACATTCCGGCGGGGCACCACCCCACACCACCCAAGCCCCGCCGGCGATTGAGGCGCGGGGCCTGGGGCAGCGCCCCAGCACCACCGGCCCGGGGGCTACCCCGAAACCGCCACCCCCGCGGGAGCGAAAGGCCGGGCTACGGGAGGACCGCCAGGCCGTCCAGTTCCACCCGCGCCGCCTCGTCCCAGAGCCTCGTCACGCCCACGACCGCCATCGCGGGATAGTCCCGGCCCGCCAGCCTCCGCCAGATGCGGCCCAGTTCGGCCGCGTGCAAACGGTAGGCGGCCACGTCGACCGCGTACACCGTCACCCGGGCCAGATCCCCCGGCGCGCCGCCCGCCGCGGCCAGGGCGGACAGGAGGTTGGCCAGGGCCGTCTCGAACTGTTCCGGCAGGGTCTCCCCCACCACCTTGCCGGCGCCGTCCAGCGCGGTCTGGCCGGCCAGGAACACCAGCCGCGACCCCGTGGCCACGACCGCGTGCGAGAAGCCCGTCGCGGGCGACAGTTCCGCCGGGTTGATCCGCTCAAGGCTCACCGCCCGGCCCCCAGCGCCCCGTAGAGCTCCTTCGCGATGATCGTGCGCTGCACCTCGCTCGCCCCCTCGTAGATCCGCGGCGCCCGCACCTCCCGGTAGAGGTGTTCCAGCAGGTGCCCCCGGCGCAGGGCGACCGCCCCGTGCAGTTGGACGGCGTGGTCCACCACGTACTGGGCCGTCTCCGTGGCCAGCAGCTTCGCCATCGCCACCCGCCCGGGCACGTCCGCCGCGCCCCGGTCGTACGCCCCGGCCGCCGCGTACACCAGCAGCCGGGCCGCTTCCGTGCGGGTGGCCATCTCGGCCACCCGGTGCGCCACCGCCTGCAGGTCGCTCAGGGTTCCGCCGAACGCGGTCCGCCCGGCCGTGTGCGCGAGCGTCGCGTCCAGTGCGGCCCGGGCCATGCCCACCGCGAACGCGCCGACGCTGGGCCGGAAGAGGTTCAGGGTGTCCATGGCGACGCGGAAGCCCCGCCCCGGCTCGCCGAGCAGGTCCTCGGGGCCGACCGGGACCCCGTCGAACCGGAGGGATCCGATGGGGTGGGGGGACAGCATGTCCAGCGGCTCGCCGCTGAGGCCGTCGCGGTCCGCGGGGACCAGGAAGGCCGTCACCCCCTTCGCGCCCGGCCCTTCACCCGTACGGGCGAACACGGTGTAGAAATCCGCCTCGGGTGCGTTGGAGATCCAGCACTTCTCGCCGGCGAGGCGCCACCCGCCCGCCGGATCCGGGTCCGCGGCCAGCGCCAGCGCCGCCGCGTCCGAGCCCGCCCCCGGCTCGCTGAGTGCGAACGCGGCCACGGTCCGCCCGGCCCGCACCCCGGGCAGCCAGCGCTCCTTCTGCGCCTCGGTGCCGGCCCGCAGGACCGGGTACGCCCCCAGGCCCTGCAGGGCGAGCGCGGTCTCGGCCTCCGTGCAACCGTAGGCAAGGGACTCCCGCAGCAGGCACAGTTCCAGCGCGCCCGACGCGAACACCCGCTCCAGCAGGCCGAGCTCACCCAGCGCCGCCAGCAGCGGCCGGTTGACGCGGCCCGGCTCCCCCTTCTCCGCGAGCGGCCTCAGCCGCTGCTCCGACAGTGCGCGCAACCGCCCGCACCACTCCTCCTGGTCCAACCCGAGCGCGAATCCGGTCATCCGAACATCCCCGCATCTATCGCGTCCTGTTGACTGCCGTCACCGTCACGATACGCTCCAAGGAGTACCTTCCGGCGGTCGCCGGGAGAAACGACCGCACGGCCGGCCCCACCCACTCCGGACCGCTGCAAGGGGGCGTACCCGCCTTGGACCTCAAGCCTTCCGCTCACGTCGACACCTTCGCCCGCGACCATCTGCCACCCGCGGACGCCTGGCCGGAGCTGCTCTTCGATCTGCCCGAACTGGCCTATCCGGACCGGCTGAACTGCGGTGCCGAGCTGCTCGACGCCACCATCGCCCGGTTCGGGCCGGAGGGCGCCGACCGCCCGGCCTTCCGCGACGGCGCCGGCGAGGTGTGGACGTACGGCGGGCTCCGCGACCGTGTGGACCGCATCGCCCACGTCCTGACCGCCGATCTCGGCGTCGTACCCGGCAACCGGGTGCTGCTGCGCGGGCCCACCTCCCCGTGGCTGGCCGCCTGCTGGCTGGCGGTCATGAAGGCCGGTGCGGTGGCCGTCACCGTACTGCCCCAGCAGCGCGCGCAGGAGCTGGCGACGGTGTGCGCGATGGCGCAGGTCCGGCACGCCCTGTGCCACGCGGACGTGCTCGACGACCTGGTGAAGGCGGAGGTGCCCGGGCTGCGGATCACCGCCTACGGCGGCGGCGCCGAGGACGACCTGCTCAGACGGGCCGAGCGTCACGACGCGCCCTTCCCGGCCGTGGCGACCTCCGCCGACGACGTCGCCCTGATCGCCTTCACCTCGGGGACCACCGGGCGGCCGAAGGGCTGCATGCACTTCCACCGCGACCTGCTCGCCGTGGCCGACACCTTCTCCCGGCACGTGCTGCGGCCCCGCCCCGACGACGTGTTCGCGGGCAGTCCCCCGCTCGGCTTCACCTTCGGCCTCGGCGGGCTCGTCGTCTTCCCGCTGCGGGCCGGCGCGTCCGCGCTGCTGCTGCAGGACGCGGTGCCGCGCCGGCTGCTGCCCGCGCTGGCGAAGCACCGGGTGACGGTGCTGTTCACCGCGCCCACCGCCTACCGGACGATGCTGGACGCCCTCGGCCCGTACGACGTGGGCATGTACGACCTGTCGGCGCTGCGCCGCTGCGTCTCAGCCGGGGAGAACCTGCCCGCCGCCACCTGGCAGGCCTGGTTCGAACGCACCGGCCTGCGCATCGTCAACGGCATCGGCGCGACCGAGCTTCTGCACATCTTCATCTCCGCCGCCGACGGGGACATCCGGCCCGGCGCCACCGGCCGGGTGGTGCCCGGCTGGCAGGCCCGCGTCGTGGACCGGGCCGGACGGCCCGTCCCGGACGGCGAGCCGGGACTGCTGGCCGTGCGCGGCCCGGTGGGCTGCCGCTATCTGGCCGATCCCCGGCAGGCCGAGTACGTACAGAACGGCTGGAACCTGACCGGCGACACCTACGTGCGCGACACCGAGGGCTACTTCCGCTACGTCGCCCGCGCGGACGACATGATCGTCTCGGCCGGCTACAACATCGCGGGCCCGGAGGTGGAGGAGGCCCTGCTGCGCCACCCGGACGTGGTGGAGGCCGCGGTCGTGGGCCGCCCGGACGAGCGACGCGGGCAGGTCGTCGTGGCGTACACCGTCGTCCGTGACGGCGTGGTGCTCACGGAGGACGCCCTGCGCACGTTCATGCGGGCCGAGCTGGCCCCGCACAAGTGCCCGCGCTCCTTCGTCTTCCTGCCGGCGCTCCCCCGCACCGCCACGGGCAAGCTCCAGCGCTTTCGGCTGCGCGATCAAGGAGTCCGGTCCGACCGGCGCGACGCCCTAGAGTGAAACCGTGGTCGAGCAGCACACTCCGCGATCCCTGATCGTCACGTTCTACGGCGCCTACGGGCGGTCCTACGAGGGCCCGGTCCCGGTGTCCGCGCTGGTCCGCCTGCTGGGCGCGGCCGGCGTGGACGCCCCGTCGGTCCGCTCGTCGGTGTCCCGGCTGAAGCGGCGCGGCTTCCTGCTGCCCGCGCGCGCCGCGGACGGCGCGGCGGCGTACGAGCTGTCCGGCGAGGCGCGCCGGCTGCTGGACGACGGCGACCGCCGGATCTACGGCGGCCCGCGGGCGTCGGACGAATGGCTGGTGGCGGTGTTCTCCGTGCCCGAGCAGGAGCGGAGCAAGCGGCACCTGCTGCGGTCCCGGCTGGCCGGGCTCGGCTTCGGGGCGGTGGCGCCGGGTGTGTGGATCGCGCCGTCCCGGCTGGCGGAGGAGACCGCGCACACGCTGGAGCGGCTGCGCCTGACGCCGTATGTGGAGCTGTTCCGCGGGACCCATCTGGGCTTCGCGCCGTCCGCCGAGGCGGTGGCCCGCTGGTGGGACCTGACCTCGCTGGCCAAGCAGCACGAGGAGTTCCTCGACCTGCACGAACCCGCCCTGCGCGCTCTCCAGTCGGGCCCCCGGCCGACGCCGGAGGAGGCCTACCGCGGCTACCTCCTGGCGCTGGACAGCTGGCGCCGCCTGCCGTACGCCGACCCGGGCCTGCCGCGCGAACTGCTCCCGGCGGACTGGCCGGGCGACCGGGCGGCGGCCGTGTTCGCGGAACTCCACGCCCGCCTGCGGGACCTGGGTGCGGAGTTCGTGGCCCTGTAGGCGCCGGCCCCCTGCGGGGTGCCTGAGAGGAGCCTCCCGGGCGGTGGCGCGCGGCGTCAGCCGCGGCCCGTCGGGGGTTTGCGGCTGCCTGCGCGGTAGGGCTTGGGCCAGGGGGCGGCCGGGCCTTCGTAGGACTGGTCGGCGGCCGCGTGCAGGGTCCAGTGGGGGTCGTGGAGGTGGGGGCGGCCGAGGGCGCACAGGTCGGCGCGGCCGGCCAGCAGCAGGGAGTTGACGTCGTCCCAGGAGGAGATGGCTCCGACGGCGATGACGGGGACGCCGAGGGTGTTGCGGATCCGGTCGGCGTACGGGGTCTGGTACGAGCGCCCGTATTCGGGGGCCTCGTCCGCGACGACCTGGCCGGTGGAGACGTCGATGGCGTCCGCGCCGTGGGCGGCGAACGCGGCGGCGATCTCCACGGCCTCCTCGGGCGAGGTGCCGCCCGGGGCCCAGTCGGTGGCCGACAGGCGTACGGTCATGGGCCGGTCCTCGGGCCAGACGGCGCGGACGGCGTCGAAGACCTCCAGCGGGAAGCGCAGCCGGTTCCGCAGCGGGCCGCCGTAGGCGTCGGTGCGGTGGTTGGTCAGCGGTGAGAGGAAGCCGGAGAGCAGGTAGCCGTGGGCGCAGTGCAGTTCGAGGAGGTCGAAGCCGCAGTCCGCGGCGCGGACGGCGGCCGCCGCGAAGTCGGAGCGCAGTGCGTCCAGGTCGGCCGGTTCCAGGGCGCGCGGGAGCGCGGAGACGCCGGGCCGGTAGGGCAGGGCCGAGGCGGCGACCAGCGGCCAGTTGCCGTCCGGGAGGGGGTCGTCCATGCCCTCCCACATCACCTTGGTGGAGCCCTTGCGGCCGGCGTGGCCGAGCTGGACGCCGAGGGCGGTGCCGGGTGCCGAGGTGTGGACGAAGTCGGTGATCCGCTGCCAGGCGGCGGCCTGTTCCGGGGTGTACAGGCCCGCGCAGCCGGGGGTGATGCGGCCGTCCTCGCTGACGCAGACCATCTCGGTCATGACCAGGCCGGCGCCGCCGAGGGCCCGCGCGCCGAGGTGGACGAGGTGGAAGTCGCCGGGTACGCCCTCCTCGGCCGAGTACATGTCCATCGGGGAGACGACGACCCGGTTGCGCAGGGTCAGGCCGCGCAGGGTGAGCGGGGTGAACATGGGCGGGGTGGCGTCGTCGGGGCAGCCGAAGTCGCGTTCGACGGCGCGGGTGAAGCGCTCGTCGCGCAGCCGCAGGTTGTCGTGGGTGACGCGGCGGCTGCGGGTGAGGAGGTTGAAGGCGAACTGCCGGGCGGGCTGGTCGACGTATCCGGCGATCTCCTCGAACCAGCGGCTGCTGGCGGCGGCGGCCCGCTGGGTGCTGGCGACGGCCGGGCGGCGGGCCGCCTCGTACGCGGCGAGGGCGGCGGGTACGTCCCCGTCGGCCGCGTCGACGGCTTCGGCGAGGGCGAGGACGTCCTCGACGGCGAGTTTGGTACCGGAGCCGATGGAGAAGTGGGCGGTGTGCGCGGCGTCGCCGACGAGCGCCACGTTGCCGTGGGACCAGTGCTCGTTGACGACGGTGTGGAAGCGCGTCCAGGCGGAGCGGTTGCCGTGCAGCGGGCGGCCGCGCAGGGCCTCGCCGAAGGTCTTGGCGCAGCGGGCCGCGGACTCCTCCTCGTCGCAGAGGTCGAGTCCCGCCGCCCGCCAGACCTCTTCGCGCATCTCGACGATGACGGTGGAGGCGTCCGCGGCGTACGGGTAGGCGTGCAGCTGCATGACCCCGTGCTCGGTCTCCGCGATCTCGAAGCGGAAGGCTTCGAGGGCGAAGTCGGCGGCGAGCCAGATGTAGCGGCAGCGGCCGGGGGTCAGCGTGGGCCGGTAGTGGGCGGCGTCCGCGTCGCGGATGGCGCTGTGCACGCCGTCGGCGGCGACGACCAGGTCGTGGGAGGCGCGCAGCCCGGTGAGGTCCGGGGCTTCGGTGCGGAAGCGGAGCCGGACGCCGAGTCCGGCGCAGCGCTCGTGCAGGATCTCCAGCAGCCGGCGCCGGCCGATGGCGGCGAAGCCGTGGCCGCCGGAGGTCAGCAGGCGTCCGCGGTGGACGACGTCGACGTCGTCCCAGCGGACGAACTCCCGGCTCAGGGCGGCGTGGACGACGCTGTCGGCGCGTTCGATCCCGCCGAGGGTCTCGTCGGAGAGGACCACGCCGAAGCCGAAGGTGTCGTCGGGGGCGTTGCGTTCCCAGACCTCCACGGTGTGGCCGCGGCGGGCCAGCAGCGCGGCGGCGTACAGTCCTCCGGGTCCGCCGCCGACGACGGCGACCCGCAACGCGCTGCCGTGCGGCATGGCGTTACCTGCCCTTCCACTCCGGCGGCCGTTTCCCGGTGAAGGCCGCGTGGAACTCCGCGTAGTCCTGGCCGTTCATGAGCAGGGCCTGGGTGGCCGCGTCGAGCTCGACGGAGGCGGCGAGCGGCATGTCGAGCTCGGCGGTGAGCAGGGCCTTGGTCTGTGCGTGGGCGAGGGAGGGGCCGGCGGCCAGGCGGGCGGCGAGTTCGGCGGCCCGTACGTGGGCCTTGCCCTCGTCGGTGAGTTCGCTGAGCAGGCCGATCCGCTCGGCCTCGGCCGCGTGGACGGGCTCGCCGAGCATCAGCAGGCGGGTGGCGTGGCCGAGGCCGACGACGCGGGGCAGCAGGTAGGCGGCGCCCATGTCGCCGCCGGAGAGGCCGACGCGGGTGAAGAGGAAGGCGAAGCGGGCGGTGGGGTCGGCGATCCGGAAGTCGGCGGCGAGCGCGAGGACGGCGCCGGCGCCGGCGGCCACGCCGTGCACGGCGGCGATCACCGGGAAGGGGCATTCGCGGATCGCGCGGACGACCTGGCCGGTCATCCGGTTGAAGTCGAGGAGCTGGGCGGTGTCCATGGCGAGGGTGGCGCCGATGATCTCGTCGACGTCTCCGCCGGAGCAGAAGCCGCGGCCCTCGCCGCCCAGTACGAGGGCGCGCACGGAGCGTTCGCGGGACAGTTCGGCGAGCAGATCGCGCAGGTCGGCGTAGGCGCCGAAGGTGAGTGCGTTGATCTTCTCGGGGCGGTCGAAGGTGACGGTGGCGACGCCGTCCTGCCGGGTGAGGCGGAGGTGGTGCCACCGTTCGGTCGCTGGTGTGGAACCGGTGAAGGGGCTCACCCGACCCACGCTATCACCGGATCGTGACTACCGTCAGAGAAACGCGACAGACGGGGGATGGGCCCGGCCTCGGCCCGCACCGCCGGCCGGGGCCCCCTTACGGCGCGGCTACGCGTCGCCCGGGCCGGGGCGGCCGAGAGTGGCGACGAGTACGGCCTTGATGGTGTGCAGCCGGTTCTCGGCCTCGTCGAAGACGACGGAGTGCTCCGACTCGAACACCTCGTCCGTCACCTCCAGCGAGTCGAGCCCGTGCCGCTCGTGGATCTCCCGGGCCACCTTGGTGCCCAGGTCGTGGAAGGCCGGCAGGCAGTGCATGAACTTCACGTCCGGGTTCCCCGTGGCGCGCAGCACGTCCATGGTGACGGCGTAGGGCGCCAGGGCCGCGATCCGCTCGTCCCAGACCTCCTTGGGCTCCCCCATGGACACCCACACGTCGGTCACCACGAAGTCGGCCTGGGCCACTCCCTCGGCGACGTCCTCGGTCAGGGTGATCCTCGCGCCGCTGTCCGCCGCGAGCCGGCGCGCCTCGGCCACCACGTGCTCGGCGGGCCAGTAGCTGCGGGGCGCGACGATCCGTACGTCCATGCCCAGCAGCGCGCCGGTCACGAGGTAGGAGTTGCCCATGTTGAAGCGGGCGTCGCCGAGGTACGCGAAGGAGATCCGGTGCAGCGGCTTCGTGCTGTGCTCGGTCATGGTGAGGACGTCGGCCAGCATCTGGGTGGGGTGCCAGTCGTCGGTCAGGCCGTTGAAGACGGGGACGCCGGAGTGTGCGGCGAGCGCCTCGACGGACTCCTGGCTGTCGCCCCGGTACTCGATCCCGTCGAACATCCGGCCCAGCACCCGGGCGGTGTCCCGGACCGACTCCTTGTGCCCCATCTGGGAGCCGGCCGGGTCCAGGTAGACGGTGTGGGCGCCCTGGTCCGCGGCGGCGACCTCGAAGGCGCAGCGGGTGCGCGTGGAGGTCTTCTCGAAGATCAGCGCGATGTTGCGGCCCCTGAGGTGCTGCTGCTCGGCCCCGGCCCTCTTGGCCGCCTTGAGGTCGGCGGCGAGCTCGACCAGGCCGCGGAACTCGGCGGCCGAGAAGTCGAGCTCCTTGAGAAAACTGCGGCCTTTGAGGTCGGGGGCCATGGGGTCGCTCCAGCGTCACGGTGACAGGGGATGCTGGAAGTCTATACGACACCTTGTATTCATATACAGGCCAGCGGGCCTCCTACGCGTGTGACCTTCCCCCCTTCCTTCCCCCGTCCGCTTCTCGTACGTGCCTGCTCAGACGGGGTCCCGCTGTACCGGGCAGCTCATGCAGCGCGGCCCGCCCCGTCCGCGCCCCAGCTCGCTGCCCGGAATCTCGATCACCTCGATGCCCTGCTTGCGCAGGTGCGTGTTGGTGGTCACGTTCCGCTCGTACGCGACCACCACGCCCGGCTCGACGGCGAGCACGTTGCACCCGTCGTCCCACTGCTCCCGCTGGGCCGAGTGCACGTCCTGGGTCGCGGTCAGCACCCGGATCGAGTCGAGCGAGAGCGCGGCGGCGATGGCCCGGTGCATGTGCTCCGCCGGGTGGTCGGTCACCTTCAGCTCGTTGCCCCCGTCGCCCGGCTCGATCGTGTAGGACGGGAGCATGCCGAGCCCCGCGTACTGGGTGAACGTATCTCCGTCGACCATCGTCATCACCGTGTCCAGGTGCATGAAGGCCCGGTGCTTGGGCATGTCGAGGGCCACGATGGACGTCGCCGAACCCGCGGCGAACAGGCCCCGGGCCAGCATCTCCACCGCCTGCGGCGTGGTCCGCTCGCTCATCCCGATGAGCACCGCGCCGTTGCCGATGACGAGGACGTCCCCGCCCTCGATCGTCGAGGGGTAGTCCGCCTGCCCCTGCGACCAGTAGTGGAAGGCGCCGGAGGCGGTGAAGAGCGGGTGGTGGCGGTAGATCGCCTCGAAGTGGACGGTCTCGCGCTGCCGGGCGGGCCAGCGCATCGCGTTGATGGACACCCCGTCGTAGATCCAGGCGGAGGTGTCGCGGGTGAACAGGTGGTTGGGCAGCGGCCCCAGCAGGAAGTCGTCCGTGTCCAGGGCGTGGAAGCGCACGGACACCGGCTCGGCGTGCCGTTCCAGGAACTCCCGCTTGGTCATCCCGCCGACCAGCGCCTCCGCAAGGTCCGCCGAGGCCAGGCCGTCGAAGGCAGACCGCAGGTGGTCGGTGGCGAGCGGCCCGTACTCCTTCTCGTCGAACACCCGGTCCAGTACGAGGCGCCTGGCTTCCGGGACGTCCAGGACCTCGCGCAGCAGGTCACCGAAGAGGTGGACGTCCACGCCCCGGTCCCGCAGCACGTCCGCGAAGCCGTCGTGCTCCTGGCGGGCCCTGCGCACCCACAGCACGTCGTCGAAGAGGAGTGCGTCCTTGTTGCCGGGTGTGAGCCGCTTCAGCTCCAGGTCGGGCCGGTGGAGGATGACGCGGCGAAGCCGCCCGGTCTCGGAGTCGACATGGAATCCCATGCCGTACACGTTCGCAGACCGGGCGGCCTTTTGAGGAGGCGTCGGCTCAGCGGGGCAGGGCGACACCGAGAAGCGCCTCCGGCGCCCCCGTGACTTCCGGAGCGAGAAGTCCCAGCTTGGGCGTGGTCAGGTTCGGCAGCCCGAAGTTGGACCCGTCCGGCATCGTGAGCGGAGAACCGACGACCGCGCCCGGGGTGCGGGTGCGGACGGTGGTGGCGGGCGCCTCCAGCGAACCCTCGCCGTCCGTCTCCGGGTGGCCCGCCAGGTTCGGCAGCGGCGAGGTGACCAGGGTCCGGCCGAGCTCGGTGGCGATCGGGACGGCCGGCAGCAGCGGCGTGGGAAGCATCTCCCCCGTGTGCATGCGGGGAGCCTCCGGCGCTCCGACGACCGGCAGCGGCACCGCGGTGGCGACCCGCGGCACGTCCAGGCCCGTCGTGGTCTCCACACCTTCGAGCGGGACACCCACCGGCACCCCGTCGGCGACGGCCGGGGTGGCCACACCGGCCGCGGCCATACAGGTCAGGAGCGCCGCAATGCTTCCGCGCGCGGTCATCTTCATAGGTGGTGTTCCGTCCTTCCGGGGTGGCGGTCGTTCCGCTGCCCTGGATGAACGATCCCGTCGGCGGTTTCCCCGGCGTTCCCGGCGAAAGTTCCCCCATACGACCTAATTCCGGGCCGTACGGGGGCTCCGCCTTTACGCAGCGGACATCGCCGCGACGCGCGTCACAGCCGCGGGTCGACCGGCTCGGACTCCAGCGCCAGCACCGCGAAGACCGGCTCGTGGACCCGCCACAGCGGCTCCCCGGCCGCCAGCCGGTCCAGCGCCTCCAGCCCGAGCGCGTACTCCCGCAGGGCGAGCGAGCGCTTGTGCCCGAGGAACCGCTCCCGCAGCCGCTCCAGCTGGTCCGGACGCGTGTACTCCGGGCCGTAGATGATCCTCAGGTACTCCCGTCCGCGCACCTTGATCCCCGGCTGGACCAGCCGGTCCCTGCCGTCCCGGGCGTAGGCCTGGAGCGGCTTGACGACCATGCCCTCACCGCCGGCGGCCGTCATCTCCAGCCACCAGTCGGTGCCGGCCCGTACGGAGTCCTCGTCACCGGTGTCGACCAGGATCCGGCCGGTGCCGCGCAGCAGGCCGGTGCCGCCGGGGGTGGTGGCCGGGTCGTCGGCCGCGACCAGCCGGTCCAGCCAGGCCAGTTGCCGGTCGTGGGGTACGGCGGCCAGCGACCGTCCGGCCGCCGCCAGCAGCTGGAACGGCGCGAACCGTACGCCGTCCAGCCCGTCGGTGGTCCAGCAGTAGCGGCGGTAGGCCTCCGTGAAGGCCGCCGCGTCGGCGGCCCGGCCGCGCTGGCGCTCCAGCAGGGCGCCGGTGTCGGCGCCGCGGGCGGCCGCCGCCTCCAGGGCTGCGAGGGCGCCGGGGAACACGGCGCGCGAGGCGGCGCCCACGGCGGCGTACTGGCTGCGCAGCAGACCACCCGACTTCAGCGACCAGGGCAGGAGTTCCCCGTCGAACAGCAGCCAGTCGGTGGCCAGTTCCTCCCACAGTCCGGCCCGGGTGACGGCCGCGCGCAGCCGTGCCAGTACCTCCTCGGTGACCTCGGGGTCGTGGAAGAAGGGCCGTCCGGTGCGCGTGTGGACGGAACCGGTCGGACCGTCGACGCCGAACCGCTCCCGGGCGGCGCCGGCGTCCCGGCAGAGCAGGACGGTGGCGCGGGAGCCCATGTGCTTCTCCTCGCACACCACCCGGTCGACGCCGTCCTGGCGGTACTGGGCGAAGGCCTCGGCCGGGTGCTCCAGGTAGCCGTCCTCGCGGGAGGTGGCGGTGGGCGCCATGGTCGGCGGCAGGTACGGGACCAGCCGCGGGTCGACGGCGAAGCGGCTCATGACCTCCAGCGCGGCGGCCGCGTTCTCCTCGCGGACGCCGACGTTGCCCAGGTGGCGGGTTTCGACGACCCGGCGGCCGTGCACGTCCGACAGGTCCAGCGGCCGGCCGTCGTGTCCGCCCGGCACCTCGGTGACGAGCGGCTTGACCGGCTCGTACCAGACCTTCTCGGCCGGTACGTCGACCAGTTCGCGCTCGGGCCAGCGCAGGGCGGTCATCCGGCCGCCGAAGACGGCGCCGGTGTCGAGGCAGATGGTGTTGTTGATCCAGGCGGTGCCGGGACGGGGGTGTGGCCGTAGACGACGACGGCCTTGCCGCGGTAGTCCTCGGCCCACGGGTAGCGCACGGGCAGGCCGAACTCGTCCGTCTCGCCGGTGGTCTCCCCGTACAGGGCGTGCGAGCGGACCCGGCCGGAGGTCCGGCCGTGGTACTTCTCGGGCAGCCCGGCGTGGCAGACCACCAGCTTGCCGCCGTCGAGGACGTAGTGGCTGACGAGGCCGCGGATGAACTCCCGGACCTCCTCGACGAACTCCGGCGGCTCGTGGGAGAGCTGCTCGATCGTCTCGGCGAGTCCGTGTGTCTGCCGGACCTCGGATCCCTTGAGGTAACGGCCGAGCTTGTTCTCGTGGTTCCCGGGCACGCACAGGGCGTTGCCGGACTTGACCATGCCCATCACGCGGCGCAGGACGCCCGGGCTGTCGGGTCCGCGGTCGACGAGGTCGCCGACGAAGACCGCGGTGCGGCCCTCGGGGTGGACGCCGTCCTCGTAGCCGAGCTTGGCGAGCAGGGTCTCCAGCTCGGAGGAGCAGCCGTGGATGTCACCGACGATGTCGAAGGGGCCGGTGAGGTGGGTGAGGTCGTTGAAGCGCTTCTCCAGGACGACCTCGGCGGTCTCGGTCTCCTCCACGGAGCGCAGGACGTGCACCTTGCGGAAGCCCTCGCGCTCCAGGCCGCGCAGGGAGCGCCGCAGTTCGCGGCGGTGCCGCTGGATGACCGCGCGGGGCAGGCCGGCCCGGTCGGGGCGGGCCGCGTTGCGTTCGGCGCAGACCTGCTCGGGCATGTCCAGGACGATGGCGATGGGCAGGACGTCGTGCTCGCGGGCGAGCGCGATGAGCTGTCGGCGGGCGTCGGCCTGGACGCTGGTGGCGTCGACGACGGTCAGGCGGCCGGCGGCGAGGCGCTTGCCGGCGATGTAGTGCAGGACGTCGAAGGCGTCCCGGCTGGCGCTCTGGTCGTTCTCGTCGTCGCGGACCAGGCCCCGGCAGTAGTCGGAGGAGATGACCTCGGTGGGCTTGAAGTGCTTGCGGGCGAAGGTGGACTTGCCCGAGCCGGTGGCCCCGATCAGGACGACGAGGGACAGGTCGGTGACGGGAAGGGTGCGCTTCCTCTCGGTGGTCATGCTGCCTCGCCCTCCTTCGGGGAGTCGGTGGTGGTGGTCTCGGTGGTGGTGGTCGTCTCGGTGGTGGGGGTGGCGCTGGCCGTCTCGGTGGCGGCACCGGTGACCTGGGTGAAGACGGCCATCTGGGTCGGCGGCCCGACCTCGGGGTCGTCGTCGCCGACGGGGACGTACGCGACCGTGTAGCCGAAGCGGGCGGCGACCTGGCCGGCCCAGGCCCGGAACTCCTCGCGGGTCCACTCGAAGCGGTGGTCGCCGTGCCGGACGTGCCCGGCCGGGAGGCTTTCCCAGCGGACGTTGTACTCGACGTTCGGCGTGGTGACGAGGACCGTGCGGGGACGGGCCGAGCCGAACACCGCGTACTCCAGGGCGGGCAGCCGCTCCAGGTCCAGGTGCTCGACGACCTCGCTGAGCACGGCCGCGTCGTAGCCGGCCAGCCGCTTGTCGGTGTAGGCGAGCGAGCCCTGGAACAGCGTGACGCGCGAGCGCTGCCGCTCGCCCATCCGCTCCAGCCGCAGCCGCCGGGCGGCGACGGTCAGGGCGCGCACGGACACGTCCATGCCGACGATCTCGGTGTACGCGGGGTCCCCGAGCAGCGCCTGCACCAACTGGCCCTGCCCGCAGCCGAGATCGAGCACCCGCTGGGCGCCGGCGGCGCGCAGCGCGGCGAGGATGGCGTCGCGCCGCTGCACCGCGAGCGGTACGGGCCGCTCCTCGGTGTCGCTGGTCTCGTCGACGGCGTTGTCGATCTCCTCGACCTCGCTGCCGTCGGACTCGGCGAGCCGCACCAGCTCCAGCCGGTCGACGGCTTCCTGGGTCAGCCGCTTGTGGCGGGCCAGGTAGCGGGAGCTGATGAGCGCGTGCTCGGGGTGCGCGGCGAGCCAGCCGTCTCCGGCGCGCAGCAGCTTGTCGACCTCGTCGGGGGCGATCCAGTAGTGCTTGGCGTCGTCGAGGACCGGCAGGAGCACGTAGAGCTGGCGCAGGGCGTCGGCGAGGCGCAGCTCGCCCTCCAGTACGAGGTGTACGTAGCGGGAGTCCCCCCACTCGGGGAACTGCTCGTCGAGCGGTACGGCCTCGGCCTGGACGGTGTCCCAGCCGAGCGGGTCGAACAGCCGGTGCACCATGGCGGCGCCGCCGCGTGCGGGGAGCACGGGGATCTCGATCCGCAGCGGGCGCGTCCGGCCGGGGAGTTCGGGGCGCAGGACGCAAGTCCCCTTCAGGGCGGTGCGGAACACCCCGCTGAGGGCGACGGCGAGCAGTGAGGACGCGGCGTACGGCCGGTCGTTGACGTACTGCGCGAGCGCGGCGTCGGGTGCTCCGCCGCGGCCCTTGCCCTTGCTCCTGCCCCGGCGTACGAGCGCGATCGGGTCGACCTCCAGCAGCAGGGCCGCCGTGCACCGCTCGGCTGTGGCCTCGGGGTAGAACACGTGGGCGGTGCCGTGGGACTGGCTCTCCACGCGTACCCGGTCCGGGTGCTTGTGCAGGAGAAAGCCCAGGTCAGTCGCCGGGTTCTCGGCGGTCCCGGTGGTGGTGATCGTAAGGAACATGCGGTTCAGCATGACTGTCGGATCACGCTCGGGCCAACGGATTTCCCCGCGGTGTCGGCCATGGCCGAGGAGGCGGCTCAGCCGGGGCCGGTCAGGTCGCGGGCCAGGTGTGCGATGTGGTCGGGGCCGATGCGGCAGCAGCCGCCGAGGAGGCGGGCTCCGGTGCGGCGCCAGGAGGCCGTGGGCCACGGGGGTGTGGCTTCGGGGGACCGCCAGGTGCCGGTGGTGGCCTCCCAGACGGAGCCGTCGTTGGGGTAGGCCAGCAGGGGTTTGGCGGTGACGGCGGCCGCCGCTTCGAGGGCCGGCAGGACTTCGGCGGGGTCGCAGCAGTTGACGCCGAGCGCGATGACCTGCGGGGCGCGGGCGGCGAGCGCGAAGGCTTCGGGGAGTGGGTGTCCCGACCGGGTGCGGCCGTCGGCCACGGTGTAGCTGAGCCAGGCCGGGGCGTCGGTCTCCGCGAGGACGGTGAGGACGGCCTCGGCCTCGTCCGGGTCGGGGAGGGTTTCCACGGCCAGGACGTCGGGGCCGGCGGCGAGCAGGGCCTCGATGCGGGGGCGGTGGAAGGCGGCGAGTTCGCGCACGGTCAGCCCGTACCGGCCGTGGTACTCGGAGCCGTCCGCGAGCACCGCCCCGTACGGGCCGACCGAGGCGGCGACCCACACGTCGTGGTCGGCTGCCCCGGCCGCCCGGGCGGCGAGCGCGACGCTGCGGTGCAGCAGGGCGGTGGTCGCGTCGCGGTCGCGGCCGCGGGCGGTGAAGGCCTCGTAGCCGACCTGGTAGGAGGCGGTGATCAGCACCTGGGCGCCGGCCCGCGCGTACGCCGTGTGGGCGGCCTCGACCTGGTCCGGCCGCTCGTCGAGGACGCGGGCGGTCCAGAGGCCTCCGGTGAGGTCGCAGCCCTGGGCGGCGAGCTGGTTGCTGAGCCCGCCGTCCAGGACGACGCTCCGGTGGGCCAGGGCTTCGGCGAGTGGGGTGGTCGCGCGTGGCATCGGTGCTCCCGGGGGCGGCGCTGGTGCGGTGGCAGGAAAGGTTTGCCGGGGCGCGGTGTTCGGTGCGGTGCATCGCAAGGCGGAGGGCCACGGCTCGTACCGGACGTACGTGCGTGGTCCGACAACGCCGCGAGGTGCCGTACCGGGCGCCGTGACCCGGTGAACCTTTACGGTCGCAGCACTGGGGCGTGTTGCGAAGGTCCCGTCTGGCTCGCGGCGCCTGGCACGGCACCTCGCGGCGTTGTCGGGGTCGCCCGCGTACGACGGGTACGCGGACGACCCTCCGCCTTGCGAGGCACCGCACCAGACACCGCGAGCCCCCGCCCTGCGGGCGGACGACGCCACTTTCGCAGCACGCCCTAGCTGAGCTGCGAGAGCACCTGGGCGGAGATGAGCTCCAGGTGGTCGAGGTCGTCGAGGTCGAGGAGCTGGAGGTAGACGCGGGAGGAGCCGACGGCGCCGTAGGCGCCGATCTTCTCCACGACCTCGGCCGGGGATCCGGCCAGGCCGTTGGCCTTGAGCTCGTCGACGTCCCGGCCGATGGCCGCGGCGCGGCGGGCGACCTCGGCGTCGTCCTTGCCGACGCACACCACGAGGGCGTTGGAGTAGACGAGGTCGTTCGGGCCCCGGCCGGCCTGTTCGGCGGCCTCCCGGACCCTGGCGAACTGCCGCTCGCTGTCCGCGATCGACGCGAAGGGCATGTTGAACTCGTCCGCGTACCGTGCGGCGAGCCGCGGTGTGCGCTGTGCGCCGTGGCCGCCGACGAGGACGGGGACCTTGGCCTGGGCGGGCTTGGGGAGCGCGGGGGACTTCTCCACCCGGTAGTGCTGCCCGGTGTAGTCGAAGGTGGCTCCGGGCGCGGTGGCCCACAGGCCGGTGACGATGGCCAGCTGCTCCTCCAGCCGGGACATCCGGTCCGGCGGGAAGGGGATCCCGTAGGCCTTGTGCTCGTCCTCGAACCAGCCGGCGCCCAGGCCCAGTTCGATGCGGCCGCCGGACATCTGGTCGACCTGCGCCACCTGGATGGCGAGGACGCCGGGCAGCCGGAAGGTGCCGGCCGTCATGAGGGTGCCGAGGCGGATCCGGCTGGTCTCGCGGGCCAGGCCGGCGAGGGTGATCCAGGCGTCGGTCGGGCCGGGCAGGCCGTCGGCGGTGCCCATGCGCAGATAGTGGTCGGAGCGGAAGAACGCATCGAAGCCGAGGTCCTCGGTGGCCTTGGCGACGTTCAGGAGGGTGTCGTAGCTCGCACCCTGCTGGGGCTCGGTGAAAATGCGAAGATCCATGGCCCCATCCTGCCCGTCGCGCCCCGCCAGGGTGAATCTTCGTCAACCTGACGTGTCGGGGCCACGCGCCGCCAGTGACCGGCCCGGACGGGGATCGTTTGCCCGGTCGGAGCCGGACCGCCCGGCCCGCGTGCCGGCGGCTTCCCGCCGGTGCGTCCACCGCCCCCTTCCCCCTACGGAAGGGCCAGGGCCGAGGAGGCCGCCATGTCCCACGAGGCCGTGCCGGAGACCCCCCGACAGACCGGCTGGACCGGACAGGCAGCGCACGAGGCAGCGCCGGAGTCCGTCGCGCCCGCCCGGACGGACGGCGCGCAGAAGGGCCTGCTGCAGCAGATGGAGGAGCTGATGGCGGCGCTGAACGCCGACCTGTCGCAGCTCGACGCCGATCTTCAGTCCTCCGCGGACCGCACCGCCGACAGCGAGCACCCGTCCCACCGGTCCCACGGGGCCCACCGGTCCTCCTGACCGTGCGGGTCCCGTCGCGCACGGCGGGACCCTGCCCGTGCCGCCGGCCGCACCGCCCGCCGGGCCCGTGCCCTCGGCGCCGTACCGCCCGTCAGACCCGTGCCGTCCCTGCGGGTCGTGCCCGGCTCAGGCCACGCCCGAGGCCGACCCCCGCTCACGCACCACCATGCGGCGCAGGATCGCCCGGACGCGGTCGCTCGATTCGTCAGCCGCGTCGATCGACTCTATGCACTGCCAGTACAGGGCCTCGTCGTCCGTGGCGCAGGCCACCCCGACCAGGGCTATCCCCACCTCGCCCAGCAGCGCCTGGAGTCCGAGCAGTGCCTGCCGGATGTCCGACACGCCGCCCAGCTGTGCGGCCCGCGGCGGATAGTGGGGCGCGCTGCCCTCGCCGCGCAGGGCGGCCCGGTCCACGATCCCGCATCCTCTGCCTCCTGCTTCCCCCAGTCCCTGTGCCTCCGATCTCAGCTCCCGCGGCCCGGTGACCGCCAGCCAGCTCCCGATTCCCTGCGCGAGTGCCTGGGCCTGCCAGGCCTCGCCCACTATGTCCCACGCGGTCCCGCTCTGCGCCAGCGTGTGCCGGCCGACCGCGATGAGTCGTACCGCATCCATATGCCGTCCCCCGTCCGCACGACATCCCGCCATCCTCACCACTACCCAGAGTGAGGGCAACAGGCCAGTAAAGCCAGGGGTATTCGGAAAATGTGGACAGAAACGTGATTGTGGAGGAGTCCATCACTCCGAAGAGTGACGATTCGGGGTCGGGCCATCCGTTACGGGGAAGCGGAGTTCATTCCTCTCGATCTTCGCGGCGAGCGCATCCAGCACATCGACCCCGAGAACCTCACAGAACTGCAGCAGATACGCGAGTACGTCGGCCACCTCATCGGCCACGCGGTGGGCGGACTCCGGCTTCTCCATGACCTTCGCCGACTGTTCCGGCGTCAGCCACTGGAAGATCTCGACCAGCTCGGCCGCCTCCACACTCAGCGCCACCGCGAGGTTCTTGGGCGTGTGGTACGGCTCCCAGCCGCGCGCCGCCGCGAAACTGGCGAGCCTGCGCTGCAACAGTGCCAGCCGCTCCTCGGGCCGCCCCCCGGGCTGCCGGGCCCCCGGCCCCTGCGTCTCCGTCTCGTTCATCTGAGTCCTTTCGTGGATACCCCCGCCTTCAGGCGGGGGAGGAAACGAAGCCCCTGCGGAGCAGGATAGGGAGCGGTCTTTTCGCCCCTCGGGCGAAAAGTGGCACCCTCCAGGACAAGATGCCGCTCAACGTCCGGGAGTGGACCTGCGCCTGCGGGACGGCCCACGACCGGGACGTGAAGGCAGCGAAGAAGCTGCCGGCTGCCGGACTGGCAGTGACAGCCCGTGGAGCTGGTGTAAGGCCTCAACGGAGCACTCCGGGCGGGCAGCCGGCGACGAAACAGGAAACCCCGCGGCGCGAGCCGTAGAGGGGGAGGAAGTCAAACCGACAGGTCTACCACCGACACGCCCGGCAGGCGGCGGGCGGCGGCCGCGGTCCCCTCCCCCACGGCCGCCACCAGCCGGACGTGCCCGCGGCCGCAGGACAGCAGCGCCAGCCGCAGCAGTTCGGCGCTCTGACTCCCGTCCAGGCCGTGGTCGAAGCCGTCGGCGAGGACGGTCAGCGCCTGCCGGGCGGACAGCAGTTCGGCGGCGGGATCCATGTCCAGCACTCCCGGCCCGGTGAGCAGGACCAGTGCGAGCGCGAGGAAGCGGAGTTCGCCGGAGCCGAGTCGGGCCAGGTCCGTGGCGGGCCGGCCGGGTCCGCGGTCGAGGACCGCGCTGACGTGCCCGCCCTCCGGCTCGCGTACGTCCAGCCCGGCGACGGGCCCCGCGCAGCCGGTGCGGGCGGCCTCGGCCAGCAGGGTGTGGCGCGTTCCGCACTCGTGGCGGGTCCGGCGCAGTACGTCCGCCAGGTTGGCGCAGTCGGCCAGCAGCCGGCCCTCGCCCCGCGGGACGGGCGCGCGCATCCGGTCCGGCCGGGGGTCGCAGGCGAACACCGAGCGCAGGGCCACGACCACCTGCTCGGCGGCGGCCAGCACCTGCCGCTGGCCGGCCGTGGACCCTGCGACCCGCAACGGGAGCAGCGCGGTGCCGAGCCGGTCGTCGGGCAGCGGGGCCCGGGTGACGCCGACGGCGCCGCCGGTCAGCCAGGCGGCCTGCACCGAGCGCCGGCCGGGGTCGCGCAGGGCGGTGGCGAAGAGGATCTGCCCGTTCTGCGAGAGCCGTTCGCCGACGATCCGCAGGGTGGGCTCGGCCTGGACGGCGAGGTCGAGCCGGACCGGTCCGGCGGGGCCGTCGACCGTGCAGCCGAGCCGGAAGCCGCGTCGCCGCTGGGCGTCGGGGAGCGCCCGGTCGGGGATGCGGGTGCCCGCGTCGGGGAAGGCCTCGTCGAGGGTGGCGCCGGCGCCCAGTGCGGCCAATGCCCCGTAGGCGGCCAGGGCCTGGGACTTGCCGCTGCCGCTCGGCCCGGCGAAGAGGGTGACGGGCCCGAGCGGGAAGGCCGCCGACCGGTGCCGCCCGAAGGCGGACAGCCGCAACTCGGTGATCACGGGCCGCGCGTGCCGCTGGGCCGGCTCGGCGGACCGGACGGCGCCGCGGGGGGCCGCCTGGGCGGGCACGACGGGCTCGCCGGCCGCCCCGACGGAGGCCGGAGCGGAGGCCGGAGCCGGAGCGGAAGCCGGAGCCGGGGCGGAGGCGGAGGCCGGGGCCGCCGGAGGGCCGGGCGCTTCCGCGGCTGCGGGCTCGTCGGCCGCCCCGGCCACAGCGGGATCGGTACGGGTGCGGGTGGCGTCGCCTAACGCGACGGCGGTGGCGTCCATGCGCCGGACGGTACGGGCCGCCGGGCCCCCCGCAGCCCCGGCGAACCGTTCCTTCGTACGGACCTTCCTACGATCGGGGGACGGCCGCGGCCGCGATCCCCTCGACCTCGGTCCCCACGGGGGCCAGCAGGAAGACGTTCCGGTCCACCCGGTGCATCCCGCTGCCCAGCCCGAAGACCACCCCGCTGCTGAAGTCGAGGATGCGCTTGGCGACTTCGCTGTCCGCGCCGGTGAGGTCCAGCAGTACCGGGATCTGCGCGATCAGGTACTCGGCCACCTCCCGCGCGTCCGCGAAGATCTGGACTCTGATCACCACGAAGCGCCGCTGCTCAGCCGCCGCCGCGCCGGGCGACTTGGGAATCGTGCGGTGGTCCACCCGGGAGGGCCATTCGTTGCGACTGCGCAGGGGTACCACCTGCGCGAGCCCCTCCCACTGTTCGTCGGTGACGTCGTACCTGCTCACCGGGCCGCCTCGGCCGCGCGCTTCATGTGCATCCCCCCATCCTCTCGCGTTTCACCCGTTCAGCCCAACAACGACACGAACCCCGCCGGGTACTCTCGGAGACCAAGATGAGTTAGGTTAGGCATACCTAACCCACACGGACGATGGAGAGATCCGCATGCGCCTGTTCGGTGACCCCGCAGCATCGGCCGCCCTGCCCACCGCCGCCGAGCGGATCCGGTCGGTCCTGGCCGCCGCCCACTCCATGACGGTGGTCACCGACGGCCTGCGCAGCGAGGTCCGCCACCTCGACGGCGGCGACCCCATGGGCCGGCTGCACCTGCACCCCGCCGAGCCGGGCGGCGAGTCCGAGTACCGGCCCGCGATCCGGCTGGAGTTCACCGATGTCGCGCCCACCCCCGTACGCGACCGGGTGCGCGCCCGCGTCACCGTGCTGGGGCGGCTGCTCACCCCCTACTCCGACCTGTCCGCCGGGTCCGGCGCCGACTCCACCTGCATGGAGTTCGAACGGGCCGAGCTGGAGACCGCGGAGGGCGTCGCCCACGTCGGCCTGGACGAGCTCGACGCGGCGCAGCCCGACCCGCTCGCCCCCTACGAGGCGGGCATGCTGACCCACCTCCTCGACGACCACCACGACCTCGTCACACTGCTGCTGCGCCTGGTCCACCCGCAGCCCGCGGCCGGGGTGGTGCGCGCCCTGCCGCTCGCCATGGACCGCTACGGGAT
The DNA here is from genome assembly GCF_001941845.1 of Streptomyces sp. TN58. NCBI lineage: Bacteria > Bacillati > Actinomycetota > Actinomycetes > Kitasatosporales > Streptomycetaceae > Streptomyces > Streptomyces sp. TN58. Next base: position 5,640,450 of record NZ_CP018870.1, on the reverse strand, counting down.
CACCCTGCGGCTGGAGGAGCGGCGCGGCCACCGCGACGTACGGCTGGCCTTCCCCTCGCCCCTCGACGACGTCGAGCAGTCGGGTGCGCAGATCCAGGCGCTGTTCGCGGCTGCACGCCGCCGATCGCACCGCAACACACTGCCGGCCTGAGCACTCCGCGCCGCGCCCTGCCTGCCTGCCGATGGGCAAAGGCCGGGGCCCCGAGGGCGGTCCTGCACCGTCGTCTGCGAGAGTGGGCGGCGGCATCGGGGGGAGAGCCGCGACCGGGCCTGCGCATGGTCTTCCGAGCGGTGTTCTTGACCCTCACACCGTGTCAGGCGGTCAACTCGGAGACATCATGTTCACCATCGGAGACTTCGCCCGGCACGGCCGCGTCTCGGTCCGGATGCTGCGTCATTACGACGCGACCGGTCTGCTGCGCCCGGCCCACGTCGACCCGGCCACCGGCTACCGGCACTACACCGCCGCCCAGCTGGCCCGCCTCAACCGCGTCATCGCGCTCAAGGAACTCGGCTTCACCCTCCAGCAGGTCCAGGAGATCCTGGACGGGAAGGTGACCGCCGAGGAACTGCGCGCCATGCTCCGGCTGCGGCAGGCGGAACTGGAGGCGGCGATGGCGGCGGCAGCGGCCCGGCTGACCCAGGTCGAGGCGAGGCTCCGGTCGATCGAGAGCGAGGGGCAGATGCCCGCCGACGATGTCGTACTGAAGAGCCTGCCGAGCGTACGGCTGGCCGAACTGACCGCAGTGGCACCGGACTTCAACACCATCGGCCCGATCATCCAGCCGCTGTACGAGGAGCTGTTCCGGCGCCTGGAGGCGGCGGGCATCGCTCCCTGCGGGCCCGGGGTCGCCTACTACGAGGACGCGTCGGACGGCGGGGTCCTCATCCACGCGGGTGTCGAGGTCTCCGCGCCCCTCGGTGAGGAGGCCGGGCTGCGGATCGTTGACCTGCCGGCCGTCGAGCAGGCGGCGACCGTCATCCACCGCGGCTCCATGGAGACCGTGCTGCCCACCGTCCAGACCCTCGGCCGCTGGATCGACGCCAACGGCTACCGCTCGGCCGGCTACCCCCGGGAGATCAACCTGGAATGCCCCGACAACCACGACGAGTGGGTGACCGAGCTCCAGGAACCGGTGCACAGGGCCTGATGCGAGGGGGCCGGCCAGGTTCTCCCGGCCGGCCCCGGCAATCCGTCCGCGGTGAGTGCGGTCCGGTTGGCCGGGCGGGGCAGGCCGTGGTTCTCGCGCAGGGTGCGGCCGGTGTACTGCTCGCCAGTTTGACGACGGCGCCGTAGAAGGTGCCGCCGAAGTGGATCCGGCCGGTTGCGGCCGACCGGATGCCCCGCAGGCCGCTGATGGTGTTGCCGGGTGGTGACCTGGCCGCCGGACCGGGAGCCGGAGCCGCCGCCGGCGGAGGCCGTGCCGCAGCCCACCGCGGCCGCCGAGACGCCTGGGCGGTGCCGCGGCCCGTCGTCGCGGCGGCGGAAGGGTGCGGCGGGGCGCCGGGGGTGTCCCTTCTGTCGGATGTCTGCAAACCGTGGGCCGTGGCGTGGGCCGGCCCGTCGGGCGTCCCGCGCCGCGGGATGCCCGCGCCGGCGGTGCCGGGCGTCCGCGACGGCCGGGACCGCTCCGCCGGGTCGCGGCTCCGTGCGCCGGTCCGGCCGGGCTCCTGGTGGACGGCCGCAACCATGCTGCTCAGCCGGGTCCTCCGAGACCCGTCCGGCACGCTCCGAGAGGGGGAGATCACACCCGTCGGTATGGTGCCACCTGAGCGCGCTCCCCTACATTCGAGCCATGACGGTCCTGCCTGACGACGGGCTCTCCCTGGCCGCCGAGTTCCCTGACGCGACGCATGAGCAGTGGCAGCGCCTTGTAGAAGGCGTACTGCGCAAGTCGGGCAAGGAAGCATCCGGCGAGGCCGCAGAAGATGCGCTGTCCACCCGACTCGAAGACGGGCTCACCACCCGCCCGCTGTACACCGCGCCGCCCGACGGGACGGTGCCCGACACCGGTTTCCCCGGCTTCGCCCCCTTTATCCGCGGAGGTAGGCCGGAAGGCACCACCGCGAACGGCTGGGACGTGCGCCAGCGTCTCGCCGGCACCGATCCGCAGCGCCTGAACGAGGCGGCCCTCGCCGACCTGGAGAACGGGGTCACCTCCCTCTGGCTCACCGTGGGCCGCGGCGGCATCCCGGCCGACGGTCTCGCCCGCGCCCTGGACGGGGTCTACCTGGACCTCGCGCCGATCGCCCTGGACGCCGGCGCCGGGTACGCCGAGGCCGCCCGCGCCCTGCTGGACCTGTACGCCGCGCGTTCGGTGGCTCCGGAGGCCGTGCGGGCCTCCCTCGGTGCCGACCCGCTGGGCCACGAGGCCCGCACCGGCGAGGCCCTGGACCCGGCCGCGGCCGTGGAGCTGGCCCGGGAGGCCGCCGCCGGCCTGCCGGGGGTGCGGGCCCTGACGGTGGACGCCCTGCCGTACCACGAGGCCGGCGGCAGCGCCGCCGAGGAGCTGGGGCTGTCGCTGGCCACCGGCGTCGCCTACCTGCGCGCCCTCTCCGCAGGTGGGCTCGGCGTCGAAGCCGCGCTCGGGCAGCTGGAGTTCCGCTATGCCGCGACCGCTGACCAGTTCCTCACCATCGCCAAGTTCCGGGCCGCGCGCCGGCTGTGGGCGCGGATCGCCGAGGCCTCGGGGGCCCCGGAGGCCGGTGCCCAGCTCCAGCACGCCGTGACCTCGCCGGTGATGATGACCCGCCGCGACCCGTGGGTGAACATGCTGCGCACCACCGTGGCCTGTATGGCCGCGGGCGTCGGCGGCGCCGACTCGGTCACCGTGCTCCCCTTCGACAACGAGCTGGGCCTGCCCGACGCCTTCGCGCGCCGTATCGCCCGCAACACCTCCACCATCCTGCTGGAGGAGTCGCACCTGGCCCGGGTGATCGACCCGGCCGGCGGCTCGTACTACGTCGAGCGGCTCACCGACGAACTCGCCCACGCCGCCTGGGAGTTCTTCCAGACCGTGGAGAAGGCCGGCGGCCTGGCCGCCGCCCTGCGCTCCGGCATGGTCGCCGAACGCCTCGCCGCCACCTGGGCGGAGCGTTCCGAGAAGCTGGCCAAGCGCCGCGAACCGATCACCGGGGTCAGCGAGTTCCCGCTGCTGTCGGAGAAGCCGGTCGTGCGCGAGGCCGCGCCGGCCGCGCCCTCCGGCGGGCTGCCGCGCGTACGGCGTGACGAGGCGTACGAGGCCCTGCGTGCCCGCAGTGACGCGCACCTGGCGGCGACGGGCGCCCGGCCGAGGATCTTCCTCGCCGCGCTGGGTCCGGCGGCCGCTCACACCGCGCGCGCCACCTTCGCCTCGAACCTGTTCCAGGCGGGCGGTGTCGAGCCCGTGCACGACCCGGTGTCGGTGGACCCGCGGACGGCCGCCGCGGCCTACGCCGCGAGCGGCGCCGACGGCATGGCCGTGCTCTGCTCCAGCGACGCGCTGTACGAGGAGCAGGCCGCGGCGGTGGCCGGGGCGCTGCGCGCCGCGGGTGCCACGACCGTCTTCCTCGCCGGGCGGCCGGGCACCGCAGAGGCTTCCGTGGACGAGTACGTCTTCGCCGGCTGTGACGCCGTCGCCGTGCTGTCCTCCGTACTCGACCGGATGGGAGTGCCCGCGTGAGCATCCCCGATTTCACCGAGCTGGAGCTCGGTCCCACCGCCGCCGCCGGGGTCTCGGAGGAGCAGTGGCGCTCGTCGGTGAAGGAGTCCACCGGCACCGCGGCCGCCGACCTGCTGTGGGAGACGCCCGAGGGCATCGGCGTCAAGCCGCTCTACACGGGGCGGGACGTGGAGAGCCTGGACTTCCTGAAGACCTACCCGGGCGTGGCCCCGTACCTGCGCGGCCCCTACCCGACGATGTACGTCAACCAGCCCTGGACGATCCGGCAGTACGCCGGCTTCTCCACGGCCGAGGAGTCGAACGCCTTCTACCGGCGCAACCTGGCGTCCGGTCAGAAGGGCCTGTCGGTGGCCTTCGACCTGCCCACGCACCGCGGCTACGACAGCGACCACCCGCGCGTGACCGGTGACGTCGGCATGGCAGGCGTGGCGATCGACTCGATCTACGACATGCGGCAGCTGTTCGACGGGATCCCGCTGGACAGGATGTCGGTGTCGATGACGATGAACGGCGCGGTGCTGCCGGTCCTCGCGCTGTACATCGTGGCGGCGGAGGAGCAGGGCGTCTCCCCCGACAAGCTCGCCGGGACCATCCAGAACGACATCCTCAAGGAGTTCATGGTCCGCAACACCTACATCTACCCGCCCAAGCCCTCGATGCGGATCATCTCCGACATCTTCGCGTTCACCTCGCAGAAGATGCCGCGGTACAACTCGATCTCCATCTCCGGCTACCACATCCAGGAGGCCGGGGCCACGGCCGACCTGGAGCTGGCGTACACCCTCGCGGACGGTGTGGAGTACCTGCGGGCGGGGCAGGCGGTCGGCCTGGACGTGGACGCGTTCGCACCGCGCCTGTCGTTCTTCTGGGCGATCGGCATGAACTTCTTCATGGAGGTCGCGAAGCTGCGCGCGGCCCGCCTGCTGTGGGCGCGCCTGGTGAAGCAGTTCGACCCGAAGAACACCAAGTCGCTGTCGCTGCGCACGCATTCGCAGACCTCGGGCTGGTCGCTGACCGCGCAGGACGTCTTCAACAACGTGACGCGCACCTGCATCGAGGCGATGGCGGCGACGCAGGGCCACACCCAGTCGCTGCACACCAACGCCCTCGACGAGGCGCTCGCGCTGCCGACGGACTTCTCGGCGCGCATCGCCCGCAACACCCAGCTGCTGCTCCAGCAGGAGTCGGGTACCTGCCGGTCGATCGACCCGTGGGGCGGCAGCGCGTACGTCGAGAAGCTGACGTACGACCTGGCCCGGCGGGCCTGGCAGCACATCGAGGAGGTCGAGGCGGCCGGCGGCATGGCGCAGGCCATCGACGCCGGCATCCCGAAGCTGCGCGTGGAGGAGGCCGCGGCGCGTACGCAGGCGCGGATCGACTCGGGCCGGCAGCCGGTGATCGGCGTGAACAAGTACCGCGTGGAGAACGACGAGGCGATCGAGGTCCTGAAGGTCGACAACTCCTCGGTGCGCGCCCAGCAGATCGCCAAGCTGCGGCGGCTGCGGGAGGAGCGCGACGAGGCGGTCACGCAGGACACGCTGCGGGCGCTGACGAACGCCGCCGAGCGCGGTGACGGCAATCTGCTGGCCCTGGCGGTGGACGCGGCGCGCGCCAAGGCGACCGTGGGTGAGATCTCGGACGCACTGGAGAAGGTGTACGGGCGGCACGCGAGCCAGATCCGTACGATCGCGGGCGTGTACCGAAACGAGGCGGGCGAGTCCCCGTCGGTGGAGCGCACCCGCGCGCTGGTGGACCGGTTCGAGGAGGCGGAGGGCCGCCGTCCGCGCATCCTGGTCGCCAAGATGGGCCAGGACGGTCACGACCGCGGCCAGAAGGTGATCGCGACCGCGTTCGCCGACCTGGGCTTCGACGTGGACGTCGGCCCGCTGTTCCAGACCCCGGCGGAGGTGGCCCGCCAGGCCGTCGAGGCGGACGTCCACGTGGTGGGCGTGTCGTCACTGGCGGCCGGCCACCTGACCCTCGTACCGGCACTGCGCGAGCAGCTGGCGGAGGAGGGCCGCGAGGACATCATGATCGTCGTGGGTGGGGTGATCCCCCCGGCCGACGTCCCGACGCTCCTGGAGATGGGTGCGACGGCGGTGTTCCCGCCCGGAACGGTCATCCCGGACGCGGCACACGACCTGGTGACGCGGCTGGCCGCGGACCTGGGCCACGAGCTGTAGGCGGGCGCCGGTGCCGAAGATCGACATCGAGGCCTACGCGAAGGGGGTGCTCGACGGGAAGCGCGCGTTCATCGCGCGCGCGATCACGCTCGTCGAGTCCACCCTGCCCGCTCACCGGGCGCTGGCGCAGGGCCTGTTGACGGAGCTGCTGCCGCACTCGGGCCGGGCCCGGCGGATCGGCATCAGCGGGGTGCCGGGGGTGGGCAAGTCCACCTTCATCGACGCGTTCGGCACCATGCTGACGGGGCTCGGCCACCGGGTGGCGGTGCTCGCGGTGGACCCGTCGTCGACGCGTACGGGCGGCTCCATCCTGGGTGACAAGACCCGGATGGAGCGGCTGTCGGTGGATCCGGCGGCGTTCGTGCGGCCGTCGCCGTCGGCGGGCACGCTGGGCGGGGTCGCCAAGGCCACGCGCGAGTCGATGATCGTGATGGAGGCGGCGGGCTACGACGTGGTCCTCGTCGAGACGGTCGGCGTGGGCCAGTCGGAGACCACGGTGGCCGGGATGGTCGACTCCTTCCTGCTGCTCTCCCTGGCCCGTACGGGCGACCAGCTGCAGGGCATCAAGAAGGGTGTGCTGGAGCTGGCCGACGTGCTGGCGGTGAACAAGGCGGACGGCCCGCACGAGCGCGACGCGAAGGCCGCGGCCCGTGAGCTGTCGGGCGCGCTGCGGCTGATGCACCCGGTGGACGCGGCGTGGACACCGCCGGTGCTGACGTGCAGCGCGCGGGAGTCGACGGGGCTGGACGAGGTGTGGAACCGCCTGGAGCAGCACCGGACCCTGCTGGAGGCGGGGGGCCGGCTGGCGGCGAAGCGGGCGGCCCAGCAGGTGGAGTGGACGTGGTCGATGGTCCGCGACGAACTGCTGGAGCGCCTGCGGGCGGACCCGGCGGTACGCGACCTCGCGCCGGAGCTGGAGGCCGCCGTCCGGGCGGGCTCGGCGACCCCGACGTCGGCGGCGGACCGCATCCTGGCGGCTTTCGGGAACCAGGGGAACCAGGAAAACCAGGGGAGCTGACGGCGTGTGCCCGGGCGGCAGCGCACCCGCGACCTCCGCGGGTGCCGCCCGGGCGCGGGCGCCGTGGCGGTTACGCCCCGACCAGTACCGGGGCGGCCGGGGTCAGGGACTCGCGGAGGATGCGGACCTGCTCGTCGGTGTCGTCGGTGGCGAGGAGCGCGGAGAGGACCGCGATGCGGGCCTGGCCGGCGCGGAGGGTGCCGGTCGGGACGGCTCCGGCTGCGACCAGGTCGACCGCGCCGCCGTGGGTGTAGATCTCGGTGACCGGTCCGGCCATGACGCGGGTGGTCAGGGCGACCAGCACCCCGCGCGCGACGGCCGCGCGGACCGCTTCGACGATCTCGGGGGTGGCGTTGCCCGCGCCGGTCCCGATGAGGACGATGCCGCGGGCGCCGGCCTCGACGGCGGCGTTCAGGAGGACCGGGTCGGCGTCGGCGTGGTGCGTCACGACATCGACGCGCGGCGGGAGTTCGGGCATCGCGGGCAGCGGGAGCGCGGCCGGGCGGGCCGGGGTACGCAGGATGGTGACCTTGCCGAAGCCGACCTTCCCGAAGAGCTCCTTCGAGGGGTCCGCGAACGCGTCCAGGTCCACGGCCTGCGTCTTCACGGTGCCGCGCGCTGCGTGCACGCGGCCGGCGAAGGCGATCAGTACGCCGAGGCCGCGGGTGGTGGCGGCGGTGAGCAGCGCGTCGTAGAGGTTGCCGGGGCCGTCGCCGTCGGCGGTGCCCATGGGCCGCTGCGAGCCGGTGAAGACCACGGGGCGCGGGTCGTGGTGGTGGAGGTCGACGAGGAACGCCGACTCCTCCAGGGTGTCGGTTCCGTGGGTGACGACGATGCCGTCGACGTCGGGGTCGGCCAGCACCTCGTGCACGGTGCGCAGGAGGGTGAGCTGGTGGGCGGTGGTGAGGCGGGGGCTGTTCACGCTGAACAGGTCGACGACCTCGACGGTCATGCCCTCGGGCAGCGGCGCCGTGGCGATGACCTCGCTCCCGTCGGCGTCCGCGGCGAAGCCGGAACCCTGCCAGCGGCTGGCTATCGTGCCGCCGGTGCTGATGACGACGATCCGTCCCATGCTGCGTGGCCGCCCTTCTCGTACTCGCTCGTGCCCACTCGTACGTTTGTACTGAAAGCAGCAATGATAGAGCGATCTGTGCGCAATATGCTTGCGTCTTCCGCCGGGGTGTCCGAGAAGTCGTGGGTGATAATTGCGCCATGGACGCCATCGACCGCGATATCTTGCGCCAGCTCCAGGCCGACGGGCGGCTGAGCAACCAGGAGCTGGCCCAGCGCGTGGGGCTGACCCCGTCGCCGTGCATGCGCCGCGTGCGCCAGCTGGAGCAGGACGGGGTGATCCAGGGATACCGGGCGGTCATCGACCCCGAGGCGGTCGAGCGGGGGTTCGAGGTGCTCGTCTCGGTCGAGGTGCGCCGCGACCGCGAGGCGGTCGAGGCCTTCGAGGCGGCCCTGCAGGACATCCCCGACGTGATCGAGGCATACCGCCTCTTCGGCAGTCCCGGCTGCCTGCTGCGGATCGCGGTCGCGGACCTGCGCGCCTACGAGCGGCTGTGGATCGAGAAGCTGACCGCCCTCACCGGTATCACCGAGGTCAACTCGCAGATCATCATGAAGCGCATCAAGGAGCCGACGGGCCTGCCAGTGGACCGCTGACGCGTACGGCGACCGGCCGACCGGCACGGCCGACCGACCGGCGCCGACCGGCACGGCGAGCAGCCCCGCGGCCTCGGCCGGAACCGCCGGCCGGGCGCACGCGCATCCGGGGCTGTCAGGGCAGGGCTTCCAGCACGGCGTCCAGGGTGAGCTTCCACATCGGCTCGGCTCCCGTCCCGAACGCCGCGGCGAGCGCGTATCCGACGGCCGCGTCGTACGGCTCCGGCCGCCGCCCGCCCTTCCACTCGGCGGTGACCCGCCCGTCCCCGGTCGACAAGAAGGTCCCCAGTTCCACGCCGTCGCGTGACAGCCGGCTGCCGTCGAGCGAGACGGGCACGAGGCGGTGGCCTGCGACCTCGACCCGGTAGGACCTACGGGTGAGGAGCCCCTTGCCGGGCCGCAACTCCACCTCCACGCCCCCGACCCGCATCGCCAGGTGTTCGGGAGCCCTGGTCCCGATCGGCACCTGGCTGTCCGGCTCCGCCCCGCCGGTCCGCCGCACTTCGACCCGCGGCACCCCGTCACCGTCCACGACGAGGGTCCCCGCCTCGTGGTCGAGCTCGACGGTGACCGTCCCGAAGTGCGGATCCTCCGCGGTCGGGTGCTCGTACGACTCCATCGGTGCTTCCTTGCCCTCCTGTGCTGGGAAGACCATTGTCGGGGCACCCGAGTCACAAGATCGACGCACCTGTCCTACACGGCGGTCCGGCACGCCGGCCCTACCGGAAGGCATCCGGCGCGGTGTCCCCGCCCGTGGTCCACCGGACTCCGAGCCGCCGGCGGGCCAGGCGCCGGCCGCCGTCCGCGGCCCTGCGGAACTCCCAGTCGTACGGTCCTCCCATCGCGTACGGGGCCGAGACCGCCGCCTCGTGCGTGACGGCGACGACGGGAAGGGCTCCTCCGCCTCCGCGACCTCCGCCAGGATCGCCCCCTGCCGCGCGCCTCCCCCCACGGCCCGAACTCCAGCACCGCGTCCTCTGCCCAGCACCCGATGCAGGTCTGCCAGTCCTTGCGGTCCAGAGCCCGCGACCCCCGGACCAGCAGGCCGCGCAGCGCCTCCTCGTCCTCCAGCAGCCGCAGCCGGCGGAGCGGGCCGTCCTGGCCGGACGGGGCGGTCACTGTGCGCTCGCGGCGGGGCGGACGGTGATCTCGTTGACGTCCGTCCCCGGCGGCTGGGACACCGCGTACGCGATGGCGGCCGCGACGGCGGAGGCCGGCAGCGCCACGGCGCGGTAGGACTTCATGGCCTCCCGCGCGGCGGGATCCGCGATGTGGTCGGCGAGTTCGGACTAGGTCACGCCCGGGGAGACGAGGGTGACGCGGATCCGGCCGTCCGACTCCTGCCGCAACCCTTCGGTGATCGCCCGTACGGCGAACTTGGTGGCGCCACCTGGCGCGCATGGTCTTCCTCGACCCGGCGGCCCGCCACTTCTACCTGGACCGGGCCGCCGCGTCCCGGGCCACGGCGGGCCATCTCCGCGAGGCCTCCGGCATCGCCCCGGACCACGCCCGACTGCGCGAAGTCGTCCGTACCCTCACCGCCCGCAGCCCCGACTTCGCCCGGCTGTGGACCACCCACGACGTCCTGGCCAAGACGCAGGACGCCAAGCACCTCCACCACCCGGTGGCCGGCCGCCTGACCCTGACCTACCAGTCCTTCGACGTCCGCGCCGCCCCGGGCCGGCAGCTCGTCGTCTACCAGGCCGCCCCGGGCACCGCGACGGCCGCGGCCCTCGCCCTCCGCGGTTCCCGCACTCCTCCCGAGGACTCCTCCGGGAGCCACGGCGTTCGGCCCGGTGCGGATCCTTCCCGCGCCGGGCCGTAGGGGTCGTGCAACCCCGGACCGTACCTGTCGGTGTACGGAGCCGGCGGTCAGTCCGTGATGGCAATCGAGCCGTTCACGGGGGCAGCGGAGACGGGGGCCGCGCCCGCGTCGCCCGTCTCGCCGCCCGACTTTCCGACCCCGTTACCGGCCCCGTCCCCGTCCCCGGTCAGGCCGCGGAGCATCGCGCCGAGGTCGATCCCGGTGGCGGAGCCCAGCAGTTCCATCCCCTGGGCCACGTTGTCGGTGACCGTGCGGGAGAGCTTGGAGGCGCCGTCGGTGGAGATGACGGTCATCCGGTCGATTGCACCCAGCGGTTCGGCCGCCTTGGCCACGACCTGCGGCAGGGCCTCCACCATCATCTGGATCATGGCGGCGTCCCCGTACCTCTCGAAGGCGTCGGCCCGCTTTCGCATGGCTTCGGCCTCCGCCGCGCCCTTGGCGGCGATGGCGGCGGCCTCGGCGTCGCCTTCCAGGCGGACGGCCTCGGCGATGGCGGCGCGTCGTGCCCGCTCGGCCTCACCGCGCTTGGCGCCCTCGATGGCCTCCGCCTCCGCCAGCGCCTGGCGGCGCTGCTTCTCGCCCTCACCGGTCAGGCGGGCGCGCTCGGCCTCCGCCTCGGCGGCCGCGATCGCGGCCTGGCGCTCGCCCTCCGCCTGCTTGACCCGGGCGACGCGCTGGGCCTCCGCCTGCTGCTCGGCCTCGTACCGCCTGGCGTCGGCGGGCTTGCGTACCTGCGTGTCGAGCTGGCGGTCCGTCAGCGCCGCCTGCCGTTCGGCCACCTTCTCCTGCTCGGTGAGGATCTGCTGCTGCCGGTCGGCGTCGGCGAGCGGACCGGCCGCGCTCGCCCGGGCGGCCGCCGCGTCGGTCTCGGCCTTGATCTCCGCCTGGCGCAGGTAGAGCGTGCGCTGCGCGAGCGCGATCTCCTCCTCCGCCTTCAGCCGTGCCTGCTCGGCGGCGCGGCGGGCGTTGGCCTCCGCGATGTCGGCCTCCTGCCGGGCGCGGGCGGCCTCGGGGCGGCCCAGGTCCTCCAGGTACGAGCCCTCCGTGGTGATGTCCTGGATCTGGAAGGCGTCCAGCACCAGGCCCTGCCCGGAGAGGCTGGCCTCCGCCTCCTCCGCGACCTGCCCGGCGAAGGCGGCCCGGTCGCGGATGACGTCCTCCACCGACATCCGGCCGACGATCGCGCGCAGCGCGCCGGACAGCACCTCCTGGGTGAAGCCGACGATCCCGTCCTGCTGCTGCAGGAACCGCTGGGCGGCGGCCCTGATGGCGTCCTCGGTCCCGCCGACCTTGACGATGGCCACGCCTTCGAGGTTGGCCTTGATACCGCGCAGGGTGACCGCGCCCCGCACGGCGACGGGGATGTGCCGGCTGGACAGGTCCAGGCTGTAGCGCTGCTGGACGAACGGGACGACGAACACGCCGCCGCCGACCACGACCTTCTGGCCGCTGTTGTCGGTGAAGACCTCCCCGGTGGCCGGATCGGTGGACTGCTTGCCCCGGCGGCCCGTGATGATGAACGCCTCGCTGGGGCCGGCCACCTTGTACCGGGTGACGACGACGAGGGCCAGCAGGACCAGGAGTACGACGACCCCGATGGCTGCGGCGGCGACTGGACTCATGATGGTTCCCCTCTGCACTCCCTGAAGGGGCAGATCGGTGATGGACACGAAGCGCAAGCGCAGGAGCGCAGGAGCGGTGGAGCGGTGGAGCGGTGGAGCGGTGGAGCGGTGCGTCGTCAGCGGTCGATGGCGCGGACGGCGACCGAGGTGTCCGACGGGGTCGCCGTCACCCAGATCTCGGCCCCGCGCTCCAGCGGGGCATCGGCGGTCGCGGCGTACTTCACCGGCTGTCCGGCCAGCGACAGCAGCACCTCGCCGTAGCCGCCGTGCGGTATGGCGGTGACCACGCGTCCGGCGACGCCGACGATGTCCGCCCGCCGCGGGGCTCGTCCGCTGCCGTCCCGGAGCAGGGCCCGGCTCAGGCGGTACGTCGCCCAGCCCGCCGCCGCTCCGGCCACGACCCCGGCGGCGGCCGCCGCTCCCGGCCCGAGTCCCGTGGACCCGAGCACGATCGCCCCCGTGAAACCGAGCATCGAGACGAAGCCCGCGACCACCGGAAGCGACAGCCACCCGTCGAACAGTCCGCCCAGAGCGCCGTCGAACACCCCCTCCAGCACCCCGTCGAACACCAGCGCGGCGGCCAGCACCGCGATCCCCCCGATGCCGAGCCCCAGAAACCAGCCCATCGCACACCTCCCCCGTCTGGCCGCCGTCTTCCGCCGGACACCGACAGATTGCCAGCGCGGGCCCCCGGCGCACATTGCCTGCCGTCGGCAATCTTTACGCTCCTTTGACGCAGACTGCTCGTACAGCGAGTACAGCTGGTACGGCCGGTGCAGCCGGTGCAGCCGGTGCAGCGGCCACTGCTCGTTCCGCCCGACACGGACAGGAGGACCCGGTGGAAGGGACACTGCTCCTCGCCGCCATCGTGCTGGCGGCCCTGGTGATCCGGACCGCGGTCGAGGAACTGCGGGAACCCGGCCGGGGCCGGGCCCGGTGGGCCTTCCTCACGGACCGGCGGGCCCTCACGGCCGGCGGCGTCGTCCTGGTCGCGCTGGGCACCCTGGGCTGGCTGCTCGCCGGCGGCCAGGGCGTGGTCTGGGCCTGCCTGGCCGCCGTCCTGGCGGCGTACGCCACGAACTCACAGGGCCGGGACGGCTAAAGGGCCGGCCGCCGACCGACGTCTCGATGATTCGCTCGGCGGCGCCCCTTCTACCGATCAGGGTCAGTCTCGAACACCTTTGATGCGGACGGTGTGGTGCCTTCCCTCTCGGTCGGTGTAGTCGACCGAGAGCCCCGCCTCCCGCCAGAGCAAGGCAGCTCCGAGTTCCGTGAACGGGCTCAGTGACTCCACTTCGTCCGAAGCCGCGGACTGTGAGGTGATCTCGTACTCCTCTGCCTCCGCCGATCCCTCGAAGATCAGGCTCACCAGGCGGCCGGGCGCGACGACCGGCCCACCGACGGTGTGTGACGCGGCCGGGGCCGCCTTCAGGTATGCCTCCAGAAGAGAAGCCCTTTCCCTGAGTTGCTCGTTGCGCTTCTCCTGCAGGAGCCGGTTGTTGCGGCGCACTCGGGGGTCCGCGGAGGGGTCGGCAGCTTCTGGTTCGGTCAGTCTCCTCTGCAACTGGGTCAGCTCACGTTCAGCCCGCTGCCACGAAGCCCGGGCCAGCGCAGTCACACGGAAAGCGGCTGCTCCGGTTGTGGCCTGGCGTGGGAAGGGGGCCCCCTCCGCGCCCGTGATGCGCCGGACTGCCCCTGGCTGCCCTGCGCCGTTGCGCCGACCAGAAGGCGCGGGGCGCCCGGCGCTCGACAGCGCGGCAGCCACGATGGCTTCCGTCGCCGCCGCCCGGACCGTCTCGCCGGACCCGTCGCGGCCGGCCGGTGACGCAGGCCGGGAGGGTCCCGCTGTGCGGGACGTGGCGGCCACGCCGCTCTCCACGGCGGCGCGCAGTCGCGCCTCGGCCCCGGCCCGGTCCCGGTACCAGTCCGTGCCCCAGATCCGGTGCAGCTCCCAGCGAAGGCCGCGCAGCACTCCTTCACGCAGCCGGTCCCGGTCCCTGGCCGCTTTGGAGGAGTGGTACATGGCGCCGTCGCACTCCACTCCCAGCGCGTAGCGTCCCGGGAAGTCGGGGTGGCGGACCCCCAGGTCGATGCGGTAGCCGGCGACACCCACCTGCGGCTGGACGTCGTATCCCCAACCGCGCAGGACCGCGAGAACCGATTCCTCGAACGGGCTCTCCGGCTGGGCGTCTACGTCCAACGGCCCATGGGACAGGACAGCCGGCCCGCTCTTGGCGTACTGCAGGTAGCGGTGGAAGTGCCGGAAGCTCTTACTGCCGGTCTCCCCGAGCTGGTCGGGCTCGAACGAGGCGACGACCTCGACGCGGTAGCGAGCCCGGGTGACGGCGACGTTCAGGCGACGCCAGCCGTCCGCCTTGTTCATCGGCCCGAAGTTCTTGGAGAACTTCTGGTTGGCATCAGGCCCGTAGCCGACCGACATGATCATCACGTCGCGCTCGTCGCCCTGCACGGTCTCCAGGTTCTTGACGAAGAAGCCGTCCAGCCGGTCCTCGGAAAAGCAGTCGTCGAGGTCGGGGCGGCTGCGCCGTGCTGCGTCCACGGCATCCTGAATGGCCACGGCCTGCGACTGCGAGAGCGCGACGACGCCCAGCGACCGGCCCTTGCGCGTGGTGAAATGGTGGATCACCCGGCGCGCCACCTCTGCGGCCTCGCCCGGATTGTTGCGGGCTGCCGCTCCCGGCCGATAGGAACCCTCCTGTGCCCGGAAGAAGGCGACACCGACATCGTCCCCCTCGGCATGCGCGCCCGGGAAGGTGGTCATCGACTCGTCGTAGAACTCCCGGTTGCTGAAAGCGATCAGGTCCTCGTGGCGGCTTCGGTAGTGCCAGCGCAGCGACAGGCTGGGCAGCAGTCCGCTCGCCTTGCAAAGGTCCAGTACCGATTCGAAGCGGTCGGGTTGCTCCTCTTCTCCCGACGCGTCCTCGTCCTCGTCACCGCTGGACGAGAAGAAGGCGGTGGGAGGCAACTGCTTCTGGTCTCCGGCGACGATCAGCGCCCGGCCGCGGTAGATGCAGTTCATGGCGTCCTGGGGCAGGACCTGGGACGCTTCATCGAAGATCACCACGTCGAAGGCGAGGTCCGGCGGCAGGAACCGGCTCACCGTCAGCGGGCTCATCATGAAGCACGGCTTGATCAGCCGGACGGTGTCCCGTGCAGTGTCCAGAAGTTCCCGTACAGGCTTGTGCCGACTCTTCTTCTCGCCCTCCCTCTTCAGCAGAGCGGCTCCCGAATCGGCTGTGGTCCGCGGGCGGCGTCCGTCACAGGCTCGTACGACGGTCGCCCGAGCGTGGTCGGACAGTGCCGAATCCAGTTCCCGGAAGCGCGTGACCAGATCATCCCGGTCGGCGGACCGTGTGGTTCCCAGCCGCGGGTCCGTGGCCAGTTCCAGGTCGGCCCAGGCGCGCAGCGCAGCTCGTTCGACGAGCGGCGGGAAGTCGTCAGGGGCAATCCCCTGGCGGACTGCCCGGTCGACCAGGTCGCCCAGGTGCATCTCGTCGAGTACGCGGCGCCCCTTGTCGTACGCGTACCACTCGTCCGGGCCTCCCCGGTCGGCAGCGAGGGCACCGAGTGCCGCACCGGCTGAGTCCTCGGTGCCACCGAAAGCCGCACGCAGTGCGGTCGCCCGCTCGGGGCGGAACAGAGCCGCGAGTCCCTCGGCAGCCCGGGTCCACATCTCCTGGGCAGCTTCCAGCTCGGCATCGGGCCCTGCGGCGTAGAGGATGCCGGCGGCGGACGTCCCGAGTGCCGCCTCCATGTCGAGACCGCATGCTTCGCGCAGCTCGCCGTTCCAGGCGAGTGCGGCGGCCAGAGCAGAGTCACTGGTGTCCCGACCTCGGTAGAGGTCGCCCAAAAGCGTCCGGTCATCCTGCTCTGCGGACTCGAATTCTGCCGCGGTCGCGAGCGCCGCACGAACGGCGTGCACCGCCGCACGCGCGGCGGCAAGGGTCCACGTCCCCCGTGCCGCGCTCGCTCCGGCGTCTGCGGCAGCAGTTTCCTCCACAGCACGGATCAGCCTCTCGGCATCCCGCAGCGGAGCCACGTGTGCGCGGCTCCACAGGGCCGCCTCCCGGATACTTCCTGCTTCCAGCTCGTAGGAGGGTCCGGCAGCCGGCGGGAGGATCAGTGAGTCCCTCCATTCGGCCAGCCTCCCGGCTGCTTCCTCCGCAGTGCGCCTGGTGGCGTTGAGGCGGTCCGTGGCGAGCAGGTCGTCTCCCGATGCCACGGCGCGAGCCAAAGCCTCGGGATTGAGCACCCGGGGAGCCAGCCCGGTGATCTCCCCGGCCCGGCCGACGAGGGAGTCCACGACCGTGAAGTCCGTGGTTTCGCCCTGCCAGTGCCGGCCGAGCACGCCCGCATGGACGCGGGCTTCGTCGGCAAGCTTCCGTTCGGCCTTCTGCCACGCCACGGCGGCGGGGAGCGCGGTGATGACCGATCGGGTGCACTTGGCGCCTGCGGGAAGGAGTGTCCGAACGACACGGCGGTCCGCTCGGCAGGCCGCGGACAGCCGTCCGGTGAAGGAGCGGTGTACCGTCGCGAACCGCAGGGCCATCTCCTCCAGGTCGGCCTCGGCCAACACCCGGTCGGTGAAGACGTTTTCGGCCTTCCCTCGGGCGGCTCGCACCCCCTGCACCGCCTCATGCAGTGCCTGGGCGGCTGAGCGGGCCCGAGCCACGCCGTCAGCAGTGAGCCACCCGGGCAGCGGCTTGGACTCCGTCGGCAGTCCGGAAAGGGCGGCGATCCTCCCCAGGCGAAGGCCGTCCTCACAGGACGTGGGAGCGGGCAGGCCGTACACCTGGGCCACAGCAGCCAGCGACAGCGCCGCGCGGTCCAGTACAGCAGCATCCGTGTCGAGCCGGGCGGCGAGGGCAGCGGCGTCCTCGGCGGTGAGTGCTTCGATGTCCACGGCTGGCGGGACCAGAGAGCCGAGCGCTGTCTCCGCGCTGCCTGGTTCTGCATCCAGGTTCGCGGGGAGCCGATTCCAGGCATGGCCAAAAGCCTGCCGTGCCGGCAACTCGGCCGCATCGGCCGCTGCGAGGCGGTCCAGGAAGTTCCTGACCGCCACGCCGAGACGCACCTGATCCGCTGTGAGCCAGTGCTGCGGCATCCCAGGCCTGGTTCCGGCCGTGCGCAGCAGCGGGGTCAGGCGGGCGGCGTCGCCGACCCCCTCCCACCCCAGTTCCGCGAGAAGCTCGGCGTGCGGGCGCAAGGTCGTACCGAGCCTGGTGAGGGCTTCGGATGCGAGGTCCAGCGCGCTCAGCGGATTGCCGCCGCCCTTCAGGCCGTACCAGGAGAAGCCGGGGCCCTCCAGTGCCGGACGCCAGGACCGGCTGACGCGTCGTGCTCCGGCGATCGCCCGCTCCAGGTCCTCCGCGGTGAGGGCGGCCGCATCGAAGGATCCGTCCGCGGGCAGCGGGTGAGCCCCGTCCAGCAGGGTGATCCGCCCCAGGGCGTCGTGAAGGGACATGCCGAGCCCTGACCGGGGGTCGTTCATCGCCGCGGCGTATCCGGAGAGTTCCTCACGCAGCTCACGGGCCTGCGCGAGGTCTCCCCGGCTGCCGTCCGGCAGGGTGCGGCGCGGGGCTCCGAGGGCCCTGCCGAGTTCTTGGGCCACCTGCTTTCGTCCCGCGCTGTTGCTGTGCAGCGCGAGCACGTAGTCGTCGAGGCCGACATCGCCGAGGCGGTTGCGGACCACGTCCAGGGCCGCCGCCTTCTCGCTGACGAACAGCACCGTGCGGCCCTTCTCCAAGAGGCCCGCGATCATGTTGGTGATGGTCTGGCTCTTGCCCGTTCCGGGCGGCCCGTCCATCACGAAGCTGCGGCCTTCGACCGCTGCGGCGACGCACTGTCTCTGGGAGGAGTCGGCGTCGAGTACCAAGGGGGCTTGCTCGGGCGGTTGTATCGCGTCGATTCGGTCGATGTCCGCAGGCTCGAACGCAAAGCTCTGCGGGGGAATCCCGGAGTCGGCGCCGAGGCCGACGGCCCGCACCAAGGGGCTACCAAGAACCCGGTCCGCATTGTCCAGAAGGTCGCGGTACATGACCTCCTTGCTGGAGTTGAAGGTGTCCAGCACGATCCGGTTGGTCACCTGCCAGCCTTGAATGCCTTTCACCGCACGTCGAACAGCAGCTATCAGCTCGGGAATGTCACCCTGCTCCAGCTGGTCCGGCCGGGGCCAGTCCACCCCCAGTTCACCGAGTTTGATGCCGAGTGCGGGATTGAGAACAGGGTCCTCGTCCGCGTTGCTCTTGAGCACGTAGGAGTCGCCACGACGCCGTTCGAGTGTCACGGGCACCATGACCAGGGGTGAACTGAATGCCTTCTCCGCGGAAGGGGCCGGCTTCCAGTCGAGGAACCCGACACCCAGATGGAGGACCCACAGGCCGTAGTCGTTGTACTTCTCACGTGCGACCGTCGCCAGGCGGCGCAGGTGCCGGTCCTGGTCAGCCTGGGTGAGCTTGGAGGTTGTGAGGCTGACGAGTGGACGGCCGGTGCCGATGCCCGCCCGGGACGCAGGAGTGTCGATGGGCCGGGCGCCCGTGGCAGTCGCTGCGTCGGCGGGCTTGGCCATCGACACGCCGGCCGCGCCGCGCGTACCGGGCACGCCCTTGGTGCCGGGCTCCTCGACACGGGCGAAGCCACAGCCGCGGGTGAGTCCCTCCAGGATGCTGAGCAGACCCGGCTCCAACAGGTCCATCCCGACGGACGTGGACCGACGCTGATAGTTGAGGAGGCGGTTGCGGAAACTCAGGTCGATGAGGGAGTCGCGCCAGGACCCCAGCAGCTTCTCGAGTCGCGCCCGGTCGGCCCGCGCCATGGGACTGTGGAGGGTCATGCAGTGCAACTCCGTTCGCTCATGACAAGGCATGGAACGCTGAGAAATAGCTGGAGCATACAGACCCCTTATAGCGTCGTACCGGGGTGTCGAAGCTTGGGCTCCGCTTCCCGGTGGAGGTCCGCCAGCAGCGCATCCAGGACTGCCTCCTCCTCGACGCGCAGGGCGTGCTCGGCGAGGGCGGCTGCCAGGTCCGGGTCCCAGGGCGACGGCGCCGGTTTCCCGTCCAGCGGGCGCGGGCCGGGGCCCGCGGCCGCGACCGCCGCGCGGTAGTCGCCGGCGGTGTAGCGCCAGGGCTGCCACGGCACGTGCGCCGACAGCGTCGTGGCGATGCGCAGACCACCCCAGTCGAAGTCGCCGTGGTAGCGCAGGGCGGCACCGAGTCCGTGCAGACGGGCCAGGAGGGTCAGCGCGGCCGCCGACGGCTGGCCCTGGATGCAGACCAGCGGCCGGGCCCGGGGGCCGTGGGTGTCGGCCGCGGCCGACAGGACCGCGGGGTTCTCGCAGACGTGGACCACGGGCGGTGCCGACCGCGGCGGGCGGTGCGCGAGCTGCCGGAGGGTGAGTACGCACGGCTCGCCCGCGTCGGCCATCCAGTCCTGGGCCGGCGTCCCGCGGAGGTTCAGGGTGAGCACCGTCGAGGAGACGTCGTCCCGGAGCAGGCCGACGGAGGCCCAGGCGGCCCGCCGCCAGGCCGCTCCCGCTCCGTCGGGGTGACCGGTGAGGGTGCGGGCGCCTGAGAGGGCGAGGGTGGCGACCTGGGTGCCGTCGTCGAGCGCGTGGGCGCTTCCCAGTACGTCCGCGGCGAACACCGCGACCGACCGGGAGGGTTCGGCCGGCAGCGCCCGCAGGACGCGGGCGGTCTGCTCCACCAGTGCGCAGGCGGCGGCGGGGGTACGGGCGAGGCGGCGCACGAGGCCGTCGCCGCGGACGCGACCGGCCCAGGCGGCGTACTCCGGGTGCTCCGCGGCCAGCAGGGTGAGGGGCGCGTACGCCTCCTCCCAGGCCTGGTCCTCGCTGCGGCGGACCTCGTCGAGGGGAACGACCGGCCCGGTGAGCGCGGTGACGGCCGCCGCCAGGCCGCCGGGGCTGATGCCCGATCTGACCACCACGGCGTCCACGGTGTCGAGCCGGACCGTCAGCGCCCTGCCGGCCCCCGGTGTCCGCCCCAGCAGCCGCTCGGCCGCTGCCCCCTCGGCCGGGGTCGGCGCTGCCAGCGAGACGGCGCCGGTGAGCGGCTGCCCGCGTTCCAGCCGTCGGCGTATCCGCTCCAGCAGCCAGGCCAGGTCGGCGCCGCCGAGCAGGCGGCGCAGGCGCGCCTCGTCCACCGGCGGACCGCTCACGCCCACAGCGGCTCCGGCTGGGGCGGGCGGACCGGGTCCTCACGGCGCTCGCGGGCGGAGCCGTCCCACTCCCAGCGGGTGACCAGGACGGCGGCCACCTCGTCGACACGGGCGAGTTGGGCGATGGCGATGCCCGGCACCTGCGGGTAGCAGGCCCACTCCCGCTCGCTGGTCATGACCACGTCCAGGTCGAATGCGTGCAGGAGTCCGAGGCACTTGGCGCGCGAGTCGTCGTCGACGCCCGCGAAGGCCTCGTCCAGGGTGACCAGGCGTGGCGCGTAGGGGCTGCCCGCGCTCGCGTAGTGCGAGGAGGCGGCGGCGAACAGGGGGACCGACACCGCCAGGACGCGTTCCCCTCCGGACGCGGGCCCGGTGGCGGGCACCCACCGCCCGTGTTGTCGGCGCTCCACGGCGAACTCGTGCCAGGACCGGTAGTCGAGGGCGGCGGACAGGTGCTCCAGCCAGCTGCCCGCCGCGTCCTCGGTCTGCTGGCGGGCGAGGCGTCCGTCCGGCGCGGCCCAGGCGCCGGCCGGCCGACAGCCCGTAAGCCCGGTGCCGGCCGGCGCTGCGTCCGGTGCGTCGCCGGTCGGCGTGGCCGAGCCGCCGGAGGGTCCGCCGAGACCGATCGCCTCCAGCACCCGGGCCACCGTCTCCACACCGACCTGTGCGGCCTGCGCGTCGCCGTGGTCCACGGCCGGGCGCAGTACGCCGGCGAGCGACGCCCCTTCGACCGGTCCGGTGTCGGGGGCGATGAGTACGTCATGGCCGTCCGCGGCGAAGGCCGCTCCGTCGGGCCGCACCCACGCGTCCAGCAGCCCGGACGCCTCCAGGGCCGCCTCCAGCCCGGCGCGGTCGTGGTCCGGTACCTCGTCGCGGAAGTCGACCAGCCGCCACAGGGGGGCACCGGGCGCCCGGTCCCGCAGGCCGGGGGTCCGCGTGTGCGGGGCCTGCGGCCCGCACCGGCCGCCGGACCGGGCGGCCAGCCCGGCCCGGTGCTGTGCCGACTGCGCCGCCAGGTCGGCGAGGACGGCCGCGGTGGCGCTGTGGGCCTCCGCGGCGCGGCGGCGCGCCGGGTACGGGCCGTCCTGGTGCCGGGTCCACTCCTGGAGCTCGTCCAGCAGTCCGGACGGGTCGGCGTACTCCAGTTCCCCGCACCGGGCCGCGTGCTCGCGTACGGCGTCGACCAGTGCCCGTCCGGCGGCCCGCGCGGTGTCCTGTGCCCTGTCCAGTGCCCCGGCGGCCTGCGTCAGCTCGGTCTCCGACTCGTCGAGGCGCAGTACGGCGTCCCGGCGCGCGGCCGCCGCCGCCTCCGCCTGGTCGGCGAGCGCCTCCACGTGGGCGAGGGTGCGGTGCCTGCGGTCGGTCGCCTCGGCCACCGCGGTCCGCAGGCCGGCGACCGCCAGTCCCTCTCCGTCGTCCTCCGGGAGGGCCAGCCGAGCTGCGGCGGCCGCCTCCCGAGCCCGTAGGCGGGTGTCCTGCACCAGCTGCGTGGCGGCCCTGAGCCGGTTCTCGGCGGCGCCGAGCCGGCCCAGAGCCCTGGTGTGCTGCAGCGACGCCCTCTCCCGGTCGTCGCGTGCGCGGGCACTGTCGCCCGTCGCCCGCTCCGACGTCTGCGCCGCCCGCTCCAGTTCGTGGGCGCTGCGCATCTCGGGGCCCTCGCGCAGGGCCGCGTCGGCCGCCTCCAGCCTCGCCCGGGTCTCGGTGAGCGCGGCGACGTCCTCCTCCGCGGCCGCCCGGTCCCGCTCCGCAGCGGCCTTCCCGGCCTGTGCCTCGGCGAGGTCGCGCTGCAGCTGCTCGTACTTGGAGTGTTCGCTGCGCGGGAGGCGGGCGCGGCGGCGGGCGGCCGTGCGGGCGTAGCGACGGTAGTGGTCGAGGAACGTGGAGGCCGCCCGTTCGGCTGCCGCGGCCGCCCGCAGCTCCTCCTTCTCCTCGTCCAGGGACCGGAAGGCCTCGGCCACGTCCGCGATGACGGCCTGGTCCATGGGGGGAAGGGCCTCGGTGAGGGCGCGGGAGAGTGCGGCTTCGTTGGGGCGCTTGGACAGCTGGGGCTGGCGCAGCTGGATGAGCAGGTCCACGAGGGCGGCGTAGCGCTGCTCCCCGAGGCCGAACAGCGCCTCGTCGACGGCCCGGCGGTAGGCCTTGGCCTGGTCGTGGACCATCCCGTGTCCGGCGACCGCCTCGACGAGCCGGTCCCGGGACAGGACGGTGCCGGTGGCGTCGAGCAGGCTCAGCGACGTTTCCGTGCGTGCGCCGGGCGGCCGGTGGTCGATCCGCTGCGCGGTCACCGCCCACCAGTGGCGGGCGATGCCGCGCCCGCTGACCGCCTTGAGTCCGCACAGGAGCGTGCGGAACTGCTCCTCGCCGCTCACCTCGTCTCGGCGGCCGAACTCCACCCAGGTGTAGCCGAGGCGTTCGGGGTGCGGGTGTTCGCCGCCGAGCAGGAGGTTCCACTCCATCCGCTTGCCGGCGTCGCCGTCCGGCTCCACTCGGCGGGCGCTGAGGTCTCCGTCGAGGAGGAAGGGCAGGGTCAGCGCCAGCACCTTGGACTTGCCGGTGCCGTTGTTCCCCCGGAGCAGCAGTCTGCCGTCGCGGAAGTGGAATTCCTCCACGTCGTAGTGGAAGAGGTCGACGAGGCCGATGCGCAGGGGTTGCCAGCGGGGTCGCTCGGGGGCGGGGAGTGCGGGTCGGGGGGTCACGACGCGGACGCCTTTCGCTGCGCCGGCACCTGCGTGGCGGCGGCTGTACGGGGTTCGAGTACGACGGTCTCGCCGACCGCGTACCGGGCGAGAGCCGGGCGCGGTACGACGCCGTCGGCGGTGCGTGAGACGAGGCCGAGGGCTGCGAGCCGGGCGACGGCCTGCTCGGCCAGTTCGCTCTCGGCTCCGGGCTCTCGGGCCGATTTGGACCAGAATCCGCCGTGTTCGGCTGCCAGTTCGACCACGCGGCGTTCGAGGTCGGCGGGGGGACTGCCACGCCCGGGACGGCCGTGAGGTACTCGGCGAGCAGGAGGGTGATGTGGCCGCGGGTCCCTGATTCCGGCATGCGTACGTCGGTGAGGTCGTCCTCGGGATCGACCATCGCGATGCCTTCGGCCCGGACCTCGGCGACCAGTCCGGTCAGTTCGTTGATGCGGGCGGTGAGGAAGCCGCGCTGGCGTGTGAGGTAGCCGAGTTCGGCATCGGTCAGTTCGTCGTAGTAGAGGACGAGGTCGTCGAGGAGTCGCCGGGTCAGCGAGCGGCGCATGGCGCGGAAGCGCAGTTCGTCGCTGTCGAGGGCGGTCTCCGCGGCGAGTTCGGCGAGCCGGGATTCCAGCGTGTCGGCCCGTGCGGTGGAGGGGCCGCGCCGGGTGGCGAGCAGCCCCGCGAGCACCCGGCGTTCGACGTCGTACAGGACGTCGCCCGCACCGCTGACGTACGCGTCCTCGTCCCCGGCGACGCGTCGCATGACTCCGAGGTGGAGCAGGAGCCGTACGACGGCGGCCAGGTCGAGCCGCTCGTCGCGCCGGTCCAGGGTGAACTTGATCCCTGCTGCGATGAGTTGGGGGTCGTTGGCGTCGAGGACGATCTGGTCGGCGAGGCGGCCCAGCCGCGATCTGCGCCTCGCCACGTTCGAGGGCGGCGAGGGCGAGGCAGAGCAGGACGTACCGGCGGCGGCAGAAGGGGGCGGCGCTGCGGGTGACTTCGCGGGCGGGGTGGGTGGCGTCGGCCGGCGTGCCGGGGATCTTGCCCAGGCGGGCGCTCTCGGCGTCGACCTGGAGGGACCAGCCGGTGTTGCGGTCGAACCATTCGCGCAGCTCGGGCGCGTGGCGCCGGACCAGGCGGAACTCGTCGGCGTGCGGGCCGCGGGCGAGCAGCAGGGGCTGCTTCAGGAGGGCGCGGGCGGCCTTGCGCCGCTCGGCGGCGTGCTGCCCGTCGAGTACTTCGGCGAGCGGTGCCGTGTTCACGCTCCGCCCCTCCCTTCGGTGAGGTCGACGATCTCGATGGTGTGGTCGGGGCCGTGGAAGGTGCCGTGGGGTGTGCGGACCTCGGCCGTGGCCCCGTCGGCAGGCGCCGTGAGCCGGATCTCCATGGAACCGTCGCCGCTGGTGGCGACGGTGTGTGTCGTCCCGGGCCGCCACGTGGCCAGTGCGTCGCCGAGGAGTTGTAGGAAGAGGCGGAAGCTGTGGGGGTCGAGCTCCCCGAGCCCGGACAGCCTCGTGATGCCGTGGGTGACGAGCCGGGCCCGGGCGGCGGCCGTCTCGGCGGCCTGTTTGGCGGCCGTGTCGGCGAGCAGGCGGCGGGCTGCCTGCCGGTCCTCGACCTTGCGGGGTTTGCCGCGCCGCTCGTAGCTGCCCGTGCGGCGCAGCTGCGGGCTGATCCGCAGCGGCGCGGCGTCGGCCCACGCGGTGCCGGCGGGCTCGGGCCGGGCGTGGCGGGCGGCCAGTGTCTCGGCGTCCACGGCGAGGTGCCGGGCCGGGTACAGGCCGAAGGCGGTACGCCACAGTCGGTGCCGGGCGTCGTCGTCGGGTGCCTCGGCGAACCAGCGGGCGAGGGTGCGGAAGTCGGCGGAGCGGTCGGAACGCCCGGCCCGCCGCTCGTTCAGCGACCGTACGACGGCCAGCAGCTGCGGGATCGCGCCGAGCGCCCGACCGCGCAGCAGCCTCGCCTGTGACTCCCGGCCGTCCCGGCTGAGGAACCAGGCCGCGAGTCCCGCCCACCGGCCGGCCCACCGCTCGTACGCCACCTGCGCCGCGTACGCCGCCTCCTGCGGGGTGGCGTCCGCCGCCTCACGGGCGGCCGCGGCCCGCAGCAGGAGCTCGATGCGCCCGTCCTCCTCCAGCTCCAGAATCAGCCGGGCGATGCGTCCGCCCAGGGTGATCAGGTCCTGGATGAAGCGCTCCAGGTACTGGATGAGCTGGTCCTTGTAGGCGAGGAAGACCTCCTCCCCCACGTCGTGGAGGTCGATGGTCCGCTGGAGGGATCCCATGAAGGCGCGGGCGTTGTCGGCGAGTGCGCCGAAGCGGCTCGCGAGCCCGTCCAGCGCCAGATGCGTCTTGGCCGGATCCGGCTCCTCCTCTGCGGCCAGCACGAGCAGCGCCCGCAGCTGCGTCACGATGTCGTGCAGGGCGACGGCCTGCAGCGCGCCGCGCCGCCCGAGGGTCTCGTCGTACGCGGAAAGGGCCTCCTCCGCGGCCTCGCCCTCACGGGTGAGCTGGTAGATGAACCGCTTGCGGTAGAAGTCCTCGACGGCGGTGACCCGCCCGGTGTCCGGGTCGGCCCGCAGGTTCCCCCAGCCCACGAGGCTGTCGAGCGCCTTGGCCACGGCGTCGGGTTCCGCCGGCCGCACCGCCGGGTCGAGCGCCGCGTACACGTCCTCGGGCCGCAGATGTACGGCGAACCGCTCCTTGGCGACGAGGAAGGCCCGCATCACCGCCCGGTAGAGCAGCACGTTCGGAGCGGTGAGATGCGCGAAGGGCCCGTACCCGTCGGGCGTCCCGTCCGCCGGCGGAGAAGTCATGTCCATTGCCCGCCATCCTCCTGGAGCCCCGTCCATGATCGGCAGGGACTCCGGTACTTGGCTGATTCGCATCGGTCCCGGCTCGACGCGGTCCGAGTCAGCAGACCGCCGGATCGCCGTGGCCGACCGGGTGGCGGACTCGCGCGGAGGCGACCTCGTGGACGAACCACTCCAGTACGGAACGGATCTCCTCGGTGTGCGCGGCGAAGACCTCCAGTGGGAAGGACGGGCGCAGATCCAGCTTGGCCTCGGCGAGGTCGATCCCGTCGACGGCGTTGAGCCGCTGCATCAGGGCGCGGCGCATCGGCTCGTCGTCGAAGGGCGGGCGCCGCTTGAGGTACTGGAAGACGACCTCCACCGTCCCCGACACCGGGTAGATGCCGATCGGCCAGAGGGCGCGCGGCGCGCCCGGCCCGCCCGCGTCCACGGTCGGGAAGCAGCTGGTCTCGTTCGCCTTCCCGTAGACCCGGCGGCCGCCCTGTTCCTCCCAGGAGCGGAGTACCGCCAGTACGCCGTCGGCGACCTCCGGGGCCTGGTTCGCGCGCAGCAGCGTCTCGAAGCGGACGCCGGCCTCGTCGCCGCCGGCCCCTGACGCGGCCGACGCCGCCGGGGTCTCCTCCGGCAGCTCCCTGCCGACCAGGACGGCCAGGTCGGTGCTGCTCAGCCGGTGGGCCTTGGAGGCCCGGCCGTTGGCGTCGAAGGGCACGCCCTCGGCCTCCAGGACGGCCCTGGGGTCCCCCGACTGCCGGCCGTCGGTCCACCGGAAGCCGTCGGCGATCCGGCCGTCTGCGGTCAGCACGCGGTACGCGCAGTGCAGGCCCGGACCCGTCCGGGCTCCCATGTGGTTGCCGACGGCGATGGCGCTGGTGCCGATGAGGGCGGCGAGCTCCCCGTACGACGTCCACGTCCCGGCCGGGACGGCGAGCAGGATCTCCCGCAGCTCCCTCCATCCCGCCCACTCGTCGTCCGACTGCACGGCCTCGTCCAGAGGGCCCGGCCACAGGTTCACGGCCCGGTCGGCCAGGTCGTCGGCCCTGGCAAGGATCTCCCTGCGGCCCCAGCGCTCCTGTGCGGCGATTGCCTGGTTCATCCGCAGTGCGCTCGAGTCGAGCAGTTCCTGCTTTCGGCGGAAGGGGTGGTTGGAGAGCCGCGCGTTCTCACCTGAAAGGGTGAGGTTTCCGAGGGTGTGCACCAGCAGATCGTGGATCTCCTGCGGGCTCTCGCCGTCCGCGGCCTCCTCGGCCAGCAGGTCGAGCCACTGCTGGGCCGGGGTCTGGGGCAGGACGTGTTCGACGGTGAGCGGCGCCTTGTCGTAGTCGACGGGCTCGCTCGATCCGTAGCTCTCCTCCAGTCGGCGCAGGATCTGGAAGCGCTGGTTGCTGCGGCCGGTCTTGTAGAACGGTCGGGTGCGGGCCGCTTCACGGACCGCGTCGTCGCCCGGCCACACGCGGGCGCCCGTACGGGGGCGCGAGAGGAAGCGGCGTACCGCCTCGGCCGGGGAGCCGTCCTTGTCCAGCTCCTTGGGGAGTTCCATGAACACCCGGTTGCTGCCCGTCGTGGACAGGCCCGCGAAGAGGCGGCGCACCATGTAGCTCTCCGCGAACCCGAGCGCTTCGGCCGCCTCGGAGGCCGTGGTTCGGCCCTCGTCGACCAGGTCCAGGAGGTGCAAGGCCAGGGGGTAGTGGGTCTGGCCGCCCCAACGCGACAGGCGCTCCAGTACCGCCCGCAGTACGGGATCGCCTTCCCTGTCGGGCTCCAGGATCCGCATGAGCCGGTCGGCGCGCAGGGAGAACCGGGCGATCTCGGCTTCCAGCGCCGCCTCGTCCCCGGTCAGCGGCTCCAGGCGCTTCTTCTGGTCGCGGTAGATCTCGCTCTGGCGGGCCCGGCTGTTGCCTCCGACGACGAGGTCGAGCCAGACCAGCAGTTCCAGGTGGGCGGGGCCCAGCAGTTCCTGCATGGGGAGCCACCGCTTGCGGTAGACGTCCTCGCCCCTCGTGGGCAGGCACATGAAGAGGTAGTTGCGCAGCAGGTCGC
Organism: Streptomyces sp. TN58; assembly: GCF_001941845.1. Lineage (NCBI taxonomy): Bacteria > Bacillati > Actinomycetota > Actinomycetes > Kitasatosporales > Streptomycetaceae > Streptomyces > Streptomyces sp. TN58. Next base: position 5,612,746 of record NZ_CP018870.1, on the reverse strand, counting down.
TCTGGCTGAGCCCCACGCCGGTGTTGTTGATGGATTCGAAGATGCGGTAGACGTTGTCGCCCTCGGCTGCGGTGATCGCGACGATCGAGAGGCAGTCGCCGAGCACGGTCTCGACCGCGTCCACCCAGGCTTCGCCGCCGTTCTCCGTCCCGTCGGCCAGCGCAGCCACGAAGAAGCGGTAGGCGGCTCCCACGTTGCCGGCCCCGCCGGCCTTGGGGAGGCTGTCCAGGCATGCCGTGTACGCCTCCCGGTCCGCCTGCGTGGGCAGCAGCCGATAGCTGTCGTGCCCGTCCTGATAGGTGTTGACCAGGATGAGGTCGTTGATGCGGGCGGCCTTCTTCACCGAGCCCCGGGCCCGGTGGTGGTCCCGTAAGGCCGTGAAGGCGAGCATCAGGGTGGTCATGCGCTGCTGGCCGTCGACGACGAGCCAGCTCTGCATCCCGCCCGCGGCGACCCGCTCGGGCGCCAGCACGACCGAGCCGAGGAAGTGCCCCGACCCGGACCGCCCGTCCTGCCGGTCCTCGACCAGTTCCTGGACGTCGTCCCACAGCTGCCGCAGCTCGTCGCGCTGCCAGCTGTAGGTGCGCTGGTAGAGCGGTACCTGGAACTGCTGCTCCCCCTGGACCAGCTTGCTGAACGTGGTCTCCTGAGCGTGCACGCCCGTCCTCTCCCCATCCCTGTACGTCGACCCGGCGTTGTCGATCCATACCGTACGGTGATCAGTCGGGCCGCCGACACACGCACAGGACCCGGGCCTCTGGCTGATCTGGCACGGGGACACCAAGGAGTCGCAACGCAACCGCATCCGCACCGGCCGTCCGGACATCCTCCTGACCACGCCCGAGTCGCTGGAGGCCATGCTCATCGGTGTGAAGACCGACCATGACCACCTGCTCGGCGGAGTACGGGCGGTCGTCGTGGACGAGGTGCACGCCTTCGCCGGGGACGACCGCGGCTGGCACCTGCTGGCCGTACTGGAACGCCTGGAGCGGGTGGTGGGCCGCCCGATTCAGCGGATCGGACTGTCGGCGACCGTCGGCAACCCGGAGCAGCTGCTCACCTGGCTCCAGGGCTCGGGCGCCGAGGGCCGGTCGGGAAGCGTGGTTGCCCCGAGCATCGCCCCTGTCGCGAAGGGAGTGACCCCGCCCCCGCCGCCCGGGGACGTCGAACTGGACTACGTCGGCTCCCTCGACAACGCCGCCAAGATCATCGCCTCGCTCCACCGGGGTGAGAAACGGCTGGTGTTCTGCGATTCGAGACGCCAGGTGGAAGAGCTGGGCGCCGCACTCCGCGCGCGCGAGGTCTCCGTGTTCCTTTCGCACGCCTCCCTGTCCGTCGAAGAACGGGCCCGATCGGAACAGGCGTTCGCCGAAGCCCGTGACTGCGTGATCGTGGCCACCTCCACCCTCGAACTGGGCATCGACGTGGGCGATCTGGACCGGGGCATCCAGATCGACTCCCCGGCCACCGTCGCCTCGTTCCTGCAACGCATCGGACGCACCGGGCGCCGGGCCGGATCGAGCCGCAACTGCCTCTTCCTCACCACCCGCAAGGACTCCCTGCTCCAGGCCGCCGGCCTGCTGTCGCTGTGGGGCCGGGGATGGGTCGAACCGGTCGTCCCCCCACCAGAACCCCGGCACCTGGTCGCGCAGCAGCTGCTTGCCGTCACCCTCCAGAAGCACAAGTTGGGGGACCGGCTCTGGGCGGACGAATGGAACGGCCTGGCACCCTTCGACGCATCCGCGGCGCCGATCCTGCGCCATCTGGTGGGTGAGGGATTCCTCGACTCCGACGGGGGCCTGCTGTTCATCGGTCCGGAAGCGGAACACCGCTTCGGACGACGCCATTTCATCGAGCTCACCGCCTCGTTCACGGCACCCCCGCAGTTCACCGTGCTGTCCGGGCGCACCGAGATCGGGCAGGTAGATCCGGCCGTACTCACCGAGGAACGGCCGGGGCCCCGCCGACTCCTCCTGGCGGGCCGCAGCTGGCAGGTGACGTACATCGACTGGGGACGCAAGCGGGTGTTCGTCGAACCCGTGGAAAGCGGAGGCATCGCCAAGTGGTCGAGCGGCACGCCCACCGGCCTCTCGTACCCGCTCACCCGTGCCATGCGGGACGTGCTGCTCGGAGCCGACCCACCCGTCTCCGTGACCCGCAGGGCTGCCGTGGTTCTGCAGGAGTGGCGTGAGGAGGAAGCGCCCCGTACGGTCCACCCCGGCGGGACTCAGATCAACCGGCGCGGAGGGGACGTCCGCTGGTGGACCTGGGCCGGCTACCGGGCCAACGCGACGCTCGCCGCCACCTTGTCCACCGCGACCGACCCGGTCCAGCAACCGACCGACTACTACGTACGCCTACGGGGGGACCTGACGCCGGACGCATGGCGCGCCGCCAGGGAGAGCCTGCCCGGCGCCACCGCCCTGGTCCTGCCGGATGTCGACCGGCGCGCCGTACACGGACTCAAGTTTTCCGCGGCGTTGCCACCCGGCTGGCCACGGCAACACTGGCCGCCAGGCTCGCCGACTTCGACGGCGCGAGCCGGACCCTGGGCGAGCCCGTACGGTTCGTATCGGACCAGCGGTGATGGTCCGGCCGGCCGGGGTGGCGGTCGGCCGTGTCCCCCGGCCGGGCGCGCGGCGTTCGGGGGACTTCGGTTCGCCCCACGGGTGACAACGGCCAGGACCCGAATGAAAGCGGAGCCCGCGAGAAGAAGGTCTACAGGCGCGGACGAGCGGCCGGCGCGACGGGCGCCGCCCCGGTGGTCGCGGGAGGCAGCATGGGCGAGTGGGTGGACCGGATCGCGGAGCCCTGGGGCACCCGTACGCCGTACGGGCGGCACCAGCCGTGGCCGGCACGCCAGGACATGCACCTGGCCGAGGGTGTGCGTCCGGACGACGTCGAACGATGGGTGCAGACCGCGTCGATCCTGCACTCGGACGGTGACGCCATCGACATCGCGGTGCGGGGCGGTGCCATGGTCGGCGTACGCGGCCGGGTCGTGGACCGGGTCAACCGCGGCCGGCTCGGCCCGAAGGACGCGTTCGGCTGGCAGGCCAACGCCTCCCCCGACCGGCTCACCAGGCCGCTGGTCCGCGAGGGCGGGCGGCTGGTCGAGACGGACTGGGACACCGCGATGGACCTGGTCGCCTCCCGCTCCCGCGCACTGCTGCGGGAACGCGGTCCCGGCTCGATCGGCTTCTACACCAGCGGCCAGCTGTTCCTGGAGGAGTACTACACGCTGGCCGTTCTGGCCCGGGCCGGCATCGGCACCAACCACCTGGACGGCAACACGCGGCTGTGCACCTCCACGGCGGCGGAAGCCCTCAAGGAGTCCTTCGGCTGCGACGGACAGCCCGGCAGCTACGACGACATCGACCACGCCGACGTCATCGCCCTGTTCGGCCACAACATCGCCGAGACCCAGCCCGTGCAGTGGATGCGCATCCTCGACCGGCTCGACGGCGCCGATCCGCCCCGCCTGATCTGCGTGGACCCCCGCCCGACCCGGGTGGCCCGCCGGGCCGCGGTCCACCTCGCCCCGCGCGGCGGCACGAACGTGGCCCTGTTCAACGCGCTCCTGCACGAGATCGTCCGCACCGGCCGCGTGGACCGCGACTACGTCGAGGCCCACACCGTGGGTTTCGACGAGCTGGCGAAGACGGTCGCGCCCTGCACTCCCGAGTGGGCGGCCGGCATCTGCGACGTGCCCGCGGCGAAGATCAGGGAGGCGGCCGAACTGCTCGGCACGGCCGACAGGCTCCTGTCCACGGTCCTCCAGGGCGTCTACCAGTCCCACCAGGCCACCGCCGCCGCCGTACAGATCAACAACCTGCACCTCCTCCGGGGCATGCTGGGCCGGCCGGGAGCCGGCGTGCTCCAGATGAACGGGCAGCCCACCGCCCAGAACACCCGTGAATGCGGCGCCGACGGCGACCTGCCCGGCTTCCGCAACTGGGAGAACGACGCCCATGTCGCCGACCTCGCGAAGGTCTGGAACGTCGACCCGGCGACGATCCCGCACTACGCGCCGCCCACCCACGCCATGCAGATGTTCCGCTACGCCGAACAGGGCTCCCTGCGGATGCTGTGGATCAGCGGCACCAACCCCGCCGTATCCCTCCCCGAGCTGTCCCGCATCCGCTCCGTCCTGACCCGGGAACGTCTCTTCACCGTCGTCCAGGACCTGTTCCTGACGGAGACCGCGCAGCTCGCCGACGTCGTCCTGCCGGCGGCGACCTGGGGAGAGAAGACCGGCACCTTCACCAACGCCGACCGCACCGTCCATCTGTCCGACAAGGCCGTGGAGCCGCCCGGCGAGGCGAAACCGGACCTCGACATCTTCCTCGACTACACCCGGCGCATGGACTTCCGCGACAAGGACGGCGGCCCGCTGGTCACCTGGCACGACCCGGAGTCGGCCTTCGAGGCGTGGAAACGCTGCAGCGCCGGCCGGCCCTGCGACTACACCGGCCTGTCCTACGGAAAGCTGCGCGGGGCGAGCGGAATCCAGTGGCCGTGCAACGCGCAGGCCCCGGAGGGCACCGACCGGCTGTACGGCGACGGCGTCACCTGGGCGCACCCCGACGCCTGCGAGACGTACGGCAAGGACCTCGTCACCGGCGCCTCCGTCTCCGTGGTCGAGTACCGGTCGCTCAACCCGGACGGCAAGGCCGTGATCAAGGCCGCCGAGTACCTGCCGCCGCACGAGGAGCCCGGCGGCGACCACCCGTTCCAGCTCACGACCGGCCGCACCCTCTACCACTTCCACACCCGCACCAAGACCGGCCGCGCACCGCAGCTCGACGCCGCGGCACCCGACGTGTGGGTGGAGATCTCCGCCGCCGACGCGGCCGCCCAGGGGCTCGGCGAAGGCGACCTGGTCGACGTCACCAGTCCGCGCGGCTCCCTGCGAGGACGCCTGCGCGTCACCGGGATCCGGCCCGGGCTGCTGTTCGTCCCCTTCCACTACGGCTACTGGGACACCCCCGCCGGCTCCGGCCCGGACGCCGCCACACCGGGCCGGGCGGCCAACGAGACCACCGTCACCGACTGGGACCCGGTGTCGAAACAACCCCTGTTCAAGACCGCCACCGCAGCCGTCACCCTCGTGGAGAAGGCCGACGGCCGGCCTTCTGCGGCACCCACCACCACCGCGTCCGCGCCCGCTTCCTCGCCCGCCTCCTCGCCCGCGATCCCTGCCACGGAGGGCGGCCCCGCCGCCCATGTCCACGAAGTCCCGGAACCGGACTCCCACAACTCCTCGGGAGGCGCCCGGTGAACGGCGTCAACCTCACGCTCCGCGCCCTCCACCACGGCGAGCGCAGCCTGGCGAAGCACCTGTCCGCCGCGGCGGAACGCCACCACACGGACCACGAGGTCCACCACGTCGCGCGGGACCTCGCCGTGTGGTCGAACGACCACTGCCGGCGCGTCGCCGAGACGGGCCGCCACTACGGCCTGGACCTCGGCGGTCCGCCCGAGAAGTCCGCCCCCGGCCTGGTGTCGGTCCTCCGCGAGAAGTCCGCCGAGGCCGTCGGCCGCCGCCCGGAACCGGGTCTGCTCCTGCTGCACGACCTACGCGAGCTGCACCTGGCCGCAACCGGGAACTCCCTGTACTGGGAGATGCTGGCTCAGGCCGGACAGGCGGCGAAGGACGACCGCCTGGTCGAACTGGCCTCCTTCTGCCACCCGCGTACGCTGCGGCAGATGCGCTGGACCAACACCTTGATCAAAACCCTGTCACCGCAGATCCTGACGAGCGTGTGACCACAGCCCGGGCCCCACCCCCCGCCGCCGGAACCGCCGTTGCAGGCCGTCGGTCAGGGGCGGCGGGCGAGGACGGCGGTCGCCGCCTCGACGACCTGGCCGACGGTGATGCGCAGGAGCCGGGCGTCCGGCAGCGACGCGTGTGCGTCGCCCGGCCGCAAAGGGTCCTCACCGGGGCGGGGACACCACAGCACGCGGTGTTTCCCGTACGGGGGCGGGCCCCACAGGCGGGGGGCCACGGGGCCGAAGAGGACGACGGACGGGGTGCCGAGAGCCGTCGCGAGGTGCGCGAGGCCTGTGTCGCCCACCACGACACAGCGCGCGCCGGCCACCAGCGCGCAGAGCTTCTGGAAGGGCACGTCACCGGAACCGCCGATCACCGCCCCCTGCGGCAGTCCGGCGTCCTCCGCCACCCGCCGTGCCAGCGCACCCTCGCCCGCGCCCGCTGTGACGACCACGTCCTCGCCCGCCCGGCGCAGGGCGCGTACGACGGCCGCGAACCGTTCCGGCGGCCAGCGGCGCGAGCCGGCGTCGGCGCCGGGGTGGACGACGACGGCGCCCGGGGCGGGCGAGGCGCAGGCAGGGGCGGCGATCGAGAGGTCCGCGGGGTCGGCCCGCATGCCGTACCAGCGCAGCAGGCGGCACCAGCGCTCCCGCTCGTGCTCGTCCTCGCACCACTCGGGTCCGGGGATGTCCGGGGTCTCCACGTGCCGGTAGGCCAGGAGCCGGCGCGGCCGTAGCCGCTGGAGGAGCAGGTGGCTGGGTGGCCCGTTCCCGTGCAGGTCCACGGCCAGCTCCGGCGGCGGTCCCCGCCAGCCCAGTTCGCAGGGCACTGCACGCCCTCGGGCGGTCGTGGGCAGGACCCGGTCGACGAGGCCGGTGGCGGCGGCGACGGTGGCCAGCCGGCCGGGTGCGGCCAGGACGACGTCGCACTCCGGCATGCTGCGGCGCAGCGCCCGCAGGCAGGGCACCACCGTCAGCAGGTCGCCGAGGCCCAGGGCCCGCAGGACCAGGACCCGGGGGCGGCCGGCCGCCCGTACCCGGTCGGCCGGAGCGTGGCCGGGCCGCTCGTGGACACTCATGCACCCCACTGTCCCGAGGACGGTCCCGGTGGGCACGCCGGGTTGGGCCGCACGGTTGCGGCCTGTCCCCGCCGGCCGCTGTGAGCAAACACACCGGCTGCCCCGTCGGCCCAGGCAGGCCGGGCCCGAGGGCCCTGCGGGCGGGCCGCCGGGCGCCTCGGGGCACCGATCCGGGTGGAGGGTTCTGCCACCATGGTCGGGGTCGTTCCCCCCCCTTCTCCGCCGCCGGGTGCCCCGTGCGCGCCGGCGGTGCGGAGCGCCCGCTCCCGCCCCCGCCCGCCGCCCCGCCCCCCTGCTCGCTCCGCGCTCCGTCCTGGGTCCTTCCTGTGTCTGCCACTGTCTCCGCGCCCTCTTCGGCGCTGCCTTCCGCGCCCGCCCCCGCCCCGACTCCCGACCGCTCCGCCGACCGCTCTCCGTGGCGGTGCCTCCGCTACCGCAGCATGCGCTGGTGGGCCTTCGCGAACTTCGTGTCCAACGCGGGTACGTGGATGCAGCTGACGGTGCAGAACCTCATGGTCCTGCAGATCACCGGATCGGCCGCCGCCACCGGCCTGTCCGTGTCCATCCAGATGGCGCCCGGCCTGCTCCTCGGTCTCGCGGGCGGTGCGGCCGTCGACCGCCTGCCCCGCAAGCTGACCGCCGCCGCCGCGCAGGGCCTGCTGGGTGCCGTGGCGCTGGTGACGGCCCTGCTCGTCGCGCTGGACGGCCTCAACCTGCCGGTGCTGCTGGCACTGGCCGCGGTGACCGGCCTGATCGCCACCGTCGACGGGCCCGCGTGCGCGCTGCTCGGCAACGATCTCGTCCGGGCCCCGGACGTGCCCTCCGCCATCGGGGTGGGCTCGCTCGTCCACAGCGCCGGGCGGCTCACGGGCGCCGCACTCGCCGGCGTGGCCGTCGGCTTCCTGGGTACGGCGGCGGCCTACGCGGCCAACGGGCTGTCGTTCCTCTTCGTGGCGGGTGTGATCCCGTTCCTGAAGGCGGCGCAGCCCTCCCGGGAAGCCCGTCCGGCATCCGCTGCCGCTGCGCCGTCGGCGCCCGAACCGGCCGCGGCGAAGAGCATGACCGCCCGGGAGGGACTCGCGTTCTTCATGCGGCGCCCCCGGCTGGTCGCGCTGGCCGCCCTGAACGGGATCAGCGCGATGTTCGGCCGCAACTACTCCCTCACCCTGGTGGTCCTGGTCACCGGGCCCCTCGCCGGTGACGCCGGTTCCTTCAGCAAGGTCTCCACCGTCCTGGCCGCCGGCGGGATCGCCGGCGCGGTCCTGGGCGCCCGGCTGCGCAGGCCGAGCGTGCGCACGGTGGCCGTCCTGACCCTGGCCGGGGCCCTCTTGCAGGTCCTCGCCGGCCTGGCCCCCTCCCTCCTGGTGCTCCTGGTCCTCGTCCTGCCGATGGCCGTGGCGGAGTCCGTCGGGGACACCGCGCAGTCCACGGTGCTCCAGACCGACCCTCCCGCCCACATGAGGGGCCGGGTGCTCGGTGCCTGGTCCAGCATCCGCACCGTGTGGGGCCTGGCGGCACCGCTGACACTGGGCCTGTTCATGGAGCTGGCCGGGGTACGGGTGACGCTGATCGTGGGCGGGCTGGCCATCGCGGCGTTCGTGGCCACGGGGTACCTGCTGAAGGGCCGCGGGCCCCGCGCCGGGGCTCTCGTCCCGGTGCCCGAGGCGGCCCTGCCGGCGCGGGCCGGGCTGGGGGGTGTCGTCGAAGTGGCGTCGGCCGCCCGTGAGGGCGGGGGTGGCGGGGTCCGGTGCGTGCGCTCGCAAGGCGGAGGAGGAAGTCGACGCGGGCGTCGGCGACCGACGACAACGCGGCGAGCGTGCGCGGCCGGCCCCGCCACCCAGACGGGACTTTGACGACACCCCCTGGGCACCGCCGCCTGACCGGGGCGGGTACGGCGCGCACCCGGCCCGGTCACGGCACTGCCGTGCGGCTCCTCGCGTACCGGTCCGGTCCGCTCAGGGCCCGGGCCGGGCATTCGAGGCGGTGCGCGCGGCGCGGTCGGCGATGCCGGTCGTGGAACGGCCGTCGAGGTAGGGCAGGACGACGGCCTGGCCGCCCCAGGCGCGCAGCACCCCCGCCTCCGGGAGATCGTCGGCCGAGTAGTCGCCGCCCTTGACCCACACGTCCGGCCGCAGCCGGCCCAGCAGGGTCTCGGGCGTGTCCTCCTCGAAGGCCACGACGGCGTCGACACTGCCGAGCGCCGCCAGGACCCGGACACGGTCCTCCAACGGGTTCAGTGGGCGTCCCGGCCCCTTCAGCCGCCGCAGCGAGGCATCCGAGTTCACGCAGACGATCAGGCAGTCACCGATCCGCCGCGCACTGTCCAGCAGGCCGACGTGCCCTGCGTGGAGCAGGTCGAAGCAGCCGCCCGTGGCGACCACCGTTCCGCCGCGGGCCCGTACGTCCGCGGCCGTGGCGAACGCGTCGCCACCTGCAGGCCGGGCGGGGCCGGCGGCGAAGGACGGCCGCCACAGGGCGGGGTCGCAGGCGCCGCCCGACCCCACGAAGGCCGCGGCCGCGGCCACCGCCAGCTGGACCGCCTCCTCCGGCAGGCTCCCGTCCGCGAGTGCGCAGGCCGCCACGGCGGCGAAGCAGTCGCCCGCCCCGCACGGATCACCCACGGCCCGGTACGGGGACGGGACGAGCATGGGCGCCGCGGACAGGGGCCGGGTCAGCAGGACCCCCCGCTCGCCGAGGGTGACGGCCACCGCGGCGGCGCCCCAGCGCTCCGCCAGTTCCGCGCCGCGGCGGGCGTGCGCCGCCAGGGAGTCCAGGGGATGCGGGGAGTCCCCCTCGTCGGGGCACAGCGCGTTCGCCTCCGCCGCGTTCGGTGTCACCAGGCGGGCTCCCGCCGCCGGGGGTCCACCCCGCGGGTGCGGGTCCCACACCAGGGGTACGCGGCGCGCGCAGTCGGTCAGCAGGGGCCGCAGCGCCTGCGCCGTGCCCCGGCCGTAGTCCGCCACGAGGACGGCGTGCGCGTCGGCCAGCGCCCGGGCCGCGGCAGGGCCGGGGGCGCCGACCTCGCCGCCGCCCCGGTCGATCCGGACCAGGGGGCGGCCGTCGGCCAGTACCCGCGTCTTGACCGGCAGGGAGCCGTCCAGCGGCAGCTCGACCAGCCGGACACGGTCGTCCAGTGCCTCCCGCACGCGATGGCTGGCACGGTCCTCGCCCAGGGCCGTGACCAGGACGACTTCCCGGCCGGAACGGGCTGCCAGCACGGCGGCCAGTCCCGCGCCGCCGGGTCGTGCGAGGTCGTCCGTGACGTCGACGACGGGCGCCGGCGCGTCCGGGGCGAGACGGGACGCGCTCCCCCGGATGTCGCGGTCCAGAAGGACGTCACCGACCACGACCAGCGGCGCGCGGCCGGTCACCGGGGCATCCGGAGGGTGGTGGCGACGCGCCGGGGCGCTCTCCTGACGGCGGCGCCGGACGAGGCGAGGGCCGCGTCGAAGGACTCGCACAGCAGGTGCACGGCCACCAGGTGTGCCTCCTGCACCGTCGCCGTCGAGGCGGCGTCGATGCACAGGGCCTGGTCGACGGCTTCCGCCAGCGGGTTGGGGGCGGCTCCGGTCAGGGCCCAGACCTCCACGCCCGCGGCGCGGGCCGTCATCGCGGCCGACAGCAGGTTGCCGCTGCGCCCCGATGTCGACAGCAGGACCAGCACGTCGCCGTCCCGGCCGTGCGCGGCGACCTGCCGGGCGAAGACCTGCTCGAATCCGTAGTCGTTGCCGATGGCGGTCACGGTGGACGTCTCCGCGTGCAGGGCGATGGCGGAGTAGGCCGGCCGCTCGTCGCGGTAGCGGCCGACCAGCTCCGCCGTCAGGTGCTGTGCCTGGGCAGCGCTGCCGCCGTTGCCCGCCGCGAGGAGGCGGCCTCCGGCGGGGAGCACCGCGGCGAGTCGGCGACCCCAGTGCGCGAGCTGGTCCAGACCGTGGCCGCGCAGACGTCGCAGTGCTGCCTCCAGTTCCTGGCAGTGCTGTTGGGCTGTGGTTTCGGAAGTCCGGCTCATGGCGTCGGATGCGGGCCGCTCGCGAGAGCGGTCCGCATCCCACCTCCTTCAGGCAATCGGTACTGCGCGGAAACCGGTCCGGTCGTGTCCGGCCGGAGACGTTCGGCGGGCACGCGCACGGTGGCAGGCGGGGACGGAGGACGGTGGACGGGGGCGGATGGACGGCCGGGGGCTCACGTCGTCCCGGCGGCCACCAGCCGCCCGGCGAGCACCGAGCGGTAGGACCGTTCCGTCGCGGCGGCGACCTGGGACCACGCGTACCGGGTCAGGACGCGCCGCCGTCCGGCAGTCCCGTACGCCTGGCACACCGTGTCGTCGGCCAGCAGTTCGGCGGTGGCCGACGCGAGCGCGAGGACGTCGCCCGGGGGCACGAGTCGTCCGGTCTCGCGGTCGGCGACCGTGTCCTGCTGACCGCCGACCGCGCTCGCCACGACCGGCCGGCCGCAGGCCATGGCCTCCAGCGGCACGATGCCGAACGGCTCGTAGTCCGCCGGGCACAGCACGACGTCGGCGCTGCGCAGCAGGGCGGGCACCTGGTCGCAGGGCACCGCGCCGACGAAGCGCACGCGGTCGAGGACCCCGGCCTCGCGGGCGATGGCGCGCAACCGCCGCACCTCGGGGTCGCCGTCGAGGACGTCGGACGGGGGTCCGCCCGCGATCAGGAGCTCGGCTTCGGGCAGGTGGGCGAGGGCCGCGATGGACACGGCCGCCCCCTTGCGGGGCACGAGCCGGCCCAGCTGCAGCAGCCGGTGGCGGTGGGCGGTGCCGCGCTCGGCGAGCGGTCCGTCCGGCCGGAACCGTTCGGTGTCCACCCCGCACGGAACGACGTCGGCCTTGTTCTCGGGCAGGCCCATCCGGGCGAGTTCGGTGACCTCGTCGCGGCAGGTGGCCACGATCCGGTCGCAGCCGAATCCGACCTCCCGCTCGCAGCCGATGCGGGCGGGCGGACTGGTGTCGGCGGCGCCCTGGTGGCGCCGCTTGACGGTTCCCAGCGCGTGGTAGGTGTGCAGCATCGGCAGGCCGCACTCCCGCGCGGCCGCCAGCGAGGCGAGCCCGGACATCCAGAAGTGGGAGTGGACCAGGTCGGGCGGGCCGGTCGCCTGCCAGTGGTACATCAGGTGGTACGAGAACTCCCGCATGTGCGGCAGCAGTTCGTCCTTCGGCAGCTGTTCGGGCGGTCCGGCGGGCACATGGTGGACCACCACCCCCGGGCGCAGTCGGCCGACGGCCGGCAGGTCCCGGGAGTCGCGCCTCGTGTACACCGTGACGCGGTGACCGCGGTCGGCCAGGGCCCCGGCGAGGCAGGCCACGTGCACGTTCTGGCCGCCGGCGTCGACACCGCCGAGCGTCGCGAGGGGGCTCGCGTGCTCGGAGACGAGGGCCAGGGACATGGGCCGGATCCGGTGGCGCGACCGTATCGGACGGGCGGTGGTGGGGGTCATGACCGTACCTCCGTCATCAGGCGCTCCCAGTCGGCCAGGAAGCGTTTGAGGCCGTACCGTTCGAGCGCGGCCTGCCGGGCGCGCGCTCCGTCCTCGGCAGCCGCCTGGGGTTCGGCGAGGTAGTGGGCGACGGCCCGGGCCAGCACCTCGGGCCGGGTGGACAGCACCCCGGTGCCGGGCAGGACGGCCTCCGCGGCCTCCGTGGCGGCCAGCGCCACGACGGGCATGCCCAGGTGCATGGCTTCCAGCAGCGACAGTCCCAGCGAGGTCCAGCGCACGGGGTGCAGGTACACGCGGCGCTCGGCCATGGCCGGGTGCAGCCGGCGCTGGGGCAGCTCGAAGGCGCGGCACCGCTCCTCGGGCAGTCCCAGGTGCCGGGCGATGCCCTGGGTGCGCATGCCGAAGACGTCCAGCGGCGCCGCCCGGGCCAGCTCGGGCAGGAGGTCCGTTCCGGTGTGCCGGCCCCGCCTGACCGGTTCGTTCGTCACCACGGCCGCGCGGGGGAGCACTCCGGTGTAGAGGTGCCCGGGGTCGACGATGCCGTGTTCGATGACCTCGGTGCGGGTGGCACCGTTGTCCCAGAAGAGCCGGTTGAAGTGGGTGACGTGGACGAGCGTCACGTCCTGCCGGTCGGCGCAGGGGTGGCGGGTGCGCGGCACGTCGCCGTCCGGTGCGTTGTGCTCCAGGTACACGGCGGGGACGTCGCGTCCGGGACGGCGGCCCAGCCAGCGTTCGGCCAGCTCCCACTCGTGGGGCCGCTGGAGCACGACCAGGTCCACCGGGGCATCGGCCAGTTCGGCCGGAGTGACCTCCCGTACGGAATCGGGCCAGGTGAAGGTCCGGGCGCGGCCCAGCCCGTCGGGTCCCCGGTCCGGGGTGACCGGTACGAGGTAGGTGTGCGGTCCCTGGACGAACGCGGTGGTCCAGGAACCGTGCACATGCCACAGCAGGATGTTCATGCGGTCACTCCTCCGTCGGTCTCGCTCCGTCCGGGCGCTCGCGGTCCGCGGCCGCCCGGCGGGCCGCCCGTGAGGAGTCCGGCGACGGCCGCCAGCACCTCGCCGTCGTCCACCGAGTCCAGGCACGGGTGGCCCGCCACGGGGCAGCTCCGCGCCCTGCTGCCGGCGCACGGAGCCCGCTGGTCGCCGAGGAGTACGTGCGGTACCCGGTACGGCCGCCACCGGTCGGCCAGCACCACGGGTGCGAACAGGCACACCACGGGCGTGCCCACGGCGGCGGCCAGATGGGCCGGGCCCGTGTTGCCCGCCACCACGACCCGCGCGGCGGACAGGACCCCGGCCAGTTCGTGCAGGTCGGTCGTGACGCCGCCCAGGTCGAGCCCGTGACGGCCGGCCACCGCGGCGGTCAGCGCCTTCTCCGCGGGGCCGCCGGTGACCACCACCCGGTGCCCGGCCTCGTGCAGCGCGGCCGCGGCGCGTGTCGCCCTGGCCGGGCTCCAGGCGCGTGCGGCCACCGCGGCTCCGGGATGCAGCACCACGTACGGTTCGGGACCCGTCAGCCGCGACGTGTCGGGCGGAACGGACACGCGCAGGCCGCCGCCGTCGCCGTCGGGCAGCGGGAAACCGAAGTCGCGCACCAGGTCGAGGGCCGCCTCCGCCTCGTGGCGGTCCGGCAGCCGGTGGTGGCGCAGCGCGAGCAGGGAACCCGGGTACTCCTCGCAGTCGGCCGCGACCTGCTCCACTCCCGCGAGCGCGAGCAGCAGGGCCGCCGGCAACGGGCTCTGGTGGTGGGACACCAGGATCACGCCGCGGTCGAACCGGCCGGCTGCGAGGGCGTCGACGAGCAGGCCGCACTCCTCGCGCGAGGTGCGGCCCGGCTCCAGCCCCACCCAGGGGGCTTCGTACACGAGCACCTGGTCCACGCCGGGCAGCAGCCGCGCCGCGGCGACGCCCTGGGGCCCGCAGAGCAGCGTGGTGTGGGACGAGCCGGCCGCCACCGCGCGCACGGCGGGACCGGCCAGCAGTACGTCCCCGGCGCTGTCGAGGCGTACGACGAGACTGCGCGGGGCGGTCATCGGGCACCACCGGTGGCGCGCGGGCGCTGCCGCGCCGGGGCTCGGGTCGGGCCGGGGTGCGTGCCGCGGCCGGCTTCGGAGCCGGTCGGGCAGACGAGGCGGACGGCGGCGAGCAGATCGCCCGCCGTCTCGCGGGCGGCCGCGACCTCTTCGGGGCGGGTGACGGGTGTCGGCACCAGCACTCCGCGCGCGCCCGCGGCGGAGGCGGCCCGCACGTCGGAGCCGATGTCGCCGACGACGACGGTCCGTTCGGGGGCGGCGCCCAGCCGCTCACAGGCGGCGAGGACCAGCCCCGGTGCGGGTTTGCGGCAGCCGCAGCCGTCCTCGGGGCCGTGGGGGCACACGGCCCACACGTCGAACGGGCCGAACAGTTCGTCCACGCGTCGGCGCACCGCCGCGACCTGCTCCCGCGTCAGCAGCCCGCGGGCGACGCCCGACTGGTTGCTCACGACACCGACCGGAACCCCGAGCCGGCGCAGCGCGGCCACCGCGGCCGGCGCCGTGGGCATGGGCGCGACCCGGGCGGGGTCGCCGTTGTACGGGACGTCGGCGACGAGCGTGCCGTCACGGTCGAAGAGGACCGCTTCCGGCAGCCCGCCGGACCGCCCGGGCCGACGCGGAGTACTGGCCTTACGGGGGCGGTCCCACAGCCAGGGGACGGCCCCCGGCGCGGCCTTCCCGGCGGACGTGCCCGCGACGGGCCGGTCCCTCACGACCGCACCTGCGCGCGGGGAGCCTCCTGCGGAGCCGCGGGGCGGCTCCCGGGCGGCGCCGCCGGTTGCGCCCGGCCGACACGGCGGTGTACGACCGTCCCGCGCAGCCAGTGCCAGACCGCCAGCGCGGGGATGACCGCGCTCGTGACCGCCATGGTGACGACCTCGTCCCGGGTGCGCGGCCCGGGTGTGATCCGGGCCGCGGCGAACTCGGCGGCGCCCGCCACCCAGCCGGCCGCACACCAGGCGGCGGCGCCCCTCCTGCCCGCGAGCGCACAGCCGGCGGCAGCGGCGGCGGCCGCGGTCACGGCGGCATGGCGCGGCAGGCGCCCGCGAGGGGCGCCCGCCCGGCCCCACCAGCCGGGACCGTGCAGGCGGCCCATCAGTACGTCGTCGGCGTTGCCTGCCTGGAGCCGTACGGAGATCCAGCGATCGGCGGGGCGGACCGGATGGCTGGTACGGCGGCTTCCCGAAGCCAGGACCCAGCCGCCCTCGATCAGCCGCAGGGCCAGGTCGGCGTCCTCCCGGAAGGCGCGCCGGAAGCGCTCGTCGAAGCCGCCGGCGGCTTCCAGCGCCTCGCGGCGGAAGGCCATGTCCGCCGTGATCCAGCGGGCGGTGGCCAGTCCGGCCGTGTTGCGCTCCCAGTCCGTGGGACGGCGGCCGGGCGGAAGGGGGACTTCGATGCGGGCCGTGACGGCCGCGGTGTCCCGGGACGCCGAGGCCAGATCACGCGCCAGGGCCTCTCCCCAGCTTTGGGCCGGAACCACGTCGTCGTCGAGGAAGACGATCCAGGGCACCTGGCCCGCCGCCCGTGTTCCGGTGTTGCGGGCGGCCGCCGGGCCCCGGGCACGGCCGGCCACGACGGTCGTGATCGGTTGGAGCGCCGGGGGGACGTCCACCGCCGGTGGAGTTCCGTCGGGGCCCGGACGGTCGTGTACGAGGACGATCCGTGCGGGGCCGCACCCGGAGGCCGTGGCGGCGGCGACGGCGTCCAGGCAGGCCCTGAGGCTGGGCCGGCCGAGGGTGGGTACGACGATCGCGTAAGGCGGCGGGACCACGGGGGCCGGGTGCACGGGGGTCGGGCGCATCGGAGTCGGGTACATGGCGGTCAACCTTCCTCGCCGGAGCGGAAGATGCCGGCCCGGCGCACGGCGTACGGCCCGATGGCCAGCAGTTCCACCGGCGACGAGCCGAAGCACTCCAGGGCGTCCCGGGGGTCGTCGACCATCGGCCGGCCGGCGGTGTTGAGGCTGGTGTTGACCACGACCGGCAGTCCGGTGCGCCGTTCGAACTCGGTGAGCATCCGTGCCACCAGGGGCTCACGCTCCGGATCCACGGTCTGGATGCGGGCGGTGCCGTCGACGTGGACCACCGCCGGGATGCGCTCGCGCCAGTCGGCGGCCACGTCGTGGACGAACAGCATGTACGGGCTCGGCAGCGGTCCGTCGAAGATCTCGGCCGCCCGGTCGGCGATCACCATCGGGGCCACGGGGCGGAACTGTTCACGGCCCTTGACGTCGTTGAGACGTTCCAGGTTTCCCGCGTGTCCGGGATGGGCGAGCAACGAGCGGTGTCCCAGGGCCCGCGGGCCGAACTCCGAACGGCCTTGGAACCAGGCCACGACGGCGTTGTCGGCGAGCGCCTCGGCGACGGTGGCCGCGATGTCCTGGGGCCGTTCGAAGGGCACTCCGGCCGTCTTGAGCCAGGCACCCAGTTCCGCGTCGGACCAGTCGCGGCCCAGGTCCGCGCCGGCCATGGGCTCGGGGGCGTCCCCCGCCCCGGCGGCGAGGAGCAGCGCGCTCCCCAGGGCCGTTCCCGCGTCTCCGGCGGCCGGCTGGACCCACACGCGGGAGAACGGACCCTCGCGCGCGATACGGGAGTTGGCCACGCAGTTCAGCGCGACGCCCCCGGCCAGCGTGAGCACGTCGTCATGGGTGCGGCCGTGGAGCCATCGGACCAGGTCCAGCATCGTCTCTTCCAGGACGGCCTGGGCGCTCGCGGCGAGATCGGCGTGGGCCCCGCTCCACGGCTCGTCCGCGCCCCGGGACGGGCAGAACTCGCCCCAGGGCACTCCGGTGGCACGGAAGCCGCCGTCGCCCGTCGGGTGGACGTGGCGGCGCAGCTCGGCCAGCATCCGCGGGCGCCCGTGGGAGGCGAGGGCCATCACCTTGAACTCGTCGGAGGACCTCAAGAACCCGAGGTGCTCGGTGAGTTCCTCGTAGACCAGGCCGAGCGAGTGCGGAAGCTCCTGCGCGTACAGCGGCTCCAGCCTGTCGCCGATCCGGCGGGCCGCCAGGTGCGAGGCGCGTTCCCCGCGCCCGTCGAGGACCAGGACGGAGCTCCGGTCGGCGCCGTCCGCCGCGAAGGCGCCGGACGCGGCATGGGCCATGTGGTGCGGAACGAAGCGCACGAGACCGGGATCGAGGCCGGGCAGGGCGGTCGCCAGGAACCCTGGCGCCTCACGCGCGTACGTCTGGCGGAGGTGGTCCCACGGGTCGTGCAGGCCCATGGCGTCGGCCGGCCGCGCCAGAGCCGGGTCGTACGAGTACGCCACCGCGTCGAGGTCCCGCGGACGCAGGCCGGCCCGCTTCAGGCACCAGGCCGCGGCCTGTTCCGGCAGCTCCCAGGCGGAGAAGGGCACCGGCCGCTTGCCGTGCTTCCGGCGGGAGAACCGCTCCTCCTCGGCGGCGGCGACCGTACGGCCGTCGATGACGAGGGCGGCGGACGGGTCGTGGAAGAGCGCGTTGATTCCGAGAATGCGCATCGGGGGAAGTGCCCTTTCGGCTGGGGGAACCGGGCGGGGCCGAGGGGGCGCGGCCGCCGGTGGAGCACGAGGGAGCCGAAGGGCTCAGCCGTCGCCCTCCGCGCGGAACCAGGCGATCGTGCGGCGCAGCCCGTCCTCGGCCGCCACGCGCGGCTCCCACTGCAGCTTGTCCCGGGCCAGCGTGATGTCCGGGCAGCGCACGGTCGGGTCGTCGGTCGGCCGCTCGATGAAGGTGATCTGCGAGGAGGAGCCGGTCAGTTCGACGATCCAGCGGGCCAGCTCCAGCATGGTGAGCTCGTCGGGGTTGCCGAGGTTGACCGGCCCCCGCATCCCGTGGTCGGCCGCCGCGAGGATGCCGGCGACGGTGTCCTCGACGTAGCACAGCGAACGGGTCTGGAGGCCGTCGCCGGTGACGGTCAGCGGGGCACCCGCCAGCGCCTGCCGGATGAAGGTGGGAACGGCGCGACCGTCATAGCCCCGCATGCGCGGACCGTAGGTGTTGAACAGCCGCACGATGCACGCGTCCGTGCCCAGGGCCGACGCGTGGGCGCTGCTCAGTGCCTCGCCGAAGCGTTTGGCCTCGTCGTAGACGCTGCGCGGGCCGACGGGGTTAACGTGGCCCCAGTACCGCTCGCTCTGCGGGTGCTCCTGCGGATCCCCGTAGACCTCGGACGTGGAGGCGAGGACGAAGCGGGCACCGCTGTGGCGGGCCAGCTCCAGGGCGTTGCGTGTGCCGAGGCTTCCCGCCTCCAACGTGTGCAGCGGCAGCCGGAGGTAGTCGGCGGGGGAGGCCGGGGAGGCCAGGTGCAGTACGAGGTCCGGGTCCCTCCGCACGGTGAAGGGGCGCGAGACGTTCGTCTCCAGCAGGGTGAATCCGGGACGGTCGAGCAGTTCCGAGATGTTCTCCGGCCGCCCCGTGCTGAAGTCGTCGACGCAGGTGACCGCGGTCCCGGCGGCCAGCAGGGCGGAGCACAGGTGGGAGCCGACGAAGCCCGCACCGCCGGTGACGACGGCGTGCTCCCAGCGCGGCGCGTGCGATGAGCCCATGGTGATCTCCTCGTGCGGCAGGGACGGCGCGGGACGCGGCAACCGGGAGGGGCGGCAGACGGCCCCCGCTCACGCCGGAGAAGAGCCCGCGGGTACGGCCCCAGCCTGCTGGAGCCGTGGGGGTGCGGCACGCGGGAGCGGGCAGTCGGGTGACCGTCGCCGTGTTCAGGTGACGGTCACCGTGTTCAGACGATGACGACGCAGGCGGCGGCCGGGACTTCAAGCCGGCCCGCGGGGAGCGGGTGTCCGGTCTCCGGGTCGATGTCGAACCAGGTGACGTCGCCGGACCACTCGTTGGACACGTACAGGTGCCGGGCCGACGGGCCGATCGCGAGGTGCCGCGGCCACTGACCGCCGCAGTCCGCGGCATCGGTGATCCGCGGCTTCTCGGGGCCGTCGGACAGCGACAGGGTGGTGACGAGGCTGCTGCCCCGGATCGCCGCCCACACGAAGCGGCCGTCCGGGGAGACGAGCGCGACCGACGGGTACTCCCTGGTGCCCGCCGCTGCGTCGCCCGAGCCCAGCGCGACCTCACCGGTGGGGTACAGGCGCCCGGAGCCGGCGTCCCACCGGCAGACGGTCAGCTGCGGTTCCAGCTCGTGGATCACGTACGCCACGTCCCCGCGCGGGTGGAAGGCCACCTCCCGGGGACCGCTCCCGGCACGCAGCGGCGTCTCGGCCCGTACGCGGAGGGGCCCGCCGACCGGATCGCGCTCGTACACGCGTACGGAGTCGGTACCGAGGTCCGCGCCGAGCACCCAGCGGCCGCTCGGATCGGGCGTCACGTGGTGGGGGTGCGGGCCTGCCTGCCGCTCGGGGTCGGGCCCGCGGCCGCTGGGGGCGAGGACGGCGGCTGTGCCCTCCGGCCTGCCGTCGGCCGCGATCGGGAGGCTGCTGACGTTGCCGGACGCGTAGTTGGCGACCAGCAGCCGGTCCCCGACGGCGCTCAGATGCACGGGACCGACGCCGTCGACTGGGACGGGCCCTCCCAGCGGGGCGAGGCCGTCTGCGGTGATCCGGTACGCGGCCGCCGTGCCGGGATCGGTGCCCCCGGCGGCGTAGAGCACCTGCCGGTCGGCGGACAGGGCCAGGCACGGGGCGTCCCCGGCGCTCTCGACGACGCCCAGTACGGTGAGCGCCCCCGTGACGGGGTCCACGGCCGCCGTGGTGATCCCGCGGCCTCCGCCGGAGGCGAACGAACCGATGTGGGCGCGCTGTCCGGCGCCCTGGTACGTGCTTCCCGCACCGCCCACCGGGTGGTCCTTCCGCCGTCGGTCCGCTGCCACCGGGCGAAGCTAGCACCGGGCCGGCGGGCACCCGCCCCGACCGGGCCGGTACGGGACCCCAGGTTCGGCCGCCGGGGGGGGAGGGGGGAGCACGGACCTGCGCCACCGCGCTCAGGGCCGGCGCCACCGGTCGTGGTCCATGTGCGACCCGGCCATGGGGCCCATCCGCAGCATGCCCCCGTCCACCACCCAGGAGGCACCGGTGACGTAGGAAGCCGAGGCTCCGGCCAGGAAGGCGACGACGGCGGCGACCTCGTGGGCGTCGCCCGGCCGGCCGGCGGGGACGCCCGGCCGGGACTGCGCCCGTACGTCCTCGTCCTCCTGGCCGGTCATGGGCGTGGCGATCTCCCCCGGAGCCACCGCATTCACGGTGATGCCGTGTTCGGCGAGTTCGAGTGCCATCACCTGTGTGAGGAGGCCCAGTCCGCCCTTGGCGGCGCAGTACGGTCCTGCGCCGACGCGCGGCTGGTGTTCGTGGACGGAGGTGACGTTGACGATCCGGCCGCCGGTGCCCTGGCGGATCATGTGCCGGGCCGCCCGTTGACCGCACAGCAGCGGGCCCACGAGGTCGACGTCGAGGACCTGGCGGACGGTGGTCAGGTCCAGGTCCAGGAAGGGTGTGGCGGTTCCGGTGCCCGCGTTGTTCACGAGCACGTCGATCCGCCCGAGTCCGTCGGCGAGCCGGTCGACGACGTCGGCGGCGGCGGGCAGGTCGGTGAGGTCGAGGCGGGCGAGCACGGCACGCCGGCCGCGCGCCCGGACCTCCGCGGCCGTGCGCTCGGCCCCCTCCTCGTCCTCGTGCCAGGTGATGCCGACGTCCAGTCCGGCCGTGGCCAGATGGACGGCGACTGCGCGGCCGATTCCGGAGTCGGAGCCGGTGACCACCGCCGTGGTGGGCGAGAAGTCCAGAGGACTGATCATGGTCGAGCCTTCCGTCAGGGCCAGGAGGGTTCCCGGCGGGGCACCACGACGAGCTCGCCGACCACGCTCCCGGCGGGCACGGACAGCGCGTACATGACCGTGTCGGCCACGACCTCCGGGCTCTGGAGCAGCGCGGTGTCGGCGTCCGGGAACCGGTCCATGATGAAAGCGGTCTCCATGCCCCCGGCGATGATCCCGGTGACGCCGATCCCGGTGCAGTCCCGCTGCGCCTCCTTGAACAGGGTGTGGGTGAACGCCCGCAGCCCGGACTTGCTCGCCGCGTAGGGGCCCGCTTCCGTCCAGGTCCGGTTCGCCGCGGTGGACAGGATGTTGACGATGTGGCCACCGCCCGCGGCCACCATGCGCCGGTAGGTGTGCAGGCACAGGTACATCGGGCCGAGCAGGTTGGTGGTCACCACGTGTCTGACCTCCTCCGCGGTCAGGTGCTCGACGGACTTGGACACGTCGACCGCCGCGTTGTTGACCAGGATGTCCACCCGGCCGCCGTCCGCCTCGACGTCCCCGAGGACGGCCGCGACCGCGACGGGGTCGCACACGTCCATCTCGACGAAGCGGGCACGGCCGCCCGCCACGACGAGGTCCGCGCACAGCTGCTGGGCGAGGTCCTTGCGTACGTCGGCGACCAGCACGGAGGCGCCGGCCGCGGCGAGCCGCCGTGCGATGGCGGCGCCCAGCCCCCGGGCCCCGCCGGTGACCAGAGCCTGCTTGCCCGTCAGGTCGACCTGTACCGCGCTGTCCATGCTGTGCCTTGCCTTCCCTCGGTTCCGGCGCCCGACGCCACCCGCCCTCGGGGGAGGGCCGGGCGCCGCCGTCGCGTCTCGTGTGACCCACTCTGGGCAGGGCGCGGGCACCCGGCGCGCGGAATTAGGCCACCAGGCGGCGCGCACCACCGGCACGGCGTGCCCCGCGCGGCCGGTCCGTCACGTCTTCTGGCGGGTTCGCCCGTCGCCGGTCGACACCTCGTCGAGGAAGCGGGTCAGCGTGCCGACTCCGAGGCGCAGCGCCTGGACCTCGACCCGCTCGTCCGGGCCGTGCCAACCGTCTGCGGGGAGGCCCGTCCCGAAGAACAGCACCGGCGCGTCGCAGGCGCCGGCGAGCTGCGCGCCGGGAGCCGCTCCCCCGTTGCCGATGTGCCGGGCCGGAGCCCCGTAGGCCTGGCTGACGGCTCGGGTGAGGGCCGTGAGCGCCGGCGTGTCCGGGGGTGTCCGGTAGGGGTCCGAGATGGTGGAGGAGATCTCCAGGCCGTAGCCGAACCCGGGCCGCCGGTGCCGGGCCAGCCATGCTCGCAGCTGGTCGGCGACCTGGTCGGCCCGCTGGTCGGGTACGAGCCGGAACAGCAGGTCGGCACTGGCTTCCGCCGGAATGAGGCCGAGTGCCGGTGCGTCGGTGCGACCGGCGGTGAGGCGGGCGACCTCGTAGGAAGGGCGGGTCCACAGCCGTTCGGGGACCGTGAACCCCGCTTCGCCGGGGGCGCCGAGCGTACCGGTCTCGGCCTGCCAGTCCGTCAGGTCGAAGGCGACGGAGCCCACGCCGGCGCGCAGGTCGGGGGGCGGGGCGGCCACCGCGTCGTAGAAGTGGGGCAGGGTGACGCGGCCCGACGCGTCGCCGAGGAGGTCCACGAGGCGGCACAGTTCGACCGCGGCGTTCGCGGCGGCGCCGGAGACGGCGCCGCTGTGGAGGTCACGGGCGGCCCCGCGGACGGTGAGGGACGCGGTGACGGACCCGCGCACCGCGGCGCACACGGTGGGCTCGTCCAGGGACCAGAGCATCGAGTCGGACACCATCACGACGTCGGCGGCCAGGTCTTCGGCGTGCTCCGACAGCAGGTCGGCCATGTGTACCGAGCCGACTTCCTCCTCACCTTCGATCAGGTACCGCACCGTCACGGCCGGGGCGGTGCGCTGCGCGAGGTGCGTGCGCAGGGCCCACAGGTGGCTCATGATCTGGCCCTTGGCGTCCGACGCCCCTCGGCCGTGGAGCCGGCCGTCCCGCAGGAGCGGCGAGAACGGCTCGGTGACCTGCCATTCGGAAGGATCGACGGCGTGCACGTCGTGGTGGCTGTAGACCAGCAGGGCCGGTGCCTCCGGATCGGCTGCCGGCCAGGAGGCGTAGACGGCCGGCAGGCCTTCCGTTTCCCAGATCTCGACACGCGGGAAGCCGGTGCGGCGCAGTGCCCCGGCGAGCCAGCGGGCCGACCGGCGCACGTCGTGGGCCCGGTCCGGGTCGGAGGAGACGGACGCTATGCGCACCCAGTCCGCGAGCTCGGCCAGAGCGGCGTCCTGGGGCGCGGCGCCGGATGCGGTGGCGGGCGCGGCGCCGGGCGCGGTGGCGCTCGAAGGGAGGCCTTCGAGGTCCTGCACGGGCTTCGCGCGGCCCTCCCTCGCCGCGTGCGCGTCGCCGTGACGAGTCCTGTCCTGTCTCCGCTCCATGGCGGCCACCGCTACCGTTCCGCACCCTGCCCGCCTTGGCCCACCTCGGTACGTGGAGCGGGGTGATCAGCAGGCGTCTTCCCCGGTGCCGATCCTTCATGCGGAGGTGCCCAGGGGGCTCACGGCTGTGGGGAGGATCGGCGGGCGACGAGTGGTACGCCATCCGGGTCACCGCCCGGCTGTCCTGTAGCCACTCGTCACTTTGCGTAGTACACCTGAGCCGGGCGTAACACCCTGCTGCGGCGGACACGTGGGCGCCCACCCCCGTGCGAACCGACGCAGAGGAACCGCCCATGGCGACGTCGACCGAGCCTGTCACACCCATCCCGGTCCCGGGCCGCACACCGGGGAGCGTGGTCGTCGCCTGGCTGACGACCACCGACCACAAGAAGATCGGGCACCTGTACCTGATCGCGTCGTTCGGCTTCTTCGTGATCGGCGGGGTCATGGCGCTGCTGCTGCGCGCGGAGCTGGCCCGGCCCGGCATGCAGATCGTCTCGAACGAGCAGTACAACCAGGTGTTCACCATGCACGGCACGATCATGCTGCTGTTGTTCGCGACTCCGACCTTCGCCGGGTTCGCCAACGCCATCATGCCGCTGCAGATCGGTGCACCGGACGTGGCCTTCCCACGGCTGAACATGCTGTCGTTCTGGCTGTTCCTGTTCGGCGGGCTGATCGTGGTGGCGAGCCTGTTCACGCCTCAGGGCGCGGCGGACTTCGGGTGGACCGCGTACACGCCGCTCAGCGGGGGCGAACGCACCCCCTTCGTGGGCGGCGACATGTGGATCATGGGCTTGGCGCTTGCCGGCTTCGGCACGATCCTCGGCTCGGTCAACTTCGCCACGACCATCATCGGCATGCGCATGCCCGGCATGACGATGTTCCGGATGCCGATCTTCACCTGGAACATCCTGCTCACGTCGGTGCTGGTGCTCTTCGCGTTCCCCGTCCTCGCCGCGGCGCTGCTGGTCCTGGAGGCCGACCGGCGCTTCGGCGCGCAGGTCTTCGACCCGGACAACGGCGGGGCGCTGTTGTGGCAGCACCTGTTCTGGTTCTTCGGGCACCCGGAGGTCTACATCATCGCGCTGCCGTTCTTCGGCATCGTCACCGAGATCTTTCCGGTCTTCTCCCGCAAACCGCTCTTCGGCTACCTCGGCCTGATCGGCGCCACGATCGCGATCTCCGGCCTCTCGCTGACCGTGTGGGCACACCACATGTTCGCGACCGGCGCCGTGCTGCTGCCGTTCTTCTCCTTCATGACGTTCCTGATCGCCGTCCCGACGGGAGTGAAGTTCTTCAACTGGATCGGCACCATGTGGAAGGGCTCCATCTCGTTCGAAACACCCATGCTCTGGTCGATCGGCTTCCTCGTCACTTTTCTCTTCGGCGGCCTGACCGGCATCATCCTGGCCTCACCGCCCATGGACTTCCACGTCACCGACTCCTACTTCGTGGTGGCGCACTTCCACTACGTGGTCTTCGGGACGGTCGTCTTCGCCATGTTCGCCGGGTTCTACTTCTGGTGGCCGAAGATGACCGGGACGATGCTCGACGAGCGTCTCGGGAAGATCCACTTCTGGACACTGTTCATCGGCTTCCACCTGACCTTCCTCGTCCAGCACTGGCTCGGCGCCGAGGGGATGCCCCGCCGCTACGCCGACTACCTCGCCGCCGACGGATTCACCGCCCTCAACACCCTCTCCTCGATCGGCGCCTTCGTGCTCGGCCTCTCCACGCTGCCGTTCTTCTACAACGTGTGGAAGACGGCCAAGTTCGCACCTCGCGTCGAGGTGGACGACCCGTGGGGCTACGGCCGCTCCCTGGAGTGGGCCACGTCCTGCCCTCCCCCGCGGCACAACTTCGTCACCCTCCCCCGCGTGCGCTCCGAGTCCCCGGCCTTCGACCTCCACCACCCCGAGATCGCCGCATTCGACTACGCCGGCGACCACCGGCGCGACGTCGTCGACCAGGACAGGGCCTCCGCCCCGCGCGGCACGCTACGGGGCAAGGGCCCGGAGCAGCCGCGGTAGTCCGGGGCCGACGATGAGAAGACGCTCGAAGGAAGCGGCGGCCGGACTCTCCCGGATCGAGGGATACCTGATGAGCCAGGCGGCGCTGCAGGAGGCACGGGCTCACGGTGAGGCCTTCGCCGCCGCCCTGACCTGGCTCGGCCCCGCCGAACAGGACGAGATCAGCCGCCGCTTCGCACACCACCACCTGGGCCTGCGCAAGAAGATGCTCGCCGAGACGGTCGCACGGGCCGGAGAACTCGAAGCGGAGTACTCCCGCCGCTACGCTCTCCTCCGCAGACGCATCACCGGCCTGCTCGTGGCCGTACTGGGGCTCTACTCCGTCACGCTGCTTCTCAGGTGACCGGCCGCTCAGGCGCCGGACCTGGTCCTGCTCCTGTCGTCCTTCCACGTCCCGGGGGCCCCCAGGACCGGCGCCGGTCACGAGGCCTGCTGTGAGCGTCTGGTCGTCGGGCCGGGCGCTCAGCGGGCTCCGGTCATGGGACGGCGTGTGCCGGGGCCGTGGCGGCCGGTCTCGCTGTCCCGGGCGGCGGAGGCGGCGGCAAGGGCAAGGAGGGTGGCCAGGACCCCGGTGATGAGGTTGCTGGTGATGGACCGCGTGTGCGCGACGTCACCGGCGACGATCCAGGGGGCCACACAGGTCCAGATGCCGATGGCGGCTGCGGCCCAGGCCATGGAGTGGGTCCGCTCGTACGAGTTGCCGAGGCCGCCCATGCACAGCATGTAGGCGATGCCCGCGATGAGGTTGGTGACGGCCAGCGTGGTGAAGCCGTTGAAGCCGGCTATCCAGGGGGACGCGGCGAGGTAGAGACCCGTGATCAAGGCCAGGGCCTCGACCATCTGGGCGCGCGGGGTGGCGGCGGCACGGTCGTGCCGGGCGTGCAGGTCCTTCAGGTCGGGGTGCTCTTCGATGGGTGCGCGGTGGGTTGACGCCATGATGGCCTCCTGAGAAGGAGCGGTTCACGCCGGACGTATACCCATAAAAAGGTCATAAACCAGAATCGCGAGTACGAGCCTGCGATTCCCAGCTGCCTCCGCTGCATGGCTCCCGACGCGTCCGTCGTCGCCAGCGGGAGGCTGATGCCCGGAAACGATCACGATGAGCGAGCCGCCTTCACCGTGGCACGCACAGGAGGGCCCAGCGGCGCGCCGAGCCATGCTCCGGGCATGCGCGGGCACACCACCATCGACCTGCCCCCCTCAGGGCCGGTGCCGGAGACCGCGTGCGGGGGGAGCGATGCGCTCATGGGTTGCCTTCCGCCGTGCCGGGAACGCTCTGCTGCCCGTACGCCTACCCCCCGGCAGCGTCCACGCTGGCGCAGGGCCGCATCCGGGTGAAGCGCTGGACCCGCCCTACAGCGGAAAGCCGCCCTCCGACCGGGGTGTTGCTTCGGTCAGGAGGGCGGCGGTCTTTCAGTGATCGCGCGTCAGCTCACGCGGTCCGACGTGAGTGCATCCGGTGTCGGGGTCAGGAGGGGTCGCCGTACTGGAGGCCGCGGCCGTTGGTGCCGACGTAGACGCGGCCATAGGTGTCCGGGTCGCCGGTGATGACGCCGACGCCACCGATGCTGCCCCACTGGTGGGCGTCGTCGTTGACGCGGAGCCAGGTGGCGCCCTTGTCCGTGGAGCGGAAGACGCCGGTGACGTCCTTGACGGTGCCGATCAGGTACAGGGCCTGGTACGAGGCGCCGGGTGCGGCCTTGCCGAAGCCGAGGGCGGAGGCGGACTTCACCGAGGTGAGCCGGGTGAAGGTGCGGCCGCCGTCGGTGGAGTGCAGCAGCCCCTCGCCGCCGGCGGCGATCCACAGGTCTCCGGCGACGCCGGGGACGGCCGTGAGCCGGCCGTCGGGCAGGCCGGTCGCACGTGTGGTGAAGGTCGCCCCACCGTCGGTGCTGGCGTGCAGCGTGCCGCGAGACAGGGTAGAAGGTTCCGGCCGCCAGATTCTGCAGTGGTCGACGTCCCTGCTCGGCCGCGAGAACCCGGACGACATGGACGGCGGGACCGAATCGCTGGCGGGCTACCGATCAGGACTGAACGGTGCGCACCCCGAACTCCTGGCGGCGGGCAGCAAGGTCGAAGAGATCGCGGACCTCACTGCACAGATCGTCCAGTGGGCGGCCGACGGTGTGGAACCGAGCGAGATCGGGGTGGCCGTCCGGTACCTGCAACTGGGCAAGGAGATCGCCCACGCATTGGAACAGGCAGAGCTCCCGGTCCGGCTCCTCGGCGGTACGCAGGGGCCCGGCGACGGTGTCAGCATCGGGACCATGCATCGGATGAAGGGCCTGGAGTTCCGCTTCGTCGCCGTCGCCGGTGTCAGCGAGAGCGTCGTTCCTCTGGTCTCGGCCCTGACCCCCGTAGAAGTGGACGCCCAGCAACACCGGGAAAACCGCCTCAGTGAGCTGAGCCTCCTGTTCGTCGCCTGCACCCGTGCAAGGGAAGCGCCGCGGATTTCCTGGAACGGCGCGCCCGGTCCGTTCCTGGCACGGTAGCGCTCAGCGGCCGACGTACAGGAATCCGCGGCGCGGGGACACGGGTATCTGCTGGTGCCGGACTCTCTGGGCACCAGCCGTCTGCTGCGCGACGGCCGTCTCCTTGGCGTCTTCACGTCGACCGGGGACGGGTCGGTCAGCGCCGAGTGGGAGGAGCCGAACAGCGGCGAGCACGCGGAGCCCCACGACGCCGCCGTGGGGTACGCGCTCGCCGCCGCCTTCGGGACGGGGGCCGAGCCGATGTGGAAGCTGACGCTGAACGCCCTGCTGGAGATGTGGCCGTGAGCAGGTCTGCCCTCATTTCTCAGCCTGCGGCAGCGGGTGGGAGCAGGTCGAGCGGGCGACGAAAGCGATGCCGTCGTAGTCCTTCGCCGGTACGAGCGGCGCGGTGTGGAAACGGTAGGAGAAACGCGGCACATTGGCGCCGAAACGACAATCATCATGATTGTCCCTCCGCGCGGCTTGTCCCTCCAGTGGACCCGCCGGGTGGGCCCGTCAGCGGCTGGAGTAGGGCAGCAGGGCCATCTCCCGGGCGTTCTTGATGGCGGTGGCGAGGGCGCGCTGCTGCTGGGCGGTCACGCGGGTGACGCGTCGGCTGCGGATCTTGCCGCGGTCGGAGATGAACTTCCGCAGCAGGTCGGTGTCCTTGTAGTCGATGTACGTGATCCCGGCCGCGTCGAGCGGGTTGGGGCGGGACTTGACGGGCTTGCGGGGCTCGGGGCGTCGGGCCATGGCAGGGTCTCCTTTGCGGAAAGGTTTCCGTCACGGTCGGTCGGGCCAGGCCGTGAACGGTCCAACGGTGAGGGTCAGGCGGCGTCGAGGAGGGCGTCGAAGGCGGCGGGCAGGTGCTTCCACGCCTCACGCCCTGACTCGTACTCCGCGTCCGTCAGGAGGCAGGAGTCGAGGAGGCGTTCCAGGCCGTCGCGGTCGAGGCCGGGCGAGGTGAAGACGAGGTGCTGGCAGCAGTCGCCGTGCTCCGGGTGCCAGTCCAGGGCGGCCGCCGCGCGGCGCACGGGCGGGACCATCTCCCAGGCCGCGTCCGGCAGCGACGCCAGCCAGGGGCCCGCGTTCTCCACGCACAACGCCCCGCCGGCCGCGTCCCAGGCGAGCAGGGTGTCCGGCCGGTCGGCCAGCCAGAACCGGCCCCGGCTGCGGGCCGCCGCACAGCACAGGTCCTCCAGCGCCTCGTACAGCCGCTCCGGATGGAACGGGCGGTGGCGCCGCCAGACGAAGGTGGTGACCCCGGCCGCGTCCGCCTCCTGGGGCAGCAGCGCGCACGCGGGGTGCTGGGCGGCGGCCGCGGCCTCGACATCGAAGCCGGCGAGGGCGATGCGGGCGAGTTCGGCGGAGGCGGCCGGCACGCGCAGCGCGGTGGGATGCAGCTGCGCGAGGAGCGCGCGGTCCTCCTCGTCGGCCTCGTCGTTGTCGACGACGGCGAGGACGGGCGCGTACTCCAGCTGGCGGGCCCAGGTGTCGCCCACGGTCCGCTGATCGGTCGGGGCCGCGGCGAGTCCGGCCTCGGCCAGGTCGTCGCCGTTGCCGAGGCAGGGCAGGACGAGGGCGGGGTCCACGGCGGTGATCACGTTCGTCAGGGCCAGGCGGTCCCCGCCGTGGGCGGCGATCACCTCCGCCATGGCCTTCGGTTCGACCGAGTCCCACAGCTCGACCACCGCGAGGCGGGTCAGGCCGCTGTCGGCCATCCGCTCAAGTTCCGGGACCAGGTCCTCGCGCAGGGCGCAGCACGCGCAGTCGTTGACCAGAGGCGTCTCCCCACGCGAGAGGACGCCGTCGGCGTCACGGATCAGCCGCAGGACGCTGCCCTCGGGCGCCCCCGCCAGGTCGTGGTG
Source organism: Streptomyces sp. TN58 (assembly GCF_001941845.1). Lineage (NCBI taxonomy): Bacteria > Bacillati > Actinomycetota > Actinomycetes > Kitasatosporales > Streptomycetaceae > Streptomyces > Streptomyces sp. TN58. Next base: position 5,582,856 of record NZ_CP018870.1, on the reverse strand, counting down.
GAGCGCAACGCTTCCGGGGACGGACCGCAGAAGGCGGTCGACGACCTCAGCTCGCGCCTCGGAGTGGAGCCCGGCGACGATGACGACGGGCAGCCCCCCTTCGTGCTCCATCAGCGGGCTCCGTAACGGCGCTGGAACTTCTCGACGCGGCCGGCGGTGTCGAGCACGCGCGCCGTACCGGTGTAGAAGGGGTGGCTCGCGGAGGAGATCTCCACGTCGACGACCGGGTAGATGTTGCCGTCCTCCCACTCGACCGTCTTGTCGCTCGTCATCGTGGAGCGGGTGAGGAACGCGGTGCCGGAGGCGGAGTCGCGGAAGACGACGGGCTCGTAGGCGGGGTGGATTCCGGGCTTCATGCCAGGGCCTTTCAGGGGTGGGATGGGGTGAGGGGGTGTGGGGTCAGCGCTCTTCGCGGAAGTCCACGTGGCGCCGGGCGACGGGGTCGTACTTGCGCAGCACCATCCGGTCGGGGTCGTTGCGGCGGTTCTTGCGCGTCACATAGGTGAACCCGGTGCCCGCCGTGGAGCGGAGCTTGATGACCGGGCGGATCTCGTTGCGTGCCATGAGGGCTACTATATGGGAACGATTTCCATTACCAATACGCCCTTCGGCGAGAAAGGCGGCCGCACCCATGTCCGCCCACTGCCAACTGACCGGCGCCAAGCCCGGCTTCGGCAACAACATCTCCCACTCCCACCGGCGCACCTCGCGCCGCTTCGACCCGAACATCCAGCGCAAGCGCTACTGGCTGCCCAGCGAAGGGCGGCACGTCCGGCTCATCCTCAGCGCCAGGGCGATCAAGACGGTGGACGCCATCGGCGTCGAGGCCGCCGTGGCCCGGATCCGCGCGCGAGGGGTGAAGGTCTGATGGCGAAGAAGAGCAAGATCGCGCAGAACGAGAAGCGCAAGGAGACCGTCGAGCGGTACGCCGCCCGGCGGGGGGAGCTCAAGGAGATCATCCGCCAACCCTCCTCCACCACGGCCGAACGCGAGGCCGCCCAGGCGGAGTTGCGTCGGCAGCCGCGCAACGCCAGCGCCACGCGGGTACGCAACCGCGACAGCGTCGACGGCCGTCCGCGCGGCTACCTGCGCAAGTTCGGACTCTCTCGGGTGCGGGCGCGACAGCAGGCACACGCCGGCTTCCTGCCCGGAGTGACCAAGTCGTCCTGGTAGCCACCGGAACCCACCCCGCATCCGTCCGGCGGGACGATCCCGGCCACACGGAGCACCCTTGTCGAAAATGGCTACCGTAAGCATTTACGGTCGCTCCCGTGCGCGTGCGGCACTCTGCGGGCCCGCGAGGGGGACCACAGGGAGCCGCACGCGGACGCTCCGCCTCCACCTTCCGCGGCATCTTCGACATGAGATCTGAACCGAAGCGCCGTACGCCGGGCGGTGAGGCGGCGCCGAAGGGCGCGCTGGGACACTGCTATGGCCACCGACCGAGTCGGTGGCCATATCAGTGTCGTCAGCAGAGGGCGGGCGTCGGGCCGACAGCCGTCGCGCCCTATCCGGGGTCGAGCTGCATCGCCTGCACGGAAGTCGTTCGCGTAGCGGTGCCGAGGTAGGTGATGCGGAGGGTCCCCGTGGCGGGTTCGCGGTCGACGAGGACCTCGACACCGTAGACGGACTTGATCAGGTCCGGAGTCAGCACGCTGTCCGGGGCCCCGGCGGCGACCACCTGTCCGCGCTGGAGGAGGACGAGATGGTCGCAGTACCGCGCGGCGAGGTTCAGATCGTGCAGGGCGACGACGCAGGTCACGTCGAGCGAGGTGAGCAGGTCGAGCAGTTCGAGCTGGTGACGGATGTCCAGGTGGTTGGTGGGCTCGTCGAGCAGGATTTCGCGGGGTTCCTGTGCGAGGGCGCGGGCGAGTTGGGCGCGCTGCTTCTCGCCTCCCGAGAGGGTGTGCCAGCTCCGGCCCTGCCGGTCGGTGAGGTCGGTCCGCTCCAGCGCGGCGTCGACGGTCCGCCGGTCGTGCTCGGTGAGGGCGTCGAAGCGGCCGCGGAAGGGCGTGCGGCCGAGTTCGACCACCTGGCGGACGGTGACGTGGTGGTGCGCGGTGACGTCCTGTTCGACGACGGCGAGCCGTCGCGCCAGAACCCGGCGGCCGAGGGCCTGAAGGCTGGTGTCGTCGTAGTGGACGCCTCCGGTGTCGGGGCGGCGCAGTCCGGCGAGCAGGCGCAGGAGGGTCGACTTGCCGGAGCCGTTGGGGCCGAGGAGGCCGGTGACCTTTCCGTCGTAGGCCTCCATGTCTATTCCGTCGAGGAGCCGTTGGCCCTTGACCGACCAGGAGAGGTGGGTGGTGGTGATGCGGCCCATCAGGCCTCCAGACGCTTCAGGACCAGCGCGAAGGCGGGCGCGCCGAGGAGGGCGGTGATGACGCCGGCGGGCAGTTCGTGGGGGGAGAAGGCCGTGCGTGCGAACACGTCCACCCAGATGAGGAAGACGGCGCCGGCGATGGCGGACAGGGGCAGGAGGGAGCGGTGCGTCGGGCCGGCCAGGGCCCGCACGGCGTGCGGGACGAGCAGGCCGATGAAGCCGATCGCGCCGGAGGCGGCCACGGCAGCCGCCGTGATGACGGAGGTCAGCACCATGAGCCAGACGCGGGCCGCGGTGACGTTGATCCCCAGGGCGGCCGCGGAGTCCCACCCGAAGGTGAAGGCGTCGAGGGCGGGCGCGAAGAACTGCACGGCGGCCACCCCGATCAGGATGATGACGACGGTGACGGTCACCCCCTCCCATCGGGCGCCGCCGAGGGTGCCGAGCAGCCAGTAGGTGAAGCCGCGGGTGGAGTTCGCGTCGCCGCTGACCATGAGGATGACCGATGTGACCGCAGCGAAGAACTGAGACACCAGCACGCCGGTCAGCACCACCCGGGAGGGGCTGGACACACGCCCTCCGCCGAGCAGGAGCAACAGCAGGCCGAAGGAGACCAGGCCGCCGGCGAACGCTCCGGTGGAGAGGGAGACACTGCCGCCGATGCCCAGCAGGAGCACGGCGACCGCTCCGGTCGAGGCGCCGGAGGAGACCCCCAGCAGGTAGGGATCGGCCAGCGGGTTCCGGGTGACGGCTTGCAGGACCGCGCCGGAGACCGCCAGGGCCATGCCGACGGCGGCGGCGAGCAGGACTCTCGGGAAGCGGGACTCCCAGATCAGGGCGTCGAGGAGCCCCGGCAGGGGCTCGGTGGGGGCGATGCCGCCCAGGCCGATGTGCCGGAGGATCGTGGAGACGACATCCAGGGGGCGGATGTCCGCGCTCCCGAACAGCGATGCGGCGACGACCGACACCAGCAGTGCGGTCACGGCCAGGAACAGAAGCGCCACCGTCGGGGCGCGCCGCCGGCGCACCGGAGCCCCTTCGCGGCGGGAGGTCGGGGCTTCGGTGCGCGCGGCGGTCTCGTGTGAACTCGTCGTCATGATGGTAGAGGGGTCACCCGAGCTTGTTCAGGCCGTCGACCAGCGCGGGAACCGCGGACGCGCTGCCGTAGCCGGGGTCCATGTGGCTGCCGGGGATGGTGATGAACCGGTCGCCCTTCACGGCGGCGAGCTTGCTGGTGAGGGGGTCTTTCTTGAGGAGCTCGATCTTCTCCTTGGCGGTGTCGTTCGGTTCGCCCCGGGTCAGGTCGGCCAGGATGATGACGTCGGGGTTCCGGGCTGCGACCTCGTCCCAGCTCACCTCCGCCCACTTGGTCTTGGCGTCGGAGAAGATGTTCTCGACCCCGACGAGCCCGGAGAGGTGCTGGGGCAGACCACCGGGCCCGGCGGCCCACGGGGTGCCCTCGTAGGTGGAGTAGAACCACATCACCTTCAGCGGCTTTTCCCGCTTCTGGACGGCGCCCACCGCCTTGTCGACCACGGCCTTCTGCTCGGTCGCCAGCTTCTCGCCGGCCTCGGGCACCCCCATGATCTTGCCGAGTCGGCGGTACTCCTCGAACAGCATGGTGAAGTCCGCGTCGGCCACGCTCTCGTGGTACGTGCAGTCGAACTCGGTCAGGTAGGTGGGAACGCCCAGGTCGTGGAGCTGCTTGCGCTCGCCGGACTGTTCCTTGGTGAACATGCTCGCGAAGGATCCGTAGACGAAGTCCGGCTGAGCTGCGAGCAGCTTCTCGTGCTTGATCTCCGCCCCGGGCGCGGACAGGACCGGGATCTTGTTGTACTGCGCGGCGATCGCGGGCGGCGTCTTCTCGATCTCGTAGCCCGTGCCCGCGATCCGGTCGCCCACCCCGAGGTGGATGAGGATCTCGGCGGCGGTCTGGTTGAGGGTGACGACCTTCTTCGGTGCGGCCTTGACCGTCACGTCGGTGCCGCAGTTCTTGAGGGTGAACGGGTAGGTCGTCGTCGCGCCCGTCTGCGTCGCCGTGGCGGGCTTGCCGTCATCGGACGCCGGCTGCGCGGTGCATCCCGCGAGTGCGAGGGCCAGCAGAGCCGTAACCGTTGTGGTTATCGTTTTCGTTTTCATTGGCAGGAAGGTACCAGTTCTCAGGCAGGGGCAGGATGGTCCTGGCAGCCCATGCGGACCGCCTGACGGACTCTTCGCAGGGGCGCTTCGCGCCGGTGGTCGCACGGCGCCGCGTACCGCCCATCGGCGGAATGGACCGGACGCGCCGAGCAGTTCCGGTCGTCCGGTCGGGGTGGGGCGTTACCGCAGCATCGCGGCAAGGCGACGGACGGCCCGCTCGTCGAACAGTTTGTTGGCCGCCATCCAGTCGTCGTTGAAGACGGTGTCCAGGTACTTGTCGCCGCCGTCGCAGACCAGCACGACGATGGTGGTGCCGGGGGGCGCGGACTGCGCCCGCTCCAGGGCCTTGTACACCACGCCGCCCGCCGAGCCGCCGATCAGGACACCGAAGTTCCTTGCCAGATAGCGGCAGGTCTCGAAGGCTTCCGCGTCGCTGACCTTGATCCCCTCGTCGAAGACCTCGTAGTCGACGACACAGCCGATCTCCGACCCCGCCGGCGTACCCGTCCCGGACTGGTGGTAGGGCGCCCCCTGACCGCCGAAGACGACGGAGCCCACCGGCTCGACACCGATGATCTTCAGTTCCGGGATGCGCTCGCGGAGGAAGCGGCCGGTGCCGCAGAGCGAACCGCCGGTGCCGACGGCCCCGTACAGGTAGTCGATGTCGTCGCCCAGGTCGGCGTGGAGTTCACGGGCGAGCGGCCGGTAGCCGTTGGGGTTGCCCACGTTGCGGTGCTGGGCGGTCCAGTACGCGCCGTGTTCGGCGGCGAGTCGCTCTGCTGTGGTGTCGCGTTCGGCGGTGGCGAGTCCTTCCTCGTCCCCGGCGACATTGAGGATGTCGGCGCCGTAGGCCACCATGCCCCGTAGCTTGTCCGGGCTGGAGTGGTTGTCGACCACGGCGGTGAACTTGTAGCCCCGTTCGGCGGCGACGAGCGCCAGGCCGAGACCGGTGTTGCCGGAGGTGGACTCGACCAGCCACCCGCCGGGGGCCAGGAGCCCGGCCTCCTCCGCCTCGTCGATCATGTTCCTGGCCATCCGGATCTTGGCCGTCCCGGTGGGGTTGAACTGCTCCAGCTTCAGCAGGACGGTGGCCCCGCCTTCCGCGACGGGCAACTTCAGCAGCGGCGTCCGCCCTATCAGGTCGGAGATCCTGCTCGTGATCACGGCTTGTCCTTCGCGCAGATCTCGGTCAGACACCGGACGAAGACGTCGTTGTCCCCGGGGGTCGACAGCGAGGCTCGGATGTATGTCTCGTAACCCGGCTCGCGCCACGCCTTGACGATGACCCCGGCGCGGTGCAGTTCCCGGGCGACATGGTCGGCGGGGTGGCCGGTGTCGATGAAGAGGAAGTTGGTCGAGGACGGGACGACGCTCAGTCCCGCTTCGCTCAACCGGTCGGTGACCCGGGCGATCTCCAGGGCGGTGCGGCGGACGGTGTCCGCCAGGTGTGCGTGGTCGCCCAGCGCGGCGATCGCGGCCTCCTGGGCCGGGTGGTTCACGTTGTACGGGGTGCGGACTCGGTCCAGGGCCTGGATCAGCGTCTCGTCGGAGGCGATGCCGTATCCGACGCGAACTCCCGCCAGACCGTAGGCCTTGGAGAAGGTGCGCAGCACGATCCACGGGCGGTCGAGTCCGCGCAGGGCTTCAAGGCCGTCGGGGTAGCCGGGACGGGACCGGGCGAACTCGCCGTACGCCTCGTCGAGCACCAGCAGGGCCGACTCCGGGAGGGCGGCCACGACCTGCTCCAGTTCGTCGGCGTCGAGCATCGCGCCCGTGGGGTTGCACGGGTTGGCGAGGAAGACGAGCTTCGGACTTGCCGCCAGCGCGTCGCGCCAGGCGTCCGCGTCGAACCCGAACTCGGCGGTGGCCGGGACCTTGTGGACCCGGGCGCCCATGATGCGAGGGAAGGTCTCGTGCAGGCTGAAGCCGGGCGCCTGGGTCACCACCAGGTCACCGAGGTCGAGGACGGCCCGGCACAGCAGCTCCAGGATGTTCTCCGAGCCGTTTCCGAGCACGACACGGTCGGCCGGCACGTCCAGGCTCCTCCCGATGGCCTCCGCCAGTCGTCGTCCTGCGGGGTCGGGGTAGCGGGACACGCCGTCGGCAAGGGCCTTGCGTACGGCTTCGCTCACCGCCGGGGAGACGCCGAACGGGTTCTCGTTGTTGGAGAGTTTGATGACACGGCCGGAGCCGCTGAGGGCGGCCACCTCGTCCGGGTCGGCGCCGGGATCGTAGCGGGGCAGTCCCGCCACCTCCCTGCGGATCAAAGAGGTGGACGGGGTGTGCGAGAGGACGGGGTTCATGACGGCTCCGGTTCCGGGACGGGTGCGCCGGACGTCTCGCGGTGCAGCCGGTCGACGCGGCGCAGGAAGGCGGCCAGCAGGAGGGCGGCGGTGGCGGCGAGGCCAATGGTCTGGCCGGTCCAGACGCCCTCGACGCCCCAGCCGGCCGTGATCCCGAGCAGGTAGCCCGCGGGAAGGCCGATCAACCAGTACCCGACGAGGGAGATGCGGAAGGGTCCGGCGGTGTCGCCGATGCCTCGCAGGATGCCGTTGCCGATGTTCTGGGTGGCGTCGAAGACCTGCATGAGGGCGGCGATCAGCAGTCCGGTCGCGGTCAGCGCGATGATGTCCGTGTCGCCGGCGTGCTCGGCCGAGAGGAACAGGGACACGACCGCGTCCGGCGCCAGCACGTACACGACGGCGACCAGCAGTGTCGCGATCGTGCCCCAGGCGATGCCGAGCAGCCCCGTCCTGCGGGCCTCCCGGTAGTCGTCGCGGCCGTCGGCCTCGCTGATGAGGATCGACGCCGCGTGGGAGAGGCCGGCGGAGACCATGAAGACGATGTAGACGATCTGGTTGAGCACCGTCTGGGCGGCCAGCGCCTCGACGCCGAGGGAGCCGATGACCAGGGTGAGCACGCTGAAGAACCCGGCCTCCGAGGCGTAGGTGCCGGAGATCGGCAGGCCGAGGCGCCATACCGACCGGACCGCTTCCCCGTTCCAGCGCCGCGCGTGGGGCGAGGTGAGGTACGGGCGGAGGGTACGGTCACGCAGGATCACCGCGACGAACGCCAGGAAGGACAACAGGAACACGGTGACGGTGGCGATCGCGACGCCGACGAAACCGAAGGCGGGCAGGCCGAACTTGCCGTAGACCAGAACGTAGTTCAGGGCGATGGTCACGCCGACCGAGGCCAGCGTGATGGCCAGCAGCGGGCCGGGCCGCTTGAGGCCGGTGGTGAAGTGCCGCAGGTTCTGGAACCACAGGCAGGGCAGCATGCCCGGTGCCAGGACCATCAGGAACTCACCCGCCTTGTCGACCACGGTCGGGTCCTGGCCCAGCAGGACGAGCAGCGGCCCGATGAGCATCAGCGCCACGCAGAAGACCACACCGCAGACGGTCGCCCAGAAGAAACCCGCGAAGAGCAGTGCACCGACGCGTTTTCTGTCGTCCCGCACGCGCGCCTCGGCCACCAGGTTGCTGACTCCGGTCACCAGGCCCGTACCGGTGGTGCGCAACTGGTTGAACAGCGCGATGGCCAGACCGGCGGCGGCGATCTCGACCGCTCCGAGCCTGCCCAGCATGACGATGTCGACCGTGGTCAGTGCGACATAGGCGAAGTTGGTGAGGATCAGCGGGAACGCGAGCTTGAGCAGCGCTGATGAGTTCCTGACCCACCAGGCGGCGCCGGTCGTCTGAGCGCCGCTCGTAGGTGTCGTGTCGGTCGTTTCGGTGCTCACCAGAAGTTGACCTTGTCCCCTCGCCCGGCCGCGAGCGCGAGGTCGGATATGTACCGGCCGAGCGCGGCGTCGGTGACCGCCATGCCGCTGTTGTAGGCGAAGACCACGTCGTCCGGACGGCGTCGGGCGGGTGCCGTGCCGAGCAGGATGTCGGGGAGCTGGGCGTCGACCTGCGGCAGGCTGCCGTCCGCGCCCCGCAGGTCTTCACAGGTGGCGTGCATCTGGGCGGTGTCCGTGGCGATCCGGTAGTCCGCACCGTGGCACACGTCGGCGTGCACGCCGTACCCGAGGAGTACGGCGACCGAGCCCGGCTTCATCCAGTCGCGCCGGACCTCCTCCGTGACGGACAGGCCGGCGGCGCCGACCACGATGTCCGCCTCGCCGGCGGCCCCCCTCAGGTCCTTGACGATCTCGACCTCGCGGCCGTCGACGCTGTCCTGGACGGCGCGGAGCCCCTCGGGGTACGTGCCGAACACCTGCAGGCGCTCCAGCTCGGGCATCGCCGCGACGAGCATCGGCAGGGCTGCCTGCCCCTGGACCCCGGTGCCGATGACGAGCGCGGTCCGCGCGTCGGGGCACGCGGCACGGGCGAACAGGGCGGTGGTGGCCGAGGACCGCAGGGGGCCGAGCTTCACCACGTCCATCAGCGCGATCGGCGCCCCCGTGGTGTCGTCGACGAGGAAGACGAACGAGTGGAACCGGTAACTGTCTCTCGTCCGCCTCGGGTCGAACTCGTAGACGCCCTTGAAGCAGACGGTGCCGCTGCCGGCGTCCCTCGCCACCATCGAATAGCTGAGCGACCGGTGGTCGGGATCGTCGATGATCGTCTTGACCGGGTTGTTCGAGCCGCCTTCGCGCAGCGCGCGGTAGGCCTGCTCGACGACCGCGATCACCTGCCGGTGGTCGAGGTGCAGCCCTTCCTGCTGCGCTTGCGGCAACAGCCACAACTGCCCGGGCGGGGCATAGCTCAGAGACATGCCGGTCTTCTCCTTCGTGGGGGTCTGATGGGATCGGTGCGAGGTCTCATCGGATGCCGTCCAGTCGCCAGCGCGGCGCGGTCTCGCCGTCACCCAGCCGTACGACGACCTTCGACGGCAGCGGGGCGTCGTGGAACGGCGACTCGTTGGAGTCCATCTGGTAGCCGGCGGTGTTGAGGTAGACCAGGTGGTCACCGCGCCGCACGGGCTGCGGGAAGCCGATCTTCCGCCAGGTCAACATGTCGCTCTCCAGGCAGGTCGAACCCGCGACACACGCCGGGAACAGCTCGTCGGCGGTCGGCTGGACGGACATCAGCAGCGGGTCGGGGAGGTAGTCACTGTTGAACCACTGCTCGGAGAGGCTGAAGCTGCTGCCGGCGACGGTGACGATCGCGTACCCGTCGGACTTCCGCCGGTCGTCGACCTGTTGTACGCGGAACAGGGTGAAGCCGGCCTGGTCCAGCAACGCCCGGCCGGGCTCCACGACGAACCGGATGCCGTGACGCCTCGCCTTCGCGGCCAGGCTCTCGCCACCGTCGACCGGGTGCCTCATGATCGCGTGGGCCGTCTGATCGGCGGCCTGGCCGCCGTACGGGTAGAAGTCCTCGAAGTCCTTGGCCGCGTGGTAGTGGGTCGGATCGTTCTGCGCGAGGAACTCGTTCCAGATCCGCGGCTCGACATAGCGAACCGGCAAGCCACCGCCGATGTCGACCAGTTCGGCAGTCATCAGGCCGTACCGCCGGGCGTCGAGGCAGTGCTCGATCATCTCGTTCGCGGCCCTCGCGCGTTCCGCGCCGGAGTAGCCGTTGAGGTGGAACGAGAAGCCTCGAAGGCCTATGTGGTCCGCGAGTTCCGCGCACAGACCGACGGCGGTCCCACGCTCGGCGGCGGACATCCCGAAGCGGCTTCCTGGTTGGCCGACGGTCCGGGACCGCAGCAGCACGGTGGCCTGTCGCCGCGCGAGCCGGGCGGTCGCGGCGAGTCGGCGGAGCTCGCTGATCGAGTCGACGGCGACCAGGCAGCCGTGCTGAACGGCGATGGCGTGCAGCGTGTCGTCCTTCTCCGGTCCGGATACTCCGATCCGGTGTCCGGGCACGCCACCGGCCAACGCCTTGACCAGTTCGGGGGTACTGGCGACATCGACTCCCACACCCAGGGTGGCGGCAGAACTGGCGTAGCAGTCAGCCTTGTTCGCCTTCTTGGCGAAGAGGATGTCGACGTCGGCGCCCGCGTCGGCGAACGCCCGGCGGAGTCTGACGACGTTCTCCTCGAAGATCTCGGGGAGCGCGACATGCAGAGGTGACCCCAGGCCGTCGAGAAGGTCGGCCAGCAGGACACGGTGATCCGCCAGCAGCGCGGAGACCGTGGGATGTCGAAGTGCGGGGAGCGCGAAGGGCCGGACTCCGGCCAACGGGCGCTCCGGCAACCGTCGTGAGATGAGCACCCGGCATTCTTATACGACTATGACACTCATTTTCAATAGCGGCTCGCAAAGGGCGCCGCGCAAGGGAGGGACAGACAGTGAGGAGTTGCTACATATCGGGCATTGTGCCCAGCGAGTCCACCGAGCTGCGCCGCGAGCAGGTCAACGCAGGGCGCCTCCGAGGGCGAGAAGCTCGTCACGGTTCCGCCCGGTCCAGCCAGCCGGACTTGAGGGCTGGGCTGGGCTCGCCTCGCAGATCCAGGCCCTGAACGGACCGCCCTCTCCCCGGTGCCACCGAGCTGCCCGAGCCACGGAGTTCCGACCACACCCGGCACGGCACCGTTGATCCATTGACCCCGGGCTGCCGCGGCGGGTACGTCCAAGAGCCCGTTCTCGGGAGCGGGCCGGACCAGAGACTGGGTCGGAGGCTCTCTTCGGGCCGGTCATGGCCCGCTGGTGGACCGAGGCGGCGCTGTTGCGACGGCCGGCGCCGCAGCCCGCGTGCTGAGGCGGCGGCCGGCGTCACTCGGCTGGTCAGCCGCGAGAGAATGTGCTCAGGTCCGCGGCGAGTGAGGCGATGGCCGCGGGATTGCGCGGGCTTTCCACCAGCTCCGCGTAGTCGAGGACGACGATCCGGTCGTTCTTGACGGCCGAGACGCCGGCGAGCGGCGGATAGGACTTCAGAAACTTCCGCTTCTGGTCCGCGGTGGTGTCACCGTAATCGTTGATCACGATCACCTCAGGGTCACGCTCGACCACGGTCTCCCAGCCCACCGTCGCCCAGCTGTCCTTGAGGTCCTTCATGACGTGATCGCCACCCGCCCTCGTGATGATGTCGTGCGGCCCGGCGTACAGACCCGAGGTCAGCGGCTTGTCCTGCCCGTCGTCGTAGAGGAAGACGCGCGGACGGTCAGCGCCCTTCAGGGCCTTCGCCTCCGCTTCGGCCACCTGCTTCTCAAAGCCCGCGACGAGGGCCTCCGCCCGGTCGTCGACATCGAAGATCTTTCCCAGGTTCCGCAAATCGGTGTACAGCGCTTCGAGCGGCGGCATCACCCCGCGCGCCTTTCCCTGCCCGTTACGGCACGACTCGCTCAGCAGATACGAGTCGATGCCCACCTTCTCCAACTCGGCGGGGCTGAAGCCCTCCCCCTCGTTGAAGCCGTAGTTCCAGCCCGCGAACACCAGATCGGCGCGGGCGTCGAGGACCAGCTCCTTGTTGATCGTCTTCTTCGAGAGCCACTTCGTCTTCTGGTAAGCGTCCTTCCAGGGAACGGATGCGAGATCGCCCCTGTCGTCGGGCATCACATAGCCCGCCATACGGTCCTCTAGTCCGAGCGCGAACATGATCTCGGTAATACCGACGTCATTGGTCACCACGCGCTGGGGGGCCTTGTCATAGCTCTTCTTCTGGCCGCAGTTCTCGATGGTCACCGGATATCGGCCGCCGCCTGCCTTGGCATCGCCACCCTCTCCTTCCCGAGACGTGACCTCCGCGCCGCATCCGGTGAGCATCAGGGCGGCGGCGAGTGCGAGTGCGGCGGGGCGTACCAGGTTCGGCATGATGGCCATGACTCCTCAGAAAGCGGACTGATCGGGCAGGAGACGGTCGAAGAGCAGCTGTACGGCGCCGGACTCCGGATGCGGTACCCGGTGGGCCCGTACGCCGAAGACCTCGGCCAGCAACTCGGGCGTGAGCACGTCGTGCGGAGCGCCGGAGGCGACGATCCGGCCGCTGTCGATGACGTGGAGAAGGTCGCAGTGGAGCGCGGCGAGGTTGAGGTCGTGCAGCGCGGTGAGCACCGTCAGCCCACTGCCGCGCACCAGAGCCAGCACTTCCAACTGCTGAGCGATGTCGAGGTGGTTGGTCGGCTCGTCGAGCACCAGTACCCGGGGCTGCTGCGCGAGGGCGCGGGCGATCAGGACCCGTTGCTTCTCGCCGCCGGAGAGGGTGAGGAAGCCGCGGTCGGCGAGGTGGCCGGCGCCGACCCTCGCCAGCGCGGCCTCGCACGCCTTCCGGTCCTCGTCGGTTGCCCGGGCCATGGACCGCTGGTGCGGCAGGCGCCCCATCGCCACGACCTCGGCGACGGTGAAGTCGAACTCGGTGACCGCCTCCTGGGGCAGGGCGGCCAGCCGACGGGCGCCCTCGCGCGCACTCAGGGAGTGCAGGTCCTCACCGCCGAGCAGGACCGTACCGGCCGAGGGGCGCAGGGCCCGGTAGACGCAGCGCAACAGCGTGGACTTGCCGCTGCCGTTGGGCCCGACGAGCCCGACGACCTGCCCTTCGTCCGCGCGGAGCGTGACCTCCCGTACCAGCCGCGCGCCGGCGACCTCGACCGTCAGTGCGTCGATGTCGATCCGCATCACGCGCCTCCGAAGGTGTAGGAGCGGCGGCGCATCAGCAGGACGAAGCACGGCACGCCGATGGCGGCGGTCAGCACGCCCACCGGCAGCTCGACGGGCGCGAGCACCACCCGGGACAGGATGTCCACCCAGATCAGCAGGACGGCGCCCGCGAGGGGGGCGACGGCCAGCAGCCGGCGGTGGTCCGCGCCGACCAGCATCCGTGCGGCGTGCGGGACCATCAGGCCGACGAAACCGATCGCTCCGCTCACCGCGACCACGGTCCCCGTGACGGCGGCGCAGACCAGGAACAGCTCCTTGCGCAGCCTCCCCGCGTCCACCCCCAGGGCGGCCGCGGTCTCGTCACCCATCGCCAGGGCGTTCAGGCGACGCGCCGACACGGTGAGGTGGGCGAGGCCGAGGAGCACGGCTCCCGCGGCGATGGGAACGGAGGCCCAGCTGGCTCCGCCGAGGCTGCCGAGCAGCCACATCATCGCGGAGCGGGCCGCCTCGCCGCGCTCGGCCGCGAACACCATGAAGGTGGTGACGGCCGAGAAGCCGTAGTACATCGCGGTGCCCGTCAGGACGAGCCGCAGCGGGGTCAGACCATCAGCGGTGTGGGCGATCGCGTACACCAGCGCCATGGCGAGGAGCGCGGAGAGGAAGGCCGCCGTGGACAGGGCCCACAGGCCGAGAGCGCCGAAGGCTCCGAAGAGGAGGACGGCATTGGCGCCGACGGCCGCGCCCGAGGATATGCCCAGGACGAACGGGTCGGCGAGGGCGTTACGGACCATGGCCTGCACGGCCACCCCGATCGCCGACAGGCCGGCTCCGACGACCGCGGCCAGCACCGCTCTCGGAAAGCGCAGCTCCCACACGATCGTGTAAGCCGGGACTTCGTCATGCGCTATGGAACCGCCGGTCAGCCCCGCCCACAGAAAACGCAGCACCTCGCCCCAGGACAGTCCCGACGCCCCCAGCCCCGCCCCACAAACGATGGAGAGCACAAGCGCGAAGCACAGGGTGGCGAAGAGCAGGGGCAGGGATACGCGCTTGGGCGGCGCAGGGCCGACGCCGGTAGGCGCTGTGTGAGGTGGCGCGGCTGGTTCGAGTTCCAGGGGTGTGGCCACGGGCGGATCGCCTTCGCCTCAAGCCGTGCCTGCATGAGCACAGGAGCGGCCCGGGACGCGGGGCGCCCTGCGCAGCGCCTTCTCGCAGTCCACGGCGAATTGACAGGAGCCTTCGTCGCCGCGGGTAATCGGGCTCACGGAGCCGCGTGTGCGCCTCCGTCTACCGTTGCGGGTCAGCGCCGGACTTCGACCGGACTTCCCCCGTGGGACGGGTTGCAGCATAGCCTGCACGCGAGGCGCCTTCGCTACCGAACCGCAGATCGGGGGGTGGGGTGTGTCTGGCAGGCGGCAGGATCGAAGGCTTGGGACGCCCAACTGCTTCTGAGCACAGGAAGCGGCATGGCGCCACGCCGTTGACTCAGCACGGACCGGGCCCGTTCCGTAGCGCTCGCCGCGCCGGTCGGACAGCCCCGGCGACGACCTGTGGGAGCGGGTGGCGCCGCTGTAGCCCGCTCCCGCAACGGCACCGTCGCCAACCCAAGCGGCTGTGCGTTCCCGACTGAGTGGCGCTCTCCGCGGGTGGGCTCATTTCCAGACGGCGAACGCCTGGTCGTCGCTGCGCCGCAGAAGGCCGCCCTTTACCCACTCGACCTTCTCGGGCGCCGCGTTGGAGCCCGAGGCGGAGAGGTAGACCGTGCATGCCTCGTAACTCTCGCCGGCCGCGGCTTGCTTGAACTCGCTGAAGTTGTGTTCGTCGAGGCACTTGTCGAACTTCGGAGCGTCCTTGTAGCTGAGCTTCCCGTCCGTGCCCACGATGGGTTCCGGGAAGGCGCTCATGATGTTCAACCGGGTCAACAGGGCACCGTCCGCCGTGACGTCGAAGGAGGGTCCGTTCACATCGCCGGCGTCGGTCTTGGTCACGCGGTAATGGACGTAGTACGGCGTACGGCCTTGATATTTGGCTGCCTCCTTGAGCACGGACAGGTCGCCGGAGGTCCCGGCGACCACGCGCAACACGCTGACCTCAAGGTTGTCCTTCTTCGCCGTGGCACCGTAAGACAGCTCCTGGGCGCCGGAGCATCCGGTGAGTGCGAATGTGGCGGCGGCGAGGACGGCGAGTACCGTACGAGTGTGCAAGGTTCCCCCTGTGTTACTGATCGAAAGTTTCGCGGGCGGTGGGCGGTCAGGACATGCCGAAGAGGACGCGCCGCGCGTCGGACTGATGAGGGAGCGGGTCGCGGACGGGTCATGCCGTGATCTCCCGAAGTGCGATCAAGCCAGCACGACAAGTCCGGCTTCCGCGATGTCCACGTCTCTGATCGGCCGGCCCTCCTCCCTGTGTGGGCGCTCGTAAGAACGTGCTGCTCTACGGGTTGCTTGTCACCTCGAAGCCCGAGCCGTAGACGTCGGCGGGATCGGCGGTGTCACGGGCGCGCAGGTCGGCGAGGATGTTGGCCGAGCTGGTGTACACGTAGGGGGGAATGCCGAGGATGATGCCCTTGGTTATGCCCGCCCAGGGGCCCTCCGCCTGGAATCCATTGGCCTCAGAGGGGTACGCGGTGCCCGGTACGTGCCAGATGGCCGGGCCGCCGGAGTCGCCACCCTTGTGCTTGGCGTGCGACTGGTAGATGCCGCTGCTGCTGTTGGTGATCCGCCCGTACCAGACGCCCAGTTGCCCGGACACCACGAGTTCGTTGTTGTTGAACAGAGCGGCGCCGAGGAGACGCTCGTCGTCGCGGGCGGGCGACAGGGCGTTCGGGCTGGCCTTGCCGCCGGGGACCTCCAGTTCGTCGGTCTGCTTCAGATGCGGCCCCTGTGATGAGAGTGCCACTCCATCGACCAGTTCGATGATCATGTAGTCCTTGGTCAGGTGTCCGGTCATCGAACCCTCGGGGTCCTTGAAATAGCGCACGTACCCGATCGGGCCGGCGGCGATGTCCTGCCGGTGGTAGACGGGGGCGATGTTCTCGTGGATCTCGCGGTCCGCATAGCGCGGGTCGTTGATGCAGTGGCCCGCGGATATGGCGATCTTCCGCCCGTAGTCGTCCTTGCCGACCGCTCCCACGGTGCAGAAGGCGTCGGGCATGGCCGGGTTGAAGGCGATCTGCATGCCGTTGTGCACGCGCTTGCCGGAAACGCGGTCCTCCGGCGCGGTGTCGGCGGCGGAGGCGGTGCCGGCGCCGAGGGTCCCGGCGAGTGCCAGGGTCATGGTGAGTGTGCTGAGTCGTCGGAACATGCGTGCTTCCTGTCTGTCGGGGTGGCTGTTCGTGCCTCGTCCGCCATGCCCTTGGCGGGGTGTCGATCGACGCGATGTGGATCACGGCTGAGGCGCCCCGCCGCGGTGCCGTAGGGCGCGGCTAGGGGTTGATGCCGTCGAACTGCAGGACCCGGTAGGGCGGTTGGTGCAGGACGCCGGGCCACTGGGAGACGATGAGGGTGAGCGAGGTCGCACTCGCGCTGCCCGGGTGGATGTAGCCGCCGTACAGGTAGGGGATCTGCGGCTTGCCCCAGTGGTTCGCCGGCCAGCGGTTGTCCCCGACGATCTGCGGCTTGGGTGCGGTCCACACGGCGTCGGGACGCGACGCGGACCGGGTGCTGATGGAGTAGTCGGTGACGTCGAAGTAGCTCATGCAGTACCGGCCCCCGATCCGCTTGACCGAGAACTCGCCGATGTGGTTGCCGGTCAGGATCGGCGAGGGCCCGACGGCGTTGGTCCACTGCCAGCGACCTTCGTGGTGTGCCCAGTTCTGCTGGGCGCCGAAGTTCCCCGCCCGGAAGTCGTCGGGGCGGATCCGGAAGAGTTGGATGGCCCCACCGTCGGCGGTGTTGCGGTGTGTCCCGTTCCAGCGCTTGGAGAAGATGTAGAGCCAGCCGTCGGGGTCGATGCCCGCGAAGGACCACATCCCGTACATGGACTGGTTCACGCCCTGCATGTCACCCGCCCAGTGGTACGGGTAGTCGTGCCAGGTGACGCCGTGGTCGTCCGAGTAGGCGACGCCGGACATCACCGAGCCGTCGTAGCCCGCGGGCGGCTCCCACGTGCCGACCGAGGTGTACTGGATGTACGTGCGTCCGCCGAACTCGATGCAATCGTTGGGGATGCGGCTCACCTCGAAGCCGAACCCGTTGTCCGCGTTGGTCCGGTAGTCGAACAGTTGCCGGGCCTGGCCGCCCGTGGGCAATGCCCAGGTGAACGAGATGGGGGTCGCGCCGGAGGCGTCGAACCCGCCCTGGCAAAGCATCAGCGGCGAGCCGAGGTAGTCGCCGTACTGCTGCATGCCGGACCATGTGTCGCCGAAGACGTAGCCCCAGGTGCCGTCGTGTTCGCGGTAGTACGGGATGGCGAGGTCGCTGGAGCCGATCCCCTGGGCGGCGGCCGAGTCCCCGGGCTCGTCGCACAGGGGGGTGCCGCGCTGTGCGGCCCAGGCGGGGGTGGCCGGGGCGACGGCGGCCAGGCCTGCGCCCAGGGCAAGGCCGCCGCCGGCCCTGAGGACGGTACGGCGAGAGAGGTGGGGTCGGCGGCCCGTGGGGGGCGATTCGGTCATGGTCGTTCCTCCGAGCAGAGGGGAAGGGGAGCAGATGGTGCCTGTGAGTGCGATGCGATGGGGTGTGCGCGGGCCCGGGGGGGCCTGGGCGTGCGTCAGCCCGCCGCGGCGAAGGCGGCTTCGAGGCCCGGAACGTAGTCGGCGAATGCCGGGGCCCAGCAACCGTAGTTGTGGCCGCCGTTGCAGCCCGGGGCCAATGAGGCGCCGTTGCCGTAGTTGACGAGGCGGCTGGGGACGCCGAGCTGGTCGAGGCGGGCCTTGACGGTCTTGGAGGCCGCCGCGGTGTGGACGTCGATGACATCGTTGTTGCCGGTGTAGAGGGTGATGCCGGTGCGGGACAGCCTGGCGAGGTTGGCAGGCGCGGCCGGGTCCACGGCCTTCCACACGCGGTCGGCGTTGAAAACCGGGTAGGGGGAGCCGAAGATGGCGTCGCTGTCGACGTAGGGACCGTAGCCGGTGCACTTGCCGGAGCCGGACGTGCTGGAGGAACTGCTCACGGCGCACCAGGCGCCGGTGAGGTTGAGCTCGGTGGCCAGGACGGCGGCGCGGACCTGCGGCATGCCGAAGTCGATTCCTCCGGAGAGCGCGGCGACGTGACCGAACAGGTCGGGGCGTGCCTCGGCGTAGTGGAGGGAGCCGTAGCCGCCCATGGACAGTCCGACGACGGCCCGGTGGTCCCGGTCGGTGCGGGTACGGAGGTTGGCGTCGATGAACGGGACGACCTGGGTGAGGTGGAAGGTCTCCCAGTTCGCGGCGCCTTCGGCGGTGTTCTGCATCTGCCAGTCGGCGTACCAGCCCTTCAACCCGCCGTCCGGCACCACGGTGATCATCGAGTCGGAGTGGAGTGCCGGGGCGGCCGCGACGTCGTCGACGGTGCCGCCGCCGCCGTGCAGGAAGTAGGTGACCGGCCACCGCCGTTCGGGGGCGGCGTCGTACCCGGCGGGAAGGAGAACGCGGATCTTGTGCTGCCCCGAGAGCTGCTTCGTGGTGACGGTGAGCGTGAAGTCCGTGGGGCTGTGCACCTCGGTGGCCCCGGGGAGCACGGTCAGCCCGTGCCCGTCGGTGAAGACGGGGAGAGCGGCGACGGCAGGGGGGCCGGTGACCGCGGGCGCGGTCCTCAGGGTGTCGGCGTGCGCCGTGGCGGCGCCCGTGAGGGCGGCAAGCGCGAGGGCGACGCCTGCGGTGGTGCGGCGGAGGGACATCATCGGGAACCCTTCGTCGAGGGGTGTGCCCGCGGCACGGTGAGGTGCGGCGGACCGGACGCCCCGATGTTGGTCTCCCGTGCCCTTCGACGGACAGGCCGTGCCACCGGCCATATGTGACCGGCATTCACCGGAGTGGGCCATCCCTGCCCCGACCGGTCGTCCCGACGGTCGTCTGGTGTCGCACGCCCGTGGTCAGGAGGCGTCGGCGCCAGTCCGTGGGGACGGAAGGGTGACCGGTGCGAAGGCGGTGTCCTGTCGGCGGAACGCGCTCCCGAGGTGATGCTGCAACCGGACGTGGCGGAACTGGTACACGGCGCCGGTCTGCCGAAGTACTCCGCGGTGGTAGGCATCCTCCAGGAAGGCGACGAGATCCCAGGGGAGCCTCCCGGTCAGCGGCAGCCAGACTCGGGCGAACACGAACCACTGCCCCCATGCGGTGAAAGCGAGCACGTAGGACCCCGCGCCTCCGAGTCCGCCGATCGATCCGATGAACAGGCTGTCCGGCATTGCCCAGTTGAGCCGGCCCAGTGACCCCTGGAGCAGCAGGACGAGCAGGTACCCGCCGAAGGCGATGGCCACTGTGAGCGCGGTGGCCAGGACGAGGAACTGCCGGCCCACCGTCGTGCGGTTGGACGCCAGCGCACTGACCGGGGTAGCCGCGGCGGTGACGTCCACGGGCGCCTCCAGCGCGGCAATGAGCCCGAAGACGAGGCCGGCGGCCGAGCCGAAGGTCAGCCCCAGGAACAGCATGTTGATCAGAGTGCCCTCGATGACCCGGGGCTCCGCGAGCGGGATCCCCGAGTACAGAGAGCGCTCAAGGGCGAGCGCGCAGGCACAGCCGATGCCCATGACGCTCCCGCCGAACATACCGTGCCCGAATCGGACGATGAAGGTGCGCAGGGGACTGCGGCCGAGCCGGTCGTGGGCGGCCCGCAGCGTCACTCGGATGCGGGCCGGTTCAAAGTCCGTCCGGAGCCCGGACCTGTCCATGAGCGCATAGACGGACCCGAAGGCGAGTCCCGCAACCGGGCCCATGAGAGCGCCCTGCAGCAGGAGTTCACCGATGCCGAGCGGGGTCAGCAGCAGGCCGATCAGCCAGTCGGCCAGGGTGACGCTCAGAGCGGTGGCCAAGGCGATGACGAGGGTGCGGGTCGCACGGGACAGTGAGTCGCCGACGTGCCACCACGCGAGGTCGTGCCGGTCGCGGTCGAGACCGACCAGGTGGTGGGCGAGGTAGCCGAGCCAGCGCTCGGCACGTGCGGAGTCCCAGCCCGGGCTCCTGGGCCGCCGGCCCCCGGCATCCCGTTCGGGGGCGCGGTGGCGGTAGACGGCGGGCACGAAGCCGGCCAGCAGGTGTTCCTCCAGCGCCTTCGCCGTGGGGAAACGGGCGGCGTCGAGGAGTTCGGAGGGATCCCGGCCCGGCATCTCGCCGTAGAGCGTGCGGGCGAGGATAACCATGAGCGGGGTGGTCAGTACCGTGGCGAGGTTCGCGCCCGCGGGGGTGCCCCGTGTGCGCAGTTCTTCGAGGACCGTGTCCCATACATCCCCGGCACCGCCGGTACCTGCTGTGACGTGTGTGTCGCCTGCGATCGTCCGGACGGTACGGGGCAGGTACCCGGCGAGGTCGTCCGGAGTGAGGTCGACGAGTTCGATGGCCGCCGCCCAGACGAGCGGCGCATGTGCCGCCTGGACGGCTTGGGCGTACTCGTCGCGCCGGCTGGTGAGGACGAGTGGTGACGAGGTGGTGTTGAGCGCGTCCAGGGCCGCCCCCCGCAGGCCCTCGGCGATCTCGTCGAAGCCGTCGAGGACGGGGAGGACGAGATCGGCGTCGACGAGGGCCGCGGCGAGCGTCGTCCCGTAGGGGCCGCGACGAGCCAGATGCGGGTGGTCGCGCAGCAGGCGGCCGATCAGCCAGTCCCGCAGTGCGGTGGCGGTCGGGTCCCACGAGCTGATGCTGAAGATGACCGGCACGCGGCCGTGTGTGGCCGGTGCCTCCAGGAGGTCCAGGGTGAGTCTGATGGTGAGGACGGACTTCCCGGAGCCGGCCCGGCCGAGGATCGTCAGTCGTCCCGAGGGGATCCTGCAATAGACGTCGAGGACGCCACCCAGGTCACCGTTCACGTTCACCTCCCGGGGTGTCCCCCCTGGGCCGAGGCGCTGAATGTTCTCCGGCCGGTCGGTCAGACCGGCAGGTGCCGGCTCCCACCTGACGGGAAGGGGGAAGGGGTCGTGGACCCGGCGCTGCCCCTCCTCGCGACGCCAGCGGCGCCGGACCTCCATCGCGAGCTCGCGTACGGCGTCGGCGAGTACGGGGTGTACGGGGGACGGGGCGGGAGCCGCTGACGCAGTCGCGGAAGCAGCGGGCCCTGGCAGCCCGTCACCGGGCGGCCGACCTGGTTCGGCGATGGAGGCGACCACCCCGTAAGGGTGTCCGGGCACGCGATCGGGGTCCTGCGGAGGCCGGCTTCCGGGCTCACCGTGGGATTCGGACTCGGAGCGGGGCACGGAGCCGTCTGTCTGGGGCACCGCCTCGCCGCGCGGTCGGGCGATCACGGCCGCCAGGCGGCGACGGTCCTCCTCGCCGAGTTCAAGGGCGTCAGCGAGCAGATTGACCGTGCCCATCCGGTGGTTCGTGGATGTGCCGCTCTCCAGCCGGCGGATGGTACGCACGCTGACCCCGGACTGCTCGGCGACCTGTTCCTGCGTCAGTTGCGCCGCATCGCGCAGCGCGCGCAACAGCGTGCCGAGGTCATCGGTCACGGGGCAACTCCCTACTCGGCAGTACGGACGGCGGTGAGCCTACCGACAGCCACTGACCACCGGTCACGGATGGCCGGTTCTATGTCCTGTTCACTTCACATGACGAAGGTCACTGTCGTGGGTCCGGCGCACACACCGACGGCAGACGAGGAGTCCACGTGGTCTACCGCTACTGGTGCGGCGATTGCAGCTTCAAGACGCCCTGGCTGGGAGAGTCCGAGGGACTGCGCCAGCAGATCGAGCACTACGCCGGGAAGCACCCCGGGACGCCCCCCGGCGGTCAGATCGAGAGCCGCAGGAGGGACTCGGGCGGAGCCCGCGCGTGCCTCCAGCTCGCGGCCATCGCGCTCGTCCTGCTGGCCATCTTGGCCGCCTGCCGTCACTGACGCGCCACCCCTCGGCGTGCCGCGTCGCGACGGACGGGAGCGGTTGGTGGGCCCTCGGGGCAGGGCGGCAGCTGTGCGCCACACTCGTATCGCCCGCTCCAGCTTCTCCTACTGGCGCCGGCCGCCGCGGACCGGCCTGCGCGGCAGGCGGCCGCCGCCGGCTCGCCAGTCGGATACGGACCGTGCACCGGGAATTCGGACGGCGCCTACGGTGTAGCGCCCACCATGCACACTCGCCAAACCTGCAGGTCAGAGTCCCTTTTCGGCGGGCTCAAGGATCGCGACGCACTCGACGTGGTGGGTCATCGGGAAGAGGTCGAAGACGCGGAGGGTGCGGGGCTTGTAGCCGGCCTCCGCGAAGTAGGCCAGGTCGCGGGCCAGGGCCGCCGGGTCGCACGCGACGTACGCGATGCGGCGGGCCGAGAGGGACGCGACGTGGCGGACCGTCTGCTTGCCGGCGCCGGCGCGCGGGGGGTCCAGGACGACCAGGTCGCACTCCGTGATGCCGGTCTTGGGGAGGACCGTCTCGACCTTGCCCTGTTCGATGCGGACCCGGGGGAAGTCCGCCAGGTTGTGCCGGGCGTCCTCCACCGCGCGCTTCGTCGACTCGATGCCGAGCACGGCGCCCGTCTCGCCGAGGCGTTCGGCGAGGGCGCCGGCGAAGATGCCGACGCCGCAGTACAGGTCGAGGGCCATCTCGCCCTTGCGCGGCATCAGGCCCTGCATGACGGCCTTGATCAGGGTGTCCGCGGCCTGCGGGTGGACTTGCCAGAAGCCGCCCATGCCCACGCGGTACGTACGGCCGTCCGCGCGCTCCCGTACGAAGGGGCGGCCGTGGACCCGGTGGACCCCGCCGTCCTTCTCCTCCACGCGGAGGACGGAGACGGGCCGGTCGAGCTCGACCAGGGGGAGGCGGCCGCCGGGGCGCGGGGTGAGGACGACCTGGCGGTCCTGGGAGCCGGAGGCGGCGATGGCCTCGACCGTGGCCATCTGGGGCCAGTCCTGCTTCTCGATGCCCAGCTCGCTGACGCCCGGCGCCGCGATCATGCAGTGGTCGATCGGCTCGATCTCGTGCGAGCGGTGCCTGCGCAGGCCGACGGTGCCGTCCTCGTCGACGGCGTACTGCACGCGCGTGCGCCACTGCGGCACCTGGCCGGCCGGCAGCTTGTCGCCCTCGGCGGGCATGACGGTGCCGTCCCAGCCGGCCTCCTCGGCGGTGAGCCCGGCGAGCCGCTTCAGCTGCTCGGCGACGACCTCGCCCTTGAGCCGGCGCTGCGCGCCCGGCTTGGCGTGCTGCCAGTCGCAGCCGCCGCACTTGCCGGGGCCGGCGTACGGGCAGGGGGCCTCGACGCGGTCCTTGGAGGCTTCGAGCACGGTGATCGCGTCGGCGCGCAGGAAGCGGGAGTCGGCGTCGCCTTCGGTGACCTTCGCGATGACCCTCTCGCCGGGCAGGGTGTGGCGGACGAACAGGACCCGGCCCTCGGAGGTCCGGGCGATGCAGTGGCCGCCGTGCGCGACGGGGCCGACCTCGACCTCGTACTCCTCCCCTACCAGTGACTGCTTCTCGTTCTGCTCCGTCATGGCGGGGAGGCTCCAAGGATAGGAAAGACCAAAAAAAGTGAACGGCCGGACGACCGACCCACCAGTTTACGTGGATCTCGTCCGGCCGTTCACCAACCCGTCGGCCAGCCCGTTCGCCGGCCCGTTCAGCGCTTGTCGGTCGGCGCCTTCGGCGAGCGCGGGGTGTCGACCGGGCCGCGGCGGACCGAGCCCGGGGCGTTCCACTCCTGGCGCTTCTTGGCCCGCCGCTTGGCGAGCTCCGAGGATTCGAGCTGGTAGGGCACCGAGGTGACCATCACACCGGGGGTGAAGAGCAGCCGGCCCTTGAGGCGCAGCGCGCTCTGGTTGTGCAGCAGGTGCTCCCACCAGCGGCCGACGACGTACTCCGGGATGTACACGCTGACCGCGTCGCGCGGGTTCTCGCTGCGCAGGCCCTTGACGTACTCGACGACCGGGCGGGTGATCTCGCGGTACGGCGAGTCGAGGATCTTCAGCGGGACGTTGATCCGGCGCCGGTCCCACTCCTCGCGCAGGGCCTTGGTCTCGGCCGTGTCGACGCTGATGCTGACCGCTTCGAGGGTGTCGGAGCGGGTGAGCTTGGCGAAGGCGAGGGCGCGCAGGGTGGGCTTGTGCACCTTGGAGACCAGGACGATCGAGTGGACGCGGGAGGGGCGCACGCTGTCGTCGCTGGGTCCCTCGGCGGCGGCGATCTCGGCGGAGACGCGGTCGTAGTGCTTGCGGATCGCGGTCATCGTTCCGTAGAAGATCACCATGCCGAGCAGGGCGACCCAGGCGCCGTGGGTGAACTTGGTGGCCAGGACGACGACCAGGACCATGCCGGTGAAGAAGGCGCCGAAGGTGTTGATCGCCCGGGAGCGGTGCATGCGGCGGCGGGCGGCGGCGTCGCGCTCGGTCCTGAGGTGCCGGTTCCAGTGCCGGACCATGCCGATCTGGCTCAGCGTGAAGGAGACGAACACGCCGACGATGTACAGCTGGATCAGCTTGGTCGAGTCGGCGTCGTAGATCCAGACGAGCAGTATGGCGGCGCCGGCGAGGAGCACGATGCCGTTGGAGAAGGCGAGCCGGTCGCCGCGCGTGTGCAGCTGGCGCGGCAGGTAGCGGTCCTGCGCGAGGATCGAGCCGAGCAGCGGGAAGCCGTTGTACGCGGTGTTCGCGGCGAGGAAGAGGACGAGCGCGGTGGCCGTGGCCAGCAGGATGAACAGGATGCTGCCGCCGCCGAAGACGGCCTCGCCGACCTGGGAGATCACCGGGTCCTGGACGTATTCGGGGCCGACGGGGACACCGTCGTGCAGGAGGTCGACGGCCGGGTTCTCGGCCATCCGCACGTCGGTGGCCATGGCCAGGCCGATGATGCCGCAGAACATGGTGACGGCCAGGCCGCCCATGAGGGCGAGGGTGGTCGCGGCGTTCTTGCTCTTGGGCTTGCGGAAGGCGGGGACGCCGTTGCTGATGGCCTCGACGCCCGTGAGTGCCGCGCAGCCGGAGGAGAAGGCGCGCAGCAGCAGGAAGACCATCGCGAAGCCGGCGAGGCCCGTCTGCTCGGGTTCGATCTCGAAGTCCGCCGTCGGCGCCGACATGGTCTCGTCGAGGACGATGCCCTTCCAGGCACCCCAGGCGATCATGACGAAGACGGCGCCGACGAAGACATAGGTCGGGATCGCGAAGAGCTTGCCCGACTCCTTCACACCGCGCAGGTTCATCAGCGTGAGCAGAAGGATCATGACGATCGCCGAGAGCACCTTGTGCTCGATGACGAAGTGCACCGCGGAGCCGAGGTTCTCCACTCCGGAGGAGATCGACACGGCGACCGTGAGGACGTAGTCGACGAGCAGGGCGCTCGCCACGGTCAGGCCGGCCTGGGGGCCGAGGTTGGTGTTGGCCACCTCGTAGTCGCCGCCGCCGCTGGGGTAGGCGTGGACGTTCTGCCGGTAGGAGGCGACCACCGTGAACATCAGCACCACGACCGCGAGGGCGATCCAGGGGCTGTACTGGTACGCGGACACGCCCGCGATCGACAGGACCAGCAGGACCTCGCCCGGGGCGTATGCCACCGACGACAGAGGGTCGGACGCGAAGACGGGGAGCGCGACCCGCTTGGGAAGGAGGGTTTCCCCGAGGCGGTCGCTGCGTAGCGCCCGGCCGATCAGGATCCGTTTGGGCACGTCGGTCAGTTTGGACACGCAGAGGATCGTAAGCCTTCGAAATCGGACTGACGAACCCCCACCCCCTCATCCCGCAATCCCGCCGCATTTCCTCCCCGAGCGCACCACCAGGGCACCACGAACGCGCTGTCGGCGCACTGCGGACGTGGCGTCGCGGGCGGGCGCGAGTGCGCCACCGTCGCGCCGCCCGGGTGCGCGAATGCGCCACCGTCGCGCCGCCCGGGGGCGCGAATGCGCCACCGACGCGCCGCTCGTATGTGACGGACGTGCCCCGGATGCGCGGCCGGACGCGCCCCGTCCGGCTCGGCCGCGTCGCGAGAAGCGGGCAAGAGGCCGCACCCCTGACCGCCCGTGTGTAGCTTGGGCCATGGTCTGAGACCCTGTTAAACCAGAGATGCAATGAGGCTGGGAACCAGCGAGTCGCTGACAGCCGGAAGGACGGCCGTGCACATCGTCATCATGGGTTGCGGAAGAGTGGGCTCCGCCCTCGCGCAAACCCTGGAACAGCAGGGGCATACGGTCGCAGTCGTCGACCAGGACCCCACCGCATTCCGCCGGCTCGGCGCCGGTTTCGGCGGGCGCCGCGTCACCGGGGTCGGCTTCGACCAGGACACCCTGAGGGAGGCGGGAATCGAGGACGCGGGCGCGTTCGCCGCCGTCAGCAGTGGTGACAATTCCAACATCATCGCCGCACGGGTGGCCCGGGAGATGTTCGGCGTCGAGAACGTCGCCGCCCGCATCTACGACCCCAAGCGCGCCGAGGTCTACCAGCGCCTGGGCATCCCGACGGTCGCCACCGTGCGGTGGACCGCCGACCAGATGCTGCGCCGGCTGCTGCCGTCGGGCGCCGAGCCGCTGTGGCGGGACCCCAGCGGCGGCGTACAGCTCGCCGAGGTGCACACCTCGCCCGCGTGGATCGGCCACAAGGTCAGCAGGATCCAGGACGAGACCGGCGTACGCGTCGCGTTCCTCACCCGGCTCGGCGAGGCCATGCTGCCGACGTCGCAGACGGTGCTGCAGGAGGGCGACCTCGTCCACGTGATGATGCGCACGGACGAGATCGACAAGGTCGAGGCTGCCTTCTCCGAGGGGCCTGAGGAGGCACACGCATGAGGGTCGCCATCGCCGGGGCAGGCGCGGTGGGCCGCTCCATCGCGGGCGAACTGCTGGAGAACGGCCACGAGGTGCTGCTGGTCGACAAGGCGCCGACCGCCATCTCGGTGGAACGGGTGCCGCAGGCCGAGTGGCTGCTGGCCGACGCCTGCGAGATCACCTCGCTGGACGAGGCGGCGCTGCAGCGCTGCAACGTGGTCATCGCGGCGACCGGGGACGACAAGGTCAACCTCGTCGTCTCGCTGCTCGCCAAGACCGAGTACGGGGTTCCGCGGGTGGTGGCCCGCGTCAACAACCCGAAGAACGAATGGCTCTTCAACGAGTCGTGGGGCGTCGACGTCGCGGTCTCCACACCGCGCCTGATGTCGGCCCTGGTCGAGGAGGCCGTGAGCGTCGGCGACCTGGTGCGGCTGCTGCGCTTCAGCCACGGCGACGCCAACCTGGTGGAGCTGACCCTGCCGGCCGACTCCTCGGTCGCCGGGCGGCAGATCAGCGAGATCAACTGGCCCGAGGACACCTCGCTGGTGACGATCATCCGGGGCAACCGGGTGCTGACCCCGCACGGCGAGGAGACCCTGGAGCCGGGCGACGAGCTCCTCTTCGTGGCGGCCCAGGCCCGCGAGGAGCAGTTGGAGGATCTTCTCCAGGCCCGCCGCTAGTGCTATGGCCGGGAAGGTTTGCCGGGGCGCGGTGTCCGGTGCGGTGCATCGCAAGGCGGAGGGCCACGGCTCGTACCGGACGTACGTGCGTGGTCCGACAACACCGCGAGGTGCCGTGCCGGGCGCCGTGACCCGGTGAACCTTCCCGGCCGCAGCACTGGACCGGCGACACACACGACGGACGAAGGGGGCGAGCCCGGCGGGCGCGCCCCCTTTTCGTGCCTCCCCGCCGCGGCGCTGCGGAACAGCCGCGCCGCGGGCGGGGCCGGTCACACCTTGCGGTGCGACGGCGCCTTGCGGGCCTCCTCGGCGGCCTCCTTGGCCTCCCACTCCGCGATGACGTCGATCGGCGGCGGCGCCTTCGCCAGGAAGACCCAGGTGAAGTACACCGCGAGCACCATCGGCGGGAGCTTCAGCGCGATCAGTACCCAGCCGAGCTGCGTCGCGTCGCCCCACCAGTACAGCGGGAAGAGGATCGCGTACTTGGCGAGGAAGATGATCCCCCAGGCCAGACTGGCTTTCGTGTACGCCTTCTTGCGCCCCGGATTGCGGGTGCGCCAGGACAGGTTCTCCTTGAAGACCGGGCCGAGGATCACGCCCAGCAGCGGGAAGCCCACCAGCGCCGAGACCGTGAAGGCCACGCCCAGGCCGACGCCGTAGATCATGCCCGGCAGGTAGAAGCCCTTCGCGCTGCCCGTGAAGAGGGCGAAGGCCACGCCCACGCCCACGCCGAAGACCCCGCTGAAGGCGTGCTTCACCGTGTCCTTGCGCAGCAGCCGCACGATCACCAGCAGGACGGCGACCGCGCCCGCCGCGAGGGCGGACATCTTCACGTCCTTGTTGACCGTGTAGATCATGACGAAGAGCAGCCCGGGGAGCATCGTCTCGACGGTGCCCCGGACACCTCCGAACGCGTCGAAGAGCGCCGCCTGCGTCACGGCCTTCTGGTCAGCGGCATGGTCCGCCGACTGGCGCGCGGACTGGCCCACGGACTGGCCCGCGGACGGCTCGGCGCCGGGCTCCGGATTGGTCGGTTTGTCGAGTGACATCGCCGGTTACTGCTCCTGTCCGAGCGGTCGGAGTTCGTACTTCGGGTTGAACAGCACCCGACGGCCGTGGCTCAGCGAGATCCGCCCTGAGGCGATCATGCGTCGTCCGGGCTCGATTCCCACGATCGAGCGACGCCCGAGCCAGACGACGTCCAGTGCGCCGGAGCCGTCGAACAGCTCGGCCTCCAGGGCGGGGACGCCGGCGCGCGGGCGGAGGGTGACCGTGCGCAGGGTGCCGGTCACCTTGACTATCTGGCGGTCGTCGCAGTCGCAGATCCGCGTACAGCCCGCGGCTTCTGCGTCCTCCTGCAGCTCCGCGGAGTGCAGCTCCTCCTGCGAGGTGGACAGCCGCTCGATCATCCGGCGGAACCGGCCCGCCGGCCTGGCCGGCTTCGCTGGCTTCTCGGGACGCGGTTCAGCACTCATACCTGAAAGCCTACCGGCGCGCCGACCGCCTCCCGTAGCGGTGTCCCGTGCCCGGTTCGGTGGCGAGGGGGCGACGGGTGCCGCGCAGGCGGGGGCCACGCCTCAAGCAGCGGGGCGGACGAGGCGCGCAGAACGGCCGGTGGGCCCACCCGTCGGGGTGGGCCCACCGGCCGTCGACACCGCGTACCCCCGCGGTCCGGGGCGTCCGGGTCAGCGGACCTCGGTGATCTCCGGGCCCCGTTCCAGCTGGCCCATGCCGCCGCCGAAGCGGGAGCCTTCCTGGTCCTCCGTCTGCACGCCGTCCGGCACCATCTGGGCGTCGTTCGGCAGCTTCAGGACGATCGGGTCGCGCGGGGCCATCGGGCCGTCGCCGCGGACGACGACGGTGTCCCGGAAGATCTGCTCCAGCACGCCCGCCGACTCGGGGCGCACCGCGCCCTGGCCGGAGATGACGCCGCGCAGGAACCAGCGCGGACCGTCGACGCCGACGAAGCGGACCAGCTGGGCGCCGGTCTGCCCGTCCGGCAGCGGGACGGGCACCTGCGCGCGCAGCTCCCAGCCCAGCGGGCCCTGGACCTCGTCGATGATGCCGCCCTGCTGGGTGATGCCCGCGGCGATCTCGTCGCGGACCTCGCCCCAGATGCCCTCCTTCTTGGGCGCGGCGAAGGCCTGCAGCTGTACGGCACTGTCGCCCAGGACGACGGTGGCGGCCACGATGGCGTCCCCCGCGACCTCGACGCGCAGTTCCATGCCGTCGACACCGGGTACGAAGATGCCGCCCAGGTCGACCCGGCCGTCGGCCGGGCTACCGAGCACCTCGGAGATGTCCCAGGGGCCGTCCGGCCGCGGGGCCGGGGGCAGGTTGATCCGGCGCGGCGCCGCCTCTTCCGGCGCGTCCGCGTCGTCCTGCTCAGCGGCGGCGACGCCGTCTACGACCTGCTCGGCCGCGCCGCCGTCCTTGGCGGAGTCGTTCTTCTTGCGACGTCCGAACACGTCACTGTCCTTCCCGGTCGGTTACGACCGAAGCGTAGCCATTCCCACCCTGCTGACCAGCCCCGGATCCGGCCACGGCCGCATGACCGCCGGTGGAGCCGAAACCCCCCTCGGCCCGGGCCGAGCCGGGAAGTTCCGCCACCTCGTGGAAGCGCACCTTCTCGACCCGCTGGACAACCAGCTGGGCAATGCGGTCGAAACGCTCGAACCGCACGCTCTCGCGAGGGTCGAGATTGACCACGATCACCTTGATCTCTCCACGGTACCCGGCATCCACCGTCCCCGGGGCATTCACGAGCGCGAGCCCGCAGCGGGCGGCCAGACCCGAGCGCGGGTGCACGAAGGCCGCGTACCCGTCGGGCAGGGCGATCGCCACGCCGGTGGGCAGCACCGCGCGCTCTCCGGGCTCCAGCACGGCGGCCTCGGTGGTCACCAGGTCGCAGCCGGCGTCACCGGGGTGCCCGTACGCCGGAAGGGGAACCTCCGGGTCGACGCGGCGGATCAGCACGTCGACGTCATGGCGGGATCCGCTGTTCTTCCGGGATCCGTTGTCGTTCAGGGACATCAGGGGTTCACCTCGAAGGCGCGTGCGCGCCTGACCTGGTCCGGGTCGGCCATGGCCGCCCGGATCTCCTCGGGCCGACCGTTGTCGATGAAGTGGTCGACCTTCACCTCTATGAAGAGCGCGTCGGCACGGACCGCGACCGGGCCCTCCGGCCCGCCTGTCCGGCCCACGGCCGTGCAGTAGATCTTGCGGCCGGCGACAGCGGTGACCTCGGCCTCCAGGTACAGCACGGTGCCCACGGGCACCGGCCGCACATAGTCCGTCTCCAGCCGTCCGGTCACGGCGATGACGCGCAGCAGCCAGTTCAGCGAGCCCAGCGTCTCGTCGAGTGCGGTGGCGAGCACCCCGCCGTGGGCGAGCCCGGGCGCGCCCTGGTGGGCGGGCCTGACGGTGAACTCGGCGGTGACGCGTACGCCGTCGCCGGCCCGGGCCTCCAGGTGCAGCCCGTGCGGCTGGCTCCCGCCGCAGCCGAAGCAGTGCTCGTAGTGGGCACCGAGGAGTTCGCCGGGTGCCGGCGCGTCGGGATGCCGGACCGGTGCGGCGGCATCGGCCGGGGGCGTCAGCGCTGTGTTTCGTCCACTCACAGCCGCAGACCTTACCCGCGCGGCTACCCGCCGGTCGCCTCGTGGCAGGCTTGAACGCATGCAGCTCTCCACCGCGCACCACGACGAACGCCTGACCGCCCCCCGCTCCTGGTGGGGCATCGCCGTACTGACCGGCCTCGCGGGCGCGCTGATGCTGCTGCCCCTGGGCACGCTGCCGCTGCTGGCCGGCCTGGTCGGGGGCACCGCGCTGGCGGGGCTGCTGGTGAGTTCGTACGGATCCGCGCGCGTGCGCGTGGTGAACGGCGCGCTGGCCGTCGGTGACGCGCGGATCCCGGTGTCGGCGCTGGGCGAGCCCGAGATCCTGGACGCGGAGGAGGCCCGCGCCTGGCGGACGTACAAGGCGGACACCCGGGCCTTCATGCTGATGCGCAGCTACGTGCCGACGGCGGTCCGCGTCGAGGTCACCGACCCCGCCGACCCGACCCCGTACGTCTACGTCTCCACCCGGGAGCCGCAGGCGCTGGTCTCGGCGCTGCGCGCGGCGCGGGCGGCCTGACCCGCCGGGCCTTCGGCGGGGGCCGGCGCGGGCGGCGTCAGTCGCGCGTGAAGTACTCCGGCCCCTCGGTGAAGTACTCCGGCCCCTCAAGGGCGGCCATGGTGGCCTCGGGAAGGGGCTCCACGGGCCGTTCCAGGGGCGGCAGGGAGCGCAGGGCCTCCCAGGCCACCGCCTGCCTGCGCAGGTCTCCACGGACCTTCTCGGCGAGTTTGCGGGTGTCGCGGCGGTTCATGACCGCTCCGACCGCCGCGCCCACCATGAACGGCATGAGGTTCGGCAGGCTGCGGATCATCCGCTTCACGATCTGCTGGCGCAGTTCGCGCTTCATCTGCCCGCCGAGCGCCGCGTTCAGCGTCGTGGGCTTGGTCAGGTCGACCCCGCGTTCTTCCGTCCACGCCGTGAGGTAGGCGAACGTGCGCTCCTTGAGGTTGCCGGGCGGCCGCTGGCCGTAGACCTCATGGAGTTCCGCGATGAGTTTCAGCTCGATGGCCGCGACGCCGGTGATCTCCGCCGCCAGTTCGGCGGGCATCGCGGGAGGCACGGGCAGCATGGCCGCCGCGCCGATGCTCGCCCCGACGGTCGCCGAGGCGGCGGTGGCGCCCGTGATCAGCTTGTCCGCGAGCTGCTCGGGGCCGAGGCCGGGGAACTGCGCGCGCAGCGTCGCGAGGTCCCGGACCGGAACACGCGGCGCGTTCTCGATGATCCTGTCGGTGATGTAGAGGGCGGCTCCGCGCACGCCCTCGCCGCCCTTGCGCACGCCGTTCCTGACGGCCTGCAGGCGGCGGCCCCCCGGGCCGCGCCGGGATTCCTCGCCGGGCTCCGTGTCCGGCGCCGCCGGGGCGGCGGCGGAGGGCACGGCGAGCGCCGCACTGGCGGAGCCGCCGGGGGCTTCGGTACCCGTTTCCGGGTCCGTGGTCACCACCTGCGTCTCCGCCGGATCACCCGACTTTCGGAAGCGGCGCTTCCGAAAGGGTGTGGAGCCAGCCACGGCCTACGCCTCTCAGTCGCAGTCGCGACAGATCGGCTGGCCGTTCTTCTCACGAGCCAGCTGGCTGCGGTGGTGCACCAGGAAGCAGCTCATGCAGGTGAACTCGTCGGCCTGCTTGGGCAGGACCCGGACGGCCAGCTCCTCGTTGGAGAGGTCCGCACCGGGAAGCTCCAGGCTCTCGGCCGAGTCGAATTCGTCCATGTCGACGGACGAGGACGACTTCTCGTTGCGTCGAGCCTTCAGCTCTTCGATGCTGTCGTTGTCGACGTCGTCGTCGGTCTTGCGCGGGGTGTCGTAGTCCGTTGCCATTGTTCGCTCTCCCCCTCTGGGTGTTAGCGGTGTCTCAGCGCACGTAACGCACGAGAGGCCGGACTTGTGCCCGACCTGAGGCGGAGATTTTGCCTCACATCAAGGTCTGTTACTCAATCGACACCCAGCCGCCCACCTTGAGGGGCGATTGGCTGGGATGACGACCGGGACCGTACACGGTCCGGGCGCCGTCTTGCACAAACGCCACCCCGTGTATTTCCCGCCATTCGGGGGGCCGGAAACCCGGACTTCCCGGGCGTTCCGGCCGCCGCCGAGTCACCGAACGCACATGGCCGGACACCACCCACTGTGATCGATCACACAAGGGCTGATGGATTCACAAGACATGCATTCAGCCAAAAGCGAACACGGGGTGGGGGGTCTCACAAAGGCAGAGTGACACGCATCACGAGGCCACCGCCCTCCCGCGGCATCGCCTGGATCCTGCCGCCGTGTGCGCGCGCCACGGAGCGCGCGATCGACAGGCCCAGTCCGACACCCTTGTCACTGCCCGTACGCTCCGTACGCAGCCGCCTGAACGGCTCGAAGAGGTTGTCCACCTCGTACGCGGGAACCACGGGACCCGTGTTCGACACCAGGAGCACCGCCTGATCGTGCTGGGCGGTGGTGGTGACCTCCACCCAGCCGTCCTCCGGGACGTTGTACCGGACGGCGTTCTGCACCAGGTTGAGGGCGATCCGCTCCAGCAGGACGCCGTTGCCCTGCACCACGGCCGGCGCCCGCTCGCCGCGGATCTCCACGCCCTTGGCGTCCGCCTCGGCCCGCACCTGGTCGACGGCGCGCGAGGCGACCTCCGCCAGGTCCACGGGTTTGCGCTCGACGATCTGGTTCTCGCTGCGGGCCAGCAGCAGCAGGCCCTCGACCAGCTGCTCGCTGCGCTCGTTGGTGGCGAGCAGGGTCTTGCCGAGCTGCTGGAGCTCCACCGGGGCACCCGGGTCGGACAGGTGCACCTCCAGCAGGGTCCGGTTGATCGCCAGCGGCGTCCGCAGTTCGTGCGAGGCGTTGGCGACGAACCTCTGCTGGGACGTGAAGGCCCGCTCCAGCCGGTCCAGCATCTCGTCGAAGGTGTCGGCGAGCTCCTTGAGCTCGTCGTCCGGGCCGTCCAGCTCGATCCGCCGGGTCAGGTCGGAGCCGACCACCCGGCGGGCGGTACGTGTGATCTTGCCCAGGGGCGAGAGCACCCGGCCGGCCATCGCGTAGCCGAAGGCGAAGGCGATGATGCTGAGGCCCAGCAGGGCCATCAGCGAGCGGCTCAGCAGGTCGTCCAGGGCGTGCCGGCGCTGTTCGAGGGCGCACTTGCTGATCGCCGCGTTGAACTGGTCGTACGACTGGCCGACACCCACGCCGGGACAGGCGGGGCTGGAGACCTGGACGTTCTGTCCGCCGATGATCTGGAACGGCATGGCGTTGCCCTGCCGCAGGGCCTGGGCCGCCAGCAGGTAGATGATCGACAGCAGCAGGATGCCCGCGATCAGGAACATCCCGCCGTAGAGCAGGGTGAGGCGTATGCGGATGGTCGGCCTCAGCCACGGGAAGGGACCCTCGGGCTGGCCGGGGTCCCAGGTCGGCTTCGGCGGCGCCGCGGGTGGCGCCGGGGTGGTCGCCACGCGTCAGATCCGGTATCCGGAGCCGGGCACCGTCACGATGACGGGCGGCTCGCCCAGCTTGCGGCGCAGGGTCATCACCGTCACGCGCACCACGTTGGTGAACGGGTCGGTGTTCTCGTCCCAGGCCTTCTCCAGCAGCTGCTCGGCCGACACCACGGTCCCCTCGCTGCGCATGAGGACCTCCAGCACCGCGAACTCCTTCGGGGCCAGCTGCACCTCCCGTCCCTCGCGGAACACCTCGCGCCGGTTCGGGTCCAGCTTGATCCCGGCCCGCTCCAGTACGGGCGGCAGCGCGACGGTGGTGCGCCGGCCGAGGGCCCGCACCCGGGCGGTCAGCTCGGTGAAGGCGAAGGGCTTGGGCAGGTAGTCGTCCGCCCCGAGCTCCAGACCCTCCACGCGGTCACTCACGTCGCCGGAGGCGGTCAGCATCAGGACACGGGTGGGCATGCCGAGCTCGACGATCTTCCGGCACACGTCGTCGCCGTGTACGAGCGGGAGGTCCCGGTCGAGCACGACCACGTCGTAGTCGTTCACGCCGACCCGCTCCAGGGCGGCGGCGCCGTCGTACACGACGTCCACGGCCATGGCCTCCCGGCGCAGGCCGGTGGCCACCGCATCGGCGAGCAGCTGCTCGTCCTCGACGACGAGTACGCGCACGTCGTTTCCTTCCTCCGAGCCCTGAGGGGCACACCTGTGTTGCGTCGTACATCCTGCACGTTTCAGCCGTAAACCGGCTGTAAGACGGGTCGTGGAGGGGCCCATGGGACGGAAGTGGGGATTCCCCGGCCTTCGGAGGTTTCTGCGCCCGGGGCGCAGGGGAGGACGTGAGGACACCCCATCCACTCCCTGACGGCGGTATCACCACGTGCCGCCGCCGACCCACGAAGAGGGGGCGAACCCATCATGGACGCATTCACCGCGGGTCTCCTGCACCGCATCAGGGCCACGCAGTCGGATCTCAGGCACGCCCGTGAGACGGGCGACGACTTCCTCGCGGAAGTGGAGCAGGCGGAGCTGGAGGACCTCCAGCGCCTGGCCGCCGAGCACGGCGTCCCGGTCACGGCCGCCGTGCCCTCCTGCTGACCGGCCGCTGACGGGCTCCTGCCCGGCTGCCGAGCGCGGACTCCGAGACGACGTTGACCCCGGCCGCCCCCTTCGGGCGGCCGGGGTCAACGTCGTTCACCGCACGTTTCAGTCGTGCCAGGCCCCGGCCTCCTCCAGCAGCGGCTGGAGCGAGGCGAAGACGGCCGGACTCGCGGCCAGCGCCAGCTCGCCCGAGGCCGGCTCCCCCGGGCGGCCGCCGGTCACGGCACCCGCCTCGCGGGCGATCAGCTCGCCGGCGGCCAGGTCCCAGGGGTTCAGGCCGCGCTCGTAGTAGCCGTCCAGCCGCCCCGCGGCCACGTCGCACAGGTCCAGCGCCGCCGAACCGCCGCGCCGGACGTCCCGCACCAGCGGGATGATCCGCTGCGCCACATCGGCCTGGTGCGCCCGCCGGGTCTGGACGTAGGCGAAGCCGGTGCCGACCAGCGCCTGGTCCAGCGGCGCCGCAGGACGGCAGGCGAGGCGGGCCGTGCCCAGCCAGGCCCCGCCGCCGAGGACCGCGTGGTAGACCTCCCCGCGCATCGGCGCCGCCACGACGCCGACCACGGTCTCGCCCCCGTACTCGGCGGCGATGGACACGCCCCAGCTCGGGAGGCCGTAGAGGTAGTTCACGGTGCCGTCCAGCGGGTCGACGACCCACCGCACCCCGCTCGTCCCCGGGGTGTCCGCGCCCTCCTCGCCCAGCAGGCCGTCATCGGGCCGCCGTTCGGCGAGGATGCCGGTGATCAGCTTCTCCGCCGCGATGTCCATCTCGGTCACCACGTCGATGGGGCTGGTCTTCGTCGCCGCCACCGCCAGGTCGGCCGGCCGGCCGTCGCGCAGCAGAGCCCCGGCCTGCCGGGCGGCCTCCATGCCGACGTCCAGCAGTTCGGCCTTCAGCTCTTCCGAAATCACGGTTCCTCTTCCTCGTACGGCTCGTACGGCCGGCACGGCTGCTACGGCTGTCCGCCGGCGGGGGTTCAGTAGGGGCTGTCCGCGCCCGCGGCCGCCGGCCGGGGGCTGCGCGCCGGGCAGCAGCCCACCGCGCACAGGTCGTGGCTCTGGCCCAGCATGCCCACCCAGCACTCCTCGGCCGGCTCCCCGCGCTCCTTTGCGGCGCGCTCCAGCACGAGCTCGCGTACGGCCTCGGCGAAGGACGGGTCGGCTCCGACGGTCGCCGAGCGCGCGACGGGCAGGCCCAGTTCGGCCGCCTTGGCCGTGGCCTCGGTGTCCAGGTCGTACAGGACCTCCATGTGGTCGGAGACGAAGCCGATGGGCACCATGACCGCGGCGGGCGCGCCCTCGGCGTGCAGGGCCTCCAGGTGGTCGCAGATGTCGGGCTCCAGCCACGGGATGTGCGGGGCGCCGCTGCGGGACTGGTAGACGAGCTTCCAGGGGTGCGCGACGCCGGTCCGCACAGCCACCTCGTCGGCGATCACCCGGGCGACGTCGAGGTGCTGCCTGACGTACGCGCCGCCCTCGCCGCCCTCGGTGTGGTCCTCCACGGGGCCGGAGGCGTCGGCCGCGGCGGTCGGGATGGAGTGGGTGGTGAAGGCGAGGTGGGCGCCCTCCCGGACCGCCTCGGGCAGCTCGTCGAGCGCCGCCACCACGCCTTCGATCATGGGGTCCACGAAGCCGGGGTGGTTGAAGTAGTGCCGCAGCTTGTCGACCCGGGGGAGCTCGACGCCCTCCTCGGCCAGGGCGGCCAGGGCGTCGGCGAGGTTCTCGCGGTACTGCCGGCAGCCGGAGTACGAGGCGTAGGCGCTGGTCGCGAGCACGGCGATGCGGCGGCGTCCGTCGGCGGCCATCTCCCTCATCACGTCGGTCAGGTACGGGGCCCAGTTGCGGTTGCCCCAGTAGACCGGCAGGTCCAGCCCGTGCTCCGCGAAGTCCTTGCGCAGCGCGTCCAGCAGCGCGCGGTTCTGCGCGTTGATGGGGCTGACCCCGCCGAAGCCGAAGTAGTGCTGCCCGACCTCCTTGAGCCGCTCGCGCGGGATGCCGCGGCCGCGCGTGACGTTCTCCAGGAACGGCACGACGTCGTCGGGCCCTTCGGGGCCGCCGAAGGACAGCAGCAGCAGGGCGTCGTAGGGGGCGGCGGGCCCGCCGGCGGGCGGGGGGAGCTGGTCTGACATGCATCGAATCCTGCCACTCGGCCCGCTCCGGGGAGAACCGCCCTGTCCGCGAGCCGGACACCGAGACAGGTAAGGTGAGCCTAAGTTCCGGGTGTTCCGGACATTCTCCCGTGCGGTGCCCCATCGGCCGTCGTAACCTGTACGGGCCGATCACGTCCCTTACGGAGGGCGCCTTGCCCAGTCCCTACCGCGCGATTTTCGCGGCCCCCGGCACCAAGGGGTTCAGCGCCGCCGGCCTGATCGGCCGCCTGCCGATATCCATGGTCGGCGTCGGCATCCTGA
Organism: Streptomyces sp. TN58; assembly: GCF_001941845.1. Classification (NCBI taxonomy): domain Bacteria; kingdom Bacillati; phylum Actinomycetota; class Actinomycetes; order Kitasatosporales; family Streptomycetaceae; genus Streptomyces; species Streptomyces sp. TN58. The sequence continues at coordinate 5,544,881 of NZ_CP018870.1, read as the reverse complement.
CGATGATCTCCGAGATCACCGGCCGCTACGCCATGGCGAGCGCCCTGACCGGCACCCTCGCCCTCGCCGCGGCCGTGGTCGGCCCACAGGTGTCCCGGCTGGTGGACCAGCACGGGCAGCGGGCGGTGCTCCGCCCCGCCACCCTGATCTGTGTGGCCGCTGTCGCCGTGCTGCTGGTGGCAGCGGCGAACGGCTGGCCCGACTGGACCCTTTTCGTCTGCGCGGCAGTGGCCGGCTGCGTGCCCAGCGTCGGGTCGATGGTCCGCGCCCGGTGGACCGTCATCTACCGCGACTCACCGCGCGAACTGCACACCGCGTACTCCTTCGAGTCCGTCGTCGACGAGGTGTGCTTCATCTTCGGCCCGATCATCGCCATCGGACTGTCCACCACCTGGTTCCCCGAGGCCGGCCCGCTGATCGCCGCCGTCTGCCTGCTCGTCGGCGTCTGGCTGCTCACCGCGCAGCGGTCCACCGAGCCCGCGCCGCACCCGCGCACGCAGGACGGCAGCCGCACCTCGGCCCTGCGCTCCCCCGGCCTGCAGGTCCTGACGGCCACGTTCGTGGCGACCGGCGCGATCTTCGGCTCCATCGACGTCTCCACGCTGGCCTTCGCCGAGGAGCAGGGCCAGAAGTCCGCCGCAAGCTTCATCCTGGCCATCTGGGCGGCCGGATCCTGTCTGGCGGGCATCGTCTTCGGGCTGCTCCACCTCAAGGGCCGTACGGAAGTGCGCTGGGTACTGGGCGTATGTGCGATGGCCGTGAGTATGATCCCCCTCCTACTGGCCGGGAACCTTCCGTTTCTGGCCGTGGCGCTCTTCGTCTCGGGCCTCGCCATCGCTCCCACGATGATCACCACGATGGCCCTGATCGAGGCGCACGTACCACACGCGAAGCTGACCGAGGGCATGACCTGGATCAGCACCGGCCTCGCGGTCGGTATCGCGCTGGGGTCCTCCGTGACCGGCTGGGTCGTCGACGCGGCCGGCGCGCGGACCGGGTACGTCGTCTCCATCTCGGCGGGGGCGGCCGCGGCGGCGGTGGCGTTCGCGGGATACCGCCGGCTGACGAGGCCGGCGCAAGGGGAGGAGCCAGCAACCGATGGGGACGGCGACAGCACGGAACGGCAGCACGGCGACCGCGTGGCGTAACTGGGCGGGCAACGTCACCGCCACACCCACCCGCGTGGTGGCCCCGGCCTCGGTCGGGGAGCTCCAGGAGGCGGTCCGCCGGGCCGCCGAGGACGGGCTGCGGGTGAAGGCGGTCGGCACCGGCCACTCCTTCACCGCGGCCGCCGCGACCGACGGGGTCCTCGTACGGCCGCAGGCCCTGGCGGGGATCCGGTCGATCGACCGCGCCGCGGGCACCGTCACGGTGGGGGCGGGCACCACCCTGAAGGACCTCAACCGGGCCCTCGCCGCCCAGGGCCTGTCGCTCACCAACATGGGCGACATCATGGAGCAGACGGTCTCCGGCGCCACCAGCACCGGCACCCACGGCACCGGCCGGGACTCGGCCTCCATCGCCGCGCAGATCCGCGCCATGGAGCTGGTCACGGCCGACGGCAGCGTGCTGGTCTGCTCCGAGAAGGAGAACCCGGAGGTCTTCGCGGCGGCCCGGGTGGGCATCGGCGCGCTCGGGGTCGTCACCGCGATCACCTTCGCCGTGGAGCCGCTCTTCTTCCTGACCGCCCGTGAGGAGCCCATGGGCTTCGACCGGGTGACCGCCGAGTTCGAGGAGCACTTCACCGAGAACGAGCACTTCGAGTTCTACTGGTTCCCGCACACCGGCAACTGCAACACCAAGCGCAACAACCGCAGCCAGGGCCCCGCCGCCCCGCCCGGGCCGGTCAGCGGCTGGATCGAGGACGAACTGCTCTCCAACGGCCTCTTCCAGGCCGTCAACTCGCTGGGCCGCGCGGTCCCGGCCACGATCCCCTCCATCGCCCGCGTGGCCAGCCGCGCCCTGTCGGCGCGCACCTACACGGACATCCCGTACAAGGTGTTCACCAGCCCGCGCCGGGTGCGGTTCGTGGAGATGGAGTACGCCCTCCCGCGCGAGGCGGTCGTCGAGGCGCTGCGGGAGCTGCGCGCGACGGTCGACCGCTCCCGGCTGCGGATCAGCTTCCCGGTGGAGGTGCGGACCGCGCCGGCGGACGACATCGCGCTGTCGACGGCCTCGGGGCGCGAGACGGCCTACATCGCGGTGCACATGTACAGGGGCACGCCGTACCAGGCCTACTTCACGGCGGCGGAGCACACCTTCACCTCGCACGGCGGCCGCCCGCACTGGGGCAAGGTGCACACGCGGGACGCGGAGTACCTCTCCCAGGCCTATCCGCGCTTCGGCGAGTTCACCGCACTGCGCGACCGCCTCGACCCGGACCGGGTCTTCGGCAACGACTACCTGCGGCGTGTCCTTGGTACCTGACGAACCGGCACGCGCCCGGCCCCACGCCCCCGTCGGCGGGGCGTGGGAGGGGCGCGGACGCGGGCGGGACCCGGCGGCGGGCAGCACGACTCCCGCCGTCCGGGAAACTTTCGGCGGCGCGGCGGTCCACCCAGGTGGCCCGAATGGAGTACTGTGGCGAGCCCTGGGGCTGTCCTTCCTTTCGGATGTCCGGACCCGGGAGAGGGGGCCGGCTGACGGAATGCGGCACTCGAAGACCGGCGATGCCGCGGCATGGCACGGATCCTGCTGCGCACAGTAACCGTCCGGTCACTGTGCGTGCTCAACAGGTAACCGTGCCATAACGGCGATCAAGGGCGCATGCCCGACACGCCGGTTTAACTCGGCAAGGTTGTGGCAGGCTGCACCCGGGCAGGCCACACTCGACTAGCGGAAGCAGCGACGCACGTGACGTCGGCAGGCACCACCCGGGAGGTCCCCATGCCCGAACTGCGTGTCGTGGCCGTCTCCAATGACGGCACACGACTGGTGCTCAAGGCTGCGGACAGCACCGAGTACACGCTTCCGATCGACGAGCGGCTTCGGGCTGCCGTACGCAACGACCGCGCGCGTCTGAACCAGATCGAGATCGAGGTCGAGAGCCACCTCCGCCCCCGCGACATCCAGGCGCGCATACGAGCCGGTGCCTCCGCGGAGGAGGTCGCCCAGCTCGCCGGCATCCCCGTCGACCGCGTACGCCGCTTCGAGGGCCCCGTGCTCGCCGAGCGCGCCTTCATGGCCGAGCGGGCCCGCAAGACCCCGGTGCGCCGCCCCGGCGAGAACACCGGGCCGCAGCTCGGCGAGGCCGTGCAGGAACGCCTGACCCTGCGCGGGGCCGAGAAGGAGTCCGTCCAGTGGGACTCCTGGCGCCGCGACGACGGCACCTGGGAGGTCCTTCTCGTCTACCGGGTCGCCGGCGAGCCGCACTCGGCGAGCTGGACCTACGACCCGCCGCGCCGGCTGGTCGTGGCCGTGGACGACGAGGCGCGCTCCCTCATCGGCGAGTCGGAGGACCTGCCGGCGGCTCCCGAGCCGAGTTTCCCCTTCGTGCCGAGGATCGCGCGCCTGCCGCGCGACCGGCCGCTGGACCGCGCCCTGGACCGGCAGCTGGAGCGGGTGGAGCCGCGGCCGGCGCCCGTACCGGAGCCGGAGGAGGAGCGGGACTCGCTGACCAGCCTGCTGGAGGCGGTACCGAGCTTCCGCGGCGACATGGTCGTCCCCGAGCGCACCGAGCCGGCCGAGGCGGAAGCCGAGGCGGAGGAGCCGCCGGCTCCCGCCGCGTCGGCCGGCGCCGGCGCCGCGTACGCCGACGTCCTGATGCCCCGCACGGTGGCGGGCCACCGCGACCGGCTGACGGGCACCACCGACCGGCAGGCGGAAGCCGACGGAGTCCGCCCCGGACGCCGTGCGGCGGTCCCGAGCTGGGACGAGATCGTCTTCGGTACCCGGCGCAAGAAGCAGGAGTAGCGCCCGCCGCCGTCCGGGGCGGCGGGCTGCCGGCTACGGGACCGGCGGGCGGCGGGTGCCAGGGCCGGCCGGCCTTGCCCCTACTGGGGCTCCGGGCCCGTGGCCACGGGGCGGGCCGGGTCGGTGCACCAGTGCGACCAACTGCCCGCGTAGAGGTCGGACTCGATGCCGGCCACCTCCAGGGCGAGCACCTCGTGGGCTCCGGAGACCCCCGAGCCGCAGTAGACGCCCACCGGGGTGCCCTGCGTCGCGCCGAGCGCCTCGAACCGGCTGCGCAGCGCGTCCGCAGGCAGGAAGCGGCCGTCGGGGCCCACGTTCTCGGTGGTGGGGGCCGACAGTGCGCCCGGGATGTGGCCGCCCACCGGGTCGATCGGCTCCACCTCACCGCGATACCGCTCCCCCGCCCGGGCGTCCAGCAGGACGCCCTCCCGGGCCCGTCGCGCCGCCGCGTCGGCGTCGAGCAGCCCGCGCACGCCAGGGTTTGGCTTGAAATCGCCCTCAAGCGGAATCACTCGCTCAGCCGTGAGGGCGCCGCCGGATTCCGTCCACGCGGCCAGGCCGCCGTCCAGGACTCGCACGTTCGGGTGACCTGTCCAGCGCAGCAGCCACCACGCTCGGGCCGCCGCCCAGCCCTGGCCGCCGTCGTACACGACCACCGGCGCCTCGGCCGAGACCCCCGCCCTGCGCATCGCCGCACCGAAGGCCTCCGTGTCCGGCAGCGGGTGGCGCCCGCCCGACCCGGCCGGACCTGCCAGTTCGCGATCGAGGTCGACGTACACCGCGCCGGGCAGGTGTCCGGCCTCGTACGCGGGCCGCTGGTCGGGGCCGCCCAGCTGCCAGCGGACGTCCAGCAGCACCGGCGGGCGGGGTCCCGCCAGCTCGTCCCGGAGATCGGCGGCGGAGAGGATCGCATGTTTCGCAGTCATGGCGGCCATCTTCCTCCCCGCCCGCCACGCGCGTAACAGGGCCGTCATCAGAGGGGCACCCTGATCCGGTCAACTCCGTTCCGGACCGCCGGAATGCGGCCCGGTCGGGGCGCGCCGCGTCCGTCGGAGTGAAACCATCGGCTCCGGCGACGGCACGACGGAGGAGACGGCTGACATGACCGAGGCAGCGGAAGCAACCCGGCGCACGCCCGGCACCCCGTGCTGGGTGAGTCTCATGGTTCACGGCCTGGGGCGCACCGAGGACTTCTACGCCGACCTGTTCGGATGGGAGTACGTGCCCGGGCCCGAGCAGCTCGGCCCCTACGTCCGCGCGGTGCTGGACGGCCACGAGGTGGCCGGGATCGGCGAGATGCCGCCCGACGGGCACCTTCCGACGGCCTGGACCACGTATCTGGCCACGGACGACGCCGGCGCGACCGCCGAGTCGGTCCGGGCGTGCGGCGGCACCGTCGCGGTGGGACCGCTGGACGCCGGTGCCGCGGGGCGGGTGGCGATCTGCTCGGACCCGCTGGGGGCGGTCTTCGGGCTGTGGCAGGCGCAGCCCGGCCCGGGTACCCGGCCGCACGGCGGGCCGGGCACCCCCGTCTGGCACGAGCTGATCACCCAGGACACCTCGACGGTCGGCAAGTTCTACGAGCACGTGTTCGGCCATGAGGCGAAGGCCCACGCCGTCGCGTCGGACGACTTCGACCACCTCACCCTGAACCTGGGGGGCCGGCCCGTCGCCGCCGTTCACGGCGTGGGACGTTCGCTGCCGCACGACCGGGGTCCGCACTGGCTGGTCTACTTCGCGGTGGAGGACACCGACGCGGCCGCGCAGCGGGTCCAGGAGCTCGGCGGGCGCCTCGTCGACCCGCCCCGCGAGGGCATGCGCGGACGGCAGGCCACGGTGGCGGACCCGGAGGGCGCGGTGTTCGCCCTCGTACGCCCGAACACCCCCGAGGGGGTGTCGTCAAGGTAGCGTCTGCCGGGCCCCGCCACCCGGACGGGACCGCTGGCGCGGACCGGACGCCCACGACCGGGCCGTCGTCGCCGCCGCGCTCGACCTCGTCGGACAGTCCCGCCCCTGGGCCACTCGGGCACACGGTCGTGGTGGCGCTTCGGGTGCGACCGTAGGCGCACCGGCCGGCCCGGTGAAGGGGGCGGGGCGGCCCGCCACACGACCGCCATACGCCGTTCACGGTCGCCGTCGGTCCCGGCCGCCGCCCGCGGCGGCCGGAGGTGCGAAGGCATCGTGGGGGTGCTGCAATGAGCTGGTGGGCCGCCCCGCCCCCGGTGCCGGCGGCTCACGGCGCGGTCACCCCCACCGCATCGCACGTGAGGAGTGGTGATGAGCGACGACATGAACGAGGACATCGAGACGATGGGGCCCGTCGACTACCTGATCGTCGAGTTCCCGGGCAGCAGGATGACCGGTGAGGGCCTGCCCCTGCTCGTGGATCTCGTCGACCGCGGCATCATCCGCATCCTCGACCTGGTCTTCGTCCGCAAGGAGGCCGATGGCTCGGTCGTCGCCCTGGAGCTGAAGGACGCCGGCGGCGGCGAGATGGACCTGACCGTCTTCGAGGGCGCGGCCTCGGGCCTGCTCGGCCAGGACGACCTCGACGAGGCCGGCGCCGCCCTGGAAGCGGGCAACTCCGCCGGGATCCTGGTGTACGAGAACGTCTGGGCGGCGCCCTTCGCCCGGGCCCTGCGGCGCGGCGGCGCCCAGCTGGTGGCCGGCGGCCGGATCCCGGTGCAGGCGCTGCTGGCCTCGCTTGACGCGATGGAGGCGTGAGCCCCGGCCGCGGCCGGCAGGCGCCGGGCAGCGCCCCGGACCTCCGGCCCGCGGCACATGACGACCCGCGGACGGCCGCGCGGCGCGGCCGTCCGCCCCCTGGCTACCTGGGAGATGACGCTCCATGCCCGGACTTCTTCGCGGTATCGCCCGCACGGCCGTCGTGGCGGGAACCGCCACCGCGGTCTCCAACCGCGTGTCGCGGCGGCAGGCGGGCCGCTGGTCGCAGCAGGAGTACGAACAGCAGCAGGCCTACGAACAGCAGCAGGCCGCCGCGCCGCCCGCTCCGGCCGCCGCGCCCCCGCCCGCCGGCGACGACATGAGCAGCAAGCTCGACCAGTTGCAGAAGCTGGGCGAGCTGAAGGCCCAGGGGCTGCTCACCGAGGAGGAGTTCACGCGGCAGAAGAGCCGGCTCCTCGGCTGACAGGCCGGTCGGTCACGGGGGACGGAAGGGGATGACCCCATGACGGCACCTCGTACGCCACCGCCGGCACCGGCCGAGGAACCTGCCGAGGGCGACCGGCTTCGGGACATGCTGCGCACGCCCGGCTACCTGAAACTGCTCGTCCTCTGCGCCCTGATCGGCATCCCCGTCTCGCTGGCGGCGTTCTGGTTCCTGGTCTCGCTCCACCAGCTGGAGCACCTGGTGTGGGCCGACCTCCCGGAAGCGCTCGGCTGGAGCGGGCCCCCCTGGTGGTGGCCGCTGCCGCTGCTGCTGGTCGCCGGTGTCCTGGTCGGACTGGTGGTGACGCGCCTGCCCGGCGCGGGCGGCCACATCCCCGCGTCCGGACTGCATGCCGCAGGAGCCACCTCGATCGCCCTGCCGGGCGTCATCCTGGCAGCGCTGTGCAGCCTGCCGCTCGGTGCGACCCTCGGCCCGGAAGCCCCGCTGATCGCCCTCGGCGGCGGGCTCGCACTGCTGTTCAGGGACCTGGCCCAGGCGCCCGCGACCCCGCAGAGCACGATCATCCTGGGCGCGGCCGGAGCCGCTGCGGCCATCTCCGCGATCTTCGGCAACCCTCTGGTCGGCGCCGTGCTCCTGATGGAGGTGGCAGGCGTCGGCGGGCCGCAGCTGTTCGCGATCATGCTGCCGGCGCTGCTGTCCAGCGGGGTCGGCGAGCTGGTGTTCACCGGCTTCGGCCGCTGGACGGGCCTGTCGACGGGCAGCCTGAAGCTCGATCTCACGGCTCCCTTCCCCCGGCTGGACGCCGCCGACGTGGGGTGGTCGCTGCTCCTGGCGGTCGTCATGGGCGTCTTCATTCACCTGGTACTGGCAGGCGGCCGGTACGCCTCCGTGTACGTGGCCCGGCGGCCCGTGGCCCACACGGCCGTCTGCGCCCTGGCGGCGGGCGCCTTCGGCGCGCTCTACGCCCTGGTCACCGGCAACTCCCCCGTCGACGTGGCCTCGTCGGGCCAAGGCGTGATGGGCAGCATGGCCGCCGATCCGCAGGCCTGGGGCGTCGGGGCGCTGATCGCGGTCCTGCTGTGCAAGGGCGCGGCCTACGCCCTCTGCCTGGGCAGCCTGCGCGGTGGCCCGGTCTTCCCGGCGCTGTTCCTGGGCGCCGCCGCGGGTGTGCTGTTCGCGCCGCTGCCGGGACTGGGCCTCGTACCGGGCCTCGCGGCCGGCATGGCCGCCGCGGCCGCCAGCGCGCTGCGGCTACCGGTCAGCAGCGTGGTGCTCGTCGTCCTGCTGCTCGGCAGCGGAGCGATGATCCCCGTGGTCATCATCGCGGCCGTGGTCGCCTTCGTGGTCACCGAACTCCTGCCGCCCGGGCCCGAGGTCCCTCCTGTGGGCAAGCCGGTCGCGACCCCCGCAGCCGGGGCGAAGTGAGGAAGGAACATGGCATGACGAGTCACGCGGGCGGAGCACGCCCGAACGCCGCGGCGCCGGCCTCGCGGAAGGGCGGCTTCGGCGCCCGCAGCGGCTGGCTGCTCTTCGCCGGGTTCCTGATGGTCTTCGGCGGACTGATGATGGTGTTCTCCGGCATCTCGGCGATCGCCCGGGACGACGTCTTCATCCCCACCCCGCACTACGCCTACGAGTTCGACCTCACGGGCTGGGGCTGGATCCACCTCGTCCTGGGCGTCGTGGTGTTCTGCGCGGGGTTGGCCGTGATCAGGGGTGCCCTGTGGGCCCGGATCGTCGGTCTGGCGCTGGCGGGCCTGAGCATGGTGGCGAGCTTCATGTGGCTGCCGTACACGCCGTTCTGGGCCCTGGTGCTCCTGGCGGTCGACGCCCTGATCGTCTGGGCGCTGTGCACGGCCCCCGGTCTCACGGGGGACTGAGCCCGGATGCCGGCGGAGGCCGGACGGCCGACTCAGGTACTCGTCGTCGGCGTGTCCGGTTCGGGCAAGACCACGGTGGCCGGGCTGCTCGCGGAGCGGCTGGGCTGGCCCCACCGGGACGCGGACGAGTTCCACTCCGCGGGCAACCGGGCCAAGATGGCCGCCGGACAGCCCCTGGACGACCTGGACCGGGCCCCCTGGCTCGCCGCCATCGGCGCCTGGATGGACGAGGAGGCAGCGGCGCACCGCCCGGCGGTCGTCACCTGCTCGGCGCTCAAGCGCTCCTACCGGGACCGGCTGCTGCGGGGCCGGCCGGGGGCGCGCCTGCTCTACCTGCACGGTACGCGCGAGCTCGTCCGGGCCCGCCTGGAGGCGCGGCACGGCCACTTCTTCCCGGCGGCCCTGCTGGACAGCCAGTTCGCCGACCTCCAGGAGCCGCAGCCCGACGAGCACCCGGTGGTCGTGGAGGTCGACCAGCCGCCGGGGGCCGTGGTGGAGGCCGCGCTGTCCCTCCTGGACCTCGCCGCCCCGTCCGCTCCGTCCGCTCCGTCCGCTCCGCCTGAGGAGGCTCCCATGTCCGAGCAGACGCACCGGTCCGCGGGCCCCACGGGTGAGCAGTGGGAGCTGCGCCGCGGCGGGCAGCGTGCCGTCGTGGTCGAACTGGGCGGCGCGCTGCGCCAGTACGAGGCCGGCGGGGTGCCGCTGCTGGACGGGTTCGCCGCCGACGAGCCCGTCACCTCGGGGCGCGGGCAGCTGCTCGTGCCCTGGCCCAACCGGGTGGGCGGCGGCCGCTACCGCTTCGACGGCGCGGACCTGCAACTCCCGCTGAGCGAACCGGAGCACCGCAACGCGATCCACGGACTGCTGCGCTGGGTCCCGTGGCGGCTGCTGGCCCGCTCCGGCGAGGCGTTGCGGGTCGGCACCACCCTCCACCCGCAGCCCGGGTACCCCTTCCTGCTGGAGGTGTACGCGGAGTACCGGCTGACCGACGACGGCCTGGAGGTGCTGGTGAGCGCCGTCAACGCGGGCACCGCGAGGGCCCCGTACGGCGTGGGGCAGCACCCGTACCTGACGGTCGGCACCGGCCTCGTCGACACGGCGCTGCTCACCGTGCCGGCCCGCCTCCGGCTGACCACCGACGAGGACGGCCTGCCGACGGGCGAGGAGCCCGTCGAGGGCACGGAGTACGACTTCCGCTCCGCCCGTCCCATCGGCGCGCAGGTGCTGGACACCGCCTTCACCGGACTCGAACGGGACGAGGCCGGGCGGGCGGTGGTCCGGCTGGCCCACCCGTCGGGGCGGCGCGGGACCGACGTGTGGCTCGGCGAGGGCACCCGGTACGTGCAGGTCTACACGGGCGACACCCTGGGGCAGCCCGGGCGGCGCCGGCGCGGTGTCGCGGTGGAGGCGATGTCCTGCCCGGCGGACGCCTTCCGCACCGGAACCGGGCTCACGGTCCTGGAGCCGGGGGCCGGGCATGTGCTCCGCTGGGGCCTGCGGCCGTGGGGGGCGGCCGACGGGGCGGCGATCCGATGACCGGGCGCCCCGGACCGGCCGCCGCGCCGCCCATGAGCGCGGCTGACTTCCGGACGCTGTACGAGCGGCTGCGCCGGACGGCCCGGCCCGCCGCGCACGACGGCGCGGGCGGGGACACGCACGGCGGCCGGCGGGGGGCACTGCGGCATCTGACGCCCGCCCGCGTCGCGGCGGCCGCGGCCGAGGTCCGGCTCGGACGAACGGTGTCCCTGGCCGCGCCGATCGAGACCCGGCCGGGCCCGGACAACCCGGAGCCCGCGAGGCACCGCATGACCGGTCCCGCCCCTGGGGAGGCCCGGGCCGGCGGAGTGCACTTCGCGGTCGACCGGTTCGCGATGAACGTCCACGGGGACGCCGACAGCCACCTCGACGCCCTCGGCCACGTGCTGTACGACGGCGAGCTCTACGGCGGCGTCCCGGCCGGCGACGCGGCGGCCGCGGCTGTCCGTTCGCTCTCGCTGGACCTGGTCCGGGAGGGTGTCGTCGGGCGGGGTGTGCTGCTGGACGTCCCGCGGCTGCGGGGCGTGCCCTGGCTGGAGCCGGGGGACCACGTGACGGCGCAGGACCTGACGGCCGCCGAGACCGCCCAAGGCGTCCGGGTCGGCCCCGGGGACCTGCTGCTCGTACGGGTGGGGCACCGGCGCCGCCGCGGACAGCTCGGGGCGTGGGAGGCGGCCCGGGCCCGGGCGGGACTGCACCCGAGGGCCATGCCGTTCCTGGCCGAGCGGGAGGTGGCCGTGCTGGGCGGCGACGGCAACAACGACACCGCGCCCAGCGCCGTGGCGGGCGTCGCCTTCCCCGTACACGTCCTGGCGGTGCAGGCGATGGGCGTGCACCTCATGGACTACCTGCAGTTCGAGGAGTTGGCGGAGGCCTGCGCACAGGCCGGCCGGTGGAGCTTTCTGTGCGTGGTCGCCCCGCTGCGCCTGCCGGGCGCCACCGGCTGCCCCGTCAACCCGCTCGCGGTGCTGTGACGGCGCCCCGGCCGTCCGTCCCCGGCCCGTCCCCGGCCCGGTCGCCGTCCGGTGGAAGGGCGGCTAGCTTCGAAGGGGTGGGAATGGTTGGCCTCCGCTGCGCGGAGTGACAGGTGCCGGCCCGCCGGGCCGGACCGCGAGCCCAAGGACGGTGGTCGACGTGGGCGGCACTCCCCACTACGACGTCATCATCATCGGCACCGGCGCCGGGGGCGGTACCCTCGCCCACCGGCTGGCCCCCTCCGGCAAGCGGGTGCTCCTCCTCGAACGCGGCGGCTACCTGCCGCGGGAGCGCGACAACTGGGAGTCCACCGCCGTCTTCGTCAAGGGCAAGTACCGGGCGCCCGAGTTCTGGCTCGACAGGCACGGCAACGAGTTCCCGCCCGAGGTCAACTACTACGTCGGCGGCAACACCAAGTTCTACGGGGCCGCGCTGTTCCGGCTGCGGCCCGAGGACTTCGGCGAGATCCGCCACCACGGCGGCGTCTCCCCCGCCTGGCCGCTGCGGTACGAGGAGCTGGAGCCGTACTACACCCAGGCCGAACACCTCTACCGCGTGCACGGGCGGCACGGGGAGGACCCGGGCGAGGGGCCGGCGAGCGCCCAGTACGCCTACCCGCCCGTCGAACACGAGCCGCGCATCCAGCAGTTGAGCGACGACCTGGAGAAGAGGGGGCTGCACCCCTTCCACCTCCCCATCGGGGTCGACCTCGTCCAGGACGCGGACGGGCGGGCCGCCCCCTCCAGCGTGTGCATCCGCTGCGACCGGGTGGACGGCTTCCCCTGCCTGGTGCGCGGCAAGTCCGACGCCCAGGTGGTGTGCGTGGAGCCGGCCCTGGAGCACCCCAACGTCGAGATGGTCACCCACGCCCATGTGGTCCGGCTGGAGACCGACGCGGCGGGGCGCACCGTCACCGCGGCGGTCGTCAGGCTCGCCGACGGGTCCGAGACCCGCTTCTCCGCGGACGTCGTGGTCGTCTCCTGCGGGGCGGTCAACTCCGCCGCCCTGCTGCTGGCCTCGGCGAACGACCGCCATCCCCGGGGGCTGGCCAACAGTTCGGACGTGGTGGGCCGGCACTACATGCGGCACAACAACCTTGCGCTGATGGCGGTGTCCAAGGAGCCCAACCCCACGCGGTTCCAGAAGACCCTCGCCCTGCACGACTGGTATCTGGGCTCGGACGACTGGGACTTCCCGCTGGGCGGGGTCCAGATGCTCGGCAAGTCGGACGCCGAGCAGATCCACGGCGAGGCGCCGCGCTGGGCCGGAACGGTCACCCCGGACATGCCCTTCGAGGTACTGGCGCACCACGCCGTCGACTTCTGGCTGTGCGGAGAGGACCTTCCGCTGCCCGAAAGCCGGGTCACCCTGGAAGCCGGCGGCGCCATCCGCCTCACGCTCGACGAGAAGAACAACATCGAGGGCCTGAGGCGGCTGCGGCACAAGCTCCAGGGCATGCTCGGGCACCTCGGCATGCACGAGCACCACCTGCTGCCGCACAGCATCTATCTGCACAAGGGCATGCCGATCGGGGCGACCGCACACCAGGCGGGGACCGTCCGCTTCGGCACCGACCCGGCCGCCTCGGCGCTGGACGTCAACTGCAAGGCCCACGACCTCGACAACCTCTACGTCGTCGACACGAGCTTCTTCCCGAGCATCGGCGCGGTCAACCCGTCCCTGACCGCCATCGCCAACGCCCTGCGGGTCGGTGACCACCTCGTGTCCCGGCTGGGCTGACGCGTGCCGGGCAGCGTCGGCGACCTGCGCCGACCGGAGGAAGATCCTGCGCCGAACGGCCCAACCGGGACCCGCCCGGCGGTCCCCCCGTACCGGCCGGTGATTACGTGGGCGGTCGGCCCGGCCGGCCTCGGCCGGGGCGCGCAGGGGCCCGCTCGTCGAGGAGGCAGCACAACGTGGATTCCACCGTGGGCGCACCGCAGGGTGTGATTGCGGCTCACCTGCTGAAGGGCCAGAAGGCACTGGTCACCGGCGCCAACTCGGGCATCGGGAAGGCGACCGCCATCGGGCTCGGCAGGGCCGGCGCCGACGTGGTCGTGAACTACGTGGCCGACCGGGAGTCCGCCGAGGAGGTGGTCCGGGAGATCACCTCCTTCGGGGTGCGCGCGGCGGCGTACGAGGCGGACGTGTCCCGGGAGGACCAGGTCGTCGCCATGGTGGACCGGATGGTCGAGGAGTTCGGGACGATCGACATCCTGGTCGCCAATGCCGGCCTGCAACGGGACTCCGCGTTCACCGAGATGACCCTCGCCCAGTGGCAGAAGGTCCTGGACGTCAACCTGACCGGGCAGTTCCTGTGCGCGCGCGAGGCCACGAAGGAGTTCCTGCGGCGCGGGGTCGTGCCCGAGGTGTCCCGGGCGGCCGGGAAGATCATCTGCATGAGCTCGGTGCACCAGCTGATCCCGTGGGCGGGGCACGTCAACTACGCGTCCTCCAAGGGCGGCGTGCACATGATGATGGAGACCCTCGCCCAGGAGCTCGCACCGCGGAAGATCCGGGTGAACGCGGTCGCCCCCGGGGCCATCAGGACACCGATCAACCGCAGTGCGTGGGAGACCGAGCAGGCCCGTGAGGACCTGCTGAAGCTGATCCCGTACGACCGGATCGGCGATCCCGAGGACATCGCCGACGCGGTCGTCGTCCTCGCCTCCGACCTCCTGGACTACGTGGTGGGCACCACCCTCTACGTCGACGGCGGCATGACCCTCTTCCCCGGCTTCGCCTCCGGCGGCTGACCCGGCGCCCGGCCACAGCACCAGGGGGTGTCCGGCGGATCAGGGCCGGGCCCGGGCTGCCCGGCACCGCGCCTTGCCGCGTTGTCGTCGGTCGCCGGCGCCCCGCGTCGACTCCCTCCTCCGCCTTCCGATCCACGGCACCGGACAACCCGGGCTGACCGCCCCTGATCCGCCGGACACCCCTAGGAGTTGTCGTCAAAGTGTCACGCCCACATCAGGAGCGACGCGAGGGTGACGGCTGCTTGGTAGGACTGGGCGGTCTTGTCGTACCTGGTCGCGATGCCGCGCCACTGCTTGAGCCGGTTGAAGCACCGTTCCACCACGTTGCGGCGCTTGTAGACCTGTTTGTCGAAGGCCGGCGGCCTGCCTCCCCGGCCGCCTCGCCGGGTGCGGTTGCGGACCTGGTCGGACCGTTCAGGGATCGTGTGCGTGACGCCGCGCCGCCGCAGCCAAGTACGGATGGCCTTCGAGCTGTAGCCCTTGTCGCCGATGACGTGGTCGGGCCTGATGCGCGGTCGACCCGGCCCGATCCGGGGCACCCGTATCGCGTCCATCACGGCGGTGAACTGGGTGCAGTCGTTGGTGTTCCCGCCGGTCAGGACGAACGCGAGGGGGCGGCCCGCCCCATCGCAGGCCAGGTGAATCTTGCTGGTCAGTCCGCCGCGGGACCGGCCGAGGGCCGGGCTGCGGAGCCCCCTTTTCGGGCTCCGGCCGCGTGCTGGTGGGCACGGACAACGGTGGAGTCCACCGACACCAGCCACTCGATGTCGCCTGCCGCGTCCGCTTGCGCCTGCGCGGCCTGGAGCATCCGCTCGAAGGTTCCGTCCGCCGCCCACCTGCGGAAACGGGTGTGGAGGCTGGCCCACGACCCGTACCGGTCGGGCACGTCCCGCCAGGCGACCCCGGTCCGGAACTTCCACACGATCCCGTTCAGGATCGTCCGGTCGTCCAGCCGCGGCCGCCCCAACACGGGCCGAGGCAGCAACGGCTGCACGAGTTCCCACTCAGCGTCCGACAGTTCATGGCGACGTATCACCCAACCATGATCCACAATGCAAGATCACTTTGACGACAGGCCCTAGCAGCGAAGGCACGCATGCACACCACCGTTCTCCTGCTGGCGGCCGAAGCCCCGCCCCAGCTGCTCCCGGCCCGACAGCTCATGGCCTTCACGCTCGCCTCGCACATCATCCTGGTGCCGATGGGCGTGGCCCTGCCGTTCATCACCCTGCTGATGCACCACCGGGGGATCCGCCGCAACGACCCCACGGCCCTGCTGCTGGCCCGGCGCTGGTCGGCCGTCATGGCGGTGCAGTTCGCCGTCGGGGTCGTCACCGGCACCGTGCTGTCCTTCGAGTTCGGGCTGCTGTGGCCGGGGCTCATGGGCAGGTGGGGCGACGTGTTCGGGATCGGCTTCGGTGTCGAGGCGTGGGCCTTCTTCCTCGAAGCGGTGCTCATCGCCGTCTACCTGTACGGATGGCGCCGGCTGAAGCCCCGTACGCACTTCCTGCTCGGGCTTCCGCTGCCGGCCGCCGCCCTGATGGGGGCGTTCGGCATCCTGGCCGCCAACTCGTGGATGAACACCCCGCGGGGCTTCTCCCTCGACTCCGCGGGCAATCCGGTCGACGTGAACATCTGGAAGGCCGTCTTCACCCCGATGTTCGGGCCGCAGTACTGGCACTTCGTCGTGGCGATGGTCCTGACCGCGGGATACGTCGTGGCCGGCGTCTACGCCGTCGGCTGGCTGCGGGGCCGCCGGGACCACTACCACCGGCTCGGCTTCACCGTCCCCTTCACCGTCGCCGCCGTCGCCACCCCGATCCAGTTCTTCCTGGGCGACTCCATCGCACGGAAGGTGTTCCAGGAGCAGCCGGTGAAGTTCGCCGCTCTGGAGATCGTCTGGGACACCGGCACGCACGTACCGGAGTACATGTTCGGCCGCCTGCACCCCGACGGATCGGTCTCGGGCGGCATCAAGATCCCCCAGCTCGACTCCCTGCTGGCCGGGTTCAGCACGGACACCAAGGTGATCGGGCTGTCCTCCGTCCCGGCGAGCGACCGGCCGAACGCCACCCAGGCGACCATCGCCCACTGGGCCTTCGACCTCATGGCCCTGATCGGGTCGGTGCTGGTGCTGCTCGCCCTCTGGTACGCGCTCGTGTGGTGGCGGCACCGCAGGCTGCCGGCCTCCAAGTGGTTCTGGCGCGGCGCGGCCTGCGCGGGCGTCGGGTCGGTCGTGGCGGTGGAGTGCGGCTGGATCGCCACCGAGGTGGGGCGCCAGCCGTGGATCGTCTACCAGAACATGCGGGTCGCGGAGGCGGTCACCGCGACCCGCTCGACCACCTTGTGGATCATGCTCGGGCTGGTGGTCGTGGTGTACGTGTTCGTCTTCGGCGCGTTCCTCGCGGTCCTGTTGAAGATGCGGACCCGGTGGCGGCTCGCCGACGCGCGGCAGGGAGGGCAGGGCCGGGACGCGGAACCCGAGGCGGACACACCGTACGGACCGCGCCCGTCCGTCCCGTCCTCGTCCGGGGACGGCCGCCCGTGACCGCCGACGTCATCGCCTTCGTGCTGCTGCTCGCGGTGACCGCGTACACCTGCGCGGGCGGCACCGACTACGGGGCCGGCTTCTGGGACCTGACCGCGGGAGGGGCGGAGCGGGGCAGGCGGCCCCGGTGGCTCATCGACCACGCCATGGCGCCGGTGTGGGAGGTCAACAACGTCTGGCTGATCTTCATCTTCGTCATCATGTGGACGGGATTCCCGGTCTTCTTCCAGACGGTGTTCTCCGCGATGTGGGTGCCGCTGGCCCTGGCCGCCGTGGGCATGGTCCTGCGCGGCGCCGGCTTCGCCTTCCGCAAGGCCTCCCGCCGCGTCGCGGGGCGGCGCCTCTTCGGAACCCTGTTCGCCCTGTCCTCGCTCGTGACGCCCTTCTTCCTCGGGGCGGCCGTCGGCGGGGTCGCCTCGGGGCGGGTCGCACTCGGTACGGAGGCCTCGGCGGAGGCCTGGTCCAACCCGACCTCCCTGGTGTTCGGGCTGCTGGCCATCGCGACGACGGCCTTCCTCGGGGCGGTGTTCCTCTCCGGTGACGCCCGCCGCTTCGACGCGCCCGACCTCGTCGACCACTTCCGGGGGCGGGCGCTGGCCGCGCTGGCCGCGGTCGCCGTACTGGCCGTGGTCGCGCTGTTCGTCACGCGCTCGGACGCGCCGCACATCTGGCACGGCCTCACCCACGGCCTGGGACTGCTGTTCGTCCTCCTGGCCCTGGCCGCCACCTTCGCCACGGCTTGGCTGCTGCTGCGCCCGCCGGGCACCTGGGTGCGGGTCGCGGCGGTGGGCGTCGTCGCGGCGGCGGTCCTCGCCTGGGGCATGGCCCAGCGGCCCTACCTGATCCCCACCTCCCTGACCGTGGCCGACGCCGCGGGCGCGCCCTCCAGCCTGACCTGGCTGGCGTTCGTCACGCTGGTGGCCCTGGTGATGGTCGCCCCGGCCGTCGTCCTGCTGTACTGGCTGGACACCCACGGCGAACTGGAGTCGCTGACCGACGCCGATCTCCGGCGCGACGGCGCCACACCGGGCGAGAGCCCCGATGGGGGCTGACGGGGGCCGGCGCCCGCCCTATGGAGGAACGGGGCCCCGGTGAGCGAGGACCAGATCCTTCTCGGCATCGCCCTGACGGTGGCACTGGCCGCCTTCTCGCAGATCCTCGCCGGCAGACTGCGCGTGCCCGCGCTGATCCTGCTGCTGCCGGCCGGCTTCACCGCGGGTGCGCTGACCGACGTCATCCATCCGGACAACCTGCTCGGAGGGGAGTTCTCCGCCCTGGTCTCCCTGTCGGTGGCGGTGATCCTCTACGACGCCGGAGTCGGGCTCGACCTGCGCCACTTCAGGGGGCGCATCCGGGCGATCGTCGTCAGGCTGCTGGTGGTCGGCATCCTCGTCACCTTCCTGGCCGTCGGCGCCGTCTCCCCCGCGCTGTTCGGCATGTCGGCGGCCAGCGCCGCCATGACGGCCGTGATCCTCGTGGTGTCGGGTCCGACGGTCGTGGGCCCGCTCCTCGAATACGTGCGGCCCACCGACCGGCTGCGGCACATCCTGGTCTGGGAGGGGACGCTGATCGACCCGATCGGCGGCATCCTCGGGGCGCTCGTCTTCCACGCCGTCTCCTCCTCGCAGGCCGACCTGGGACGGGGCTACCAGCTGGGCCAGTTCGCGATCAGCATGGCCTGTGGCCTGGCCGGAGGCGCCGTGGGGGTCGCCCTGCTGTGGCTGACGCTGCGCGTCATGCGGCTCGGGGAGACGCTGGGCACGATCGCCCAACTCGCCGTGGTGATCACCGTGTCGGCGGGGTGCGACATCGTCCGCGACGACACCGGGCTGATCGCCGCGATCGTCACCGGGCTGGCGGTCGCCAACATCCCCGGCTTCGACATGCCCGCCCGCAGGCCCTTCTTCGAGACCCTGGTCCAACTGATCATCGGGCTGCTGTTCGTCTCGATCTCGTCGACCGTCACCCCGGCGTCCCTGAAGCCCGTACTGCTCCCCTCGCTCGCCCTCGTCGCGTTCCTGGTCCTGGTCGTACGACCGCTGGTCGCCGTCCTGTCCACGCGGAAGTCGGGCCTGACCCGCGGGGAACGGGGGTTCATCGGCTGGATGGCCCCGCGCGGGATCGTCGCGGCGTCCACGGCCTCCGCGTTCTCCGCCGACCTCGCCGACCAGGGCCTGGCCGGGGCGTCGAAGATCCTCCCCGTCACCTTCCTGGTGATCGTGGGCACGGTGCTGCTCTACGCGCTGACCGCCGCCCCCGTGGCACACCGGCTGGGGGCCGCCCGCCCCTCCCGGACCCGCCCCCTCCTGGTGGGCGGCGACCGCTGGGTCGTCGCCATGGGCAGCGCGCTGCGGTCGGCCGGCGTCGACGTCCTCATGTGGGCCGGTGACGAGGACGAACGGGAGCGGATCAAGGACGCCGGGATCGAACTGGCACAGGGAGAGCTCCTCGCCACGGCCACCAACCCGCGGGCGCGGCTGGAGGGCGTCACCGCCGTCTTCCTGCTCACGGACGACGACGACTTCAACGCACTGGCCTCGGTCATGGTGCAGGGCAACGTGGAGGGGCACGTCTACCGGGTCGGGCCGCCGCACGGGAGCCACGGCGTCATCGCGCCCTACACGGGCGGCGACCTCCTCTTCGGCACCCGGCTGGTCCGCCACGTCCTGGCCGAGCGGTACCGGCAGGGCGCCCGCTACCTGGTGCGTCCGGCTGCCGGGCCGGTCCCGCAGGACTTCGAGACGCTGTTCGTGGTGCGCGCCGACGGGCGGCTCGACCCGGTCACCGACGCCCGGGCCGCCGCCCCGGCGGAGGGGGACATCCTCGTACTGTTCGGACCCGTACCGCTCACCCGGTCCGCGCCCGGGCCCGGCTGACGCCCGGTCGGCCCCGCCGGGCCCGGCCCCCGCCGACTGCCCCGTGGCGGCGTGCGGAGGGCGACGGGCGGCCTTACGGTGGGCCCGAAAGCCGTCCCGCACCGCGACCCGGAGGTCGGAGGTCACCCGTGCCGCACCCGCGCACGACAGCGCCGCCGCCCGGCGGGCCACCGGAACCCCGCTGCGGCCGCTGATGTCCTGGGCCACCCGGTTCCGGCTGCTGCAGTACACCAAGGCCAGCCTCTGGATCGTGCCGCTGCTCGGCCTGGCCCTCGGCGTGCTGCTGGCGGAGTGGGCCGTCTCCCTCGACACCGCGGACCGGCTCCCGGCCGGCTGGCGGTACTCGGCCTCCACGGCCGCCGGCGTGCTCACCGCCATCGTCGGGGCGATGATCGCCCTGCTCGGGTTCGTCGTCACGATCGGCGTGCTCGTCGTCCAGCAGGCCACGGGCACCCTGTCCCCGCGCTACATGCGCCTGTGGTACCGGGACCGGCTGCAGAAGGCCGTACTGGCCACCTTCACCGGCACCTTCTCCTTCTCCTTCGCCCTGCTGCGCAGCATCGAGGCGGACTCCGTGCCCGACCTCGGAGTGACGATGGCCGGCACGGCCGTGTCCGTCAGCCTGCTGCTCCTGCTCGTCTACCTCAACCGGTTCACCCACAACCTCCGGCCCGTGGCCATCGCCCGGCTGGTCGGCGGGATGGGCGAGACGGTCCTGGTCCGCGGGGAGGCGGCCGTCCTCGGCGCCGCGCCCCGCGCCGACGATTCCGGGCCGACGGCGGGAGCCGGTCCGGTCCTCGCCGTGCGGTCCGAGCACGGCGGGGTGATCCAGGCGCTCCACGCGCGGCGGCTGACGGCCCTGGCGGCGCGCCACGACTGCCTCCTCGTCGTCACCCGGCTGGTCGGGGACTACGTACCGCCCGGCTCCGTCGTCGCCGAGATCCACGGCGGGAGGCCGGCGCCCGATCCGCGGCAGGTGACCGGGCTGATCGCCTTCGGCTCCGAGCGGACCATCGAACAGGATCCGGCGTTCGCGCTGCGGGTCCTCGTCGACATCGCGATCCGGGCGCTGTCCCCGGCCGTGAACGACCCGACGACCGCGGTCCAGCTGCTCAACCAGATCGAGGCGTTCCTCCACACGGTCGGCCGCACCGCGCTGCGCGACCGCTACGTGCTCGGCGACCGCCACGGCACCCCGCGGCTGGTGGTGCGGGGGCGGGACTGGGAGGACTACCTCCAGCTGGCCGTGACCGAGATCCGCGAGTACGGCGCCTCGTCCGTCCAGGTCTGCCGGCGGCTCGGCTCCCTCCTGGAGGGCCTGCCGGCCGCCGTGCCGGCCGCGGCCCGGCCGGCCGTCGACGCCGAACTGGCCCTGCTGCGGCAGTCCGTCGACCGGGCACACCCCGACCCGGCCCGCCGCGCCCTGGCCCGTACGGCCGACCCCCAGGGCATCGGCGCCCGCCGCCGCCAGGAGTGAGCGCCGGCGCCGGTCAGGGGTTGTTGACCGGGAGCACGTCCGGGGAGAGGGCGGCGGCGTGGGCCGCGGCCGAGGTCATGCGGCGGCGGTGGTGGCGGCGGCAGAGGACCTCGTAGCCGATCTCCTCCGCCGGGCGGTGCACGTCACCGACCACCACCTGCTCGCCTTCGACGACCATCACCCCGCCGGCCGTGCGGGCGTTGTGGGTGGCGCGGGCTCCGCACCAGCACAGGGCCTCGACCTGGAGCTGCTCTATGCGGTCGGCGAGCTCGATCAGGCGCTGCGAGCCCGGGAAGAGCTTCGTGCGGAAGTCCGTGGTGATGCCGAAGGCGAAGACGTCCATGTCCAGGTCGTCGACGATCCGCGCCAGCTGGTCGATCTGCTCCGGGGCGAGGAACTGGGCCTCGTCGACGATGACGTAGTCCGCCCTGCCGCCCTGGGAGAGCTCACCCACGAGGTAGCCGTACAGGTCCATGGCGTCGGTGACCTCGACCGCTTCCGTGACCAGGCCCAGCCGCGAGGACAGCTTGCCCTCGCCGGCGCGGTCCTGGCGGGTGAAGATCACGCCCTGCAGGCCGCGGGCCGAGCGGTTGTGGGTGATCTGGAGCGCCAGAGTGCTCTTTCCGCAGTCCATCGTTCCGGAGAAGAACACCAGCTCGGGCATGGGAGGTACGGGACCTTTCGGATCGTGGGGGGGAGGTGGCCGGCCGGGGCGGCCGGGCCGGGGTGCGGGGCGGGTCAGGTGCGGATTTCGAGCAGCGGGACCAGCTGCTCCGCCGCGGTCATGGAGCCGTGCATGCCGGCGAGGGCCGACTCGTTCGGCTCGTTGCGCGAAGCGGTGATCGCGACATCGGCCTGGGCGGCGGCGACCACGTCGCCGATCCGGCCGAGGACCCGCTCGTCACACTCCCCCGGCGGACCGAACCAGCCCAGTTCCAGGGCCTCCTCGCGGCCGGCGACCCAGAAGCGGTCACCCAGCACCTCGCGCCACACGGTCAGCACGTCGGCCTCCGCACCCGGCACCGCGTACACGTGCCGGGCCCGGCCCTCGCCGCCCAGCAGGGCGACGCCGGCGCCGAGCTCCCAGTCCTCGTCGAAGTCGATCCGCGCGTCCTCGTCGAAGGGGACGTCGACCATGCCGTGGTCGGCGGTCACGTACAGCGCGGTGCGCGGCGGCAGCTGCTCGGCGAGCCGCTGGACGAGCCGGTCCACGTACATCAGCTGGCCGCGCCAGGCATCGGAGTCCACGCCGTGCCGGTGCCCGGCCCCGTCGAGCTCGCTGTAGTAGGTGTAGACGAGCGAGCGGTCGCCCGCCGCGAGGCGTTCGGCGGCCACGTCCATCCGCTCCTCGCCGGTCATCCGGCCGAGGAAGGTGCCGCCGCTCAGGGCGACCTTGGTCAGCGGGGTGGTCTGGAAGGCGGGCGAGGACACCTGGGCGGTGGCGACGCCGGCCTTGTCGGCCTCCTGGAAGACCGTCGGGTACGGCTGCCACGGCTTCGGCGGGGCCCACGGGTGCCAGCGCAGCTGGTTCATCAGCTCGCCGGTGGCCGGGTTGCGCACGGCGTAGCCGGGCAGGCCGTGGCGGGCCGGCGGCAGCCCGGTGCCGACGGAGGCCAGCGAGGTGGCGGTGGTCGCCGGGAAGCCCGCGGTGATCGGGCGGCCGGTGCCGCCGCGCGAGGTGCCGAGGAGGGAGGCCAGGTACGGGGCCTCGTCCTGGTGGGCCCTGATCTGCTCCCAGCCCATGCCGTCGACCAGGAAGACGCAGTTGCGGTCGGCCGGGGTCAGCTCGGCGATGGCGGCGGTGTAGCCGGGGACGCCCTGCCCGGCCACGAGCGTCGGCAGCAGATCGGCGAGCGATCCGGAACCGTACTCCGGGACGGGGGCGCCGGCCAGGTCCAGCAGCTCCGGCTCGGTCCAGTCCTGCGGAGCGGAGTACGCCATCAGCGGGCGGAGGTGGAGGACGTGGCCGCTGTCGCCTCGCTGAGCGCCTGCGCGAAGACGAGGGTCTGGCGCACCGCCTCCGGTCCGTCGCCGGCCTCGCTGACCCGCAGGCTGAGGTCGTCGGCGGTGGAGTTGCCGGTGTAGCCGTGGTCGGAGTCGCAGTTGGGGTCGCCGCAGGCGGCCGGCTCCAGGTCGATCCGCGAGACCGCGCCCCAGCCGATGGTCAGGACGACCTCGCGGGGCAGGGTGCCGGGGGTGTAGGACTCCGGGTTGGCGACGACACGGCTCAGCACCACGGAGGAGATGCTGGAGAGCTTGACCGACTCGGTGGAGGTCGTCGCGTACGGGGACGGGGACCCGGCGTCGGCCGCCTGCTCGTCGGTGTGGCTGACGATGAAGCGGTTGCCGGTCAGGACCAGCACGGTGACGTGCCGGCGCACCTCGTTGGAGTCGAAGGTCGTCTCCTGGTGGACCAGGTACGACGAGATCGGCTCGCCGCCCACCGCGGCCTCCACGGCCTCGGCCACGAGGGCCGGGTAGTAGCCGCTGCGCTCGATCGCCGTGCGCAGCCCCTGGGTCGTCGTACCGGATTTCGCCATGGGGTCAATGGTAAGGCCCCCCGGGTGCCCTCATACCGCGCCGTACCCGCTCAGTAACTGGGGAGCGTCCGCGGGCCGAGGTCGCCGCGGGCGGGCGGGTGGGCGACGCGGACGGTCGCGCTGAGGGCGCTGACGCCCTCGGCGGCGACGACGACCGGTTCCAGGGTGACCCCGATCACCTCGGGGTGGTCGTCCACGAGCCGGGACAGCCGCAGCAGCGTCTCCTCCAGGGCGGGGGTGTCGACCGGGTCGCTGCCGCGCCAGCCGAAGAGGAGGGGCGCCGCCCGGATGGACCGGATCAGTGCGGCGGCGTCCCGGTCGGTGGCCGGGACCAGCCGGTGCGCGGTGTCGCCGAGGAGTTCGGAGGCCACTCCGGCGAGCCCGAAGGAGAGGACGGCGCCGGCGGCCGGGTCGATGACGGACCGCACGACGGTGTCCACGCCCCGCGGCACCATGGGCTGCACCACGGGCTGGAGCTCGGCCGGCTTGCCCAGCGCGTCGGTCAGCTCCTCGTACGAGCGCCTCAGCTCGGCCTCGTTCGTGAGGTCGAGCCGTACGCCGCCCAGGTCCGCCCGGTGGCGCAGGTGCGGGGCGGTGGTCTTGAGGGCGACCGGGTAGCCCAGGATCCCGGCGGCCCGGACGGCGGCGTCGGGGCTGGGCGCGGGGAGCGTGGGCAGGACGCGGATGCCGTAGCGGGCGAGCAGTTCGCGGGCGTCCCAGTCGCTCAGGGTCAGCACGGCCCCGCCGTCGACGTCCGCGAGCAGTCCGGCGAGCTGGGCGGCGGCGCCGGCCTCGTCGATGTCCTCGTACTCGGGGACCTGGCCCGCGTCGGCGAGGGCGCGGCGCCACTGGCCGTAGCGCACGGCCTCCGCGACGGCCTTGACGGCGCGTTCGGCGGCGGGGTAGCCGGGGATCCGGAGCGGGCCGGGGACGGAGGCGCCGGTGCCTGTGGCGCTCACTGCGAAGGGGGCCGGGGTCCGGGCGGTGTCGGCCGCGGGGTGGCCGGGGGGGCCGTCGTCGGGCCCGCGGGTCGCGGACAGGGCCCGCACCAGCTCGGCCAGTTCCACGTGCACGACCGCCACCGGCTTGCCGGGGGTCGCGGCGACCGCCTCGCGCAGCGCGTCGGCGAGGTCGTCGGCGAGGGCGTGCTCGCTGACCCAGGGGATGGCGGTCACGATCACGGCGTCGCAGTCGTCGGAGGCGAGGGCCGCGGCGAGGGCGGCGCGGAAGTCCTCCGGGGACGCCGCGGTCGTCAGGTCCAAGGGCGGCAGCGGCCGCAGGCCCTGGGTCAGGCAGGCGTCGTAGGTGAGGACCCCGAGGGACTCCGAGTTGCCGAGGATCGCGATCCGGGGGCCGGCGGGCAGCGGCTGCGAGGCCAGCAGCAGGCCGACGTCCACCAGTTCGGTGACGGTGTCGACCCTGATGACGCCGGCCTGCCGCAGGAGGGCGGAGACGGTGTCCTCCGACAGGCGGGTGCCGGGGACGACGTGTCCGGCGGGGGTGTGGCGGCCGCCCTTGGCGACGACCACCGGCTTGACGGCGGCCGTCCTGCGGGCGAGGCGGGTGAACTTCCGCGGATTGCCGAGGGTTTCGAGGTACATCAGCGCGACGTCGGTCGCCTCGTCCTCGTACCAGTACTGGAGGATGTCGTTGCCGGACACGTCGGCGCGGTTGCCCGCCGAGACGAAGGACGACAGGCCCTCGCCGCGCCGCAGCAGCGCCGAGAGCAGGGCGATCCCGATCGCCCCGGACTGCGTGAACAGGCCGGTCCGGCCGCGCACGGGCATCGGGGCGGGGGTGAGCGAGGCGTTGAGCTCCACCTCCGGTGCGGTGTTGATCACCCCGTAGGCGTTCGGCCCGATGAGGCGCATGCCGTAGGAGCGCGCCTGCCGCAGCAGCTCGCGCTGGCGGGCGAGTCCGGCCGGGCCGCTCTCCCCGTATCCGGCGGAGAGGACGACGAGCCCCTGCACGCCGTGCTCGCCGCAGGCGGCCACCGCGTCGGGGACCCGGTCGGCCGGGACCGCGATCACCGCGAGGTCGACGGGGGCTCCGATGGCCCCGACGGTGCGGTAGGCCCGGACCCCGTCGAGCAGGTCGCGGGTGACGGCCTCGTTGACGGCGTAGAGGTGGCCGTGGAAGCCGCTGTCGCGGAGGTTGCGCAGGGCGGCCGCGCCCACGCCGGCGCCGGATCGGCTGACCCCGACGACGGCCACCGAGCCGGGGGCCAGCAGGCGCTGCACGGAGCGGGCTTCGGCGCGCTGCTCCCGGGCGCGCTGGACGGCGAGGGACTCGGCGGTGGGTTCGAGGTCGAGGGTGAGGTGGACGGAGCCGTCCTCGAAGCTGCGCTTCTGCTGGTAGCCGGCGTCCGTGAACACCTTGATCATCTTGGTGTTGGCGGGCAGCACCTCGGCGGCGAAACGGCGGATGCCGCGTTCGCGGGCCACCGCGCCGATGTGTTCGAGGAGCGCGGAGGCGACGCCGCGGCCCTGGTGGGCGTCCTGGACGAGGAAGGCGACCTCGGCCTCGTCGGCGGGAGCGGAGGCGGGCCGGCCGTCGGGGCCGATGCGGTCGTAGCGGACGGTGCCGATGAACTCCTCGCCGACGGTCGCGGCGAGGCCCACCCGGTCCACGTGGTCGTGGTGCGTGAAGCGGTGCACGTCGCGGGCGGAGAGCCGCGGGTAGGGCGCGAAGAAGCGGTAGTACTTCGACTCGTCCGAGACCTGCTCGTAGAAGCTGACGAGCCGGCCGGCGTCCTCGGTGGTGATGGGCCTGATCCGGGCGGTGCCGCCGTCGCGGAGGACGACGTCGGCTTCCCAGTGGGCCGGGTAGGACGGGTCCGACTCTATGGTCATGCGCATACCTTACGGCCGGACCGGGCGGGACCGGGCGCGACCGGACCGGGTGGGGCGGCGCTCGCGCGGCGCAGCGGGCAGGCCGGGACGAACCGGTGCAAGCTGGGAAGGCTCGCTCGGCGGCGGCAATCAGGAATGGAGACCGAGGGTCGGTCCGAGCAGTCGGGGCGCCGTGAGAGACTGGTCTAGACAACCGTAAGAACCTGAAGGGCATCACCATGGCAGAGCGCCGCGTCAACGTCGGCTGGGCCGAGGGCCTGCACGCTCGTCCCGCCTCGATCTTCGTCCGTGCGACGACCGCTTCCGGCGTCCCGGTGACCATCGCGAAGTCCGGCGGCGACCCCGTCAACGCCGCCTCCATGCTGGCGGTGCTGGGCCTGGGCGCCCAGGGCGGCGAGGAGATCGTCCTCGCCTCGGAGGCCGAGGGTGCGGAGGCCGCCCTGGACCGCCTCGCGAAGCTGGTCGCGGAGGGCCTCGAAGAGCTCCCCGAGACGGTCTGACCCTTCGGGTTCTCCCGCGGACACCAGCGGCGAAGCCGGTCCCCCTCGCGAGGGGGACCGGCTTCGGCGTTCGTACCGGAATTCAGGGGCGAATGCGGCCCGGGCGGCGCGGCCGGGCGGGGCGGCGCGCACGACACCGCACCACATCGCTCTACCGCCACCCGACAGGAATTCGACGCGGCGAATTCCCCGGCCATCACCGGCGGCCGCGAATTCCCGTCATTCCACCCTTTGTATACGGCTCCTGTTAATGCCGGCCGCCCGACATGTTTACGGCAGGTTGCGAAGTGCTCACCGGACGCCGCCTCGGCCGGTGAGCGGCGGCCGCGCGATCGGCGTGGACCGCGGCCAGGGTCCGCGCCCGGTCGGCGTCGCCGCGCGCCACCGCGTCGACGATCGCGCCGCGTTCCGCCCAGGACTCCGCGGGCCGGGCGGGCGCCTCCACCACGAACATCCATGCCAGCTTGCGCCGTGTCTGGGTGAGCAGCGCGATCAGTCCGGGGCTGCCGGAGGCCTGCGCGAGCGTCTCGTGGAACCAGCCCCCGAGCGCCCGCAGATCCTCGCCCTGGCCCCGCCTGGCCCGCTCCTGCCCCAGCCTGACCAGCCCCCGCAGCACTTTGAGGTGGGCGTCGGTGCGGCGCCGGGCCGCCCTGGACGCCGCCAGCGGCTCCAGGAGCACCCGCAGCTCCAGCAGGTCCGCCGCCTCCTGCGCGGTCGGTTCGGCCACACAGGCCCCGGCGTGGCGGCGCGTGGTCACGAAGCCCTCGGACTCCAGGGTCCGCAGCGCCTCGCGCACCGGCACCCGCGAGACCCCGTACCGCCGGGCCAGCACCTCCTCGGTGAGCCGGCCGCCCGGTTCGAACACCCCGGAGACGATGTCGTCGCGAATTGCAGTGCATACCGCGTGCGCAGGAATACGCAAGACCGAACCTCCGCCTATTTCCGACCGCCATCCCCGTGCGCAGCCGCGCACACCTGACCCTATTGCAGCACAGCAAGATTTCGAGAACGGACGGAATTCCGAAACATTGCGCCGGAACGCGAAAAACACGAAGACCCCGGCTCGGGAGGCGGGGTCTTCGTGAAGGTGCGCGCGGTACCCGGTGGGCCGCTCAGCGGGTCAGAGGCTGACGCCGTGCGAGCGCAGGTACGCGATCGGGTCGATGTCCGAGCCGTACTGCGAGCCGGTGCGGGCCTCGAAGTGCAGGTGCGGGCCGCTGGAGTTGCCGGTGGAGCCCGACAGGCCGATCTGCTGGCCCGGGGTGACCTGCTGGCCGACGGAGACGCTCAGCGAGGACAGGTGGCCGTACTGCGTGAACGTGCCGTCGTTGTGCTTGATGACGACGTTGTTGCCGTACGCGCCACCCCAGCCGGCCTCGACGACGGTGCCGAAGCCCACCGCGTGGACCGAGGTGCCGGAGGCGGCGTGGAAGTCGATGCCGGTGTGGCTGCCGGAGGACCACATGCCGCCGCCCGCCTTGTACTGCGTGCTGACGTAGGAGCCGTCCAGCGGGGAGACGAAGGTGTTGAGGCGCTTGCGCTCCTCCTCGCGGGCGGCGCGCTCGGCGGCCTCGCGCTCGGCCTTCGCCTTCGCCTCGGCGAGGCGCTTGGCCTCGGCGGCCTTCTGCTTGGCGTCGGCCTCGGCCTGGGCCTTGGCGGCGGCGTGCTCGGCGGCGCGCTGCTGGGCCTCCGCCTGGTCCTGGATGTCGCCCGCGAGGTCCTCGGCGACGACGACGGCACCCAGCCCGTTCTCCGGGGCGGAGCTGCTGTGGTTGTCGGCGGCGAAGGCCGGGGCGGCGAGCGAGCCGACCACACCCGTGGTGGCGATCGCGGCGATACCGGCGTAGCCGGCGGTCTTCTTGCTCAGGCGGCTGGAACCACGGTGCTTGCCGGTACCAGCGGGACGACTGCCAAACGCCATGAAGGGTTTGATCCTTTCCTTCCTTCTCGCCTACCGGGTTAGCTGACGGGTTCGGAGCAGGAAGGTCTCCTACGGGCCTCCTCTTGCGAGGGGGTCCGATTCACCCCAGGGACTGATGTGGGTCCCCGGCTCCCCAGGCTCGCGCCTGACGGGGACTCGGCGATCGCTGTCCGGTGCCGCGGGTGCGGCGGGCACAACTGACGGACAGCACGGATGACGCTAGGCGGATCATCAGTCAATCGCCAAACAGACGCGCCTTTTTGTTGCGTACGCCACACCGCATACAAGCAACCTCACCATCAAACGGACAAAAGAGGCTCCGGCGGAAAACCGCCGGAGCCTCTTGGACAGAGCGTCAGTTGCCCGTCATCCGGGCACCCGCGACGTCAGTTGGGGACCACCGTGACCTCACCGATCCCGAGGGCCCGCACGGGCTCCTCGATCACCGAGGCGTCGCCCACCAGGATCGTGACGAGCCGGTCCGCCGGGAACGCCTTCACGACGGCCGTGGTGGCCTCCACCGTGCCGGTCTCGGCCAACTGCGCGTACAGCTGCGCCTGGTAGTCGTCCGGCAGCTCCTGCTCGACCTGGTCGGCCAGCGTGCCGGCCACCGAGGCCGCCGTCTCGAACTTCAGCGGGGCCACGCCCACCAGGTTCTGCACGGCCACATCGCGCTCGGCGTCGGTCAGGCCGCCCTCCGCGAGGGTGCGCAGCACCTTCCAGAGGTCCTCCAGCGCCGGCCCGGTGTTGGGGGTGTCCACCGAGCCGCTGATGGCGAGCATGGAGGCGCCCTTGCCGTCGGCCGTGGAGCGCAGCACCTGGCCGAAGGCGCGCACGCCGTAGGTGTACCCCTTCTCCTCGCGCAGCACCTTGTCCAGGCGGGAGGTCAGGGTGCCGCCCAGGCAGTAGGTGCCCAGCACCTGGGCCGCCCAGACCCGGTCGTGCCGGTCCGTCCCGATGCGCCCGATCAGCAGCTGCGTCTGGACCGCCCCCGGCCGGTCGACGATGACCACGCGGCCGGTGTCGTCGGCGGTCACGGGGGGCACGGGGCGCGCCTCGGCGGTGTCGCCGGTCCAGGCGCCGAGGGTGTCCGCGAGCACGGCGTCCAGGTCGATGCCGGTCAGGTCGCCGACGACCACCGCGGTGGCGGTGGCGGGGCGTACGTGGGCCTCGTAGAAGGCGCGTACGGCGGCGGCGTCGATCCGGGCGACCGTCTCCTCGGTGCCCTGGCGCGGCCGGGACATCCGCAGGGACGCCGGGAAGAGCTCCTTGGAGAGCTGCTTGGCGGCGCGGCGCTGGGGGTTGGCCAGCTCGTGCGGGATCTCGTCGAGCCGGTTGCGGACCAGCCGGTCGACCTCGGCGTCGGCGAAGGCGGGGGCGCGCAGCGCCTCGGCGAGCAGGCTCAGCGCCTTGGCCAGCCGGGAGGCGGGCACCTCCAGGGAGACCCGCAGGCCCGGGTGGTCGGCGTGCGCGTCGAGGGTGGCTCCGCAGCGCTCCAGCTCGGCCGCGAACTCCTCGGCGGAGTGCTTGTCGGTGCCCTCCGACAGGGCGCGCGCCATGATGGTCGCCACGCCGTCCAGGCCCTCGGGCTCGGCGTCGAGGGGCGCGGCGAGGTTCACCTCGACCGCGACGACCTGCTGGCCCGGCCGGTGGCAGCGCAGCAGGGTCAGCCCGTTGGGCAGCGTCGAGCGCTCGGGCGCCGGGAAGGCCCACGGCTGCGGCTCGCCGGCCTGCGGGCGCGGGTGGAAGGTCATCGTGACGGCTGCGGTGTCGCTCACTGCTCCGCCCCCTCGTTCTCGTCGCTGCCGGCGTTCTCTTCGCCCTCTCCGCCCTCCGCGCCCTCGGCCGCGTCCGCCGCCAGGGGCTCGTAGACGAGCACCACGCGGTTGTCGGGACGCAGTCGGGCCGCGGCGACGGCCTGCACCTCCTCGGCGGTGACGTCGAGGACCCGCTGTACGGCGGTGAGCGCCAGCTGCGGGTCGCCGAACAGCACCGCGTACCGGCACAGTTCGTCGGCGCGGCCGGCCACCGTGCTCAGCCGGTCCAGCCACTCGCGCTCCAGCTGCGCCTGGGCGCGCTCCATCTCCTCCGCGGTCGGGCCCTCGGCGGCGAACCGGGCCAGCTCCTCGTCGACGGCCGCCTCGATGGCGGGGATCTCGACCCCGCTGGAGGTCTTGACGTCCAGCCAGCCCAGCGACGGCGCCCCGGCCAGGCGCAGCACGCCGAAGCCCGCCGCGACGGCCGTCTGGTCCCGGCGTACCAGGCGGTTGTGCAGCAGCGAGGACTCGCCGCCGCCGAGGATGGTGAGCGCCACGTCCGCGGCGTCGCACTCGCGGGTGCCGTCGTGCGGCAGGCGGTAGGCGGCCATCAGCGCCCGCGCCGGGACGTCCTCGACGATCTCCTCGCGCAGCTGCTCCCCGATGATGTCGGGCAGCGAGCCGTCGCGGGGCGGCTGCTTGCCGTCGTGGGAGGGGATGGTGCCGAAGTACTTCTCGATCCAGGCGAGCGTCTGCTCGGGGTCGATGTCGCCGACGACCGACAGCACCGCGTTGTTGGGCGCGTAGTACGTACGGAAGAAGGTGCGCGCGTCCTCCAGGGACGCGGCGTCCAGGTCGGCCATGGAGCCGATCGGCGTGTGGTGGTACGGGTGGCCCTCGGGGTAGGCCAGGGCGGTCAGCCGCTCGAAGGCGGTGCCGTACGGGACGTTGTCGTAGCGCTGGCGGCGCTCGTTCTTGACGACGTCGCGCTGGTTCTCCATGGACTCCTCGTCCAGGGCGGCCAGCAGCGAGCCCATCCGGTCCGCCTCCAGCCAGAGCGCGAGCTCCAGCTGGTGGGTCGGCATCGTCTCGAAGTAGTTGGTGCGCTCGAAGCTGGTGGTGCCGTTGAGGGAGCCGCCGGCACCCTGGACCAGCTCGAAGTGGCCGTTGCCCGGTACGCTCGCCGAACCCTGGAACATCAGGTGCTCGAAGAGGTGAGCCAGGCCGGTACGCCCCTTGACTTCGTGGCGCGAGCCGACGTCGTACCAGAGGCAGACCGCGGCGACCGGGGTCAGGTGGTCCTCGGACAGCACCACGCGCAGGCCGTTGGCCAGCCGGTGCTCGGTCGCTGTCAGGCCGCCGGAGCCGGCCTGGGCTGTGGCCGTGTGACCCATGGGCATGTGGTCCCTTCGATCGCGATGCAGAGATTTCCGTCAGACCTGCCACTGTATGCAAGCGCGTCGGCCACCGGATAAGTTCCCGGGCCAGACCTGGGTCGGAGTCGGCGTTGTCGGCCCCCCGGGCCACAATGGTCGGCGTCGTACCCCTGCCGACAGCGGCAGGACCCAGCCAGACCCCCGCCAGACCAGCCAGACACCCAGCACATACATTCTTGGTTAAGGAGCCGCGCAGCGATGGCCCGCCGCAGCACGAAGACCCCGCCGCCGGAGGATTTCGAGGAGAAGATCCTCGACATCGACGTCGTCGACGAAATGCAGGGCTCCTTCCTCGAGTACGCGTACTCGGTGATCTACTCCCGTGCCCTGCCCGACGCCCGGGACGGCATGAAGCCGGTGCACCGCCGCATCGTCTACCAGATGAACGAGATGGGCCTGCGCCCCGACCGCGGGTACGTCAAGTGCGCCCGCGTCGTCGGCGAGGTGATGGGCAAGCTCCACCCGCACGGCGACGCGTCGATCTACGACGCCCTCGTGCGCATGGCGCAGCCCTTCTCGATGCGGCTGCCGCTCGTCGACGGCCACGGCAACTTCGGCTCGCTCGGCAACGACGACCCGCCGGCCGCGATGCGCTACACCGAGTGCCGCATGGCCGACGCCACGTCCCTGATGACGGAGTCGATCGACGAGGACACCGTCGACTTCACCGCCAATTACGACGGCCAGGAGCGGGAGCCGGTGGCGCTGCCCGCCGCCTACCCGAACCTGCTGGTCAACGGCGCGTCCGGAATCGCGGTCGGCATGGCCACGAACATGCCCCCGCACAACCTCGGCGAGGTCATCGCGGCCGCCCGCCACCTGATCCGCCATCCGCACGCGGACCTGGAGGCGCTGATGCGCTTCGTACCGGGTCCCGACCTGCCGACGGGCGGCCGGATCGTCGGGCTCTCGGGCATCAAGGACGCCTACGAGAACGGCCGCGGATCCTTCAAGATCCGCGCGACGGTGGCCGTGGAGAACGTCACGGCCCGCCGCAAGGGTCTGGTCGTCACCGAACTGCCCTTCACGGTCGGCCCCGAGAAGGTCATCGCGAAGATCAAGGACCTGGTCGGCTCCAAGAAGCTCCAGGGCATCGCCGACGTCAAGGACCTCACCGACCGCGCCCACGGCCTGCGCCTGGTCATCGAGATCAAGAACGGCTTCCACCCGGAGGCCGTTCTGGAGCAGCTCTACAAGCTGACGCCGATGGAGGAGTCCTTCGGCATCAACAACGTGGCGCTGGTGGACGGGCAGCCGCTCACCCTCGGCCTCAAGGAGCTGCTGGAGGTCTACCTCGACCACCGCTTCGAGGTCGTCCGGCGGCGCAGCGAGTTCCGCCGCACCAAGCGCCGGGACCGGCTGCACCTCGTCGAGGGCCTGCTGGTGGCCCTGATCGACATCGACGAGGTCATCCGCCTCATCCGCGACAGCGAGAACTCCGCCCAGGCCAAGGCCCGGCTCATGGAGCGGTTCTCGCTGAGCGAGACCCAGACCCAGTACATCCTGGACACCCCGCTGCGCCGGCTCACCAAGTTCGACCGCCTGGAGCTGGAGTCCGAGCGCGACCGGCTGACGGGCGAGATCGACGAGCTGACCGGGATCCTGGAGTCCGACAACGAGCTGCGCAAGCTGGTCTCCGCGGAACTGGCCGCCGTCGCGAAGAAGTTCGGCACCGAGCGCCGTACGGTCCTGCTGGAGTCGGCGGGCACCGCGGTCGCGGCCGTGCCGCTGGAGGTCGCGGACGACCCGTGCCGGGTGCTGCTGTCCTCGACGGGCCTGCTGGCCCGTACGGCGAACGGCGAGCCGCTGCCGCAGGACGAGGGCGGCTCCCGGGCGAGGCACGACCTGATCGTCTCGCAGGTCGCCGCGACCGCGCGGGCCGACGTCGGCGTGGTCACCTCCGCCGGCCGGCTGCTGCGGCTCCCGGTGATCGACCTGCCGCAGCTGCCGGACACGCACGCCGCGCCGAACCTCGCGGGCGGCGCGCCGGTCTCGGAGTTCCTCTCCGGGCTGGAGGCGGACGAGAAGGTGGTCTGCCTGACCTCGCTGGACGAGTCCTCGCAGGGGCTCGCACTGGGCACCGAGCAGGGCGTGGTCAAGCGCGTCGTGCCGGACTACCCGGCGAACAAGGACGAGCTGGAGGTCATCACCCTCAAGGACGGTGACCGGATCGTCGGCGCGGTCGAGCTGCGCACGGGCGAGGAGGACCTGGTCTTCATCACCGACGACGCCCAGCTGCTGCGCTACCCGGCGGGCCAGGTGCGTCCGCAGGGCCGCCCGGCGGGCGGTATGGCGGGCGTCAAGCTCTCCCAGGACGCCAAGGTGATCCACTTCTCGGCGGTCGACCCGGGGCGGGACGCCGTGGTGTTCACGGTGGCCGGCTCGCACGGGACCCTGGACGACTCGATGCTGTCGGGGAAGCTGACCCCCTTCGACCAGTACCCGCGCAAGGGCCGTGCCACCGGCGGCGTGCGCTGCCAGCGGTTCCTGAAGGGCGAGGACCTGCTGGTGCTGGCCTGGGCCGGCGCCGCCCCCGCCCGCGCGGCGGCGGCCAACGGCGCTCCGGCCGAGCTGCCGGCGGCGGACCCGCGCCGGGACGGTTCTGGGGCGCCCCTGCCGTCGGCGGTGGCGGCGCTGGCGGGACCGGCGCTGTAGGAGGTTGCGACCATTCGGGTGGTACGTCCGGGGGACGTACCACCCGAATGGCGACTAGTGTTTTCCCTCTTGGCACTGTCGGGTGGGGCGGGAGAACACAGAGCTGATGAGTCGTCGGTCGGGCGGTTTGATCGGGGACTGGGCCGAGGCCCAGCGCCGGATGCAGCAGACACAGCTGATCCAGCACCGCGAGGCGGAACGCCGGCAGCGGGCGTACGAACGAGAGGCGGCCCGCAGCCACCGCCAGCACCGGGAGGCCGAGGCGCGGCGGCGCACCGCAGAGATCGACGCCGAGGTGGCCGCTCTGCAAGGCCTGCTGGTGGAGGGCTGCCGGGCGCCGGCGTTCCGGACGTCCGCCCTGGTCCGGTCCGAGCAGCTGGAGCCGTTCAACCCGGGATCCCTGGCACAGCCCGTGCCGATGCCCCGCATCGAGCAGTTCCAGCACCAGAGCAGCGGCTGGACGCTCGGCTCGGCCAACCGGGCGCAGGCCGAGCGGGAGGCGCACGCCCGGTACACCCAGGCCTGGCAGGCCGCGACCGCCGCCGAGGCGCAACGGCAGCAGCAACTGGCGGCGTATCGCCAGCAGTACGACCAGTGGGCGGCTCAGCAGCTCGCCGGAATCCGCGCGCACAACGACGGCCTCGCCGAGCTGGCCCGCGCGCTGCGTGCGGGCGAAGCGGAGGCGGTGGTCGAGTACTTCTCGGCCGCGCTGTACACCTCCACGGCCTGGCCCGAGGTGCTGCCGCGCCAGGTGGCGGCGGCGTACGACCCGGCCAGGCGCGAGCTGGTCCTGGACTGGGAGCTGCCGTCCTACACGGTGGTTCCGGAGGCCCGTTCGGTGCAGTACCTGCCGAGCACGGACCAGGACAAGGTGAAGCCCCGCCCGGTCACCGAGCGGCGGGCGCTGTACCGGGACCTGCTGGCGCAGTCCATGCTGCTGGTGGTGCGTGAGATGTACGCGGCGGACGAGTTCGGCGTGCTGGACTCGGTCGTGGTGAACGGCTTCGTCGACTGTCCCGATCCGGTGACGGGTCAGCAGGCGCAGTTCGTACTGGCCTCGGTGCCGGCGCCGCGCAGCACCTTCACCGGGCTGCGGCTGGAGCAGGTCAGCGCGGTGGACTGCCTGGTGGAGGGACTGCGCGGGCAGCTTTCGGCGCGTCCCGACCAGCTGACGGCCGTACGCGCGGGGCGCAGGCCCGACGAGGTCGGCGGAGAGGTCGTCAGCCACGGCGGGCACGCGGACGGCGGCGAGGACGAGCCGGACCTCTTCGCGATGGACCCGATCGCCTTCGAGAACCTGGTGGCGGAGCTCTTCCGGGCGATGGGCATGGAGGCGCTGACCACCCAGCGGTCCGGTGACGGCGGCGTGGACATCGAGGCGAACGACCCTGCCCCGATCACGGGCGGACGGATCGTGGTCCAGGTCAAGCGCTACCGCAACACCGTGCCGCCCACGGCGGTCCGGGACTTGTACGGCACGGTCCAGGACAAGGGGGCGAACAAGGGGGTGCTGGTCACCACCTCGTCCTTCGGTCCCACGTCGTACACCTTCTCCAACGGCAAGCCGCTGGAGTTGGTTCCCGGGGAGCAGCTGGTGGAGCTCCTGCACCGGTACGGGTTGCGCGGGCGCCTCGGCGGCGGCCCGGCGGCGGCGGTCCCGGCGCAGCGCGTCGCCGCGGAACCCGCCCCGTCGGACGACCACAACGTGCTCGGCATGACCTGGTCGGGCCGGGTCGCGCTGGACGTGTGCGCCCTCGTGTGCACGGGCAGCCGGGTGCTCAGCGAGGACCACTTCGTGTTCTTCAACAACCCGTGCACGCCCGACGGTTCGGTGCGTGCCCGTGCGCACGCGGCGCCGGACAAGGCGGCGCTGGAGGTCTCCTTCGACTCCCTGCCACGCGAGGCCGACCGGCTGGTGCTGGTGGCCGCCGTCGACCCGGAGGCCGATCCGCACGCCGACCTGGCCGGTTTCACCGACGCCCGGATCCGGCTCCTGGACGCGGCGGGCGCGGAGGCCGGGCAGCTGGAGGTCTCCGACGGCCGGGCGGGCGAAACGGCGCTGGTGCTCGGCTCGTTCCGGCGCCGCGCCAACGGCGACTGGGACTTCGTGATCGGCGGCAAGGGCTACCGCGGCGGCCTGGAGGACCTCCTGCGCGAGTACGGGGTGGAGGTCGCGTAGAGGTGGAGCGGGCAAACGGGTCCGGTGAAGGGACGCCGGAGCCGGTCTGGACGGTGGCCGCGAACGTCGTGGCCTGGCGTCGTTGCGGAGTCGGCGGCCAGGAACTGCGCCCGGGAACGAAGTTCTTCAAGGGCGGGGCGAAGGTGTACGTGGCGAAGGTGTACTGGGGTCCGGGTGGTGACCGGGTCACCGTGGCGGGGCGGGAACGGCACACCGGCCGGTGGATCGTCATCGACACGGCGACGCGCCACCTGTACGGCTTCCGACCGAAGCTCGTCCACACGCCGCGCGTCCTGGAACGGCTGCGCGAGGAGCGCTACGCGCGCGGCTTCACCTCGGCGGACTACGCGGTGGACGCCTCCGCGGCGCTGGAACGGTACGCGCTCCAGTACCGTGCCGCGACGTCTGCGGGCAGTCCGCATCCGGACCGCTGCCTGTGTCACGCCTGCCTCACCGGCGAGGCCGCGTACGCGGAGGGCTCCGGCGGTCCGGCCGCCGCCGGGTGACGGCACGGACCCGCCCCGGTCACGCGGCCGACCCGGATCTCCCGCATCACGTGGAGAAAGTGTTATCGCCGCCCGTCCCACAGGTCTCCCATGTGTCAGGCCAGGTGGGCCGTCACACCTCTGAGGAGATGCGATGCAGTTGCGCGAGGACGAGTTCGGGCAGGGCGTGGACCGGGCGGCACCGGACCGGCCGTCGGGGCCGCGTCACGCGGGCCGGGCTGCCGGTGGCCGCCGCCGGGTCCGCAGGAAGGTGTCCGTGCCGACGGCGGTCGCCACCGTGGTCCTGCTGACCGGGGCGGGGAGCGCGTACACGCTCATATCCGCCGAGGCCCCCGCCCGCACCGCGGCGACGGCTTCCTCCTCGGCCCCCGACGGCGGTGGCGCGGGCATCCTGGGCGGGACGGGCCCCGTCGACGGCCCGCCGACCGGCCCGGCATCACCCGCCGCCGAGCCGGGTGCGACGGAAGGGACCTCTGGGGCCGAGGCGACGCCCGTCCCCAGCGCGACGGCCGCCCCCTCGCGCACCGCGGCTACGGCGGAGCCCTCGGCGAAGCCGTCCGCGAAGAACGACCGGCCCACGAAGCCGACGCGCGGCCCTGCGGGCAGCGGTCCGGTGGGGCCGGACCCGAAGGTGCCCGGTGCCCGCACCTCCACGAAGGACGTGCGGACGGCCCAGACGCTGTCCCTGCAGCTGCTGAACGGCGAACGGGCCACCGTCGGCAGGCCTCCCCTCGTCCTCAGGCAGGACCTCGGCGACTTCGCGCGCAGGTGGGCCGAGCACATGAAGAGGAACGGATTCGGCCACTCCTCCAACGAGGAGCGTGCCTACCTGAACACCGGCTCGCGCACCTGGACGGGCGAGAACATCGTGTGGTGGAGCGATGCCTCGATGACCGCGCAGGAAGCCGCCGAGAAGTTCCAGTCGATGTGGCGCCACAGCCCGGGCCACTACAAGGCGCAGGTCAGTCCGGACTTCACCGAGGTCGGCGTGGGCCTGTACCACGACGCCTCCGGCTGGTGGGGCGTCCACAACTTCTCGGACGGCAAGTAGGGGCGGCTCGGCACTGCGTGGTCAATCCGTCCAGGGCGCTTCGGACGGGTCCGGCTCGCGGGCGTCGCCCCAGTCCTCCGCGGGCCGGTCCACGTAGCGCAGCACGCCCCACATGCTCTCGGGGTTCGCGTCCTGCGGGGCCTCTTCGAGGCAGGCCTCCAACTCGCGTACCAGGCCCTGGCCGTCGGTGCCCGCGCCGATCAGGACCAGCTGTGTCAGGCGTGGTTCGCCCGGCCCCCAGGGCCTCGGGGCGAAGCGGAGGAAGCGGCCGACGGCCTGGATCTCGTAGCGCTCCTCGTGTCCGGGGACCCCGAAGTACACGAAGCCCTTGATCCGGTAGAGCCCGGCCGGGCGCCGGTCGAGGAAGTCCATGAACCGGCGCGGGGAGAGGGCCTGCCGCGAGGTGAACTCCGTGCTCTCGTAGGCGGCGTGGGTGTGGGCGCAGCGGTCGTGGCCCTCGGCCTCCGCGAGCAGGTCCTCGAAGGACAGCTGCCCGCGGGTCTCGGTCCAGGGCCGGCGGTCGAAGAGCAGCTCCGGGTCGACACGGCCGTGGTCGGCGCCCACGACGGGGGTGCCCGGTGCGCAGAGCGCGGCGAGTTCGGTCTGGATCCTGGTCCGTTCGCCCGCGGTGACCCGGTCGGTCTTGTTGAGCACCACCAGGTCCGCGACGGCGAGGTGGCGGTCGGTCTCGGGATGCCGGGCCCGGGTGGCGTCGAATTCCGCCGCGTCCACGACCTCCACCATGCCGCCGTACCGGACGGCCGGGTTCTCGTTGGCCAGCAGCATGCGGATCATCTCCTGGGGTTCGGCCAGGCCGCTCGCCTCGATGACGATCACGTCGATGCGGTGGACGGGCGCGGAGAGCTTCTCCAGGTACGCGTCCAGTTCACTGCCGTCGACGGCGCAGCACAGGCAGCCGCCGCCGAGGGAGACCATCGAGTCCCCGACCTGGCCGGCCACCGACATCGCGTCGACCTCGATGGAGCCGAAGTCGTTGACGACGACGCCGATACGGGTGCCCCCGCGGCCGGCGAGGAGGTGGTTCAGCACGGTGGTCTTCCCGGATCCGAGGAATCCGGCGAGGACGACGACGGGGATGGGCTGCCTGCTGTTCATCCGGTCGATCGTAGCCAGGGCGGGTCAGCCGAGGAGCGGCACCGGCTGCGGAGGGGTGGGGCCGGTGTACCGGGCGGCCGGTCGGATGATCTTCGAATCGGCGGCCTGTTCGAGGATGTTCGCGCTCCAGCCGACGACCCGGGCGGCGCAGAAGGTCGGGGTGAACATCTCGCGCGGCAGTCCGCACAGCTCCATGACCACGCCCGCGTAGAACTCCACGTTGGTGTGCAGCTCCCGGCCCGGCTTGAGTTCGGCGAGGATCTCCTCCACCTGGCGCTCGACCTCTACGGCGAAGTCCACGAGGGGGCCGCCGAAGCCGAGGGCGATCTCGCGCAGCATGCGTGAGCGGGGGTCCTCGGTGCGGTAGACGGGGTGCCCGAAGCCCATGATCCGGTCGCCGGCGAGGACGCGTTCGCGGATCCACGGTCCGATCCGGTCCACCGTCCCGATCGCGTCGAGGGTGTCCAGGGCGCGGCTGGGGGCGCCTCCGTGCAGCGGGCCCGAGAGGGCTCCGATGGCCCCGGTCAGGCAGGCGGCGACGTCGGCGCCGGTGGAGGCGATCACCCGGGCGGTGAACGTCGAGGCGTTGAAGCCGTGGTCGACGGTGGATATCAGGTACCGCTCGACCGCGCGGGCCCGTACCGGATCGGGCTCCTCACCGGTCAGCATGTAGAGGTAGTTGGCGGCGTACGGGAGGTCCGCGCGCGGCTCGACCGGCTCCAGGCCCTGGCCCAGCCGGTGCAGGGCGGTCAGCAGGGTCGGTACGGCGGCGCAGGCGGCCAGCGCGTCCGCGGCCCGGCGCTCGGGGGTCAGGTCGTACACCGGCCGGAAGCCGGCGGACGCTCCGAGGAGCGAGAGCGCGGTGCGCAGCCCGGCCAGCGGGCCGGAGAGCCGGGTCGCGCGGGCGAGGTCCGGCAGGACGGCCCGCACCTCCTCGGGGAGCGGGCGCAGTGCGGCGGTCTCGGTGGCGAAGGCGGCGCGCTCGGCGGCGTCCGCCGGGAGCGTGCCGCGGAACATCAGGTGCCACACGTCCTCGAAGCCGCGGCCGGCGGCGAGCTCCACGGCCGAGTACTGGCGGTAGTGGTAGAAGCCCTCGCGGCCCCGGACGTCGCCCAGCGCGGTGTCGGTGACCACGACTCCCGCGAGGCCACGAGGTGCTTCGGTGGTGCTGTCGGTGGCGCTGTCGGTGGCGCTGTCGGTGGTGTTCATGCATCGACCATCCATGATGGATTCAATCGATGTCAATATTGATTGAATCAATACATCACTCCATCTGTAGGGTGTTCGGTATGAGCGACCAGACGGACGGCGGACGCAGGCTCAGCACGCGGGAGGCGGCCCGGGTACTCGGCGTGAAGCCGGCGACGGTGTACGCCTACGTCAGCCGGGGCCAGCTCGCCAGCCGCCGCGATCCGGCGGGGCGGGGCAGCAGCTTCGACGCCGCCGAGGTGGAGGCGCTGGCCCGCCGCAGCCGACGCGAGGCGGCGGCTCCCGCCGCCGGTGAGCTCTCCGTCCGCACGGCGCTCACCCTGATCGAACCCGACCGGTTCTACTTCCGAGGCGTCGACGCCGTGGCCCTGGCCTCGGAGTACCGCTTCGAGGAGGTCGCCGAGTGGCTCTGGACGGGGGCCCCCGGCCGCGGGGCCCGGTTCACCGCCCCTGCGGAGGCGCTGGAAGCGGCCCGTAGGGCGGTGGACGCCCTGCCCGCGCACAGCGGCCCGATCGACCGGCTGCGGGTGGCCGTCGCCGCCGCCGCGGTGGCCGATCCGCTGCGCTTCGACCTGTCCGAGGAGGCGGTACTGGGCTCCGCGCGCTGCCTGATCCCCACCCTGGTCGGCGCCCTGCCCGCGGCGGGGACCGCGGGCAGGGCGCCAGGCACCGCGCCGGTCGGCGACGACCTCATCGCCCACCGGCTGTGGTCCCGGCTGACACCGCGGGAACCGGACCGGGACGCGCTCGCCGTACTGGACCTGGCCCTGGCCCTGCTGGTCGACCACGACCTGGCCGCCTCCACCCTGGCCGTACGGGTGGCAGCGTCGGCGCGCGCGCATCCGTACGCGGCGGTGTCGGCGGGTCTCGGTGCGCTCGAAGGACCCCTGCACGGCGCGGCGGGGCGGCTCGCGCACCGCATGCTGGTGGAGGTGCTGGAGCAGGGCGGCGCGGCGCCGGTGGTCGCCGAGTACCTGCGCGCGGGACGCCGGGTCCCGGGCCTCGGGCATCGCCTCTACCAGGGCGAGGATCCGCGGGCGGGGGCACTGTTCGCACGGCTGGAAGGGCTGGAGCAAGCCGCCCCCGCCCTGGCCGCGGCCCGCGAGGTGGCCGCGGTGACGGCCCGCCAGGGCGGGCTGGACCCCAACGTGGACCTGGCGCTGGCGGTCCTGACGGTCTCGTGCGGCATGGCCGCCGAGGCCGGGGAGACGGTCTTCGCGGTGGCCCGCACGGCGGGCTGGATCGCCCACGCGCTGGAGGAGTACCAGGAGCGCCCGCTGCGGATGCGGCCGAGCGGCCAGTACCACGGCCCGCGCCCGCCCCAGCCGATGCCGTAGCTCCCGTGCAGGCGGCACAGCGGCCGCCACACCGTTCGCCGGCGGCCCCCGCCCTGCGGCCTTGACCCGCGGTGACCCGTGGAACACGGTGCGGGCACGACGGGAGTGGGGTACCCGACAAGCGAGGCGCACATGTTCCGCTCGTGCCGGGGCCGACCTACCGTTGCTGCCCATGCGGTTCCCCCACATGAGCGCTCGGCGCCTCGGGCTGCCCAGACGGGCGGTCTCGCAGATCCTGCTGACCCAGCTGGCCATCGCCGCCGGCGTCGTCGTGCTGGCCACGGGGCTGTTCCTGGCACCGCTCGGCGCGCAGCTCGACGACCAGGCGATGCGGCGGGCACTGGCCATCGCCCAGAGCACCGCGGCCGACCCCGCGATCGCCGCCGGCCTCCTGGACTCCGGGGCGTCGCCGGACAGCCCGGTGCAGGCATCGGCCGAGCGGATCCGCAGGGCGACGGGCGCCGAGTACGTCGTCGTGCTCGACCTGGACGGCATCCGCCGCTCGCACCCGAGTCCCGAGCGGATCGGGCTGCGCGTCTCCACCGACCCGGGCGACGCCCTGGCCGGCCGCGAGGTCATGGAGATCGACGACGGGACCCTGGGCCGCTCCGCCCGCGGCAAGGTCCCCCTCGTCGCCGCCGACGGCGAGATCGTCGGCGCGGTCTCCGTCGGCATCGCCTACGACAGCGTCCGCGACCGGCTGCTCGGAGCCGTCCCGGGGCTCCTCGCCTACGCCGGCGGGGCCCTGGCCGCGGGCGCCCTCGCCGCCTACCTCCTCTCCCGCAGGATCCAACGCCAGACCCGCGACCTGGCCTTCTCCGACATCGCCGGCCTGCTCGCCGAACGCGAGGCGATGCTGCACTCCATCCGCGAAGGCGTGATCGCCCTCGCCCCCGACGGCCGCGTCAGACTGGTCAACGACGAAGCCGCCCGCCTGCTCGGACTCGCCCCCGACACCACCGCCGGCTGCGCCGGACGCCCGCTGGAGGACGTCCTCGGCGCCGGCCGCACCGCCGACGTACTCTCCGGCCGCGTG
The DNA here is from genome assembly GCF_001941845.1 of Streptomyces sp. TN58. NCBI lineage: Bacteria > Bacillati > Actinomycetota > Actinomycetes > Kitasatosporales > Streptomycetaceae > Streptomyces > Streptomyces sp. TN58. The sequence continues at coordinate 5,501,696 of NZ_CP018870.1, read as the reverse complement.
ACCGGCCGGGACCTGCTCACCGTCCAGGGCCCCCGGATCCTCGTCGCCAACCGCATGCCCACCGCGGACGGAGGCGCCGTCGCCACCCTGCGCGACCGCACCGAACTGGAGCACCTGAGCCGCGAACTCGACTCCACCCGCGGCCTCATCGACGCCCTGCGCGCCCAGGACCACGAGCACGCCAACCACCTCCACACCCTCCTCGGCCTGCTGGAACTGGGCCTGCACGAGGAAGCGGCCCAGTTCGTGACCGACGTCGCCGGCGTGCACCGCACGACCGCCGAACAGGTCACCGAGAAGGTCCGCGACCCGCTGCTGGCCGCCCTCCTCGTCGGCAAGGCCACCGTCGCCGCCGAGCGCGGCATCCCCCTCCGGCTGGCTCCGGCCACCCTCCTGCCCGACCGCCTGGTCGACCCGGGCGGGCTCGTCACGATCGTCGGCAACCTCGTGGACAACGCCCTGGACGCCGCCGCCGGCGCGGCCGCGCCCCTGGTGGAGGTGGAGCTGCGCGCGGAGGGCCGTACCGCCGTGCTGCGGGTGCGCGACAGCGGCCCCGGTGTCCCCGCCGCGCGCCGCGAGGAGATCTTCACCGAGGGCTGGTCGACCAAACAGCCCCGGTCCCACCGCGAGCGCGGCCTCGGCCTCGCCCTCGTGCGCCGCCTGGCGGAGCGGCAGGGCGGCAGCGCCCGGGCCGGTGAAGCAGAGGACGGAGGGGCGGAATTCTCCGTCGTACTCCCGGAGGCCCTGCGGTGAACGAGACCCCGATCCACGTATTGGTCGTCGACGACGACATGCGTGTTGCCCGGATCAACGCGGCGTACGTCGCGAAGGTTCCCGGTTTCCGCGTGGCCGCACAGGCCCATTCGGCAACAGAGGCCCTGGACTTCCTCTCCGCCCATCCGGTGGACCTGGTCCTCCTCGACCACTACCTCCCGGACGGGAACGGCCTGGACCTCGTCCGCCGCCTGCGCCAGCGCGGCCACGGCACCGACGTGATCATGGTCACCGCCGCCCGCGACCTGGCCACCGTGCAGGCCGCCATGCGGCTCGGCGCCCTCCAGTACCTGGTCAAACCCTTCACCTTCGCCGGACTGCGCGCCCGGCTGGAGGCGTACGGCGGGCTGCGCCGCACCCTGGACACGGGCGGCGAGGCCGAACAGGCCGAGGTGGACCGGATCTTCGGAGCCCTGGCCGGCGCCGGCTCCGTGAACGAGCTGCCCAAGGGCCACTCCCCCACCACGGCGGAGCTCGTCCGCCGCGTCCTGCGCACAGCCGACGGCCCCCTGTCCACCCAGCAGATCGCCGACCGTGCGGGCATCAGCCGCCAGACCGCCCAGCGCTACCTCAAGCTCCTCGAACGCAGCGGCCGTGTCACCCTGGCCCTGCGCTACGGCGAGACCGGCCGCCCAGAGCACCGCTACACCTGGCTCCCCTCGGAAGGACCGGTCTGAGCCCTGCCCTCAGACCGCTCCGGCGCCGGTCAGGGAGCGCACCTCGGTCTCCGCGTGCTTCGCCTCGTCCGGTTCCTCGCCGGAACCGACCGTGCCCAGCCAACCGGCCAGGAAGCCCAGCGGAATCGAGACGATGCCCGGGTTCTGCAGCGGGAAGAGCTGGAAGTCGACTCCCGGGAAGAGCGACTCCGGGCTGCCCGACACCACGGGTGAGACCAGGACGAGCAGTACCGCCGGAACCAGGCCTCCGTACACCGAGCACACGGCCCCGCGCGTGGTGAACCGACGCCAGAACAGCGTGTACAGCAGCACCGGAAGGTTCGCGGAGGCCGCCACCGCGAAGGCCAGCCCCACCAGGAACGCCACGTTGAGGTTCTGGGCGAGCAGCCCCAGCGCGATCGCCACCGCCCCGATGCCCACGGCCGCGGCCCGGGCCACCGAGACCTCGCTGCGCTGCCTGGCGCGCCTCCGCTTGAGCGAGGCGTACAGGTCGTGCGCGACGGAGGCCGAAGAGGCCAGGGTGATGCCGGCCACCACGGCCAGGATGGTGGCGAAGGCGATGGCGGCGACGAAGGCGAACAGCACGGCGCCGCCGGTCGTTTCGGCTCCCCCGCCGAGGAAGGCCGCGAGCAGCGGAACGGCCGTGTTGCCCGAGGCGTTGGACGCCCGGACCTCGTCCGGCCCGAGCAGGGCCGCGGCGCCGAAGCCGAGCACGATGGTCATCAGGTAGAAGCCGCCGATCAGCGCGATCGCCCAGACCACCGAGCGGCGGGCCGCCCGGGCGGTGGGCACGGTGTAGAAGCGCGACAGGATGTGCGGCAGTCCGGCGGTTCCCAGGACCAGCGCGAGGCCGAGGCTGACGAAGTCGAAGCGGGCGGTCCAGTCCCCGCCGTACTTCAGGCCGGGACTGAGGAAGTCCGCTCCGTACCCGCTGCGTTCGGCGGCGGTGGTCAGCAGCCGGTCGACATCGCCGTGGAAGCGCAGCAGCACGAGCACCGTCAGCAGGATCGCCCCGCCCATCAGGAGCACGGCCTTCACGATCTGGATCCAGGTGGTGGCCCGCATGCCCCCGAAGGCCACGTAGACCACCATCAGGGCGCCCACCCCGATCACGGTGAGGGTCCGGGCGGCGGCGCCCGAGTTCCCGAGCAGCAGCGCCACGAGGCTGCCCGCGCCGACCATCTGGGCGACGAGGTAGAGCACGGAGACGACGACGGAGGAGATGCCGGCGGCGATCCGCACCGGGCGCTCGCTCATCCGGGCGGCGACCACGTCGGCGAGGGTGAAGCGCCCGCAGTTGCGCACCAGTTCGGCGACGAGGAACAGCACGAGCAGCCAGGCGACGAGGAAGCCCACCGAGTACAGCATCCCGTCGTAGCCGAAGAGGGCGATCAGACCGGAGATGCCGAGGAACGAGGCCGCGGACATGTAGTCGCCCGCGATGGCGAAACCGTTCTCCATCGGCGAGAAGAGCCTCCCGCCGGCGTAGAACTCCTCTGCCGAACCGTGCCGGTTGCGGCTGACCCAGGTGGTGATGCCCAGGGTCACCGCGATGAACAGGCTGAACAGCATCAGCGCGAGGGTCTGGTGCTCGGACGTCACCGGCCCGCCCTCCTCGCCCGGGTCCGCCCCTGGCCGCGTTCCTGCTCGAAGACGGTCCAGCGCAGGTCGAGCGCGGCCCGGTCCCGGCGCAGCCGTGCGTGCCGGGCGTAGGCCCAGGTGAGCAGGAAGGTGCTGAGGAACTGGCCGAGGCCCGCCAGCATGGCGACGTTGACCGCGCCCAGGACGGGCCGGGCCATCAGGCCGGGCGCGGCCGTGGCGGCGACCACGTAGGCGACGTACCAGAGGAGGAAGCCGGCGGTCGCGGGGACGACGAACCGGCGATAGCGGCTCCGGACCTCCTGGAAGGCGGCGCTGCGCTGCACTTCCAGGTAGATGTCGGATGCGCCGGGCGCCGGGCGGCCCGTCGGGGCCGGCCGTGGCGGGGACGGCTCCTCGCCCTCTCCCCAGCCGACGGCCAGCGCGTCGTACCAGGGGTCGTCCAGCCGGATCGTTCCGGCATCACGACCTTCGTGCTTGTCCACCGAACTCTCCTTGTCCGCTGCCGCATTGGCCGCGTGCTCACAAGGATGTGCGGAATGGACCGTTTCCGGACTGGTGTACCGGTGCTCTTCACTCCAACAGGTGATGGAGCGAAGGGCACCGGTGTGCCGGGGGCCTTCCCGCGTCAGGCGCGCCCCCGGCCTGCGGTGCCCTCGGGCTCAGGCGTCGATCCGCGAGCGGTCCAGCGTCGCCGCGGAGCTCGTGATGAACTCCTTGCGCGGGGCCACTTCGTTGCCCATGAGCAGGTCGAAGACCTGCTCGGCCGATTCCAGGTCGCCGATGTTGATCCGGCGCAGGGTGCGGAAGCGGGGGTCCATGGTGGTCTCCGCCAGCTGGTCCGCGTCCATCTCGCCGAGGCCCTTGTAGCGCTGGATCGAGTCCTTGTACCGGATGTTCTTGCGCTGGTACTCCAGAAGGGTCTGGCGCAGCTCGTTGTCCGAGTACGTGTAGACGTACTTGTCCTGGCCCCTCTTGGGCTGGACCAGCTCGATGCGGTGCAGCGGCGGGACGGCCGCGAAGACCCGGCCGGCCTCGACCATCGGGCGCATGTACCGCTGGAAGAGCGTGAGCAGCAGGCAGCGGATGTGCGCGCCGTCCACGTCGGCGTCGACGAGAAGCACGATCTTGCCGTAGCGGGCGGCGTCGATGTCGAAGGTACGGCCCGAGCCGGCCCCTATGACCTGGATGATCGCCCCGCACTCGGCGTTCTTGAGCATGTCCGAGACGGAGGACTTCTGGACGTTGAGGATCTTGCCCCGGATGGGCAGGAGTGCCTGGAACTCGGAGTTCCGGGCGAGCTTTGCGGTGCCGAGGGCGGAGTCCCCCTCGACGATGAAGAGCTCGCTGCGGTCCACGTCGTCGCTGCGGCAGTCGGCCAGCTTGGCGGGGAGCGAGGAGGTCTCCAGCGCGGTCTTGCGGCGCTGGGCCTCCTTGTGCTGGCGGGCGGCGATCCGGGTCCGTGCGGCCGCGACGATCTTCTCCATCACGGCGCGGGCCTGCTGCTTGTCGTCACGCTTCGTGGAGGTCAGGAAGGCCTTGAGCTCCTTGGCGACGACGGCGGCGACGACGCGGGTGGCGGCGGAGGTGCCGAGCACCTCCTTGGTCTGACCTTCGAACTGGGGTTCGGCGAGGCGGACGGTGACGACGGCCGTCATGCCCTCCAGGGCGTCGTCCTTGACCACGTCGTCCTCGGCGACGCGCAGCAGCTTGGCCGAGCGCAGCACCTCGTTGACCGTCTTGGTCACCGAGCGTTCGAAGCCGGTGACGTGGGTGCCGCCCTTGGGGGTGGCGATGATGTTCACGAAGGACCTGACGGTGCTCTCGTAGCCCGTGCCCCAGCGCAGGGCGATGTCCACGCCGAGCTCGCGGGTGACCTCGGTGGGGGTCATGTGGCCGCGGTCGTCGAGGACCGGGACGGTCTCCTTGAAGGTGCCCGATCCGGTCAGCCGCAGCACGTCGCAGGCGGCCTTGTCCTGGGCGAGGTACTCGCAGAACTCGCTGATGCCGCCGTCGAAGCGGAAGGTCTCCTCGGTCTTGCCGGCGCCGTCTGTGGCCCGCTCGTCGCGGACGACCAGGGTCAGGCCGGGGACGAGGAAGGCGGTCTGGCGGGCGCGCTGGTAGAGCGTCTCCAGGTTGAGGCGGGCGTCCTTGAGGAAGATCTGGCGGTCGGCCCAGTAGCGGATCCGGGTGCCGGTCCTGCCCTTGGGGATGCGCTTGACCTTGCGCAGGCCGTTCGCCGGGTCGAAGGGGCTCTCGGGGCCCTGCTCGGTGAACATGCCGGGAACGCCGCGGCGGAAGCTGATGGCGTGCGTGGAGCTGCCGCGGTCCACCTCGACGTCCAGGCGGGCGGAGAGGGCGTTGACCACGGAGGCGCCGACGCCGTGCAGGCCGCCCGACGCCGCGTAGGAGCCGCCGCCGAACTTTCCGCCGGCGTGCAGCTTGGTCATGACGACCTCGACGCCGGACAGGCCCGTCTTGGGCTCGACGTCCACGGGGATGCCGCGGCCGTTGTCCCTGACCTCGACCGAGGAGTCCTCGTGGAGGATCACCTCGATGTGGTCGCAGTAGCCGCCGAGGGCCTCGTCGACGGAATTGTCGATGATCTCCCACAGGCAGTGCATGAGGCCCCGGCTGTCGGTGGAGCCGATATACATGCCGGGTCGCTTGCGGACGGCCTCCAGCCCTTCGAGGACGAGCAGGTGCCGCGCGGTGTAGTTGGAACCGTCCCGGTCTGCTCCGGACAGCAGCGCGCTGGAAGGCACGGACGTGTCGGCGGTCACGCAGTTCGCTCCTCGCTGAATTTCTTTTCTGGCCCGGTCGGGCGCAGGGGCGGCTCGGGTGCCCGTCGAAGGGTACCGAGGCCAGGTAGAGCCGATGCAACGCCACCCTCGCGCTTTCCTCAGCCTAGTGCAGATCCGCACGGATGTTCGATCCCCCGGCCGGGTGAAGGAAACATCACGTTCCCTTCCGCGCATGAACCATTTAGGGTTCGGGCACGTCCTCATGAACAACCTGGCACTCACGCCGGGGAGGATGGAACTGCAACAAGCGCACGACTGACAACGCGAAACCGTAAAGCAACGCAATACGGCTCCTTCGCCGCCAACCGGCAACAGCCGGCCAGCTTCGGAAGGAAGTTTCGAGGAAAAGCCGCGAGCGGGAACGTTTTCGGCCTGGTTGGATGTTGACCCTGGTACGACAGCTCGTCGAGCTAGAGAAGAGGCGACGTGACTACTGTTCTGACACCCGCGACCCCGCTGACGGCCGCTGACCGATGCGACCGTTGCGGCGCCCAGGCATATCTGCGCGTCGTCCTGCTGAGCGGCGGTGAACTGCTCTTCTGCGCCCACCACGGTCGCAAGTTCGAGCCGGAACTCAAGAAGATCGCCGCGGAAATACAGGATGAGACCGAGCGGCTCACGTCCGCTCCGGCTGCCCACGCCGAACCCGAGGACCGCTGACACACAGGCCGAACCTCGCATCCGACGAGCCAGGACCGGCAAGGCCGGTCGACGGGCGGCACCCCTGAGACCCAGGGGCGCCGCCCGTCCTCACGTCGGGGGTCCGGCTACGGCACACGATGCCGCTGTACGGACCCTGCCCGCCCCCCGGAGGCCCGCGGAGGCGCCCATGCGGCGTTCTGCCCTCCGGCCGGCCGCGCGGCCCTCTCCGGCGCCGTCACGAAGCCGGCCAGCGGGGCGATCCGCGTGTACACGCCGGGGCTGTCGGCGCGCCCGCAGCCCCGCCCCCAGGAGACCACCCCGATGAGGCGCCCCTGCGCGACCAGCGGCCCGCCGCTGTCGCCCTGGCAGGCGTCCCTGCCGCCCCCACCGTCTCCCGCGCACACCATGGATGCGGCCCGGTACTGTCCGTCCGCGTCCCCGGGGTAGGCGCGCCCGCAGACGTCGTCGGCCAGCACGGTCACGCGTGCGGCCCGCAGGGCGTACGCGTAGTCACCGAACCCGCTCGTGTCGCCCCAGCCGTAGACGGCCGCCTCGGTGCCCGCCGCGTACGCGGGGTGCCCCGCCTCGGCCATGGGCAGCACGTGGTGGGCCGGCACGGCTTCCGCCAGCTCCAGTACGGCGAGGTCCCCGGCGTTGCTCTGCGGGTCGTAGTCCGGGTTGACCCGTGCCCCGCGCACGGCGATCTCCCGGCCGTCGGCCGCCCGGAGCTCCGTACGGCCCGCGATCACCCGGAAATCGGGCACGGACTCCACGGTGCCGCCGAGCACCTGCCGGCCCAGGCAGTGGGCCGCGGTGACCACACGGGTCGGGGCCACGACGACACCCCCGCAGAACTGCCCGTCGCGCGTACCCCCGAACCGGTCACGGCTGGCCAGGGCCACGACCCAGGGGCTGTCGGCCGCCTTCACCGGCTTGCCGCCGATCACCACGCTGTCGGCGGCCGCCCGGGGCATCTGGGCGAGCGGCGCCGCGGCCGTTCCCGCCGCCAGGGTCAGCGCGCCCGCCAGGACACGGGCAAAGGGACGACGCATGGGGCCTCCTGACTCCGAGTGTGCATGACTCAACCCAGAGTGGGATGCCCGGTGGCCGAGCGCACCCGCGCGGCCACCCCCACGACCTGCGGCGCCGCAGCCGGGGCTGCCGGCGCCGGGGCCGCCCGCCGGCTCAGTCCAGGTAGTCGCGCAGCACCTGGGACCGGGACGGGTGGCGCAGCTTCGACATGGTCTTCGACTCGATCTGGCGGATCCGCTCACGGGTGACCCCGTAGACCTTGCCGATCTCGTCGAGGGTCTTGGGCTGCCCGTCGGTGAGGCCGAAGCGCATCGACACCACGCCGGCCTCGCGCTCGCTCAGCGTGTCCAGTACCGAGTGCAGCTGCTCCTGCAGGAGCGTGAAGCTCACCGCGTCGGCCGGGACCACGGCCTCGGAGTCCTCGATGAGGTCGCCGAACTCGCTGTCGCCGTCCTCGCCCAGCGGGGTGTGCAGGGAGATCGGCTCGCGGCCGTACTTCTGGACCTCGATGACCTTCTCGGGGGTCATGTCGAGTTCTTTGGCCAGCTCCTCCGGGGTGGGCTCGCGGCCCAGGTCCTGGAGCATCTGGCGCTGCACACGGGCGAGCTTGTTGATGACCTCGACCATGTGCACGGGGATGCGGATGGTGCGGGCCTGGTCGGCCATGGCGCGGGTGATCGCCTGGCGGATCCACCACGTCGCATAGGTCGAGAACTTGTAGCCCTTGGTGTAGTCGAACTTCTCCACCGCGCGGATGAGGCCCAGGTTGCCCTCCTGGATCAGGTCCAGGAAGAGCATGCCGCGGCCGGTGTAGCGCTTGGCGAGGGAGACCACGAGGCGGAGGTTGGCCTCCAGCAGGTGGTTCTTCGCGCGGCGGCCGTCCTCGGCGATGATCTCCAGCTCGCGCTTGAGCTTGGGCGCCAGCTTGTCGGAGTTCGCCAGCTTGTCCTCGGCGAACAGGCCGGCCTCGATGCGCTTGGCGAGCTCGACCTCCTGCTCGGCGTTGAGGAGCGGGACCTTGCCGATCTGCTTGAGGTAGTCCTTGACCGGGTCGGCCGTGGCACCGGCCACCACGACCTGCTGGGCCGGGGCGTCGTCCTCGTCGTCGGAGATGACGAAGCCCTTGTTCTCCCCGCCCTCGTCCTCTTCCTCGCCCTCGGCCTTGACCGCGTCGGGACCCTCTTCCGGGTTCTCGTCCTCGCCGGCCTCGTCGGCGTCCTTCTTGGCGGCGGTCTTCTTCGCGGCGGTCTTCTTGGCAGCCGCCTTCTTGGCGGGCGCGGCCTTCTTCGCGGCCGTCTTCTTCGCGGCGGTCTTCTTGGCCGCGGGCGCCGCGGCGGCCTCCTCGACGGGGGCGTCCGGGGCCTGCGGGTCCGCGGCCTCGGCTTCGGCCGCGGCGGGCTGCGCCGCCGTCGCCCTGGCCGCCGTCTTCCTGACGGGCTCGGTGGCCGTCCGCTTGGCCGGGCTCTTCGCTGCGACGCTCTTGCGGGTGGTGCGCTTGGGCGACTCCGCGGCACTGACCATCAGCGTCACACCCTCTTCCTCAAGGATCTGGTTGAGGCTGCGCAGGACATTCTTCCACTGGGTCGCAGGAATCTGGTCAGCCTCGAAGGCCCGACGCACGTCATCGCCGGCGATCTGCCCCTCGGCCTTGCCCCGCTCGATGAGCGCCATCACAGACTCGGAATCGGCGATCTCCGGCGGGAGCGTACGGGATGTGCTGGCCGACACGAACAACCTCTCGGAACGATGGGAACGGCTTCCGACCCCGGGCCTGGTGGTGCTGGACCGGAGCCGACGACCACCGACCGGGGATGGGCCGGCGGCGCGGGCAGGGGCCGGGGAGCTGCACAGCACCCCCAAGGGCTGCTGTCTTCCCTCCGTCGGCCATCACCTCTTAAGTCATCGCGCGTCCTCGCGGAGCGTTACGCCCAATCTTCGTGGCCCGAGTCACACCCCGGGTACGCGGCTGCCGGTCATACGGTCACACCCCTCGGCTGCGGGGAGGAGAAGCGGCGGCCCCGTACGGCTCCGCACGCCGGTGTCGCCGGGCCCGGGCACCGGGGCCCGGCGACCTGTCGTCCGCCCCCACGTACCCGCCCCTCAGTGCTCGCGCGGGGCGGGAACCACGCGCTCGACCTCCGGATGAACCGTCAGGAGCTGGCGCATCGCGCTCTCGGCACCCGCCGCGTCGCCCGCGGCGAGGGCCTCGACCATCCGTGCGTGGTGTGCGACGCAGGTCTCGCTCGGGCGGTCGCAGGAGGTCATCGGGCTGCCGGAGACCTGGAGGGCGGCGGAGACGATGCCGGAGAGGTGCTCCAGCATGCGGTTGCCGGCGACCTGGATGAGGAGCGCGTGGAACTCGTTGTCGGCGCGGGCGAAGGTGATCGAGTCACCCTGGCCGAGGGCGTGGCCCATGATCTCGACCATGTCGGCGAGGCGCTGCTGGATGTCCGGCCGGCCGTGGCCGGCGGCGAGGCGGGCGGCGAGCGGCTCGATCGTCCAGCGGAGCTCGCCGAGCTCGCGGCGCTGGTCGTCGCGCTGGGGCCCGAAGGCGCGCCACTCGATGATGTCGGGGTCGAGGAGGTTCCAGTCGGCGACGGGGCGGACCCGGGTGCCGACGTTGGGGCGGGCGCTGACGAGGCCCTTGGCCTCCAGGACCCGCAGCGATTCGCGGACGACCGTGCGGGAGACCTCGAACCGCTGGCCGATCTCCTCGGGGACCAGCGGGCGGTCCGCGCCGAGGTCGCCGGAGACGATCATCTGGCCGAGCTGCTGGACGAGTTGGCCGTGCAGTCCGCGGCCGCGGCTGCCTGCGGCGCGGCGGCCCACGCGGCTCAACTCGACGTCGGCGCCGTCCCAGTGGGGTGCTCCGACGCGGTCGGACCCGGGGGCCTCCGCGTAGGGGTAGCGGTCGAGTTCGCCCGCGCCGGCGAGGCCGGAGTCGGCATGGCGGGCGGCGGTCATCATGGTGTGCGCAAGGGTACTCACGAATCCTTTGTCGGTCGTGCCTCCATGACCCTTGAGGTCTTTGGTGAAAAGCACACGAAAGGGTGATCGGTGCCACCTACGCAATTGACGACTTATCGTAAAGAACCGGGCCAATTGGTGGGGGTTGTGGTCCGCTTGACGCGACATGGACTGCAACGGTCCCGTCCGTGACCGCTCCGGCCACGGAACGATCACCAACGGACCCTGCTGCGCAGTCCGGTGAACCCATAGGCGCACAACAGGACCATCAGCGACAACACCAGGGCGGTCGCGACGGGTTGGGCCATCACCCGTAGGGCCCCCACGAGCAGCCGGTCCGCCTCCGGCGGCCACTGCACCCAGGACAGGCCGCGCAGCCGGGGCCCCAGTCCGTTCATCGGGTACGCGGACGAGCCCTCCAGCGCCTTGCGTACCAGCGGAACCACTCCCACGGGCACGGCGAGCACCGCCGCCAGTCCGGCGGTGGCGGACCGGAAGACGCCGGAGGCCAGTACCCCGGCCCAGGCGCAGCCGATCAGCAGGCCGGCCCAGCTCGCGGCCGGGGACAGCCACTGTGCCGGGGTGCGCAGGGGGCCGCTGTCGAAGACGAGCGCCAGCGCGGCGGCGTCGGCCGTCACCGCCAGGCCACCCAGCAGCAGGGCGAGAACGGCGCAGACGCCGAGCTTCGCGGTGAGCAGCCCCAGCCGGCGCGGCACGGTGCCGCGGTCGGCGGCGAGGGCGGGATAGCGGTACTCCTCACCGAAGGCCAGTGCGCCGAGCAGTCCGGCGCCCAGGGCGGCGGGCGGCAGCGGCAGCACCTCGGGCCAGGCGGCGAGCAGCCGGTTCTGCGGGGTCTGCCCGGCCCGGGCCAGCACGAGGGAGGTGAGGACGGAGACCACCACGACGAGGCCGGCCGTCAGGAGGGGGGTGGCGGTGCCGAAGACGCGCAGCAGCTCGTAGCGCAGCGGCCGCAGCGGGCCTCCGACGCGCCGCACGGCCGAGGCCGGCCGCCGCGAGCGGGCGTCGCGGGAACCGCCGGATTCCCCGGAGGAATCCGGTACGGCCGCGGCGGGGGCAGCCGTCGCGGCGGCCCGGGCGTGCGGGACCGGGGCCGCGGGCGCCCCGGCGTCACCGGTCTCGTCGGCGAGCTGGTGGACCAGTACGCCGTGGCGGAACGCCGCCTCGCCGACCTCGGCGCAGTTGCTGCCGTACACCGACAGGCGGCTGCCGCTCTCCTCGACGATCTCCACCGCCCGCCGGGCCGCACGGGCCTCCCGGCCCAGTACGTCGGCCAGCCGGGCGGCGTGCGGGGTGCGCACGGCGACCCGCGGCCTGAGCCGGGTCCGCGCGAACTCCGCGGCCTCCTGGTCGGCGACGAGGCGGCCCGCCTCGATGCTGACGACCCGGTCGGCGCTCCGGGCCGCCTCCTTGGCGTCGGCGGTGGTGAAGAGCACCGCTCCGCCGAGGGAGGCGTGGCCGCGCAGCAGTCCGTACAGCCAGCCGCGTTCGCGCGGGGAGAGCCCGGCGGCCGGCTCGTCGAGGAGCAGGGTGCAGGGATCGCCGAGCAGCGCCGAGGCCAGGGCGACCCTGCGCTCCATGCCGAGCGACAGCGAGCCGAGGCGCTGGTCGCGCAGGCCGGCGATACCGACGACCTCCAGCATGGTGTCGGCCCGGGAGGCGGGCACCCCGGCGGCGGCGCACAGCATCCGCAGCTGGTTGCGTACGGTCCGCGCCGGGTTGCCGGGGACGTCCGCGAGCACCACTCCGACCTCGCGGCCGGGATGCGGGATCCGGTGCAGCGGACGGCCGCGGAAGTAGGTGACGCCGCGGCCCGGTTCGAGTTCGAGCATGAGCCGCAGGGCGGTCGTCTTGCCCGATCCCGGCTCGCCGAGCAGGGCGGTCACATGCCCAGGGCGGGCCTCGAAGGTGAGGTCGTCCACGACGGGCGGGGCGTCGGTGCGTGGTTTGCTGGTGAGTCCGATGGCCTGGAGCATCGCTTCTCTCGCGGGGGGTGAGACCGCTCTGCGGCAGGGTGAGTACCGCAAGCAAGATAACGCGATATGTCCGATTTTCGGCGCAACCGATCCGATGGAGCGCCGATCGTTGCGCCGGGTTCACCCCGACCGGCGGACCGAATGCGGGCGCGGGCGCCCGCATGCCGCCGACGGGTCGTCAGACCTCCGGGCGCAGCATCGGCGGATTGAGCAGGGTCGCCCCGCCGGCGCGGAACAGCTGGGCCGGACGGCCGCCCTGACGGGTCGTCGTCCCTCCGGCGGGCACCAGGAAGCCGGGGGTGCCGGTGACCTTGCGGTGGAAGTTCCGCGGGTCCAGGGCCACGCCCCACACGGCCTCGTACACGCGGCGCAGCTCGCCGACGGTGAACTCGGGCGGGCAGAAGGCGGTGGCCAGCGAGGAGTACTCGATCTTCGAGCGGGCCCGCTCGACGCCGTCGGCCAGGATCCGGGCGTGGTCGAAGGCGAGCCCCGCGGTGCTCTCGTCGCCGACGGCCAGCAGTTCGTCGACGGGGGCCCAGCGGGCGCTGTTGGCGTCGCCGCCGGCCCGGGGGGCGGGGAGGTCCGGAGCCAGCACCAGATGCGCCACGCTGACGACCCGCATACGCGGATCGCGCTTCGGATCACCGTAGGTGGCCAGCTGTTCGAGGTGTGCCCCGTTGCCCGCGCCGGGCATGGCGGGATCGTGGGCGCACAGACCGGTTTCCTCGGAGAGCTCCCGGGCGGCGGCCGCCGCGAGGTCCTCGTCCCCGCGGACGAATCCGCCGGGCAGCGCCCAGCGCCCCTGGAACGGCTGCTCACCCCGCCGGACCACCAGCGCGCAGAGCGCGTGGCGCCGCACGGTGAGCACGACCAGGTCGACGGTGACTGCGAAGGGCGGATAGGCCGACGGGTCGTAGGGCGACATGCCGCGATCATAGTCGTCTGCCTGACGATAAACAGCGCTTTGGTGACCTTGAAGACGACAGCCCGCGGGCCGGCGGGTGTGCCCGGCGGGCACGACGGCCGCCGCCGGCGCCGGTTCACCGGGTCACGTCGCCCGGTACGGCACCTCGCCGCGTTGTCGGACCCCGCAGGTACGTCCAGTACGAGCCGTGGCCCTCCGCCGTGCGATGCACCGCACCGCACGCCGCGACTCCGGCAAATCTTTGCGGCCACAGCCTAGACACCCAGTTGGAGCGCATCCGCGGCCTCCTCCACCATGGCGAGGCCGAGCCGGCTGACCCGGACGGCGAACGCCTCTCCCGCCACCCGCAGGCCCGCGAGGCGGATCGCGCCGAGGGGGGCGCCGGGCAGGGGTGCGAGGGCGACGGTGCCCGCGGGGGCGTCGGGGCGGATGCCGGCGAGGGCGGTCAGTACATGCACCCCCGCGGCCGCGGCCACGGCTGCGGGGCGGCAGGCGGCAGGGTGCGGGACGGGAACGCTGCCGGCGGTCCGCTGCTGCGCCGCGAACATCTCGGGCAGCCGGTACCCGAAGGCCTCCGCCGCGTCCATCAGGCCTCTGAGCAGGCCCGCGGCCTCCTTCTCGAAACCCGCCGCGGCCAGGCCGGACACGGCCACGGCGCTCTCGTGCACCCGTACCGCGCCGGAGCGGTGGCCGTACGGATTGTGTCCGGGCTCCTTGAGGGCCATGCTCCGCAGCCCCCATCCGCAGTCCATGGCGGGGGTGCCGAGGAGCCGGGCCACCTGCTCGGCGCGGACCCCGTCGAGGAGCCCGGGCGCTAGCCGGCCGCCGCTGAGCAGCCCGGCGTCGAGCAGGTGGGCGGCGGCCCCGGTCAGCCGCGGCAGTGGCCGACCGTCGGGATGCAGGGCCGCGGCCGGCCGGCCGCCGTCCGGGCCGTCGATCCAGAACGCGTCCCGGAACCGTTCGCGCAGTGCGGCCGCCCGCTCCCGCCACTCCTCGGCGCCGGGCCGTCCGCAGCCGGCGAGGAGGTCGGCCCCCAGCACGGCGGCCCGGTGGGCATGGGCCTGGGTCTCGCAGCGGCGCGGCCCGGGGTCGGGATCGGCCAGGAAGCCGTCCGTGCCGAAGGCGCCGCGCAGCCAGGCAAGGCACCGTTCGGCGGCCGGGAGCAGCAGGGCGACCTCGTCCTGCGGCATGCCCCACAGACGGGCTTCGGCGAGCAGCGCGGGGAAGGCGAGGGTCGCCTCGGTGCCGGTGCACGCGGGCGGCAGCTGGAGGCCAGCACCGCGCAGGGGGCCGGGGATCTTCCCCGCCCCGCTGCCGCTCCCGCCGGTCTGCGTCCGGGCGAGGATGCGCAGGGTGGCGGCGGCGAGCCCGGTCCCGAGCGGCAGTGCCATGCGGGCGGCCCAGAGCGATTCGGCCGGTGCCAGGCCCAGCCGCCAGGGCACCCCGGCCGCCGCGAAGGCGTCGCCGGGCTCCTGCGGATCCCGGGAGAGCAGCGCGCGCAGGTCCTCGACGCTGGTGCGGAACCACGCCTCGGCCCTCGGATCGTCCCCTTCCGCCCTGGCGTCGGCCAGCGGGTTCGCCACCTGGCCGGCGGCGGCCCGCACCACCCGGTCCTGGGTGGTGCGCAGTGCGATGGTGCGGGATTCGCCGGGGCCCAGTTCGAGCTGCCAGCGCAGCAGCCCGGCGGAGGCCACGGCGTCCTCCGGTGCCGGCTCGGCGGTGGTGACGGCCTGCGCCTCGCCGGTACTCCAGCGCAGGCCGGCGGCGTGCACCGCGGCGGGCAGCTCCGGGCCGGCCCGGCCTGCGGCGACCGAGGCCAGTTCCGCCAGGTCGGTGCCGAGCAGCAGTTCCACACTGAGCCGCACCGGCCGGGCGGTGAAGCTGCGCAGGGTGATCCGTTCGGTGCCGTCCGCGTGGCGGATCCGTTCCACACCGATGTCCGGGTCGGGGCCGGGCTCGGCTCCGGTGCGCACCGTCGCGGTGAAGCCGGCCCGGTCGGCGCCCAGGCTGCGGCCCTGGACGGCGACCGGGTCCCGGCCGCCGATCCGCAGCACACAGCGCGAGAGCAGCCGGCGCCCGGAGCGGTAGATGCCGTCAATCCCCTGCCCGGTGAGCTGGCCGTGCTCGGGCGAGATGGCCAGGCAGGGCGCGGCGACGCAGATGACGGCGCCGTGCACGGGCGGCAGTTCGGGCCTGCGGGCCACGGGTACGGCGGTCGGGCGGGGAGGTGCGGGGTGGGACATGCGTCGCCTTGTCTGCGCTCCGGTGGGTTCAGCCGGGTGGCGGCGCGGTCGGGGCGGCACCACCCCCCAGCTGAACGCCCCCACCCCCGCCCGGGTCACGGGCCCGGGCTCCGGCAGGGTGCTCCGGGGACGGAGCCCGCGCGGGGAGGGCGGTTCCGACCCGGCGCGGGGCGACCGCGGGCGACCGCCGTACGACGGCCGGCGCGCGCTCACTGCCCGCTCCCGGCGGTGCGGCGGGGGCCTCGGCGCGGAGCGGTCCGGGCCCGCCGTCCGGGCGGCCGGGTGGCGGCCGAGGACCGGCTGCGCCTCGGTTCGCGGCGGCGCCGCTCCTCCCTCAGGCACTGCCGCAGCCCCTCGGGGTCGATCCCCTCGTTGCATGCGTGGTGGAGCAGTTGGGCGAAGCGGTATTCGGCGTCGGCCCTCAGGGCGAGGCCGAGGGCGATCCGGGCGGTCGGCTCGTCACCGGTGGACCAGGAGACCCAGCCGGCCAGGGTGAGGGGGGCCGCGGCGTGCTCGCCGTAGGCGCCGACGCAGCGGCGGGCCAGGGCCCGCCACAGGCGCAGGGCGGGGGCGGCCTCCTCCCCTTCCATCCACTCGGCCGCGATGTCCCGGACTTCGCGGTCCTGGAGGCCGAGGATCAGTGAGGCGGCTTCGTCGTCGCCGAGCAGTGCGTCGTCCCAGTCGTCGCCCTGGGGGCCGCTCTCGGCGGGCGGAGCTTGGGCCATGCGCCGCATCAGGGCCTGTGCCAACGTGATGGTCTCGGCGCCGACCTCCTCCCGCGTGGCGCCGTGCAGGATCCTCGGCATCAGAGCGGTGGCGGCCCGGTCGAGGGCCCGCTCCGCCTCCTCGGCCACGGGCCCGCGCAGCGGTGCGAGCCTGCCTTCGATCTCGTCGAGGGAGCCCCGGACCTGGAGGCCGGCGAAGGTGGCGGCCGCGGCCGTCACCGAGGTGCCGACCGCGGCGAGCGGGCTGCCCTCGGCGGGGCAGCACCGCTCGTCGGGGCAGACGTAGGACCAGAAGCGGCCGGCTGACAGGCACAGGGCTTCCAGCACGGGCACGTCCAGCGCGCCGCACGCCAGCCTGATCCGCTGGGCGAGCGGGCGCAGCCGGGTCATCACCCCCCGGCCGCCCTCCTCTCCGCGCGGCTCCTGGCAGAGGTAGACGACGATGCCGTCGGGCTTGGCGCCGCGCCGTTCGCCGCCCCGGATGAGGCAGTCGGCGACCTGCCGGGCGGTGTCCTCCCATTCGGCGGGAGCGGTGGGGATACCCACACGCAGGCGGCCTCCGAAGCGCCCGCCCTCACCGTGCACGGCGACCATGACGAGCGAGTCGGACGGGTGGAAGCCGAGCATGTAGGGCAGTGCGTCGGCCAGTTCGGCCGGGCTGCGCAGGGTGATCTGCGGCTCGTAGGCGGTTGCGGCCGGGCTGGTTGATGACGACCGGTCGGACGGGCGGCGGGATGCGTTGTTGTTCGTCATGTCACGAAGGTCCCGTGCATGATCCGATCCCGAAAGCCCTGTGGATAACTGTTGACGCCTCAACCACCGCGCGGGTATGGACCACCCTGAGCAGCGCGACCGGGGGCACCGGGGCTACAGCTACAGCGGCAGTGACAGCGCCACCGCGTTGTAGGGGAGGTCCGGCTCCGGGGGCTGCGGGAAGCGGGAGTTGGGCAGGTAGAGGCGGTTGCCGTGGAGGGCCGCCGCGCAGGGGGTCTCGAAGCGCGCGTCGGTGACCGTACGGGCCAGGCGGGCGTTGTGGCCGGTCGGGTCCAGGCGCAGCACCGCGAGGTCGTTCATGCGGGGCGCGTACAGGGTGCGGCCGTGCACCAGGATGCCGTTGGTCGTGGGGAGCGTGACCCCGCCGAGGTCGGTGCGCCGGGCGACGCCGGTCACCGGGTCGACGCGGAACAGGCTGCCGCCGTGGGCGTGGATGTTGACCACCAGCAGCGCGGAGCCGTCCGGGGTGGCCGCGATGCCCGTGGCGGTGAGGCCGTCCGACGGACCCTGGACCCACTCGCCGCCCAGCCGCAGGGTCGCCACCGCGTCGCGCGCCGGGAGCTCCCCGCGCGGGCCGAGCGGCAGGCGGAACAGCTGGCCGCTGAAGGAGTCCGTGAACCAGGCGGCGCGCGGTGTGAGCACCACGTGGTCGACGAAGGTGTCGGCGTTGCCGACCTCGTACGTCTCGATCACCTTGCCCGTGATTCCGTCGAGGACGGTGATCAGCCGGCCCCAGCCGCCCGCGACGAAGACCCGCTGTCGGCCGTCCACCTGGAGCCCGACCGCGTAGTACCCCTCCCCGAGACCGGGGTTGATGACCTTTCCCCGGCCGGTGAGCAGGCAGGCCCGGTAGATGGCGCCGCCGAGCAGCGAACCGAAGTAGGCGTAGGGGGCCGGTCCGATACCGATGCCGGCCGGGTGGAATCCGTTCGGCAGGTTCAGGACGTCGGGCCGGCCGGCGCGGGACGCAGACCGGCCGTCGGGCTCGGCGGCGACCGCCGTCCCGCCCCAGCCCGCGCCGCCGATCAGCGTGGCGGCACCCGCCGCCGCGCCGATGCCGAGGAACCGTCGTCGTGCCATGGCCGAGCTGAGCATCGCGCCCCCTGTGGTGTCGTCGTCGTGCGCGAGTGTGGGGCGGGCCGCCTGAGTTCCGCTCGAATCCGGCCAGCGGCCCGCTCGTGCTGTGACCGCATTGACAAGATCGCGAAGTGCTCGTTCTAATGGGGAGCGTGGCGCGTGGCGCCGGCCAAAGAGAACTGGGCCGGCCGGTGACCGGGCGACCACCCGCACATCAGGGACCGTCTCATGCGTTCTCTTCCCACAGGCTCCGCCTGACCCAGGCGCCTCAGCGCGCCCGCGCCGCCGCTCGAACCGGCCGTGCCCATCCCCCGCGTCCCGCCGTGGCGCCGCACGTCCTCCCGCCCGCCGTCGCACGGCGTGCCGTACGGGACGACGCCCGCGCACGCACCCTCTCCCCTCCCCCTCGTCGTCTTCCCCGCATGCCCCGTCACCCCAAGGAGTCCCACCCCGCCATGTCCTTCAACCAGTCCGTCATCGACGAGTTCCGCGCCAACCAGGGAAAGGTCGGCGGGTACTTCGAGGGCAGTGACCTGCTGCTGCTCACGGTCACCGGTGCCAAGTCCGGTGCGGAGCACACCGTCCCGCTCGGCTATGTGCGCCACGACGACGACCTCCTGGTCATCGGCTCCAACCTGGGCGGGCCGAAGCACCCCGACTGGTACCACAACGTGCTCGCCAACCCCCTGGTCCAGGTGGAGGTCGGTGCCGACTCCTTCGAGGCGGTCGCGGTGCCCGCCGAGGGCGAGCGCCGGGACCGGCTGTT
Source organism: Streptomyces sp. TN58 (assembly GCF_001941845.1). NCBI lineage: Bacteria > Bacillati > Actinomycetota > Actinomycetes > Kitasatosporales > Streptomycetaceae > Streptomyces > Streptomyces sp. TN58. Next base: position 5,482,697 of record NZ_CP018870.1, on the reverse strand, counting down.
CGCACACGTCGTGGCGGCGGAGCCGGGCTACGGCGAGTACCAGGAGAACACCAGCCGCGTGCTGCCCGTGGTGGTGCTGGAGCGCAACGACCCCGCACCCGGCGAGGGACCGGCCGAGATCCGGAGCCTGGCCGACAAGCTGGTCGAGGTCCACGTGTGGCTGCGCGGGCAGCTGCGGCACGTGAGCGCCGAGGTCGACGCCTATTTCGAGGCGGTGGCCGCGCACCGGGGTGAGGGGGACGCGCCCGCGCCGGGGCTCGGGCTCCAGATCCGCCAGCACTGCCTGGCGTTCTGCCAGACGCTGGAGATCCACCACACCGGCGAGGACGCGCACATGTTCCCGGCGCTCGCGGCGCAGAACCCGCACCTGAAGGACGTCTTCGACCGGCTGCGGACGGAGCACGTCACGGTCGCGCGGCTGCAGCACGAGCTGAGCGCTCTGCTGGCCGACATCGGCGGGGCGGACCCCGGGCGGTTCCGCGAGGACCTGGCCCGTATGTCGCAGGAGCTCAACGCCCACCTCGACTACGAGGAGGAGTCGCTGCTGCCGCTGCTCTCCGAGATCCCCTTCCCGCCCGGCCCGCCGGCCGCCGCCTGACCGCGAAGTGCCCCGGCGGCAGCGTCGGCCCGCCGGGGCACAGGAGCAGCAGAACGCGCGGGAAGCAGAGCGCGCGGAAAGAGCAGCGCGCAGCAGGCGTACGCGCTGGCACCGCGGGAGCGGGTCCGCAGGAGACCCGCGGAGCGCGGCGGCTACCGCTCGGGCGGGCCCGCCGGCAGCGCCTGGGCGGCGTACGCGCTCGCGTTGGGCCCGAACTGCAGCACGATGTGGCCGGCGGCGGAGTGCACGTCCCGCCACAGCCGCTGGAGCGGCGAGCTCTCGCTGTGCCCGGCCGTCCCGGAGGCGCGGAACAGCCGGTCCACGGCTCCGACCAGCAGGTCGGCCACCAGCGCGCAGTCCCGTTGGGCCCGCGCCGTCTCCAGTGCGGTGATCTCCCGGCCGGAGTCCGCCACCGCCGCGACACGTTCCAGCAGCAGGCGGGCGGCGTCCACCTCACCTGCCGCCCGGGCAAGGGTCTCCTCGTAGAAGGCGCGGCCGGGTCCGGGCACTCCCGGGCGCTCGGCGCGCAGCCGGTCCTGCGCGTACGCCGACCAGTGCGCGAGGGCGCCCTCGGCCGCACCGAGCATCGGCAGGCAGAAGAACAGTCCGTTCACGGCGGCGAGCGGTACACCCTGTGCGGTTTCGCCGCCGACGGCACGCTCGGCTGAGGGGCGGCCGGCCATCAGGTCGTCCACCGGGAAGGACATCTCCCCCGGCACGTGGAGGTCGTCGACGGTGAGCGTGTGGCTGCCGGTGGCCCGCATGCCGATGTCGGACCAGGTCCGCTCGATGCCGTAGGCGGAGCGCGGTATGGCGAAGATCCGCCGCTCGCTCGGGGCGTCGGGGGTCTTGGCCAGGCCCAGCACGAGCGCCCAGTCGGAGTGCTCGACGGCGCTGACGTAGGGCCAGGTGCCGGTCAGCTGCCAGCCCCCGTCCGCCGGAAGCGCGCGGCCGCGCGGCGAGACCGAGCCGACGACGAGAACGTCCGGGCCGTCCTGCCAGAGGCGCTTGCGGCCCTCCTCGGGCAGGAATCCGGCCATCCGGGACAGGCTCAGGGCGATGGAGGCGCACCAGGCGGTGGCCGGACAGGACGCCCCGATCGCGGTGACCGCGTCGACGAGGCCGCCGAAGCCCCCGCCGCGGCCCCCGTGGCCGACCGGCACGAAGTGGCGGGCGAAACCGGCGTCGAGCAGCGCCCGTACGACGTCCGGGTCCAACGCGCGTGCGGCTTCGGCGGCTTCGGCACGCTCGGCGGCGAGGGCGACCGCTTCCCCGGCAGCGAGGGCCGGTTCGGGCGCTGGACGTGTCTGCTGGGGCATGGGCCGGCTCTCCTCGCGGTCGGTACGGGGAGCCAACGTCGGCCGAGCCGATCGGGCACCGCTACAGGTCGCCTAGGGCACGGCTACAGCCCGGCTAGAGCCGCCGGCGCCGTGTGGGACATATGTCACAGCGCACGGGTGGCGGTTGGCGGCGCAGGCGGAGGACCGGCATGGAGACCGGTCGGTACGGATCGCGAAGGCACCCGATCAACGCCCCCGCGCGCTTTATCACGCCGGGCTGCGAGATGTGAATCCGACGTACACAATGACCGATCCGGAACCTCTCCGACCGCTCATACTTTACTTGATCTTGGGTTGCCGAAGTCGTAGCCTGGCGAGACGTCGGGCCGGCTCCCCACGCATGGCCCGATCTTGCCATCGGGGGTTTTACAGAATGTCAATCGATTCCTCTCGACCGTCCGGATCGCTACCCTTCGCGGAAATCAGCATCCTCGGATCATTGAGCGTCGAAATCAACGGACAGTCCATCGTTCCCACCGCGGGAAAACCGCGGCAACTGCTCGCCCTCCTCGCCCTGCGCTGCGGCCGGGTCGTCCAGGTGCCGACCCTGATGGAGGAGGTGTGGGGTGAGGACATCCCCCGCAGTGGAATGACCACCCTGCAGACCTACGTCCTCCACCTGCGCAGACTCATCGTGGAAGCCCTGCCCGAGGGCTCCGAGCGCACCCCGAAGGACCTACTGGCCACCCGCTTCAACGGCTATCAGCTCTCCGTCAAGCCGAAGTCGTTCGACCTGGTCGAATTTGAGTCACTGGCTGGATCCGGAGACAACGCGCTGGAGCGCGGGGACGCCGAGGCCGCCTCGAAACACCTCCACAAGGCATTGGAATTGTGGCGCGGTCCGGCATTGATGGACGTACCCGTGGGCCGGGTGCTCTCCATGGAACTCATGGGCCTCAACGAAGTAAGAATGCGCGTTCTGGAGCAGCGAATTCTCGCCGATCTCTGGCTCGGTAAGAGCGCAAGTCTCGTACCGGAACTGCGCAAGCTCGTGGAACAGCATCCCCTGCACGAGAAGCTGGCCGCCTGTCTGATGATCGCCCACCAGCGGTCGGGGTCGGGCTGGCGCGCCCTGGAGGTCTTCCGCGACCTGCGGAAGGCCTTGATCAGCGAGCTCGGCGTCGAGCCCTCCAGTCGCCTCCAGAGCCTCCACCAGGAGCTGCTGTCGAACGCCACCGACCTGTCGCTGCGCGAATACGTCCTGACATGAGCGCCGGCGGACCCGACAGGGCAGGAGTGCTCGGCGAGGTCGCCGACGGGGTGTTCGCCTACGTCCAGCCGGACGGCAGCTGGTGCGTGAACAACGCCGGGCTCATCGTCTCCGGGGGCCGGTCCGTCCTGGTCGACACCGCGGCCACCGAGGCACGCGCCCGCAGCCTGCGGTCAGCGGTCGTGGCGCAGGGCCGGCCGGTCCCCTACGCGGTGGTCAACACCCACTCGCACGGGGACCACACCTTCGGCAACTTCGTGTTCCCGGAGGCGGTCGTGCACGCGCACCACGAAACACGCCGGGAGATGGCCGCGGCCGGCCTGCACCTGACCGGGCTGTGGCCAGAGGTGGAGTGGGGGGCGCTGGAGGTCGTGCTCCCCGAGGTCACCTACCGCGACGAACTCACGCTGCACGTGGGTTCGGTGACGGCCCGCCTGATCCACCTGGAGGTGGCCCACAGCACGAACGACACCGCCGTATGGGTACCCGAGCGGCGGGTGCTGTTCACCGGGGACGTGGTGATGTCGGGGGTGACGCCGTTCCTGCCGATGGGCTCGGTGGCCGGTTCGCTGCGGGCCGTCGCGCGGATGCGGGCGCTCGACCCCGCGGTGGTGGTGGCCGGGCACGGGGTCGTCGGCGGCATCGAGGTGCTCGACACCACGGAGGCGTACCTGCGGTGGCTGCAGGAACTGGCCCGGCAGGGCGTGTCCGCGGGCCTGACGGCGCCGGAGGTGGCCCGGGAGGCAGATCTGGGCCCCTTCGCCGGGCTGCTCGATCCGGAGCGGATCGTCCCCAATCTGTACCGCGCGTTCGCCGAGGAGCGGGGCCGGGCGCACGGCGGGGCACTGGACATGGCGGCCGTCATCGCCGAGATGGACACGGTGTTCGAGGAGATGGCCGCCTACCGGGGGGCTCCGCTGGCCTGCCACGCCTGATACGCGCCTGCCACGCCTGCCACGCCTGCCACGCCTGCCACAGATGACACCTCGCCGGCCGGCCCCCGGCACCCGCTGGACGGCGTTTCAAGCGGGCCTTGAGGAACGGCTCGCAGGATCGGCGACGCTCGCGGGCGCCCGTGCACGACGACAAGCAGCAACTGTGCCCGGGCGCCCGCTCCGCCGTACCCGAGCCGTCTGGAGTACCCGATGACGTCCGCCGTCAGCCGTTTCGCCGACCTCTACGCCGCGGTGGGGCAGCACTACGCCCGCCAGGTCCAGTTCCTCGACGGCGGGAGGTTCGAGGAGTACGCCGACACCTTCACCGAGGACGGCGAGTTCCAGCACACCCCCGGAGTCCCCCCGGCCCGTACCCCGGCCGGCATCGTCGCCGAACTGCACTCCTTCCACGAGCGGTTCGCCGACGACCCGGTGCAGCGCCGGCACTGGTTCAACATGATCGACCTCAGCCCGCGGGAGGACGGCGACTTCGACGCCGTGTTCTACGCGCTGGTGCTCACCGTCCGCCCCGGGGTCAAGGAACCCCAGGTCGGGCCCAGTTGCCTGGTCCGCGACGTACTGGAGATCACGGACGGGTCCGTCCGCAACCGCTCCCGCCGCGTCGAGCACGACCAGCACGTCCAGCACGCCCAGCCCGCGGCCCGTTGAGCGGCCGCCCCGCGCCGGCCGGTCCCCCTCCGAAGGGAGAAACCCCCGCCATGTCCCGCAAAACCGTCGCCCTGGTGACCGGATCCTCGTCCGGGATCGGGGCCGCCGTCGCCCGCAGACTCTCCGCCGAGGGGATGACGGTCGTGGTCAACGCCGCCAGGAGCGCCGACGCGGGCCGCCGGCTGGCCGAGTCCCTGCCCGACGCGCGCTTCGTCCAGGCCGACATCTCCGACGAGGAGCAGGTGCGGCGGCTGCTGGACGAGGTCGCCGGGGAGTACGGCGCCCTCGACCTGCTCGTCAACAACGCCGGCGTCACACGGGGCATCCCCCACGCGGATCTCGATGCGGTCACCGGGGACGTGTGGCGCACCATCCTCGGTGTCAACGTCGTCGGAACCTGGCAGACGACCGTGGCCGCGATGCCCCTCCTTCGCGCGTCGGGCGCCGGCCACGTCGTCAACATCTCCTCCGTCGCCGGCGTCCGGCCCGCCGGCAGTTCCATCCCGTACGCGGTCAGCAAGGCCGCCGTCAACCACATGACCCGGCTGCTGGCGGCCTCCGTCGGCCCGGAGGTGCGGGTGAACGCCATCGCCCCCGGGCTCGTCGACACCCCGTGGACGGAGACCTTCACCGAGATCCGCGAGCGGGTGCGCGAGGCCGTGCCGTTGCGCCGCACCGGCACCCCGGAAGACGTCGCCGAGCTGGTGGTGGGCCTGCACCGGGCGGCCTACACCACCGGCGAGGTGGTGCTGGCCGACGGCGGCGCCCACCTGCTGATCTGAGAGGACGACAGACCGTGAAGCTTGGCGTGAACCTGAGTTACCAGGGCGCCGCGGACCTGGCCGTGGCGGCCGAAAGGCTCGGCTACGACGTGGCGCTGGCCCCCGAGGGCTACCGCTCGGACGCCGCCAGCGTGCTCGGGCTCGTCGCGGGGCGCACCGGGCGGATCGCGCTCGGCTCCGCCGTGATGCAGATCCCCGCCCGCAGCCCGGCACTGGCCGCGCTGACCGCCGCGACCCTCCAGTCGCTCTCGGGCGGCCGGTTCCGGCTGGGCCTGGGAGTGTCCAACCCGGATGTCTCGGAGGGCTGGTACGGGGTCCCGTTCGCGGAGCCGCTGGCCCGCACCCGCGAGTACGTGGAGATCGTACGGCGGGCCCTGACGGGTGAGCCGGTCCGCTACGAGGGCAGGCACTACCGGCTGCCCTCCTCCGGCTCCGGCGCGGCACCGCTGCACGTGATCACCGAACCGGCGGGTGCGCCCGTACCCGTGTACCTGGGGGCGGTCGGGCCGGGGAACCTGGCGCTGGCCGGGGAGATCGCCGACGGGTGGATCGGGGTCTTCGCCGCTCCCGAGCAGGTTGCCGAGTCGGTCACGCACATCGAGGCGGGCCGGGCGCGGGCCGGGAAGCCGATGGCCGGCTTCGACGTGATGCCCTGCCTGGCGACTGCGATCGGCGAGGACACCGGCGCGTGCGTCGACCTGCTGCGGGCCCACTACGCCTACCTCATGGGCATCGGGGCGCCCGAGCGGAACTTCTACATCGCGCTGGCGACGCGGCTGGGCTTCGGGGCGGGGGCCGCCGAGGTGGGCCGGCTGGCGCGCGCGGGAGACCGGGCGGGAGCCGCGGCGGCGGTGCCGGCCGGGTTCGTGGAGCTGACCGCGCTGACCGGGCCGGTGGAGCGGGTCGCGGAGCGGATGCGGCAGTACGCGGAGGCGGGCGTCACCACGCTCGGCATCATGATCTCCTCGATGGCCGGCAGTACCGAGGAGCGGATCACGGTGCTGGAAAGGGCGATGGCCGCACTGGACCGGTCCGGTGTGCGCGGCTGACGCCGCGGCGGGCACCGCGGGAGATGACGGAACGCGGGCGGGGCACCTGAAGGGGTGCCCCGCCCGCGGGCGTTCGCGCGCGCACCGCGACACCGGCCCCTCAGGCCGCCACGCCTGCGGTGACCCGGTCGATCAGTTCGGCCGGGGACGGCTGTCCGGCCATCTCCTGGCGGACCTGGCGGGCGGCGTGCCGGAAGGACTCCTCCGTCAGCAGCCGCGCCGCGGCCGCTGCGATCCCGGCGGGGTCAGCCGTCGCCGGTGCCACGGCGAGGCCCACCCCGCGCTCCGTCACCCGGCGGGCGCACAGTTCGTTGTCCGCGCCGCTGGGGACGAGCAGTTGCGGCACGCCGTAGTGCAGGGCGGCCGCGGTGGTGCCCGACCCTCCGTGGTGGACCACGAGCGCGCAGTCGCGCAGGATCCCGGAGAGCGGTACGAAGCCGGCCGGGATGAGGTTGGCGGGCAGCGGGCCCAGCGTGCTCAGGTCGGTCTCGTCGTCGGCGAGGACCACGTCCGCGTCCAGCGCGGCGAGCGCGTCGATCAGCAGCCGTAGGGCGTCGGTGCCGCCCGGCAGCAGGGGGGCGACGGTGCCCAGGGTGAGGCAGATGCGGGGCCTGGCGGCCTTGCGCAGTGCCCAGTCGGGCAGCACGGCCCCGCCGTTGTACGGCACGTAGCGCATCGGCAGCCAGGGCACGCCGTCGTGCGGGTCGGCCTCCTCGTGCTCCAGGCCGCCGAGGCTGGGGGCGCGCGGGTCGATCCGGCCGAGGAGGTCCGGTTCGCGTTCGCCGAGGCCGAGTTCCTCCCGCAGCCGCAGGACGACGGGGCTGTCGTCGGCGACGACACCGAAGCGGGCGTTGGTCCGCGCGGCCTCGCGCACCCCCGGATCGCGCATCGACCAGGACACCCGGTTGCCGACCTCCAGTGCGGGCACGCCGAGGGCGACGGCGGCCAGTTTGCCGGCCTGGTGGTCGGAGCAGTAGACGACGAGGTCGGCACCGAAGTCCCGGCCAGCCTCGACGGTGCCCCGCGTCATCGCGAGGGTGAACAGCTCGAACGGCCGCATGGCGCGGGCGAGTTCCCAGTACCCCTCGGGCAGTCCGGGACCGTCGTCGCACCCGGGCGCGGCGGGTCCGGCGACCAGGTCCTCGCCGACGTCGCGGAGGGGGAACACGTCGACCACGGGCGCTCCCGCCCAGGCGGCCGCCTTCGCCATGTGGGCGGTGGTGGCGACCAGGATTTCGTGGCCCGCCGCGCGCGCCGCCCAGACGAGCGGCACGAGCGGCAGCATCAGCCCGTATCCCGGCGCGGCGGGGAACAGGATCCGCATGAGGACTCCTTCAGATTCGGACGGTGTGATGGTTCACAGAATTCGGTCGACGCTGCGGAAAACGGCCTCGGCAAGCCTGCGGACCCTGCCGTCCATGCTGCCCATCACCGCGGATCCCATATTCGGCACGTATCCGAATGCCAGCTCGCGATCGGGGTCGGAGAAAGTGAAGACGCCGTTGGCCCCGCTCAGCCCGAAGGAATTCTTCAGGCCCGCGTCGGCGGGGAATACCGCGCTGTCCGCGAGCTGTACGCCGAGCCCCCAGGTGAGGGGGGTCAGCATGACCTCGCAGGTGCCGCTGGAGTGCGGTCGGGCCAGCTCGGCGGTGAGGCCTTGGCCGATGAGGCGGATGCCGTCGACCTCTCCGACGAGCGCGGCGAAGAGCCGGGCCAGGGCGTGGGCGCTGGCGAGGCCGCCGTAGGAGGGGTCCTCGACGGCCGGGTCGGCCGGATCCTGGGACATGCTGCCGATGGTCGCCCGGTAGGTGAGCGTGGTGGGGTCGCGCAGCTCGACGACCTCACCGGGGTCGGCGCCGGCCATCAGGGCCTCCGCCTTGGACTCCAGCATGGTGGCGAGGTGGGCGTCGGAGCCGGCGGGCAGCCCGATGTACGCGTCGAGGCCGAGGGGTCCCGCCAGGTGGCGGGCGAAGTAGCGGCCCGCGGTCAGGCCGGTGCGGCGGCGGACGAGTTCGCTCAGCAGGTGCCCGTAGGTGGTGGCGTGGTAGCCGTGCGCGGTGTCGGGCTCCCACTCGGGGCGGGCCGCGGCCAGCGCCTCGGCCACCGGAGTGTGGGCACGCAGGGCCGCCAGCGACAGCGGGGCGTGGTCGAGGCAGACCACGCCGGAGCGGTGCGAGAGGATCATGCGGGGGGTGATGGCCGCCTTGCCGTTGGCGGCGAACTCCGGCCAGTGCGCGGCGACCGGCTCGTCCAGGTCGAGGCCCTGTTCCTGCCACAGGTGCAGGAAGGCCGCGGTGACCAGCGCCTTGGTCGGGGAGGCGAGGACGCCCACGGTGCCGGCCCGCCAGGGGTCGGCGCGGTCGGGGTCGGCCCAGCCGCCCCAGAGGTCGACCACCGGGCGGCCGCGGTGGTAGACGCAGACGGCGGCGCCCGCCTCCTCGCCCGCCGCGAAGTTCTCCTCGAAGGCGCGCGCGACGTCGGCGAACGCGTCCTCGGCCAGCCCTGCCTGGGGATATTGCTGCACAGTCTTCCGTCCTTCGCGAGGGAGGTGCCGCCACCCCGCTCGGGTGGGCCCCGGGGCGGCTTTCGGTCGGCTCCGACCTGTGATGATCCGACCGCCGCTCGGGCCCCGCTCGAATACCGGTCATGTCCCGCTCGTAAAGGAATACAGAAGCCCGCGCGGGGTGACCACAAGGAAAATCGTCTGGCAGGATCGGCGCCATGCGATTCCGCACAAAGGCTGTTCTCCTCGGAAAGCAGGCATTCTTCCGGGGAATGGGACGGGATTCTCCGCACGGAAGGGTGGCCGCGTGTTCTCCGGCATAGCTGAATTCCATGACTGGTACGCGGGGCGGCGCCGTGCCCACGGCTACCGGGTGGATCGGATCCCGCTCGAAGCCCTCGACGGCTGGCGCACCGATCCCGACTCCGGCAACCTCGTCCACCGCACCGGGCGGTTCTTCACCGTCGAGGGGCTGGACGTCGCGGACTCCGGCCGGGAGGTGGGCGCCTGGCAGCAGCCGATCATCGTCCAGCCCGAGCAGGGCGTCCTCGGCATCCTGGTCAAGGAGTTCGCGGGCGTCCCGCACTTCCTGCTCCAGGTCAAGATGGAGCCGGGCAACGTCAACGGCCTCCAGCTCTCGCCGACCGTGCAGGCGACCCGCTCCAACTTCACCGGTGCGCACGGCGGCAGGTCGGTCCCCTACCTGGAGTACTTCACGGCGCCGCGTTCGGGGCGGGTCCTGTCGGACGTCCTGCAGTCCGAGCAGGCGTCCTGGTTCCTGGCCAAGCGCAACCGCAACATGATCGTGCAGGTCGACGCGGACGTCGACGTCCCCGTGCTGGAGGACTTCTGCTGGTTGGACTTCGAGCAGATCGCCCTGCTGCTGCGCGAGCCGAACCTGGTCAACATGGACACCCGCACGGTGCTTGCCGGGGCCGCTTCCTGGCGCGACCGCGACGCCGACCTGGTCGCGGACACCTTCCGCGGCGCGCTGGCCCGGTCCTGGGCGCCCGGCAACGTGGCCCTGCACGACACCACCCACCTGCTGAGCTGGTTCACCGAGGCCAAGAACCGCTGCACGCTGACCCGGCAGCTGATCCCGCTCACCAAGGTCGACGGGTGGAACCGGCGCGACGGTGCCGTGGTCCACGACCGGGACCTGCACTTCGCCGTCATCGGGGTGTCCGTCGAGACCGACAGCCGGGAGGTGGCGCGCTGGCACCAGCCCATGTTCGAACCGCGCAGCCAGGGCGTCATCGCCTTCCTGGTCCGCCGGATCGGGGGTGTGCTGCACGTCCTGATGCAGGCCCGGACGGAGACGGGCGGCTTCGACGGCGTGGAGATGGCCCCGACCGTGCAGTGCCAGCCCGACAGCTACCGCGGCCTGCCCGAGGAGCGCCGGCCGCGGTTCCTCGCGGAGGTGCTGGACGCGCCCCCGGAGCGGATCCGCTTCGACCGGGTCCACTCCGAGGAGGGCGGCCGCTTCTACCACGCGCAGAACCGCTACCTGCTGGTCGAGGCCGCGGACGGCTTCCCGCTGGACGTGCCCGACGACTACGCCTGGATCACCCTGCGCCAGCTCACCGACTTCGTGCGCTACGGCAACCACCTGAACGTCGAGGCCCGGAGCCTGCTGACGTTCGCGGGCTTCTACAAGGAGGACGACGAGTGACCACCCATGTCTGGGACTACCTGCCGGAGTACGAGGCGGAGCGGGAGGACATCCTCGACGCCGTCCAGCAGGTCTTCGCAAGCGGCCGGCTGGTGCTGGGCGAGAGCGTGCGCGGGTTCGAGGCCGAGTTCGCCGCCCGCCACGGCCTGCCCCACTGCGTCGGCGTCGACAACGGCACCAACGCGGTCCAGCTGGCACTGGAGTCCCTGGGTGTCGGCCGCGGCGACGAGGTCGTCACGGTGTCGAACACCGCCGCCCCGACCGTCGTCGCGATCGACGCGGCAGGCGCCGTCCCCGTCTTCGTCGACGTCCGCGCCGAGGACCACCTGATGGACACCGACCAGGTGGCCGCCGCGATCACCCCGCGAACCAAGGCGCTGCTGCCGGTGCACCTGTACGGCCAGTGCGTGGACATGGATCCGCTGCGGCGCCTGGCCGACCGGCACGGGCTGGCGATCGTGGAGGACTGCGCGCAGGCCCACGGCGCCCGGCACCACGGGGCTCCGGCCGGGACCATGGGCGACGCCGCGGCGTTCTCCTTCTACCCGACCAAGGTGCTGGGGGCGTACGGCGACGGCGGGGCCGTCCTGACCGGGTCCGCCGACACCGACCGCGCGCTGCGCCGGCTGCGGTACTACGGCATGGAGGAGGTGTACTACGTCGAGCGGACGCCCGGCCACAACAGCCGGCTCGACGAGGTCCAGGCCGAGATCCTGCGCCGCAAGCTGACCCGGCTCGACGCCTACGTCGCGGGCCGGCGACGGGTGGCGCGGCGCTACGCCGAGGGGCTCGCGGACCTGTGCGGGGCGGGCGGGCTGACCCTGCCCGCCACGGCCGCGGGCAACGAGCACGTGTACTACGTGTACGTGGTGCGCCACCCGCGCCGCGACGAGATCCTCAGCGCCCTCAAGGAGCGCTACGACATCTCCCTCAACATCAGCTATCCGTGGCCGGTCCACACGATGCGCGGCTTCGCCCACCTCGGTGTGGAGGCCGGCTCGCTGCCGGTCACCGAACGGCTGGCCGGGGAGATCTTCTCGCTGCCCATGTACCCGTCGCTGCCGGAAGCCGTGCAGGACAAGGTCATCGACGCGCTCCACGAGGTCCTTCGGGCCCTCTAGGGCGTGTTGCGAAAGTGGCGTCGTCCGCCCGCAGGGCGGTGCTCGCGGTGTCTGGTGCGGTGCCTCGCAAGGCGGAGGGTCGCCCGCGTACCGGTCGTACGCGGGCGATCCCGACAACGCGGCGAGGTGCCGTGCCAGGCGCCGCGAGCCAGACGGGACTTTCGCAACACGCCCCAGTGCTGTGACCGCGAAGGTCCCTCGCAAGCGGCCGACGCTACTTCGACGACACCCCCTAGCCGCCGCTCCCACCGCCCGATCGAAAGGCACACCATGCCCGCCAGCACGGACACCCTCATCTACCACCGCGCCGACGTCTACCACGACTTCTACCACGGCCGCGGCAAGGACTACCGGGCCGAGGCCGCCGTCGTGCGCGAACTCGTCGGGCAGCGCACCCCGGTGCCGCCGGCCGCGGGGTCGCTGCTGGACGTCGCCTGCGGCACCGGCTCCCATCTGGCCGAGCACGCGGGCCACTTCGGCCACACGGCCGGGGTGGACCTGTCCGCCGACATGCTCGCCGTCGCCGCCCGCCTCAACCCCGGGGTCCCGCTGACGCAGGGCGACATGCGCGACTTCCGGCTCGGCCGCACCTTCTCCGCCGTGACGTGCATGTTCAGCTCCGTCGGTTACCTGGAGACCGCCGCCGACCTGGACGCGGCGATCGCGAACCTGGCCGCGCACCTGGAGCCCGGCGGCGTCCTCGTCGTCGAACCCTGGTGGTGCCCGGAGAGCTTCCGGCCCGGCTGGGTCGGCGCCGACGTGGTCCGGTCCGGGGAGCGCACCATCTCCCGGGTCTCCCACACCGTCCGCGACGGCCGGAACAGCCGGATGGAGGTGCACTACACCGTCGCCGACCCCCTCGCCGGCATCGAGCACTTCACCGACACGCACGTCATGACCCTGTTCGAGCGCACGGAGTACCGGGACGCTTTCCTGCGGGCCGGTCTGGAGCCCTCGTACGTGCGGCACGAGCTCTACGGCCCGGGGCTGTTCGTCGCCACCCGGCCCGGCGGTGTCGCGTGAAGGCCCGTCAGCTGGCGGTCGAGGGCGCGTACGCCTTCGAGCCCGACGTCTTCCACGACGAGCGCGGCTCGTTCCGCTCACCGCATCAGGAGGCCGCCTTCGGCGCGGCGCTGGGCGGCCCGCTGTTCCCGGTCGCCCAGGTCAGCACCAGCCGGTCGCGCCGCGGAGTGGTGCGCGGGGTGCACTACACGGCGACACCGGGGTCGATGGCCAAGTACGTGCTCTGCACCGGCGGCCGGGCCCTGGACGTCGTGGTCGACCTCCGGCTCGGCTCGCCCACCTTCGGACGCAGCGAGCGGGTGGAGCTCTCCCCGGAGGCGGGCACCGCGCTCTATCTGCCGCCGGGCGTGGGGCACCTGTTCGCCGCGCTGGAGGACGACACCGTGATGGTGTACCTGCTGTCGGCGGCCTATCGGGCCGACCGGGAGCGGGCCGTGCACCCGCTGGACCCCGCGCTCGGCCTGGAGCTGCCGGGCGGGAGCGACCCGGTGCTGTCCGAGCGCGACCGGGTGGCGCCGACGCTGGCCGCCGCCCGCGAGGCCGGGCTGCTGCCGTCGTACGCCGACTGCGTGCCGTCCGGCGCCGGCGCCTCCGGTGGAGGCGGGCGGTGAGCGCGCCGGCGCGGGTGGTGGTGCTCGGGGCGTCGGGCTTCCTCGGCTCGGCCGTCGTCCGGGCGCTGGCCGCCGACCGTACCGTCCGGGTGCGCGCGGTCTCCCGGCGGCCGGTCCCGCTCCCGGAGGGGATCGCCGGGCGGGTGGAGGTGCTCACGGGCGATCTCACCTCGCGGGACGTCCTGGCCCGGGCGGTGGCGGGCGCCGACGCCGTGCTGCCCTTCGCCGCGCGCATCCGTGGCGCGTCGGGCTGGCGGCTGTCCGAGGACGACGAGGAGGCGGAGCGGGTCAACGTGGGCCTGGTCCGGGACCTGGTGGCGGTGCTCGCCGAGCGGCCCTCCGACCGTACGGGCCCGCCCGCCGTCGTGTTCCCGGGCAGCAACACCCAGGTGGGGCGGGTGGCGGCCGAGCGAATCGACGGATCGGAGCCGGACCGCCCGGAAGGGGTCTACGACCGGCAGAAGCACGCCGCCGAGTCCCTGCTGAAGCAGGCCGCGGCGCAGGGCCTGGCGCGGGCCGTCAGCCTCAGGCTGCCGCCCGTGTACGGGCCCGGCTGCCCGACGGCCGACGACCGCGGGGTGGTGTCCACCATGATCCGGCGGGCGCTGGCCGGGGAGCCGCTGACGATGTGGCACGACGGCACGGTCCGCCGCGACCTGCTGTACGTGGAGGACGCCGCCCGGGCGTTCACGGCGGCGCTGGGGCACGCCGAGGCGCTGTCCGGCCGCCACTTCCTGGTCGGTACGGGCCGGGCGCTGCCGCTGGGCGAGGTGTTCGGCGCGGTGGCGTGCGCCGTGGCACGCCACACGGGAGCCGAGCCGGTACCGGTGGTGTCGGTGGAGCCGCCCGCGCACGCGGACCCGACCGACTTCCGCAGTCTGGAGGTCGACCCTTCGGCCTTCACGGCCGCCACGGGGTGGCGGGCGGGTACCGCCCTGGACGAGGCCCTGGACCGTACGGTGAGCGCCGTGGCCCGCGAGGCGCGGGCCGGGCACCGGACCTGAGCCGACGACGGCCCCGCCCGGCCGGGCGGGGCCGTCGCGTACGTGCGGGTCACGCCCGCAGCGATTCCAGTACCGAGACCACCTGTGCCGGGGCCGGCTGCGCGGCGATCTCCCGCCCGATCTCCGCTGCCCGCTCCCGGGGGCCGGGGCCCGCCAGCAGGGTGCCCGCCGCGCGGGCGATCCGGGCACCGGACTGCTCACCGTCGGCGAGCACCACGGCGGCGCCGCGGGCCTCGATGCGGCGGCACGGCTCCAGCATCTTCGGGATCGTGGGGACCAGCAGCTGGGGCACGCCGGCATGCAGGGCGGTCATGGCGGTCTGTCCGCCGCCGTGGTGGACGATCAGGTCGCACGTGGCCAGCAGGGTGTCCAGCGCGAACCAGCCCGCCCGGACTCCGGGCACCGCTTCGGTGAGCGCGTCGGCCACGTCCTGCGGGGCGGCCACCACCAGCTCCCCGTCGAGTCCCTCCACCGTCCGGGCGAGGTCGACCAGTTCGGCCACCCCGTCCGGCCCGGAGACCCGGCTCCCGGCGGTGACGCACACCCTGGCCCGGTCCGGCCTGCGCAGCATCCACGGTTCCAGCGGCCGGCGCAGGTTGGCGGGGACGAACCGCATCGACTGCCGCGGGCCCGGGGCCAGGTCCGCGGCGCGCAGCGACGGCGGGCAGATGTCCACCCAGAGTTTTGGCACGGGCAGCCCCTCCAGGCCGGCCCCGCCGAGTTCGGCGGACAGCTCGGCGGCCGCCCCGGCGTCCATCCCGGGCGGCTCGCCGAGGTCCCAGGTGTGCCGTACCCACGGAACGCGGAGCTCGTGGGCGAGCAGGGCCGCCGCGTAGCACAGCGACCCGCCGACCACGAGGTCCGGGCTCCAGTCGGCGGCCAGGGCACGCAGCCGGGGCAGCGAGGCGGCGGCCAGGCGTCCGAACCCCTCCCCGTTGAAGCGGATCCGCTCCTGCGGGTCGTCGGGGATGGACAGTTCGCGCCCGGCGCGGTCCTCGAACATGAACCGGCGCATGGTCCCGTCGGTGACGGGCAGGACCGGCAGCCCCGTGCCCGTGACGTAGGGGGCCATGTCCTGCGGGGACGCGACGAGGACGTCATGGCCGGCGAGACGGGCCGCCGAGGCGAGCGGGGCGAGGGCGAAGACGGTCGCCGGACTCCCCCCGGTGATAAAGAGGATCTTCATCGCACGGACGCTGCCCCGCGGCACTAGAGAACCGCTGGACCCCCGTCCGTCCTGAGCGCACATCTAGCGCCCCTTGAGCCGAGGTTGACCGCCTGCGCCTACCAAGAGATCCGGCCGGGTTTCTCCCGGTCCCACCGAGTACCTCTTCGAGAAGGAAACCGATTCGATGTCCCGTCGTGTCGTGATAACCGGTATGGGGGTGCGCGCACCGGGAGGAAGCGGCACGGAGGAGTTCTGGTCCCTGCTGGCCGCGGGTCGTACCGCGACCCGCCGGATCAGCTTCTTCGACCCCACCCCCTTCCGCTCCCAGCTCGCGGGCGAGTGCGACTTCGACGCGGGGGCCGAAGGGCTCACCCCGCGGGAGGTCCGCAGAATGGACCGGGCGACGCAGCTCGCCGTGGTCTGCGCCCGTGACGCGGTGTCGGACAGCCGCCTCGACTTCGGAGCGCTCGACCCGTCCCGGGTCGGCGTGAGCCTGGGCAGCGCCGTCGCCGCCGCGACCAGCCTGGAGCGCGAGTACCTGGTGCTGTCCGACGCCGGACGGCAGTGGGAGGTCGATCCCGGCTACCTGTCACCGCACATGTACGACTACCTGACCCCCGGGAAGATGCCCGCCGAGGTCGCCTGGACGGTGGGCGCTGAGGGCCCGGTGGCCCTGGTGTCCAACGGCTGCACCTCCGGGCTGGACGCCGTCGGCAACGCCGTCCAGCTGATCGCGGACGGCAGCGCCGACGTGATGCTGGCCGGAGCGGCCGACACCCCGGTCACCCCGGTCGTGGTGGCCAGCTTCGACGCGATCAAGGCCACCACCAACCGCAACGACGACCCCGCGCACGCCTCCCGCCCCTTCGACGCCTCCCGCAACGGCTTCGTCCTGGCCGAGGGCGCGGCCGTGTTCGTACTGGAGGGGCTGGAGCGGGCGCGGGCGCGCGGCGCGACGATCTACGCCGAGGTCAGCGGGTATGCCACGCGGCTCAACGCCTACCACATGACCGGTCTGAAGACGGACGGCCGGGAGATGGCCGAGGCCATCAGGGTCGCTTTGGACCAGTCGCGGCTGAACCCCGACGCGATCGACTACGTCAACGCCCACGGTTCGGGGACCGTGCAGAACGACCGGCACGAGACGGCCGCGTTCAAGCGCGCGCTGGGCGACCACGCCTACCGCACCCCGATCAGCTCGATCAAGTCCATGGTGGGCCACTCCCTGGGGGCGATCGGCTCCGTGGAGATCGCGGCGTGCGCGCTCGCCATGCAGCACAACGTGGTGCCGCCCACCGCCAACCTGTACCGGTCCGACCCCGAGTGCGACCTCGACTACGTGCCGCTGACCGCCCGCGAGCAGCGCGTGGACACCGTGCTGACCGTGGGCAGCGGGTTCGGCGGTTTCCAGAGCGCGATGCTGCTGCGGCGGCCGGAAGGAGTGTCATGACGACCACGGTGTTCACGGGGCTGGGCGTGGTCGCCCCCAACGGAGCGGACACGGAGGAGTTCTGGTCCGCGACCCTGGAGGGCCGCAGCGGCATCGCCGACATCACCGCGTTCGACGCCTCCGGCTATCCGGCCCGGCAGGCGGGCGAGGTACGGGACTTCGACCCGTCGGCGCACCTGCCGAACCGGCTGCTGCCGCAGACCGACCGGTCCACCCGGTTCGCGCTGACCGCCGCCGAGCGGGCCCTGGCCGACGGTGGCGTGGACCCGGGCGCGCTCGCCGACTACGACATGGGCGTGATCACCGCCAACGCGTTCGGCGGCTTCGAGTTCACCCACCGTGAGTTCGCGAAGCTGTGGTCCAAGGGGCCGCAGTTCGTCAGCGTGTACGAGTCCTTCGCCTGGTTCTACGCCGTCAACACCGGCCAGATCTCCATCCGCCACCAGCTGCGCGGCCCGGGCAAGGCGCTCGTCGCCGAGCAGGCCGGCGGGCTGGACGCCCTCGGTCACGCCCGGCGGTCCCTTCGCCGCGGTGAGGCGAAGCTCGTCGTCACCGGCGGCGCGGACTCGGCGCTGGACCCGTGGGGCTGGGCCGCGCAGTGGTCGGGTGGCCGGGTGGCCGCCTCCGGCGAGTACCGGCCCTTCGACCGGACGGCGAGCGGCCACGTGCCCGGGGAGGGCGCCGCGATCCTGGTCCTGGAGGACGCGGACGCGGCCCGCGGGCGCGGTGTGTCCCGGGTGTACGGCGAACTCGCGGGGCAGGCCTCCACGTTCGACCCGCCGCCCGGATCGCCGCGGCCGCCGGCTTTGCGCCGCGCCGTCGAACTCGCGCTGGCCGAGGCCGGCACCGCCCCGGCCGAAGTGGACGTCGTCTTCGCGGACTCGGCGGGCCTGCCCGCCCTGGACCGGGGCGAGGCGGAGGCCCTGCGCGAGGTGTTCGGCGCCCACGGCGTCCCGGTGACGGCGCCCAAGGCGCTGACCGGGCGGCTGCACTCGGCGGGCGGTCCGCTGGACGTGGTGGCGGCGCTGCTGTCGCTGCGCGACGGCGTGATCCCGCCGACCGCGAACACCGACGACGTGCCGGAGGAGTACGGCGTCGACGTGGTCCGCAAGGCCCCCCGGGAGGCGCGGCTGGCGACGGCCCTCGTCCTCGCCCGGGGCACGGGCGGCTTCAACTCGGCCGCTGTCGTCCGGACGTACGACCACTGATGCAACGAGCTGTGACGATCAAGGAGATGGAACGATGAGCGACCCGACCACCACCACGATGACCCTGGACGACCTGCGCCGGATCCTGTCGGAGTCCGCCGGCAGCGAGGGCGGCCAGCTCGACGGGGACATCCTCGACACGGCCTTCACGGAGCTGGGCTACGACTCGCTGGCGCTGCTGGAGACCTCGGCCGTCATCCAGCGCGAGTACGGGGTGGAGGTCCCGGACAAGGTCGCCACCCCGCGTGAGCTGCTGGACTCCGTCAACGGCACCCTCCCCGCGGCGGGCTGAGGCATGCGTCGGCACACCCGGCACACCCTGACCTCCACCGCCCCGCCGCAGGCGCTGTACGACCTCGCGGCCGACGTCGGCCGGTGGCCGGCCGTGTTCGCGCCGAGCGTCGCCGCGCACTACCTGGAGCGCGGCGAGCTCTTCGAGCGGTTCCGGCTGTGGGCCACCGTGGGGGGCGAGATCAAGACCTGGGTGTCGCGCCGCACCCTGGACCCGCTGAACCTGCGGATCCGGTTCGATCAGGAGGAGAGCGCCGCGCCGATCGCCTCGATGGGCGGTGAGTGGATCTTCGAGGTGCGTGAGGACGGCGGCACGGACATCGTGCTGCTGCACGACTTCACGGCGGTCGGCGACGACCCGGACACCGTGGAGTGGATCAACGCCGCGCTGGACCGCAACAGCCCGCTGGAACTGGCGGCTCTGGCCCGCATCGCCGAACTCGGCGCGGACGCCGGCGACCTGGTGTTCTCCTTCTCCGACACCGTCACCCTGGACTGCACCGCGCAGGAGGCCTACGCGTTCGTGCACCGCGCGGACCTGTGGCCCGAGCGGCTGCCCCATGTGGGCCGGGTGGAGCTGACGGAGGACGCCGCCGGGGTGCAGGAGATGGAGATGGACACCGTCACCGCCGACGGGGCGGCGCACACCACCCGGTCGGTGCGCGTCTGCCGCCCCGGGGAGCGGATCGCCTACAAGCAGCTGGTGCCGCCGCGGCTGCTGCTCGGGCACAGCGGTGTCTGGGAGTTCACCGACTCCGGGGCGGGCGCCCGGGTCACGGCCGAGCACACGGTGGTGATCGACCCCGGCGCCGTGGAGGCGGTCCTCGGTGCGGGGGCCACGGTGGCCGACGCACGCCGGCACCTGCGCGAGGTGCTCGGCAGGAACAGCCGTACGACGCTGGAGCTGGCGGCCCGCACCGCCGCCGCCTGACCGTCGCGGGCACCGCCTGACCACGCGATCGGCCTCCAGGATCCTGGGAGATCCTGGAGGCCGATGGCGTGTGCGTAGGACGTGGGCCCGATCAGGCGGAGCGGCGCCAGAAGACGCTGTACTCGTCGATGGCCTCGATCTCGTCCGTGATGCCGTGCCTCTCGCGGAACTCGTCCACGGCCTTGCGGCAGGCCGGGATGAAGTAGTCGTCGATCACGACGAAGCCGCCGGTGGAGAGCTTCGGGTAGAGGTTGTCGAGCGCGTCCAGCGTGGACTCGTACAGGTCGCCGTCGAGGCGCAGCACCGCGAGGCGCTCCACGGGGGCTGTCGGCAGCGTGTCCTTGAACCAGCCCGGAAGGAAGCGGACCTGGTCGTCGAGGAGTCCGTAGCGGCCGAAGTTCTCCCGCACGGTGTCGGCGGTGACCCCGAGCACGCCGTTGCAGCGGTGCAGGGCCATCTCCCGGTCCATGGGGTGGCCGTCCTCGCCGGTGTCCGGGATGCCCTCGAAGGAGTCGGCGAGCCAGACGGTCCGGTCGGTGATCCCGTGGGCCTTGAGGTAGCCGCGGGCGAAGATGCAGACGCCGCCGCGCCAGACGCCGGTCTCGATGAAGTCCCCGGGTACGCCGTCGGCGACGACCTGGTCGAGGAGGGTGCGGATGTTGCGGATCCGCTTGAGGCCCACCATGGTGTGCGCGACGCTCGGCCAGTCGGTGCCGGTCTCCCGGTTCTCCGGGCGGAACTCCTGCTCGGGGAACCACTCGTTGGGGATCGGGGCATCCTCGTAGACGAGGTTGGTGACCACCTTTTCCAGCAGGTCCAGGTACAGCTCGGCCGTGTTCTCCATGAGCGGTGCGTGTCCTTTCGGTCGTGATGACGGCGCGTGCGCGCGGGAAGTGTGGAGGGGGTGGGCGGCCGGTCAGTAGTTGCCCAGGCCGCCGCAGACGTTGAGGGCCTGCGCGGTGACGGAGGCGGCGCCCGGGCCGACGAGGTAGTCGACCATCGCGCCCACCTCCTCGGGCAGCACGTACCGGCCGACCGGCACGCGGGCGCTGACGCGGGCGTGGGCCTCGTCGACGGTGACGTCCCACAGGCCGGCGTACGTCTCACGGACCCGGGCGGCCATCGGGGTCTCGACGAAGCCGGGGCAGACGGCGTTGACCGTGACCCCGGTCCGGGCCAGCTCCAGGCCGAGGGACTTGGAGAAGCCGACGACTCCGTGCTTGGACGCCGAGTAGGGGGCACCGTGCAGGACGCCCTGCTTGCCGCCGGTGGAGGCGATGTTGATGATCCGTCCCCAGCCCTGCTCCAGCATGCCGCCGTGGTTGAGGACGTCCTTCGTCATCAGGAACACGCTGTTGAGGTTGGTGTTGATGACGTCGAGCCAGAGCTCGTCGGGGACCTCGCGGGTCACGCCGCCGCCGGAGCGGCCGGCGTTGTTGACGAGGATGCCCACCGGGCCGAAGCGCTCGGTCGCGGCCCGGACGAAGGCGGTGATGTCCTCGCGGGAGGTCACGTCCAGGCTCCGGCCGTCCACGTCCAGCCCTTCGGAGCGCAGTGCGGCGACGGTCCGCTCCACCCGGTCGGCGGTGCGGGCGCCCAGGAAGACGCGGTGGCCGGCGCGGGCCAGCCGGGTGGCGATCTCCAGGCCGATTCCGCTGGTGGCTCCGGTGACGAGGGCGGTGCGTGCGTCGGTGTGGGCAGGGGCGTTGGCGCCGGCGTTGGCCATGTTTCCTCCGCGAAGGGGTCGGCTGGGAGCCGTCACGCTCGCAGCGGCCGCTCAAAGCGCCCTTCACGGGCCCTGGAAAACCGCTAGAGCGCGGGCCTCGCGCCGCCTCGGGTCACGCCCCGCTCACGGTTCCCCCGAGCGACCGGTACACGGCGGCGACGAGGCGGTGGGCCCGGTCGTTCATGCGGCCGATGGTGCGCGAGCCGGCGTTCTGGACGTACGCGAAGGCCAGTTCGCGGTCGGGGTCGGCGAAGACGAAGGTGCCGTTGGCGCCGTCGAAGCCGAAGGCGCGCGGACCGAGTCCGGCGGAGGCCGGGAAGACGGGGCTGTCGGGAAGCATGAAGCCGAGGCCCCAGGTGCTGGGCAGCAGCACCACCTCGCATGTGCCGCGTGAGTGGGGGCGGGCCAGTTCGGCGGTGCGGTCGGCGCTGATGAGGCGGATGCCGTCGACCTCGCCGACCAGGGCGGCGAACAACCGGGACAGTGAGCCGGCCGCGGCCAGGCCTCCGTACGAGGGGTCCTCGACGGACGGGTCCAGGGCGTCGTACAGCCGCATGCTGCCGATCATCGCCCGGTGGGTGAGCGATCCGGGGTCGCCGAGGGCCCGCAGCATGTCCAGCTCCGTTCCCGGTTCGGCGCCGTCCATCAGGGCCTCCGCCTTGGACTCCAGCATGGTGGCGAGGTGGGCTTCGGAGCCGGCGGGCAGCCCGATGTACGCGTCGAGGCCGAGGGGTCCCGCCAGGTGGCGGGCGAAGTAGCGGCCCGCGGTCAGGCCGGTGCGGCGGCGGACGAGTTCGCTCAGCAGGTGCCCGTAGGTGGTGGCGTGGTAGCCGTGCGCGGTGTCGGGCTCCCACTCGGGGCGGGCCGCGGCCAGCGCCTCGGCCACCGGAGTGTGGGCGCGCAGGGCGGAGGGGGTGAGAGGCGCGTGGTCCAGGCAGACGATCCCGGAGCGCTGGGTGAGGATCATGCGGGGGGTGATGGCCGCCTTGCCGTTGGCGGCGAACTCCGGCCAATGCGCGGCGACCGGCTCGTCCAGGTCCAGCCGCTGCCGGTCGGCCAGGTGCAGGAAGGCCGCCGTGACCAGGGCCTTGGTCGGCGAGGCGAGGACCGCCAGCGTGTCCGCACGCCACGGATCGGTACGCCCGGGATCCGCCCAGCCACCCCAGAGGTCCACCACCGGGCGGCCGCGGTGGTAGACGCCGACGGCCGCGCCCAGCTCCTCGCCCGCCGTGAAGTTCTCCTCGAAGACGCGCGCGACCTCGCCGAACGCGTCCTCGGCCAGGCCTGCCAGGGGATGGTGCTGCACAGTGGTCCGTCCTTCGCGTCGGGAGTGCGGCCCTCCTTCCTGACGGCCGGCTGCCGTCTCTCTACGAACCGCCGCTCGCGCATCGCTTGAGCGGCGACGGGGCGGCAGGGGCCGAAGGGGGACGGCCGGACGCCCGTCGGCGGGTCAGCCCGCCGAGGCCAGGACCAGGGGGAGGACCTGGTCGGCGCCCGCCCTGCGGAGCAGCCGGGCGGCGACCGCGAGGGTCCAGCCGGAGTCCGTGCAGTCGTCCACGAGCAGGACCGGCCCGGTAGCCCCGGCCAGCGCGCCGGCCAGGTCCTCGGGCACGGTGAACGCGCCGGACAGCGCCCGCAGCCGCTGGGCGGAGTTGCTGCGGCGTGCCGCATGCGCTCCGCCCGGCCCGGTGTACGCCAGCGTGCCGAGGAACGGGAGCCGGCCGACGGCCGCGATGCCCTGTGCCAGGGAACCGACCAACTGCGGACGGGTCATGGACGGTACGGCGACGACACCCACCGGCCGGGCGGAGGCGTCCGCGACGTCCGGCGCCCAACCGCCGGGAGAGCGGGCCCAGTCGGCGAGGACGGCCACCGCGGCGTTCAGGACGTCGTCCGGGACCTGCACGTCGGGCGCGTTCTCGGCCAGCAGGGGCCGCAGCCGGTTGCCCCAGCCGATGTCCGAGAGCCGTCCCAGGGCGCGGCCGGTGGAGCACTGCTCGCCGGCCGGGATGCGCCCCTTGAGGTCGACGCCCAGGGCCGGCATTCCGGTGGGCCACATGCGGCGCGGTTCGACCTCCACCCCCGGACGGTCCAGTTCCTTCGCCGCCCCCGTCAGCGTCTCCGCCGAGACGGCGGAGTCGGCCCAGGCGCCCGCGCAGTTGTCGCAGCGGCCGCACGGGGCGGCGCCTTCGTCGTCGAGCTGCCGGCGCAGGAACTCCATGCGGCACCCCGTCGTGCTGACGTAGTCGCGCATGGCCTGCTGTTCGGCGGCCCGCTGCCGGGCCACCCACGCGTACCGCTCGGAGTCGTAGGTCCACTCCCGGCCCGTGGACGTCCAGCCGCCCTTGACCCGCTGGACCGCGCCGTCCACGTCGAGGACCTTCAGCATGGTCTCCAGCCTGGTGCGCCGCAGGTCCACCGCCGCCTCCAGCGCGGGCACGGACAGGGGCCGCCCCGCGTCGGCGAGGGCCGAGAGGGTCTGCCGGACCTGCGCTTCGGGAGGGAAGGCGGTGTCGGCGAAGTACCGCCAGATGGCCTCGTCCTCCTTGCCCGGCAGCAGTAGCACGTCTGCGTGCTCGACTCCGCGGCCGGCGCGGCCCACCTGCTGGTAGTAGGCGATCGGTGAGGACGGCGAGCCGAGGTGGACCACGAAACCGAGGTCGGGCTTGTCGAAGCCCATGCCGAGCGCGGACGTCGCGACCAGCGCCTTGACCCGGTTCTCCTGCAGGTCGGTCTCCGCCTGCAGCCGGTCGGCGTTCTCCGTGCGCCCCGTGTAGGAGGCCACCTTGAAGCCGCGCTGCCGCAGGAAGGCGGTGGCCTCCTCGGCCGCGGCGACGGTGAGGGCGTAGACGATCCCGGAGCCCGGCAGGTCGTCCAGGTGCTCGGCGAGCCACGCCAGCCGGTGTGCGGCGTCCGGCAGCCGGACCACGCCCAGCCGCAGGCTCTCCCGCTCCAGCGGGCCTCGCAGCACCAAGGCCTCTCCGGCGCCGGTGCCCAGCTGTTCCGCCACGTCCGCCGTGACGCGCGCGTTGGCGGTCGCCGTGGTGGCCAGGACGGGCACGCCGGGGGCGAGCTCGGCCAGCATGGCCCGCAGCCGGCGGTAGTCGGGACGGAAGTCGTGGCCCCAGTCGGAGATGCAGTGGGCCTCGTCGACCACCAGGAGGCCGGTGGTGGCCGCGAGTTCGGGCAGCACCTGCTCGCGGAAGTCCACCGAGTTGAGCCGTTCCGGGCTGACGAGGAGGACGTCGGTCTCGCCGCGCTCCACCTCCTTGTAGATGGCGTCCCACTCCTCCGGGTTGGCCGAGTTGATGGTGCGGGCCTGGATGCCGGCCCGCGCCGCCGCCTCGACCTGATTGCGCATCAGAGCCAGCAGCGGCGAGATGATGACCGTGGGGCCGGAGCCGCGGCGGCGCAGCAGGGCGGTGGCG
Organism: Streptomyces sp. TN58; assembly: GCF_001941845.1. Classification (NCBI taxonomy): domain Bacteria; kingdom Bacillati; phylum Actinomycetota; class Actinomycetes; order Kitasatosporales; family Streptomycetaceae; genus Streptomyces; species Streptomyces sp. TN58. Next base: position 5,457,978 of record NZ_CP018870.1, on the reverse strand, counting down.
ACGAAGTAGACCGCCGACTTCCCCCAGCCGGTGCGCTGCACCACCAGTGCCCGCCGGCGCTCCCGCACCAAAGCCGCCACCGCCTGCCACTGGTCCTCACGCAGCCGCGCCGACCCCCCGGGGTCGCCGACCAGCTCGGCGAGGATCGTGTCGGCTTCGGTGCGCAGCTCCTGGTTGTCCATGACCCCATGCAACCCGATGGCTACGACACTCGGCCACTTCGCCCCGCGAAGGAGGCGTTCGCGCTGGTGCCGGCGCTCCGCGGGAGACCGGATGCGTCGTTCTCGGCGTGGCGGGGCAAGGATATGAACGGCATACCGGCGAATTCCGGTCGGCGCCGTCAATTGCTCGTTGCCGCATGCTCGGAAGCCACGCGAGAATCGGAGTGCTCCCGCTCGGCTCCCCGGCACCCTCCTGGGCCGTGCTGCGGCGCGCCCTGACTCCAGCCGTGCCCGTCCGCGGGCGTGTACCCGAAGGGAGGAACGTGACCTTCGGATTCACGCCGCCTTCGACATCGTCCCTGGCAACGGCCGCCGGCGGTGCGAGCCGGCACGGCAGGCTGCTGGAACCGTCCGAGTGGGCCTCGGCGGGGATTCCGCTGCTGAGCAACCCGCGCGAGGTGGTCAGCGGCCTGCACTCCCGGCACGGCCCGGTCCCCTCGACCGCGGTGATCGCGGTCCTCGGCCCGGAGGAACAGCTCGTGGCCAGCGCCTCCTTCGTGCAGCGCTCGGCGTCCGCCGACGGCTGGGAGTACCGCAACGCCCTGCTGTCCCGGCTGCGCCGGGTCCTCCCGCACGATCTGCGGCGGCGGACCCCGGTACGGACGGCGGTGCTGCTCTACTGCCGCGAGGGTGACGGGCGGTGGACCCCCGAGGACGGCGCGTGGATGTGGGGCCTCCGGGATGCCTGCACCCTGCACGGACTGCGCTGCGGCGCGTACATCACACTGACCCGCGACGGCTGGCAGGTACTGGGTGAGGACCGGGGCGGCCGGCGGCCGGACTCGGACTCCCGGCCCCAGCGGCTCGGTGACACCGTGGCCGAATTCGCTCCGCTCGCCCTGCACACCGGCGGGGGCTCGATCGAGGCCCTGCGCCGGACCGCAGCGCGCTGACGCCCCCACCCCGCCCGCGGCCTGCTCGCGGGCCGGCCGCGCGGCCGTACGCCCGGGACGGGGCCCCACGGCGGTTCGGCTGCGGGCATCCTGCCGGCGCCGGCCGGGGCCACGGCTCGGCCCCCTCCGGGTCCCGGTGTGAACCGGCTCAGGTACGGGTCCGAATCCAGGTGCGGATCCGAATCCAGGTGCGGGTCGGGCTTCAGCGGGGCCGGCTCACAGCCCGCCCCGCCCCTCGCCCGCGTCGGCGCACAGGGCGTCAGACGCCCGCACCCAGCACGGAGTTGATCTGCTGCGGGTCACCGCACACGATCAGCAGCGCACCCGCCCGGGTGAGCGCGACCGGCAGGGAGCCCGCGAGGGCGTCGACCGCACCCCCGTTGGCCGCGAAGACCACGACAGGACGGCCGGCGGCGCGCTGGACCTGCGCCGCGTCCGCGTAGAAGACGTCGTCCCCGGCGTCGTGCTGGGCCCAGTACGCGGCCTCGCCGAAGGACAGCTCGTGGGCGGCCCACGGGTGCGGGTCGCCGGTGGTGAGCACCAGGATGTCGCCGGGCGCGCGCCCGGTGTCGAGCAGCAGGTCCACGGCCTCTTCGGCCGCGTCCAGCGCACCCTCGGCGGAGGCCGGGATCAGCTGGATCTGCGGCACCGCCGCCGAGACGGACGGTGCGGTGGGTGCAGGGGCTGCGGGAACGGGTCCGGGGGTGGCCTGCGCCGCGCGCTGCGCGGGAGGTGCGGGCCGGGCGGGACCGGGGCGGCCGGGCCGCGGGACGGCGGCGGGACGCGGACCAGGTACGGGGCGGGGGGTCTGCGCGGTGCGGCTCGCGGCCGGCGTGACGCGGGGACCCTGGGCACTCTCGTGAATCTGAGGCTCCTCGATGGCGGGGGTGAGAGGCGGGAGTTGACATCTATCAAACACCGGTACGAAACGTACCGGCCGGTGGCACATGGGTGCGATCAGAATTCGAAGCCGAGTTGGCCTCCGTTTTCCAGCTCCATCGACTCGTCGCTGCGGCGCACCTTCTTGAGGTGGCGCCATCTGGGCAGCGCGTCGAGGTACGACCACGAGAGCCGGTGGTAGGGGGTGGGCCCCCGCTCCTCCAGGGCCGCGCGGTGCACGGGCGAGGGGTATCCGGCGTTGGCGGCGAAGGCGAAGTCCTCGATCCCACCGCCCTGGCCGCCGAGTTCGGCCATCATGCGGTCGCGGCGGACCTTGGCGATGACCGAAGCCGCGGAGACGGCGATGCAGGACTGGTCGCCCTTGATCACCGTACGGACCCGCCAGGGCGGGCCGAGATAGTCGTGCTTGCCGTCGAGTATCACCGCGTCGGGCCGCACCGGCAGGGCCGACAGGGCGCGCTCCGCCGCGAGCCGCAGGGCGGCCGTCATCCCGAGCTCGTCGATCTCCTCCGGGCTGGAGTGCCCGAGCGCGTACGCGGTGACCCAGTCCTCCAGGACGTCGAGCAGGGCGTCGCGCCGTTTGGGGGTGAGCAGTTTGGAGTCGGTGAGCCCGGTGGGCGGCCGGCGCAGGCCCGTGATCGCCGCGCACACGGTGACGGGACCGGCCCAGGCCCCTCGTCCGACTTCGTCGACCCCGGCGATGACCTTGGCGCCGGTGGTGGCACGGAGGGAGCGCTCGACGGTGTGGGTGGGTGCTTCGTACGGCATGGCGCCAGCAAGGGTACGCCGCCCCGAGCCCACTGCACACCCCCGCCCGGGTCCTACGGGCCCGTGATCGGCCGCGGGCACCTCCGTGCCCGGCTCGCGGCCGCCCTCCGCGTCCCACACCGTGGACGGCGACACCGGCACCTCGTCGGCCGACGCGGTGATCTCCGTATCCTTTCGTTCACTACCGCACACCCTGACGCGGCGCATCCGCATGGCCGGAATCACCTCCGCGACAAACGGACCACCGGCGTCCGGTCGAACGTCCCCTCGCACTGTTTCCCGCCGATCAAGCTCCCTGGTCAGACGCCGGGCGGGGTCCCGTAGCCCGGACCGGATGACCGCCGGCGACCGCCCCGCCGCCACATGATCGCATTCGCGAAGGTCCGATGAGAGGGTCTGCCGGGCGGGCGCGTAGCCGGCCTCCCCCGTCCGCACGTACCGCGGGCAGCGGTCCCCGCGGATCGGGCCGGCGCCGGGCGTGAGTCGGGAATCTCACCGATCCGCGGCAGGCCGGCGGTGACGCCCTCCACCGTGAGCGCGTCCCGGCCGGCCGCACCCGCCCTGCGTCAACGCCGCGCCGGGAATCGCCCGTTCGTGTTCGGGACGCCGCCTGCGCCCGGTGACCCCGCCTCCACGCAGCGGGCGGGGCCGGGCGCGGAGGACTCCCCCGCGCCCGGCCCTGCCGGTTCCCCCCTCTGATGCCCCGCTAGGGGGTGTTCGCGCGGCCGCGGAAGGCGCCCAGGCTGCGGCATTCCTCGTACGACGCCGTCACCGGGCGCTCGCGCAGGATCTCCCGGGCTCGGTACTCGCCCATGCTCATCGCGTACCAGGGGACGTCGCCGGCCTCGGCCAGTTCGTCGTTGATCCCGCGCAGTGCGCAGGACCGCTGGGGCTCGGGCAGCCGGTCCAGGGCGGGGACGGCGTCCGCCGACAGTGACTGGAAGTAGGCCAGGTCCAGCTTCCCGTCCTGCTCGTATCGGGCCACGTTCCGTTCGGCGACCATTCCGTCCGGGGACAGCAGCCCGAAGGCGAGGACCGCGGCCGCCGCGCTGCCCGCGACCGCACGGGGCAGCCAGCGCGCGCCGAACACCCCTGCCGCCATGATCAGTACGATGACCAGCCCGAGCCACAGCTCCATCGCGGCCACCGAGACGCGCAGCCGGGTCAGCCCGTACTCGTCCACGTAGAAGTCCATGCGGCGCAGCGCGGAGGCGACCACGACGAGCGTCATCGCACACAGTGTTCCCAGGACGATCCGGACGAGGCGCCGGTCGCCGGCCCCCGAGCGGGGGGCCCAGCGCAACGCGAGCGCGATCACGGCGAGGGTGAGCAGGGTGGCCCAGAGGAGCTGCCAGAAACCCTGTCGGGCGTACTCGGCGTGGCCGAGGCCGGTGCTCCGCAGGACCTTGTCGTAGCCGCCGAACAGGACGGCCAGCTGGACGGCGTTGAAACCGGCGAAGAGCAGGTTGAGCACGACGAGCGGGAGGGCCCACTCGACCCGGGAGCGGGGCTTGCCCGGGGCCACCTCGATCCGGTCCCAGCGCAGCGGGGCGGCCGCGGTGCGGGCCGCCGCGATCGCGATCACCGCACCGAGGACGAAGAGCATGAAGCGGACGGGCCCGTCCTCCACCGACACGTCGGGTACCAGGCCGCCCAGGAGATCGGCGAAGGCCGCGTCGGCGGAGGCGAACAGCCCTCCGAAGAGCAGGAGCAGGGCAACGGCCACGGCGGCCGCCTTGGCGACGGGCAGCCAGCGCTCCTTGCCGATCCCTCCGCGTGAGCGCAGCCCCTTGAGCATCCAGGCGGTGCCGGACACGGTGGAGTCGGCGAAGCCGAGGGGGCTGAGGAAGACCCCGGGCCAGGTGCGGCTGCCGTGGAGGGCGAGCGCGCCGAGCAGTACGGCGGCCAGGATCGCGAGCGTGGACGGCCACGCGGAGTCGCGCAGCGCGGGTATGACGAGGAGCGCGAGGCAGCCGATCGCCCAGGCCAGTGTCCAGGGACGGGCCCTGCGCCCGGCCGCGCGGGCGGCGATGTACGCGGCGGTGGCGGCGGGCACCACCGCGAGCGGCAGACCGGGGCCCATGCCGTCGGCCAGGAGGAGCGCGGCGGCGAGGCCGGAGACGAGGACGGCGGCCAGGGCGGCGGTCCGGACGGGGGCGGCCTCGCCGGGGCGCACCAGCGTGGCCCAGGAGGGCTTCGCGGGTGAGTGCGCGCCCGGGGCGCCCCATGGGCGCTGTTGCTGCTGGGGCCACTGGTGCTGGTGCCGGCACTGCTGCTGGGCCCGCCACGCCGCCGCGTCGGCGGGTGCGCCCGGCTGGGACTGCGCGGCGTCGGCCGGCGGACCGCCGGCCGGGGCCGGAGTCGGTTCCGTGGGCGAACCCCCGGTCGAGGCAGGTGCGTCGGCCGCCGCCTCGGGCCGGGCTTCGTCCGCCCCGCCCTTGTTCTCTGACATCGGGTCCCCTCCCCTTTCGGCCGCCCCGGCGTTCACGGTGGGGCGGCGATGGGGACAGGGTAGGCAGCAGCCATGCAGTTTTGAACAGGATCAAAAGAGGGCTGTGGCAGGACCGTGACAATCGGGGGGCAGACCGTCACCCCGCGCGGAACGCGGGGGCGGGCTAAGCCGCCGTCTGCGGCAGCCAGGCCGGCAGATCCTCGGTGCGCGCCAGCCACTCGGCCGGCAGCACGGCGTCCCCGCGCGCACCCAGCACTCCGCCCACGATCGCGCAGGTCGTGTCGACGTCCCCGCCCACCTGCGCGGTGGTCCAGAACGCCCGCTCGTAGTCGTCCAGGGCCCGCGCCGCCGACCACAGGGCGAAGGGCACGGTGTCGTGGGCACTCGTGCGCCGTCCGCAGCCGAGCACGGCCGCGACGGTGGTCGCGTCGCCGTAGTCCAGCATGTCCCGAGCGCGCCGCAGCCCGGCGCCCACCGCGCTGCGGGGGACGAGCGCGATCACCCCGTCCAGCAGGTCGGCCGCCTTCGGCGGGGCCTGCGTACCGGCGGCCAGCGCGGCCGCCGCCGCGACCGCCATCGCCCCGCAGACGGCCTCGCGGTGCTGGTGGGTCGTGTAGGCGGAGATCTCCGCCTGGTGCGTGGCCTGCTCCGGGTCGTCGGCGTACCAGGCGCCCAGCGGTGCGATCCGCATGGCGGCGCCGTTGCCCCAGGAGCCCTGCCCGTTGAACAGTTCGGCGGCCAGCGTCCGCCAGTCCCCGCCCTCCCGCACCAGCCGCAGCATCCGGTTGACCGCGGGCCCGTAGCCGCGGTCGAAGTCGTGGTGGTGGGCGAAGGACAGCGCGAGCGCGTCCTGGTCGATCCGTCCGTGCCCGGCGAGCACGGACACCACCGAGCAGGCCATCTCGGTGTCGTCGGTCCACTGCCACGTCTCGGTGCCGGAGGGCACCTCGCGCCGCTTGAGCAGCGGGTAGTTCACGGGGACGAAGTACTGGGAGCCGAGGGCGTCACCCAGCGCCAGCCCGCGGAGGCTGGCCATGGCGCGTGCGTAGCGCCGTTCGGGAGTGGAGTCAGGCGTCATCGCGGGTCACTCTAGCCGTCCAGGTCATAAGGCTCCGGTGTGGTCCACCGCTCAAACGGGCGGTCCATCCGGTACCGGCCGTCGGGGCCCAGCAGGAGCATCCGGAAATCGCCGTTCCCGGGATTGGACAGGGCCTCGAATTCGGCCACGGACCAGTGGAACCAGCGCATGCAGAAGAGCCGCATCGTCAGTCCGTGCGTCACCAGCAGCACGTTCTGGGGATGGTCCGGGGCTTCGAAGCTGCGGTACAGGCTCTCCAGGAAGGACCCGACCCGGTCGTACACGTCAGCCCCCGACTCGCCCTGGGCGAAGCGGTAGAAGAAGTGCCCGTAGGCGTCCCGGTATGCCTTCTGGAGCTTCACGTCCGCCCGGTCCTGCCAGTTCCCCCAGTCCTGCTCGCGCAGCCGCGGCTCCTCCCGCATCCGGACCCGGGTGGGGTCGAGCCGTAGCTCCCGGAAGGTCTGGAGGGTCCGGCGGTACGGGGAGACGTACGCGCTGATGGTCTCGTCGCCGAAGATCTCGCGCAGCCGGACGCCGGCCGCCGCGGCCTGCTCGCGGCCGTTCCGGGTCAGCCTCAGGGCGTGGTCGGGTTCCCTCTCGTACACCGAGTCGTCGGCGTTTCCCTCCGATTCCCCGTGTCGGACAAGGACGATGCGCCGTGGTCGAACCATCCCACGACCCTATTCGGCCATCGCCGGGCCGGCCGACCGGGCACGCCGGTCGGCCTGGCGCTCGTCATACGGTCACACCGTCCAGGACGGTTCGAGGTCGACCACGTCGCCGGTGAGGGCTTCCACGTCAGCCTGGATCTGGGCGCGCAGGGACAGCCGCTCGACCCGCTCCTGCCGGTACTTGCCGTGCTCGGCGGCGGCCTGCCACATGGAGAGCACCAGGAACTCCCGGCCCGGGGCCTCGCCGAAGAGGCCCCGGATCATCCCGGGCGAGCCCGCCATCGCCGGGTTCCACACCTTCTCCTGCATCAGGGCGAAGTGGTCGACGCGGCCCTCCCGGACCCGGGTGTGCGCGACGCGGACCACGTCGGCATCGGTGAAGCGCGGCTCGAAACCGGTCTTCACGTCGAAGCGGTGGTCGAAGAGGGTGACCCGCGGATCGGTGTAGGTGCCGTGCTGCGCGGCGGCCAGTCTGTCGTGGGAGCGCGCCATGAAGGAGTCGTAGAAGGACCGGCTCTCCCAGAACGCGAAGACATGCGCGACCCCCTGCCGGCCTCTGCTCCAGCCGCCGCCCTGCCCCCGGAATCCCGGCTCGCCCGGCAGCCCCGCCCATTTTCGCTGCCCCCGCTCGAACCCGCGTCGGTCCGTCACCGTGCAGCGAATCCACTTGACCAGCACTGCGCCATCGTACGGGCCGGGCGCGGCCCCGGTCAGTCCCCGGCGGGGTACATCCCCACCAGTTCTTCCCCGGCCCGACCAGGCGGCCGAAGACCGAACTCCAGGTCGGCCGACATGCGGAAGGGGACCGGCCGTAGCCGGTCCCCTTCGTCAACAGCGGGTCGGAGCCCCCGCGCGGATCACTCCGCCCGGTGTCAGCTGCAGCCGCTGGTGGAGCCGCAGCCCTCGCAGATGTAGCAGGAGCCGGCGCGCTGCATCTTCGTGCCGCAGGAGAAGCAGAGCGGGGCGTCCGCGGAGACACCGAGCTGCATCTCGACCAGTTCGGCGCTGCTGTGGGCCGTCTTCCGCTCCGGGGCCGGGACGGCGGCCGGGGCCTGCTTCGGGGCCGAGGGCACCGCGGCGAGCGGGGCGGACTGGGCCAGCGTCTCGGTGTCCAGCTCCTCGTCGAGCGGCTCGTAGGAGCCGGTCTCCAGGTGGCGCTGACGCTCCTCGGCGGTGTGGATGCCGAGGGCCGAGCGGGTCTCGAAGGGCAGGAAGTCCAGCGCCAGGCGACGGAAGATGTAGTCGACGATCGACTGCGCCATCCGCACGTCCGGGTCGTCCGTCATACCGGCCGGCTCGAAGCGCATGTTCGTGAACTTCGAGACGTAGGTCTCCAGCGGCACGCCGTACTGGAGGCCGACCGACACGGCGATCGAGAAGGCGTCCATCATGCCCGCGAGGGTCGAGCCCTGCTTGGACATCTTCAGGAAGACCTCGCCCAGGCCGTCGTCCGGGTAGGAGTTCGCCGTCATGTAGCCCTCGGCGCCGCCCACCGTGAAGGAGGTGGTGATGCCCGGGCGGCCCTTGGGGAGGCGCTTGCGGACGGGGCGGTACTCGATGACCTTCTCGACGGCGGCGCGGATGGTCTCCTCCGTCTTGGCGGTGACCTCCTCCTTCTCCTCTTCCTTCTTCTTGGCGGAGAGGGGCTGGCCGACCTTGCAGTTGTCGCGGTAGATCGCGAGCGCCTTGACGCCGAGCTTCCACGCCTCGAAGTAGATCTCCTCGATCTCCTCGACGGTCGCCGACTCCGGCATGTTGACCGTCTTCGAGATCGCGCCCGAGATCCAGGGCTGGATCGCCGCCATCATCCGGACGTGGCCCATCGCGGAGATGGAGCGCTCGCCCATGGCGCAGTCGAAGACCTCGTAGTGCTCGGTCTTCAGGCCCGGGGCGTCGACGACCACGCCGTGCTCGGCGATGTGCGCGACGATCGCCTCGACCTGCTCCTCCTGGTAGCCCAGGCGGCGCAGGGCCTGCGGGACGGTGCCGTTGACGATCTGCATCGAGCCGCCGCCGACGAGCTTCTTGAACTTGACCAGGGCCAGGTCCGGCTCGACACCGGTGGTGTCGCAGGACATCGCGAGACCGATGGTGCCGGTCGGTGCGAGGACGGAGGCCTGGGAGTTGCGGAAGCCGTTCTTCTCGCCGAGGCGCAGGACGTCCTGCCAGGCCTCGGTGGCAGCGGCCCAGATCGAGTTGTCGAGGTCGTCGGTGCGCGGCGCGAGGGCGTTGGCGTCGGCGTGCTGCTTCATGACGCGCTTGTGCGCCTCGGCGTTGCGGGCGTAGCCGTCGTACGGGCCGACGATGGCGGCCAGCTCGGCGGAGCGCCTGTACGCGGTGCCGGTCATGAGGGAGGTGATCGAGGCGGCGAGGGTGCGGCCGCCGTCCGAGTCGTACGCGTGGCCGGTGGCCATGAGCAGGGCGCCGAGGTTGGCGTAGCCGATGCCCAGCTGGCGGAAGGCGCGGGTGTTCTCGCCGATCTTCTGCGTCGGGAAGTCGGCGAAGCAGATGGAGATGTCCATCGCGGTGATGACGAGCTCGACGACCTTGGCGAAGCGCTCGGCGTCGAAGGACTGGTCGCCCTTGCCGTCGTCGTTCAGGAACTTCATCAGGTTCAGCGAGGCGAGGTTGCAGGACGTGTTGTCCAGGTGCATGTACTCGCTGCACGGGTTGGACGCGGTGATGCGGCCGGACTCGGGGCAGGTGTGCCAGTTGTTGATCACACCGTCGTACTGGATGCCCGGGTCGGCGCAGGCCCACGCGGCCTCGGCCAGCTTGCGGAAGAGGGCCTTGGCGTCGACCTTCTCGATGACCTCGCCGGTCATGCGGGCCCGCAGGCCGAACTCGGTGCCGTTCTCGACGGCCGTCATGAACTCGTCGTTCACACGGACGGAGTTGTTGGCGTTCTGGTACTGGACGGACGTGATGTCGTCGCCGCCGAGGTCCATGTCGAAGCCCGCGTCGCGCAGGGCGCGGATCTTCTCCTCCTCCTTCACCTTGGTCTCGATGAAGGCCTCGACGTCCGGGTGGTCCACGTCCAGGACGACCATCTTGGCCGCGCGGCGGGTGGCGCCGCCCGACTTGATCGTTCCCGCGGACGCGTCGGCGCCGCGCATGAAGGAGACCGGCCCGGAGGCGTTGCCGCCGGAGGAGAGGAGCTCCTTGGAGGAGCGGATGCGGGAGAGGTTCAGGCCGGCGCCGGAGCCGCCCTTGAAGATCATGCCCTCTTCCTTGTACCAGTCGAGGATCGACTCCATGGAGTCGTCGACGGACAGGATGAAGCAGGCGGAGACCTGCTGGGGCTGGGGCGTGCCGACGTTGAACCACACCGGGGAGTTGAAGCTGAAGATCTGGTGCAGGAGGGCGTAGGTCAGCTCGTGCTCGAAGATCTCCGCGTCGGCGGGCGACGAGAAGTAGCCGTGGTCCTCGCCGGCCTTCGTGTACGTCTTCACGATCCGGTCGATGAGCTGCTTCAGACCGGTCTCGCGCTGCGGGGTGCCGACCGCGCCGCGGAAGTACTTGCTGGTGACGATGTTGACCGCGTTCACCGACCAGAAGTCGGGGAACTCGACGCCGCGCTGCTCGAAGTTGACCGAGCCGTCGCGCCAGTTGGTCATGACGACGTCGCGGAGCTCCCAGTTCACCTCGTCGTAGGGGTGCACGCCGGGGGTGGTGTGGATGCGCTCGATACGCAGGCCGCCCTTGGCAGCCTTGGTCCCCTTGGCGCGGGAACCACGTGCCGAGCTGCTCGCCGTCTCTGTCATGCCGCTGCCTCCCATATGCGGGCAAAAACGCCCTAAAGTGCCAGCGATATTCCGCGGCACAATGCTGTGTCTCTGTATCTACGTCTCTTCGCACGGCCGACCGGCCGCGACCCGGTGCACGGGCACCACGCCGCGGGCAGCCCGGTCAGTCGGCGGCGGAGGCGGGCACGGGGACCGAACCGGTCCCGCCGTGCCCGCACTCGGGATGAGGCCGCGGCACGCGCAGTTCCGCGATGGCGGTCTCGAAGTCTTCGAGGGTGTCGAACGCTTTGTAAACGGACGCGAAGCGCAGGTACGCGACCAGGTCGAGTTCCTGCAACGGGCCGAGTATGGCCAGACCCACGTCGTGGGTGGTCAGCTCGGCACTCCCGGTGGCGCGCACCGCCTCCTCGACCCGCTGGCCGAGCTTGGCGAGGGCGTCCTCGGTGACCGGCCGCCCCTGGCACGCCTTGCGCACGCCGGAGATGACCTTGGTACGGCTGAAGGGCTCGGTCACCCCGCTGCGCTTGATCACCATCAGCGAGGCCGTCTCCACCGTCGTGAAACGGCGGGAGCAGTCGGGACACTGACGGCGCCGGCGGATCGACGTGCCGTCGTCCGTGGTGCGGCTGTCGACGACGCGGCTGTCGGGGTGCCTGCAGAAGGGGCAGTGCATGGTTCCCTCACCCTCCTTCTCGGCACGACTGAATCACCCCGCAGAGCGACCGGACGACGGAGACGGACTCTGTCGGGGGCTCGCGGAGCAGCCACAAGCATATGCGATCCCAGGAGTCTCAGCGGACCCGGGGACCACAACTTCTGGGTGGCCGCGCCCATCCAACCACTAGATCTTGGGTTGTGGTGGATTTGGATGCCTCTGCGTGTCGCGGCGTCCGATAGCCGGATACGGGGCCCGCCGATGCCACACTGGGCGATGGGCCGGACGGCGGCGATCCGACCGGGAAGAGTACCGTAAGCAGCGGGAGGCGGACCGAACCCGCGTTCGTGGAACCGATCGCCCATACACCCCCCGATTTGCCCACGCAGGGCGATCTGCGATTTTTCACTCGAACGTGTGTTTGGCGCAACCTTTCGAAAGCAACTACCGTTGTCCAGCTAGGGAGAACATTTCGAGAGGGGCCGACCGACGTGACCACCACCGCAGACAGTGCCGCCATCACTGCCCAGAACCGCTCCCAGAGCCGACTTGAGCCGGTGCATGCCATGAACGACGCAAACCTGAACCCGGACGCGGAGGCCGCAGTGCGCCCCGCCCGCTCGCTGCCAGGTCGACCTCCAGGCATCCGCGCCGACAGCTCCGGGCTCACGGACCGGCAGCGGAGGGTCATCGAGGTCATCCGCGACTCCGTGCAGCGCCGGGGTTACCCGCCGTCGATGCGGGAGATCGGCCAGGCCGTCGGCCTGTCCAGCACGTCGTCGGTGGCGCACCAGCTGATGGCCCTGGAGCGCAAGGGCTTCCTGCGCCGCGACCCGCACCGCCCCAGGGCCTACGAGGTGCGCGGCTCGGACCAGCCCAGCTCGCAGCCCACGGACACCACCGGCAAGCCCGCCGCCTCCTACGTTCCGCTGGTCGGCCGGATCGCGGCCGGCGGGCCGATCCTCGCCGAGGAGTCGGTCGAGGACGTGTTCCCACTCCCCCGCCAGCTCGTCGGCGACGGTGAGCTCTTCGTCCTCAAGGTCGTCGGCGACTCGATGATCGAGGCCGCCATCTGCGACGGCGACTGGGTCACCGTCCGCCGCCAGCCGGTCGCCGAGAACGGCGACATCGTCGCCGCGATGCTGGACGGCGAAGCGACCGTCAAGCGCTTCAAGCGCGAGGACGGCCATGTCTGGCTCCTCCCGCACAACGCCGCCTACCAGCCGATCCCCGGCGACGAGGCGACCATCCTCGGCAAGGTCGTCGCCGTCCTGCGCCGCGTCTGACCCCGCCGCTCCCTAGCCAACCCCCGGGACCCACTGCGCCGGTCCCGGGGGTTGTTCCGTTCTCCCCGCGTGCCCCCGTCGTGCCCCGGGCACTACGCGCCGTCGGCCCGGGCGGTGGCGTCGATCGCGGCGAGCGAGCGGCGGACCTGGTTGCGGTCCGTGGTGTACCAGAAGTCCGGCAGCGTGGCCCGCAGGAAGCTCCCGTAGCGGGCCGTGGCCAGGCGGGGATCCAGGACCGCGACGACGCCCCGGTCCCCCGTGGCCCGTACGAGCCGGCCCGCGCCCTGCGCCATCAGCAGGGCGGCGTGCGTGGCGGCGACGGCCATGAAGCCGTTTCCGCCGTGCTCCTCCACCGACTTCTGCCGGGCGCTCATCAGCGGGTCGTCGGGGCGCGGGAAGGGGATCCGATCCATGATCACAAGCTGGCAGCTGGGGCCGGGCACGTCCACGCCCTGCCACAGCGACAGCGTTCCGAACAGGCAGGTCTTCGGGTCGGCGGCGAAGGTCTTGATCAGTTCGCCGAGCGTTTCCTCGCCCTGGAGGAGGATCGGGTTGTCGAGCCGGCCGCGCAGTTCCTCGGCGGCCGCCTTGGCGCCGCGCATGGAGGAGAACAGCCCGAGGGTGCGGCCGCCCGCCGCCTCGATCAGCTCGGCGAGCTCGTCCATCATGTCGCCGCGGGTGCCCTCCCGGCCCGGCGTCGCCAGGTGCTTGGCGACGTAGAGGATGCCCTGCTTCGGGTAGTCGAAGGGAGAGCCGACGTCCAGCCCCTTCCACACGGGCACGTCGTCGCCTTCGACGCCTTCCGGGGACAGGCCCAAAGACGCGGCGACGCCGTTGAAGTCGCCGCCGATCTTCAAGGTGGCCGAGGTCAGGACCACTGAACGGTCCTCGAAGAGCTTCTCGCGCAGCAGCCCGGACACCGACAGCGGGGCGACCCGGAGGGTGGCGCCGAAGCGGTCGTGGCGCTCGTACCAGACGACGTCGTACTCGGAGCCGTTCGTGATCCGCTCCGCCACCGTGTGGATGCTCTCCACCGCCGCCAGGGCCTGCTTGCGGACCGCGTCCTCGTCGTGGACGGACTTGTCGCGGGTGGCGCCGATCGCGGAGATCACGTTGCGCGCGGCGTCCCGCAGGGACATCAGGGCGTAGCCGAGGTCTTCGGGAATCTGCTCCAGGCGGCCCGGGAGGGCCAGCTCCATCACGCGCTCGAAGGACTCGGAGGCGGTCTGGAGCGCGTCGGCGGTCTTTTCGTCGACCAGCTTGGCGGCGCGCTTCACGGCACGGTTGACCTGGCCGGGCGTGAGTTCGCCGGTGGCGACGCCGGTCACCCGGGAGACCAGCTCGTGGGCCTCGTCGACGATCAGCACCTCATGCTGCGGCAGCACCGGCGCGCCCTCGATGGCGTCGATGGCCAGCAGTGCGTGGTTGGTGACGACGACGTCCGCGAGCTTGGCCCGCTCACGTGCGGCCTCGGCGAAGCACTCGGCCCCGTACGCGCACTTGGTCGCGCCCAGGCACTCACGGGAGGAGACGGAGATCTGCGACCACGCCTTGTCCGACACGCCCGGTGTCAGGTCGTCGCGGTCGCCGGTCTCCGTCTCGTCGGCCCAGTCGCGCAGGCGCAGCAGGTCCTTGCCGAGCTTGCTCGTGGGGGTCGCCGCCTCGAACTGGTCGAACAGGCCCTCTTCCTCGTCCTGCGGAGCGCCCTCGTGCAGGCGGTGCAGGCACAGGTAGTTCGAGCGGCCCTTGAGCATGGCGAACTGCGGCCGGCGGCGCAGCTGCGGATGCAGTGCGTCCACCGTCCGGGGCAGGTCACGCTCGACGAGCTGCCGCTGGAGGGCGAGGGTCGCGGTGGCCACGACCACACGCTCGCCGTGGGCGAGGGCCGGCACCAGGTAGCCGAGGGACTTGCCGGTGCCGGTACCCGCCTGGATGAGCCGGTGGGCGTTCTCGTCGATCGCTTCGGCGACGGCTTCGGCCATGGCCACCTGGCCGGGGCGCTCCGTGCCGCCGACGGCGGAGACGGCGGCGTGCAGCAGGTCGGGGAGGGAGGGCTTCGTCATAGCACTGCCAACCCTACGGGGCCCCGCCGACAGCGGGCGCACTCCGACGGGGATTCATGGCCGGTGGAGGGGGTTGGGCACGGTGCCGTACCGCACGGCGTGGGGGCGGTCGGGGCGGTCGCGGTAGCCGTCCTCGTACAGCCGGTTCCTGTTGAGGCACAGCCGGGTGATGCGCTCGCCGAGGAGGTCGAAGAGCTCGTAGCGGTCCTTCAGCTCCGGGAAGCGGGCCTGGTGGCGCATGATCTCGGCCCGTACGAGCGACCAGAAATCGCCCTCCGGGACGCCGAGGCGGTCCTCGCAGAGAGCCGACAGGTAGCGGAAGACTCCGATGAAGAGCCCGGAATGGATGAACTGCGGCAGGAAGTCGGCGGGCTGGGAGAGGAGGACGGCCCGGACCTCGGCGGGTACGGAGGCCAGCTCGGGCAGCGGCTCGTCGCTGATGTTGACGTCGTCCACGAAGTCCTTGACCGCGAGCCGGACCGGGACGTCGTGCTCGTCGAAGATCACGACGGCGTTCTCGCCGTGCGGGGAGAAGACGGTGCCGTAGCGGTAGAGGAAGTGGAGCAGCGGGGGCAGGGTTGCGGCGAAGAGCCGCCGCAGCCAGACGGTGGGCGGCAGACCGGAGCGGGCGACCAGCTCGGCGGTGAAGGACCGGCCGCGGGGGTCGGTGTGGAGCAGTGAGGCGAGCGTGCGGGCGCGCTCTCCGGGGGCGAGGAGGCCGGTGAGGGGCTCGCGCCAGATCGCGCCGAGGAGTTCCTTGTACTGGTAGGGGACCTCGGGGAGGCGGTCGTAGACGGGATGGCGGACGGTGACGGAGGCGACCTCGCCGAGCAGGATGACCCGGCACTCGTCGCGCAGGAAGGGGTCGGCGTCGCGCAGGGAGTGGATCCAGGCGGTGACGGCGGGCGCCGCGAGGGCGAGGTCGGAGGGCAGGCCGCGCCAGACCATGGTGTTGAAGACGGACAGGGGGAGCTTGACGCTGTGCCGGTCGGGCCGGCTGAGGTTGAGGAAGGTACGGATCGACTGCTGGGGCAGGCGGACATCCGGATCGGCGGGCAGCGGGACGAGTTCGCCGGAGGCGAGCGCCGGCGCGAAGAGGGGGACGACGACCTCGTCCCACTGCCAGGGGTGCACGGGGAAGTAGAGATAGCGCAGCGGGTCGAGACCGCGGTCGCGGAGGGCCTGGTCGAAGGCGTCGCGGGTGGCCGGGTCGAGCTCGGCGCGGTAGAGGCGGGCGGGGTCCTCCAGGCCGGCGGTGCCGCGGTAGGCGGCGAGCGAGGTGTGGGCGGCGAGCCAGGGCAGGCGCTGGCGGTTGCGGGCCTCGGGGGCCCACGCCGCGGTGTCGGAGGAGGACAGTCCGATGCGGCCCTTGTTGAGGACGAGCCAGGGGTGCCCGGTCTGGTGGCCTTCGAGGGCGGCGTAGTCGAGGTCGGCGAGGACGTCGGCGGTGCGGGCGGTGTGGTCGAGCCGGGCGTCGGCGGCCAGGGTGGCGCTGAGCTCGCGGACGAGATGGCCGAGGGTGGCTCCGTCGAGGCCGAGGAGGGCGCGGGCGCGGACGAGGAAGTCGTACGGGTCGCCGAAGGGGGTCGGGGCGGCCGGTGCGGGTGGCGGCGGGGTGAGGGTGACGCTGTCCGGTGCGACGTGCCAGCTGCCGTACGCGCGGCGGTGGGCGCGGAAGCCGAGGCTGCTGCCGTCGTCGAGGGTCAGGGTCCATGCGTCGCCGGCGGCGGCCGGGGAGAGGGCGCCGACGTCGGCGGGAACCGGGTCAGGGGCGGGAGCCGGGCGGATGATCTCCTCGTAGGCGAATTCGCCGAGCATCTTGGCGAGGAGCCTGCGGGCGGCTGAGCACCAGGTCGCAAGGGTGAGTTCGGGCGGCGTGCGGTGTTGCCGGGGCGACGGCGACGGGACCGGCTGCGTCGGCTCGGGGGCTGCGGACAAGTTCGGCACGAGACTCCTCGAAGATCGGGAACTTTGCTGCGCGACGCAGAGTTTTCGAAGGGAGAGGTGCGGAGCGGCGACGGCGGTCGGGGCGTGCGGTGCGGCGATCAGAGGAGATTGCGCAGCACCCGCTCCCGGACCATCAGGGCGGCGCGCTTCTCGGGAAGGTCGATTTCCGCCTGGCAGCGGAAGCCCGAGCTGAGGAAGGCCGATACGGAGGGGGTGTTGCGGATGTCCGGTTCCGCGACGACGCGTGTGCAGCGGGGGCGGTTGCCGAGTACCAGGTCGGCGACGGCACGGAGCAGGGCCGTGCCCAGCCCGCGGCCCCGGTTCGCGCCGTCTCCGATGAGCAGGTGGATACCCGTGTCGTGGGGGCGCGCCGGGTAGTGCCGGGAGAGCGGGTCGAGGTCGGCCCGGTAGATCTCCCAGTAGCTCATCGGCGTGCCGTCGAGGAGGCCGAGGCAGGGGATGCTCCGGCCGTCGCCGTCGATCTGCGACCGCAGGTGCGCGGCGGTGACCGCGGCGGGGCCGGCGAGCTCCCAGTAGGCGTCCACTTCGGGATCGTTCATCCACGCGGTGAGGAGATCCAGGTCCCGGCCCGGGCGTACGGGTTCGAGGCGGAAGGCTCCGGCCCGGGTGGTGACGCTGCCCCAGGTGGCCGGTGAGTCGAGCAGGTCCGCCTCGGCGAGCAGGGGCAGCAGGTCTGCGTTGAGGCGCTGTACGTCGGAGTGCCGGCGGGCCGCGAGAAGGGCGTCGACCGCGTCATGGGCGTCGAGACCGGGTCCTGCGAGATCGGCGGCGGTGTCCGTGAGGCTCATCGGGGGCTCTCCTCCGCGTCGGGCTCCGACGCGTCAATCGTGAAGGGGGTTGGTGATGGTGACGTAGACGGACTGGGTGTCGACGGGGCCGACCAGCTCGTCGAGACCGCCCAGGCGGGTGAGCAGGTTCGCCTTGCAGCGCAGGGTGGGCGAGTCGAGCAGCCGCGTGGGGAGCGGGCCGAGGCCCGCGGCCTTGGCGAGGAAGCGGCGGAATGCGGCGAGGAGGACGCGTTCGTCGGCGAGGCGCTGGGAGCCGAAGGCTCCGATGAGGCCGAACACGTTGTTGATGCCGAGGTAGTAGGCGAAGCGTTCGTCGGTGACGGAGTCGGAGACGAAGGTGTCGCTGCGGCCGCCGATGCCGGGAAGCCGTCGTTCCAGCTCCGCGCGGCGGGATTCGCGGAAGTAGTAGCCCTGGTTGTCGCGGTAGCGGCCGCCCGTCGGCCAGCCGGCGGGGTCGAGGAGGACCAGCGTGTTCTGCTGGTGCGCTTCGAGGGCGATACCGGCGAGGGCGTCGAAGGCGAGGACCGGCAGGACCACGTGGTCGAGGTAGCGCAGGAACCACTCGGCGGCGACGGCTGTGCTGGTGTGGCCGGTGGCGGAGGCGAGACCGGTGACGATCTCGGTGAGCCGGGAGGTCATGGTGGTCCGGCCGGGCCATGGGCGGGGAGAGGTGAGCGCGGCGATGCAGACGGCGTCGTCGCCCGAGCGGAAGGGGTTGTGGCGGAGCAGGGCGTCGAGGCCGGGGACGGGGGTGCCGTCGGGGGCGTCCACGGCCACCCATGCCGGGTCGCGGACGATGTCGAAGCCGGGGTGGGCCGCGCGCCACTGCTGGGCGAGGCCCGTGCGGAGCAGCCGGTGCACTTCGACGCCCCGGTGGAGTTCCTTGCGGAGGTTCTCGCGGCGGGAGTTGGTGATGCGTACGCCCAGGGAGAGCTTCAGCATCGCGGGGGCGCCTGGCCGGTGGACGGTTCGGACGGAGGAGGTCGGGTACCAGGCCTCGCCGTGCGGGCCCAGGTCGTGCAGGAGTCCCGCGGCGCGGAGGGCGGCGACGGAGGGGCGCTGGAGGAGTTCGCGGGCCTGCCAGGGGTGCAGGGGAAGGGGGGTGGTGCCGTCGGGCAGTGGAAGTCCGGGGGCGAGTCGGCCGAGGAGTCGCGGCGCGGACACCGGACGGCCGCGCTCGGTCCAGGCGGAGTCGGTGGCCAGTGCGGAGGGAGCGACGGCGAACCAGTGCAGGGGGAAGGAACCGTGGAGTTCGGGCGAGTAGTGACGGGCTTCGGTCTCGGAGAGTCCTTCGCGGCTCTTCGGGTCCGGCTGGAGGGGGTGGCCCAGGAGGAGTGACTGTTCGGCGGTGAGGAAGCGGTCCGCGCAGGCGGGGGCCGGGGCGGTGGGGCGCACGCGCCGGTCGGCGATGAACTCGGCGGTCCGGCGCACCGAGTCGGCGACCCGGCCGACGAGGTCGGATCCACCGCGTCCGCCGCCCGCGCCCTCACGGGCGATGAGCGCGGCGAGGGTCACGGCGTCCAGGCACGGCGCGGTGGGCGCGGTGCCTTCGAGGCGGGCGGGACCGAAGCGGTGCCAGCCCGTGTGCGACCAGTGGCGGACGCCGACCAGCACGGCGGTGCCGGATGAGGGAAGGGGGATGCGCAGCGGGCTCGCGGCGGGGCCGTCGGGGCGGTGGAGTCCGGATTCGCGGACCCAGCACCGGAGGATGTTCTCCACCGCCGCGGCCTCGGCGGCGAGAGCCGGGTCCGGGTGGTCCAGGGGGTCGGGTCCGGCGGTCGGCTCCGGTCGGATGAAGCCCGGCCAACCGGTGCGGGCTCTGGGAGTGCCGGCTTTCTGCCGCGGCACGGTGGCGGTGGCCCCGGTGTCGGCTGCGGCGGCGGGCTGTGGGAACGGCACTCGGGGGGTGGATTCCGGGCTCAGGGACTGCTCCGCCGTGATCCCGCCGGTGGGGGTGCCGGCGGCGGAGCCGGGCCCGGCGGCCGGTTCACCTGGGGGCGTCCGCGCCTCGGACGGACCGGGCGCCGGGTCGGTGGCCCGGAGGGGGTCTGGGCTGCGGGGCTCGTCGGCGGACGGTGCAGGTGCGTCGTCGGCCGCGGCCGGCGCGGTGGGTGGCTGCGCCCGGGCGGCGTCCCCTGCGGGGTCGGCGGGCGGCACCGGCGCCGGCCGGCCCGGGGCCGCGGCTGAGGCTGCGGCTGCGGCTGCGGGCTCGGGACGCGGGGGCGCCGAACGGACCGGGTCGGGCCGTGGCTGCGGTCGGGCCGGCCCCTCCGGGTCGGCCGCGGGCGCGGGGGTGGCAGAAGTCGCCTTCTCGGGAAGGGGGTTGGTCTGGATCGAGGTACCAGGGGTGAACGGGGTGGTCGAGTTGCCAGGAGGGGCCGGGGTGATGGGGGTGGCCGGGGTGACGGGAGTGGTCGGGGTGGACTGGTGCGGCTCGGGCATCACGGGTCCTCCGGTGCGGGTCAACGGGTCCGGGTCCGGCGTGCGGCGGCCGGGATGGCGTCGGCCAGGCGGTCGAGGACCGCCGCGGCCTGCTCGTCGGTCAGGGTCAGCGGGGGCATCAGGCGGACCACGGCGCTGTGGCGGCCGCCGAGTTCGACGATCAGGCCGCGTTCCAGGCACTCCTGGCGGACCGCCGCCGCGAGGGCCGGTGCGGCGGCCTGCGTGTCGGGGTCGACGAGTTCGAGGCCGATCATGAGACCGCGGCCCCGGACGTCTCCGATGCAGGGATGGCCGGCGGCCAGACCGCGCAGGGCCGCCGTCATCCGGTCGCCGAGGACGGCGGCGCGCTCCGCGAGCCGGTTCTCGCGGACGAAGGCGAGCGTGGCCGTGCCGGCGGCCATGGCGAGCTGGTTGCCGCGGAAGGTCCCGGCGTGGGCGCCGGGCGCCCATACGTCCAGGCCCGACCGGTACACGATCACCGCGAGCGGCAGGCTGCCGCCGATGGCCTTGGACAGGACCATCACGTCGGGCACCACTCCGGCGTGGTCGACGCCCCAGAAGGCTCCGGTCCGGCCGACCCCCGTCTGGACCTCGTCGGCGATGAGGGGGATCCCCCTCGACGCGGTGATCTCCCGCATGCGGCGCAGCCAGCCGTCCGGTGCGGGGTGGACCCCGCCCTCGCCCTGTACCGGTTCGACGATCAGGCCGGCGGGGAGGGGGACGCCCCCCTTGGGGTCGTCGAGCAGGTTCTCCGTCCAGCGCGCGGCGAGTTCGGCTCCCTCGGGGCCGCCGACGCCGAACGGGCAGCGGAAGTCCTGCGGGTAGGGAAGCCGGGTCACCCGGCCCTCGGCAGCGCCTCCCGAGGCTTCCAGGGCGCCGGCGGTCATGCCGTGGTAGGCCCCGGTGAAGGCGAGCAGTCCGGGGCGGCCGGTCGCGGTGCGGACCAGTTTGAGGGCGGCCTCCACGGCGTCCGTGCCGGCGGGCCCGCAGAACTGGATGCGCGCGTCGGCGGCCAGGGCCGGCGGCAGGTTGGCGAACAGCTCCGTGGTGAAGGCGTCCTTGACGGGTGTGGCGAGGTCGAGGACGTGCAGGGGCGCTCCCGAGTCGAGTACTCCGCGGACGGCTTCCAGCACCACCGGATGGTTGTGTCCGAGCGCGAGAGTGCCGGCGCCGGAAAGGCAGTCGAGGTAACGCCGGCCGTCGGCGCCCTCGATGGTCAGCCCGCGCGCCCGTACCGGGACGATGGGCAGGGAGCGGGCGTACGTCCGGGCCGCGGACTCCCGCTGCGCCTGCCTGCGCAGGATGCCGTCATGGCGTGCCGCGCGGCCGGTCGGCGGCGCCACCGGGGGCCGCGCGTGCGGCGTTTCCTGCGGTGGGACCTGTGTCGCGGCCGCCGCCCCGGCCGGCTCGGTGAATGCCACGAGTGTCGCTCCTCCCGCACTGGCTTCGCCTGTGGATTGCGCTTCGAACATCGGCGCTCCCCCATCCCCCGTACGTACCAACGACGGTGACGGCGAGGGATCACGGGTGGACCCAAGATCCTTGGTTGCTCAAGAAATGAGCAAAAGGAACCGCGGACCCGGGCTGTGTCGTCCAAGGCGGCAGCGGCATAGTGGGGGGCTCCACTCCACGCCTCGAACCTCCAGGGGGACGAACCATGCGACCGAACCGACCGGTCACCGCGACGCTCTGCGCGGCCGCCCTCGTGCTGACCGCCGCCGCGTGCGGCCCCGGCGACGGGGAGGCCGGCGCCGACGCCAAGCCGACCGTGGCGGCGAGCCTGCCGAACACGGACGGGATCAAGATCCCGGACCAGCTCAAGCAAAAGCTCAGGGAACGCGGAATCGACCTGGAGAAGTGGAAGGGGGGTGAGTGGAAGAACTGGAAGCAGGAGGACTGGCTCCGGGAGGCCGGCGACTACATAAATCCGATCATCGAGGACCTCTGGGACCCGGACCGCATGCGTGACGCCGAGCAGCCGCAGCGCCCGTCCGTCGACCCGGACGCGGGCAGGGACCAGGGCGTCACCGACCCGACCCCGGCCCCGGTGGCGGCCAGGCCGGCCAGCGCGCCCTACCACCAGAGCGTCCCGGAGTCCGGCAAGGTCTTCTTCGACGGCCCCGAGGGCTCGATGGTGTGCTCGGCGACCGTGGTCAAGGACCCCGCACGCCCCGGCAAGTCCAACCTGGTCTGGACCGCGGGGCACTGCGTGCACGCGGGCAAGTCCGGCGGCTGGTACCGCAACATCGCCTTCGTCCCCTCCTACAACAACGCGGGCAAGCCGTCGGCGCAGCTCAAGGGCGCTCCCCGGTCGCAGGTGGCCCCGTTCGGCGTGTGGTGGAGCGACTGGGCGCAGACTTCCGACCAGTGGATCGCGACCGGCGGTCCGACCGGCGGCGCGGGTGCCCCGTACGACTTCGCCGTGCTGCACGTGACGCCTGAGAAGGGCAGCGGCAAGTCCCTGGAGGAGACGGTCGGTTCGGCGCTCCCGGTGGAGTTCGCGGCGCCCGCGGTCCCGAAGGTCGCGAGCCTGACGGCGACGGGTTACCCGGCGGCGGCCCCGTTCGACGGCCAGAAGGCCTTCCAGTGCACGGACCGGCCCGGGCGGCTGACCCTGCGGGCGAACGAGCCGGTGATGTACCGCATCGGCTGCACGATGACCGGCGGCGCCTCCGGCGGCGGCTGGGTCGCGACGGGCGCCGACGGCAAGCGGGCGCTGGTGTCGAACACCTCGATCGGGCCGGTCAAGGCGGGCTGGCTGGCCGGGCCCCGGCTGGGTCCGGAGGCGAAGGGCATCTTCACCGCCGTCAGCAACAAGTTCAAGTAGACGGCGGCCGTCGGCGGCCCTGGCCGCCGACGGTCCGCCAGGAGCGATGACGAACGGCTGAGGGCCCCCTGCACCGCAGGGGGCCCTCAGCCGTTCGGACCCTCAGGAGCTCAGGCGCTCCGGAGCCCGATCCGGGCTACTGCTTCGCCAGCGCGTACGGCGCCAGGTCCGCCGCCAGCTCCTGGTGGACGCGCGCCTTGAGCAGGGTGCCCTCCGGGGTGTGCTCCTCGGAGATCACCTCGCCCTCGGCGTGTGCCTTGGCGACCAGCGAGCCGCGGGTGTACGGCACCAGGGCCTCCACCTCGACCTCGGGCCGCGGCAGCTCGGAGTCGATGAGCGCGAGGAGTTCCTCGATGCCCATGCCCGTCCGCGCCGAGACGGCGATGGAGTGCCGCTCGATCCGCAGCAGCCGCTGCAGGACGAGCGGGTCCGCGGCGTCCGCCTTGTTGATCACCACGATCTCGGGCACGTCGACCGCGCCGACCTCGCGGATGACCTCGCGCACCGCCGCCAGCTGCTCCTCCGGCGCCGGGTGCGAGCCGTCCACGATGTGCAGGATCAGGTCGGAGTCGCCGACCTCCTCCATCGTGGAGCGGAACGCCTCGACGAGGTGGTGGGGCAGGTGCCGGACGAACCCGACGGTGTCGGCCAGGGTGTAGATCCGGCCGCTCGGCGTCTCCGCCCGGCGCACGGTCGGGTCGAGGGTGGCGAACAGTGCGTTCTCCACCAGCACGCCCGCGCCCGTGAGGCGGTTGAGCAGCGAGGACTTGCCCGCGTTGGTGTAGCCGGCGATGGCGACCGACGGCACCCTGTTGCGACGCCGCTCCTGCCGCTTGATGTCGCGGCCGGTCTTCATCTCCGCGATCTCCCGGCGCATCTTCGCCATCTTCTCGCGGATCCGGCGCCGGTCGGTCTCGATCTTGGTCTCACCGGGGCCTCGGGTGGCCATGCCGCCACCGCCGCCGCCACCCATCTGCCGGGACAGCGACTGACCCCAGCCCCGCAGCCGCGGCAGCATGTACTGCATCTGCGCGAGAGCGACCTGCGCCTTGCCCTCTCGGGACTTGGCGTGCTGGGCGAAGATGTCGAGGATCAGGGCGGTCCGGTCGACCACCTTGACCTTGACGACGTCTTCGAGGGCGATGAGCTGGCCGGGGCTGAGCTCGCCGTCGCAGACGACGGTGTCGGCACCGCTCTCCATGACGATGTCACGCAGCTCGCGGGCCTTGCCCGAGCCGATGAAGGTGGCCGGGTCCGGCTTGTCGCGGCGCTGGATCACGCCGTCCAGTACGAGAGCGCCGGCCGTCTCGGCGAGGGCGGCGAGCTCCGCGAGGGAGTTGTCCGCGTCCTGCACCGTTCCGGAGGTCCAGACACCGACGAGGACGACTCGCTCCAGGCGGAGCTGTCGGTACTCGACCTCGGTGACGTCTTCGAGCTCGGTGGAGAGGCCGGCCACGCGGCGCAGTGCCGCGCGGTCGGAGCGGTCGAACTGGTCGCCGTCCCGGTCTCCGTCGATCTCGTGGCTCCAGGCGACGTCCTCTTCCATCAGGGCATCGGCCCGAAGGCTCTCGGTGAAGCTCTGCGAGTCACGCACGTCCGTCGCGTCCCGCGCATCCTGGGAAGGGGAAGAAGAGGAGGTCATTGGATCCTTACGTCGATTCGAATAGCGGTGTCACGCCTGGCGGGGACACGGTGGCTGTCTCGTCCAACGTGTCACACCGCCCGGGGATTCCCCGAACGGACCTGTCGATGGTGACATGCCCGTTCCCCGGCGGTCACACCCTTTTCCCGCCGGGCACGGCCTTGCCCGCCGTCTTGCCCGGCGCCGCCTTGCCCGGTGCCGCGGCCGGTGCCGCGGCCGGGGCGCTCCACTCCGGGTGCCCCGGCATCGGCGGGGTCTTCGCCCCGTACAGCCAGGGCTCCAGGAAGGCGGTGAGGTCACGGCCGGCCTCCTGCGAGGCGAGGCGTACGAAGTCGTCCGTGCCCGCGATCCCGTCCCGGTACTGCTCGACCCAGCGCCGTTCGATCCGGTCGAAGGCGGGCGCGCCGATCTCCTGCCGCAGGGCGTAGAGGATCAGTGCGGAGCCGTCGTACACGACCGGCCGGAACAGCCCGATCTTCTCGCCGGGCGCGGAGGCCTTCGGGGCCGCCGGGGGCCCGCCCGCCGCCCGCCACTGGTCGGAGCGCTGGTACGCCTCGCGCATGCGCCGCTCCAGGGAGTACTTGCCGAGCCCGTCCGCGTACAGGGCCTCGTACCAGGTGGCGTGTCCCTCGTTGAGCCACAGGTCGGACCAGGTGCGCGGAGTGACGCTGTCGCCGAACCACTGGTGGGCGAGCTCGTGGACCATCACCGACTCGACGTACCACTCGGGGTAGCCGTCGCCGGAGAACAGGCTGCTCTCGAAGAGCGAGAGGGTCTGCGTCTCCAGCTCGAAACCGGTGGTCGCCCGGGCGATCAGCACCCCGTAGTTCTCGAAGGGGTAGCGGCCGACCCGCTCCTCCATCCACGCGATGTGGCCGGCGGTCTTCTTCAGCCAGGGGTCGAGGCGCTGCCGGTCGGCGGCGGGCACCACGTCGCGCAGCGGCAGCCCGTGCGGTCCGGTCCCGTGCACGACGGCGGAGCGGCCCACGGAGACCTGGGCCAGCTCGGTGGCCATCGGGTGCCTGGTCCGGTACGTCCATGTCGTCGAGGCGCCGGAGCGCAGGGCGGGTGCCGCCTGGTAGCCGTTGGCGACGGCCGTGAGCCCGGCGGGGGCGCTGATGCGGAAGGTGAAGAGGGCCTTGTCTGCGGGGTGGTCGTTGCAGGGGAAGACGCGGTGGGCGGCGTCCGCCTGGTTGGCCATGGCCAGACCGTCCTCGGTGGGCACCCAGCCGCCGTCCCCGCGTCCGCGCGGGTCGCTGGTGTGGCGGACCGTGATGCGCAGCGGGCCGCCGTCCGCCACCGCCCGCCGGGGGGTCAGCACGAGGTCCTCCCCCACGCTCTCGAACCGTGCGGGCTCCCCGTTGACCTCGGCGGACGCCACTTCGCCGTGTGTGAAGTCCAGGTTGACCCGTTCCAGCGGCGCCGTCGCCCGGGCGTCGATCACGGTCACCGCGTCGAGGGGGCTCTTGTTGTCCTTGTACGTGAAGGACAGGTCGTACGAGAGGACGTCGTATCCGGGGTTGCCGAGCTCGGGGAAGAGCCGGTCGCCGATGCCCAGGGGCTTCGGCGGGGGCAGTACCGCGGCGACGAGGGTGAGGGAGGCCGCGGCGAGCAGGGCGGCGCGCAGGCGGGGGGAGGAGAGCTGCATCCACCACCGCTTACCAGCGGTCGGCGGCGAGGCCGTGCACGGCGCGCGACGGGTCCACCCGAACGGGACCTTCCGGCGCCGTACCGGCCTACGCGCGGCTGACGTCGTAGACGCCCGGGACGTCCCTCATGGCGCGCATCAGGGCGGGGAGCCCGGCCGCGTCGGGCAGCTGGAGGGTGTAGGTGTGCCGGACCCGGCCCTCGACCGGCGGTTCCACTGTCGCGGAGACCACCTCGACGCCCTCCTGGGCGATGGCCTCGGTCAGGTCCGCCAGGAGATGGGGGCGGCCGAACGATTCGGCGAGCAGCGTGACCCGGCAGTCGGCGGTCGCCCGCCAGTGCACGGCGACGGAGGTGCGCCCGACGGCCCGCATCTGCGCCACGGCCGCGCACTGGACGCGGTGCACGGTGACGGCCCCGCCGCGGACCAGGAAGCCGGCGACGGCGTCCGGGGGCACCGGGGTGCAGCATCCGGCGAGCCGTACGGTGGCGTCCGGCAGGTCGGCGACGGCGTTGGCCCCGCCGCCCCGGGCTCCGACCACCGACAGCGGTGCCCTGGCCGCCGAGGTGGTGGCCAGGGCGCGGTCGGGGTGGGTCTCCAGCCAGCTGCTGATGGCGATGCGGGCGGCGGGCGTCCGGGCGTGGTCCAGCCATTCGGCCGCCGGTCCGGAGGAGGCGTCCTGGGCGAGCAGCAGCTGCACGGTGTCCCCGTCGGACAGGGGTGAGGACAGTGAGGTGAGGCGCCCGTTGACGCGGGCGCCGATACAGCCGTGGGCGGCCTCGCCGTGCTGGGCGTAGGCGGCGTCGATGCAGCTGGCTCCGGCCGGGAGGCCCAGGGTGCCGCCGTCGGCCCGGAACACGGTGATCTCCCGGTCCTGTGCCAGCTCGGCGCGGAGGACGGTCCAGAAGGTGTCGGGGTCGGGGGCGGACTGCTGCCAGTCGAGCAGCCGGGACAGCCAGCCGGGCCGGGTGGGGTCCACCCGCTCCTCGTCCGGGTCGGCGGCGGCGTCCGCGGTCGCGGTGGCGTACGGGTTGCCGAGCGCGACCACGCCGGCCTCGGCGACGCGGTGCATCTGCCGGGTGCGCACGATGACTTCGGCGACGTACCCCTCGGGCGTGGCGACGGCCGTGTGGAGGGACTGGTAGAGGTTGAACTTCGGGGTGGCGATGAAGTCCTTGAACTCCGAGACGACCGGTGTGAAGCAGGTGTGCAGCTCGCCGAGCACGCCGTAGCAGTCGGCGTTCTCGCCGACGAGTACGAGGATCCGGCCGAAGTCGGAGCCGCGCAGCTCGCCGCGCGAGCGGGCGATGCGGTGCACGGAGACGAAGTGCCGCGGCCGGACCTGCACTTCGGCGCTGATGCCGGCCTCGCGCAGGACGGTCCGTACGGAGTCGGCGATGGCGGGCAGCGGGTCGCGTTCGCCGGCGTGCGCCGCGATCAGGGCCCGGGTGCTCTCGTACTCCTCGGGGTGCAGGATCGCGAAGACGAGGTCTTCCAGTTCGGTCTTGAGGGCCTGCACGCCCAGCCGCTCGGCCAGCGGGATCAGGACGTCGCGCGTGACCTTGGCGATACGGGCCTGTTTCTCGGGGCGCATCACGCCCAGGGTGCGCATGTTGTGCAGCCGGTCGGCGAGTTTGATGGACATCACGCGGACGTCGTTGCCGGTGGCGACGAGCATCTTGCGGAAGGTCTCCGGTTCGGCGGCGGCGCCGTAGTCGATCTTCTCGACCTTGGTGACGCCGTCGACGATGAAGCAGACCTCGTCGCCGAACTCCTCCCGCACCTGGTCGAGGGTCACATCGGTGTCCTCGACGGTGTCGTGGAGCAGAGAGGCCGTCAAGGTCGTGGTTTCCGCGCCCAGTTCGGCGAGGATCAGGGTGACGGCGAGCGGATGTGTGATGTACGGCTCACCGCTTTTGCGCATCTGGCCGCGGTGGGAGCTCTCCGCGAGGAGGTAGGCGCGCCGGAGGACGGACAGGTCGGCGTCCGGATGGTGGGCGCGGTGCGCCTCCGCGACGTGCCCGATCGCGTCCGGGAGGCGGTCCCGGGACGTCGGCCCGAGCAGCGCCGCGCGCCCGAGTCGGCGCAGGTCGATCCTGCTCCGGCCCCGTCTGCGGAGCTCAGGGCGCGCTTCGGGGTGTGCTTCGGGGTTCGTGGCCTCTGCACTCATGGGCACCTCCGGCGGCTTCGACCGGCGGTGGCGGGCATGGGGTGCGCCCTCAGGGCCGGTGCCTGATGTTACCGACCCCACCACGTGGCGCAGTCCACCTCTGGCACAGCGTGAAACGGATCACCCATTAGAGGGAGCTTCAGGCGAAGGCCGTTTCGGTGAGCCAGGCCGCGTCGAACTCGCCGGTGGCCACGATCACGGCCGGACCGGTCATGTCGACGCGGCCGTCGGGGTGTTCGGTGATGACGAGCGTTCCGCCGGGCAGGTCGACGGTGTACGTGGCCGGTTCGCCGGTGGCGGCGGGGTCCGCTCCGTCACGGCGGATGGCGGCCACGGCGACGGCGCAGGCGCCGGTACCGCAGGAGCGGGTCTCGCCGGACCCGCGCTCGTGGACCCGCATGGCGACGTGCCGGGGGCCGCGGTCCACGACGAACTCGACGTTGACGCCCTGGGGGTAGGCGGACGCCGGGCTGAACGGCGGGGCGGTGTACAGGTTCCCGGCGTCGTCGAGGCTCTCGACGAAGGCGACGGCGTGCGGGTTGCCCATGTTCACGTTGCGGGCGGGCCAGCTGCGCGATCCGACGCTGACGGTGACCTCGCCCTCCGGGAACACGGCGCGGCCCATGGCGACGGTGACGTCGCCCGCCTTGTCGAGGTGCACGCGCTTGACGCCGCCGCGGGTGGCGACGGCGAGGTCGCCCGGCTCGACGTGGCCGGCGTACTGGAGGTAGCGGGCGAAGACGCGCACGCCGTTGCCGCACATCTCGGCGACGGAGCCGTCGCTGTTGCGGTAGTCCATGAACCACTCCGCCTCGTCGGCCAGGTGCGCCGCCTCCGGGTGGGCGGCGGACCGGACGACGTGCAGGACCCCGTCGCCGCCGATGCCGGCGCGCCGGTCGCAGATCCTCGCGACGGCGGACGCGGGCAGCTCGATGGCGTTGCCCGGGTCCGGGACGATCACGAAGTCGTTCTCGGTGCCGTGGCCCTTGAGGAAGGAGAGGGTGGTCTGCGTCACCGGCCCATCGTACCCAGCCGCAGCTCAGAGGGGCCGGACCGTCCGAGGGGCGGTCACCGCAGCCGGGCCACCCGGTACACGGCGAGGCCTACGAGGACCAGCGCGACGACGGCGTACAGCGCGGCCATGCGCCAGTCGGGGCGGCGGCCGCTCCCCCGGGCCGGGAGCCCGGGCCAGGTGTAGCCGACCCGCCGGGCGGCCATCATGCCCCAGCCTCCGGCGCAGCAGCTGATGAGGAAGCCGAGCATGGCGACCACGGCCCCGCCGTCGCCGAACTCGAAGGCGAGGGGGAAGGCGAACATCAGCGAGCCGGCGGCGGCGAGCATCACGATGGGGGCGATCTGCCACAGGCGCAGGCGGCGCTGCGGTCGCAGTTCGACCTCGAACTCGGGTCCGGAGGCCGCTTCGGCCTCGGCGGCGTCCGCGGTGTCCGGGCCGTCGGGGGTCAGCCGTGCGGGGTCGGCGGGCAGCCCGAGGCCCTCGGGTCCCTCCATCCCGCCGAGAAGCATCGGATCCGCTTCCCGCCGGGTGTCGTCCCGCCCGGTGTCGCGAGGGCCGGCCTCCATCGCCACGCGCCCTCCCCACTCGGACTCAGTACGCCGCCATGCATCGCAGGTGATCGCACCCGCTGGAGTTTGATGATGGCACGCCCTCGGCCCCGCTACAGGCGCCCGGTGCGTCCCGATGCCATCACGTGATCAGGCTGTGACCGCTCGTTCGACCAACGACTGCGCGAGTCCGGGGAGTTCCGCCCGGTCGGCGGCGGCTCCGCTGAGCCAGTGGACCCGCGGATCGCGGCGGAACCAGGAGTCCTGGCGGCGGGCGAACCGCTTGGTCGCCCGCACGGTCTCCGCCCGTGCCTCGTCCTCGGTGCAGTCGCCGGCGAGCGCGGCGAGCACCTGCTGGTAGCCCAGCGCCCGGGAGGCGGTGATCCCGTCGCGCAGCCCGCGGGCCTCCAGCGTGCGGACCTCGTCCACGAGGCCGTCCTCCCACATCCGGTCGACGCGCCGGGCGATCCGCTCGTCGAGCTCCGGCCGGGCGACGTCCACGCCGATCTGCACGGTGTCGTAGACGGACTCGTGGCCTGGCAGGTTGGCGGTGAACGGCTTGCCGGTGATCTCGATGACCTCCAGCGCGCGGACGATGCGGCGGCCGTTGCTGGGCAGGATCGCCCGGGCGGCTTCGGGGTCGGCGGCGGCGAGCCGGGCGTGCAGGGCGCCGGGGCCGCGCAGCGTGACCTCTTCCTCCAGCCGGGCGCGGACCTCGGGGTCGGTGCCGGGGAACTCCATGACGTCCAGGGCGCCCCGCACGTACAGGCCGGATCCGCCGACGAGGACGGGGGTGCGGCCCTCGGCCAGCAGCCTGTCGATCTCCAGGCGGGCCAGCCGCTGGTACTCGGCGACGTTCGCGGTGTCGGTGACGTCCCAGATGTCGAGGAGGTGGTGCGGGACGCCGCTGCGCTCCTCGACCGTCAGCTTGGCGGTGCCGATGTCCATCCCCCGGTACAGCTGCATGGAGTCGGCGTTGACGACTTCGCCGTCGAACCGGCGGGCCAGGGCGACGCCCAGGTCGGACTTTCCTGCCGCGGTGGGACCGACGACGGCGATGACCCGCGGGGCGGGGGGTGCATTCCTCACCGCCCCAGTCTCGCAGCCCCCGGTCAAGACGCCCGCATGTACCCGATCGAGCGACGTGACGGGGTGGGAGGGGCGTCGTTGCCCTGGCGAGGTTCCGGCCGGGCGCACGCCGTGCGTACGACCGGCGCGAGCCGGTTCGTGAACGCGGAACTTCACTTACACGCGTAACGTTACGGGAGTAGACATGGGCGTTTTTGATCGGTTTTTTCGTCGTAAGGACGAGGCCGTGACCGAGGAGGTCGCGGCCGCGGCTCCCGCGGCGGAGTCCGGTGCGGAGGCCGAGGCCGAGCCTGCTGTCGCGGAGGGCGAGCCGGCGGAAGCCGTGGAGATCCCGAAGCAGCAGTCGGCCGAGGCGGCCGCGGACAGCGAGGCCGGCGAGGGCGCCCGTACGTAGCGCACGCCAACGGAAGGTGACCCATGGGCCTGCTGGACAATCTGAAGGCCAAGCTCGCTCCGGCGAAGGACAAGGTCGGCGATCTCGCGCACCAGCACGAGGGCAGGATCAGCGAGGGTCTGGACAAGGTCGCCAAGGCCGTGGACTCCAAGACCAAGGGCAAGTACAGCGGCCAGATCACGAGCGGGACGGGCAAGGCGAAGGACGCCTTGGGGAAGATCGCGCACAAGGACGCCCCCGGCGGGCAGACGCCGCCGGCCGCCTCCTGACGCGGTCCGCGAACGCCGCAGGGGCGCGGAACCGGATGAGTCCGGTTCCGCGCCCCTGCGGCGTTCGGCGGAGCGGCCGGGCGCCTGGCCGGCCGACTCGTCAGGACCAGGCGGCGACGAAGTACCCGACGCCGTACGGGGCGTCCTCGTACAGCAGGCGGCCGGCGAGGTCCGCGCCCTCGGCGGCGCCGGCCAGCACCTGCCAGGGCGCCCGGCCGGCGGCCTGGAGCTCGGCGGCGAGCCCGGCGTCGATCGCGGCAAGCGCGGCCGTGTCGGCGGTTGCGAGGGCGCGGGCGGCGGCCGCGTCGAAGCCCGCGGCACGCTCGTCCAGGTACCCGGGGGCCTTGAGGGTGCGGCAGGCGCTACCGTCCCCGACGACGAGCATGGCCACGCGTGCCGCGGAACGGCCGATGTCCTGCCCGAGGAGGCCACAGCCGCCGGGCGGGAGGTCCTCGGCGACGGCCACTCCGGCGACCGGGGCGGCCGACCAGCGGGCCTGCCCGAGCAGCCAGCCGGCGACCGCGAGGGAAGCCGGCAGGGTGTCCCCGGTGGCGTGGCCGCTCGGCGATTCGCCCAGGTCCGGACCGAGGGTGACGGTCAGGTCGACGCCGAAGCCGGCGAAGCTGCCGGGGGTGCCCTGGTCGTACCCGCCGCCTTCGGCCGCCGCTCCGACCACGACGAGGAGGTCGGGCCGGGAGGCGGCGAGCACAGCGAGGGCGTCGGAGCAGGCGGTACGGGCGTCACCGAGTTCGGCGGCGGCGCCCGCGGCGACCTCCGGCACGAGCAGCGGCGGGGCGGGGCAGACGGCAGCGGCTACGAGCATGATCCGCAGCCTAGCCGGAGCGCCGCACCCGAGCCTCAGGAGGAGGCGGGCACCGAGCAGCCGGAGGCGGCGGCCGGCAGGGGCGCCGGGACGCCCAGCGTCGGGATGCCGAGCATGACACCCGCGGGCTGGGCGGGGGCGGCGTTGCGCTTCTCCCAGGCGTCGCCGGCGCGGGTGCGGCGCACCGCCGACGTGGGGCCCTCGGCCAGCAGGTGGTGCGGGGCGGCGTAGGTGATCTCCACGGTGACCACGTCGCCGGGGCGGACCTCCTGCTCCGGCTTGGTGAAGTGGACCAGGCGGTTGTCGGGGGCGCGGCCGGACAGTCGGTGCGTGGCGCCGTCCTTGCGGCCCTCGCCCTCGGCGACCATGACCTCCAGCGTGCGGCCTACCTGCTTCTTGTTCTCCTCCCAGGAGATCTCCTCCTGGAGGGCGACCAGGCGCATGTAGCGGTCCTGCACGACCTCCTTGGGGATCTGCCCGTCCATGTCGGCGGCGGGGGTGCCGGGCCGCTTGGAGTACTGGAAGGTGAAGGCGTTGGCGAAGCGGGCCTCGCGCACCACGTGCATCGTCTGCTGGAAGTCCTCCTCCGTCTCACCGGGGAAGCCCACGATGATGTCGGTGGAGATCGCGGCGTGCGGGATCGCGGCGCGGACCTTCTCGATGATGCCGAGGAAGCGCTCCTGCCGGTACGAGCGGCGCATCGCCTTCAGGACCGGGTCCGAGCCGGACTGCAGCGGCATGTGCAGCTGCGGCATCACGTTCGGCGTCTCGGCCATCGCCGCGATCACGTCGTCCGTGAAGTCGCGGGGGTGCGGGGAGGTGAAGCGGACCCGCTCCAGGCCCTCGATCCGGCCGCAGGCGCGCAGCAGCTTGGAGAAGGCCTCGCGGTCGCCGAGGTCGGAACCGTAGGCGTTGACGTTCTGGCCGAGCAGGGTGATCTCCGAGACGCCCTCGGCGACCAGGGCCTCCACCTCGGCAAGGATGTCGCCGGGCCGGCGGTCCTCCTCCTTGCCGCGCAGCGCGGGCACGATGCAGAAGGTGCAGGTGTTGTTGCAGCCGACGGAGATCGAGACCCAGGCCGCGTACGCGGACTCCCGGCGGGTGGGGAGCGTGGAGGGGAAGGCCTCCAGCGACTCGGCGATCTCGACCTGCGCCTCTTCCTGGATGCGGGCGCGCTCCAGCAGCACGGGGAGCTTGCCGATGTTGTGCGTGCCGAAGACGACGTCGACCCAGGGGGCCTTCTTGACGATCGTGTCCCGGTCCTTCTGGGCGAGGCAGCCGCCGACGGCGATCTGCATGCCGGGGCGCCTGGTCTTCATCGGGGCGAGCCGGCCGAGGTTTCCGTACAGCTTGTTGTCGGCGTTCTCACGGACCGCGCAGGTGTTGAAGACCACCACGTCGGCGTCGCCGTCGGAGCCCTCGGGCGCCCGGACGTATCCGGCGTCCTCCAGCAGACCGGAGAGCCGCTCCGAGTCGTGCACGTTCATCTGGCACCCGTAGGTGCGCACCTCGTAGCTTCGCTTCTCGTCCACTGCCTGGCTCCGGTCGCTGCTGGTCATGCCACAAGGGTAGGCGGTGCGCGGGAGGCCTCCGGCCGCCGTGCGGCCCGCCCCCGGGCGGGAGCCCGGCGTACCGGTCGAGCCGCAGGTCAGGGGCGTGACGGCGGCCGCGGGCAGGGAGGGCGGACGGCCCGCACCGTGACAGGACGGCGGCCGGGTGGCAGGATCG
Source organism: Streptomyces sp. TN58 (assembly GCF_001941845.1). Classification (NCBI taxonomy): domain Bacteria; kingdom Bacillati; phylum Actinomycetota; class Actinomycetes; order Kitasatosporales; family Streptomycetaceae; genus Streptomyces; species Streptomyces sp. TN58. The sequence continues at coordinate 5,423,894 of NZ_CP018870.1, read as the reverse complement.
CGCCCATGCCTCTCGTACCGCCCCGGATCAGCAGGCGCCACGCCCTGCGGGTCCTGGTGGCCGTACTCGCCGTGCTCGGCGTCCTCACCTGGTGGCTCAATCCTTTCGGCAGGCCGGACCTCCAGGGCGAGCTGACCTTCAGCACCGGCGGGCGCACCGGTGTCTACCACCGGTACGGAACGCTCCTGCAGCAGGCGCTCGGGCGGGACATGCCCGGGGTGGACGTGGAGCTGATGACCAGCGAGGGCTCGCAGGAGAACCTGAAGCGGCTGGCCACCGGGGAGGCGGACTTCACCGTGGCCACGGCGGACGCGGTGGCCCAGTACCGGCTCGACGGGAAGCCGGGCGCGGACCTGCTGCGCGGATGCGCGCGGCTCTACGACGACTACGTGCAGCTCGTGGTGCCGGCCGGGTCGCCGGTGCAGTCGGCGCGGGACCTGCGGGGCAAGCGGGTCGCGATCGGCCAGCCCGCCTCCGGGGTACGCCTGGTCACGGAGCGGCTGCTCACCGCGGCGGGCATCGACCCGGTGCTGGACATCACGCCGGTGTCCATCGGCATCGACACGATGCCGGCCGAGCTGGAGGCGGGCCGGATCGACGCCTTCTTCTGGTCGGGCGGCCTGCCGACGAACGCGGTGAAGGAGCTGTCGGAACGCTTCGACATCCGGCTCGTGCAGCTCGGCGACATGGCGGAGGGGCTGCAGAGGACCGGCAGCCCGGCGCGCTACTACCGGACGGCCGTGATGCCGCAGGACGCGTACTCCCGGGCGCGCAACACCAGCGCGGTGACCACCCTGGCCGTGCCGAACCTGCTCGTGACCACCGCCAAGACCGACCCGGAGCTGACCGAGCAGCTGACCCGCACGGTGATCCTCAGCCGGGACCTGGTCGGCCACGAGGTACACGCGGCGCAGCTGGTGGACCTGCGGACGGCGATCTACACCGATCCCCTGGAGCTCCACGAGGGCGCCGGCCGGTACTACCGGTCCGTCAAGCCCTGACGCTCAGACACCGGATCCCCGGGGCGACAGCAGCATCGTCGCCGCCGCTGCCGCGCCGATCAGGCCCGCGTGGGTGCCCAGCGCCGCCGGCACCACCTGCAGCCGCTGGACGAAGGAGAGCGTGGCGTACTGGGCGAGGTGGGCGCGGATCGGGCCGAAGAGGGTCTCCCCGGCGGCGGCCACCCCACCCCCGATGACCGCGATGTCCGTCTCCACGAGGGTGGCGCTCGCCGCGATGGCCGCGGCCAGGGCGCGGCCGGCACGGTCGAAGGCGGCCAGGGCGATCGGGTCTCCCTGCGCGGCGGCCGCGGCCACGCCCGCCGCCGTGGCGTCGTGCGCGGCACTCCCACCGGAGCCGGCCGACGGCTTCCAGCCCTGGTCGAGGGCCCAGCGGGCGATCGCCGTGCCGGAGGCGATCGATTCGACGCAGCCGCGCCCGCCGCAGACGCACCTCTCGCCGTCGAAGGCCACGCTGATGTGGCCGATGTGGCCGGCGTTGCCGGTGGGGCCGGGGTGGAGCCGGTTGTCGAGGATCAGCCCGCCGCCGACACCCGTGGAGACCACCATGCACAGCGCGTTCGCGTACCCGCGGGCCGCGCCCAGCCAGTGCTCGGCGGCGGTCATCGCCACACCGTCGCCCGCCAGTACGGCCGGCAGTCCGGCTCCGCGCGCGGCGAGCTCCGCCTCGACCCGCTCCCGGACCGGGAAATCCCGCCACGCCCCGATGTTCACCGGGCTGACCGTGCCGCGGGAGGTGTCCACGGGACCGGCGCTGCCGATGCCGCAGCGGACCGCGGAGGCCCACAGCGGCGAACGGGACAGGTCGGCGACGACCTCGGCCACCGCCGCCATGACGCCTTCGGCGTCCGCTCCGCGCGGGGTGGGGCGGCGCGTGGTGGCCGACATCGTTCCGTCGGGGTGCACCAGCGCCCCGGCGATCTTCGTGCCGCCGATGTCGATCGCCACCGTCGGTCCGGTGGCCCGCGCGGGGGCACGCGGTGCGGGTGACGGGGTGGTGGGGGTGATCACGGTGGCGGCTCCAGGAAGGGTTCGGGAATCAGTATGCGCGGGGGCGGAGCCGTGCTCTCACGAGGCTCCAGCCGCGGCCGCTCGCTCTCCCGTACCCCGGTCGGACCGCCCGCGATCACGGACAGCAGTTCCTCGGCGGCCAGCCGCCCGAAGCCGGCCGTGTCGCGGACGAGGGCCGTGAGCCGGGGGTGGGTGACCCGGCACAGCGCGGAGTCGTCCCAGGCCACGATCGAGAGCCGGTGCGGCACGGGGATGCCCAGTTCGGCGGCGACCGCACGGCCGGTGACGGCCATCACGTCGTTGTCGTAGACGAGCGCGGTCGGGGGCCGCGGCTCGGCGAGGACCCGGCGGGTGGCGGCCGCGCCCTCCGTGTCGGAGTAGTCGGTGACCACGGAGTGCACGCGGTCGGGGCCGAGGCCGCGCCGCTCGGCCTCGGCCCGCAGGGACTCCATCCGGCGGACGGTGTGGGCGAGGCCGGGCAGCCCCGCTATGTGGACGATCCGGCGGTGGCCCAGCCCGTGGAGGTGTTCCAGGATCTGGGCCATCGCACCGGCGTCGTCCGCCCGGACCGAGGACAGCGGCGGGGACGGGGGCAGGGACCCGGGAACCGCCGGCGGTGCGAGGCCGGCCGGGGCCGGCGGGCCGGGCTCGCCTATGGTGACCGCGGGCAGGCCCAGCTCCGCCAGGAGCGCGGGCCGCGGGTCCCCCGTACGCGGGTCGACGACGAGCACGCCGTCGACCCGTCGCTCCGCCCACCAGCGGCGGTAGACCGCGCATTCGGCGTCCACGTCCTCGACGACCTGGAACAGCAGCGCGGTACCGGCGGCGGCGAGGACCTCCTGGATGCCGGATACGAGCCGCAGGAAGAAGGACTCGGCGCCGAGGGTGTGCGCGGGCCGGGCCAGGACGAGCCCGACGGCGCCGGAGCGTTCGCCGGACAGCGCGCGGGCGGCGCTGTTGGCCTGCCAGCCGAGTTCCTCCGCGACGCGGCGGATCCGGGCCCGGGTGTCCTGCGAGACGCCGGGGCGGCCGTTCAGCGCGAAGGAGACGGCGCTCTGCGACACTCCGGCCCGCCGGGCGATGTCCTTGATCGTGGGCCTGCGGGCCATGGCCTGCCTCATTCACTGCGGGGTGCGGACACGCCGGGGCACCGGCCGAGGACATCAGCCGGGGACATCGGCCGGGGGCACCGCCGTCCATTCCGGCACATTCCCCGGGCCACACCTTCGCTAAACCGCATTAGCCGCACGGCTCCTTTCGGCACGTACCCCTTGGGGGGACCGGGCTCAAGCGCATAAGCCGCCGCACCGGACGCCCTGTTGACTTTCCGCACGGCCACGGGCACTTTGTGGCCCGCCCGGTGAATTCGTGCGGACCGCAGAACCGAGGACGCCTTGTGCAGGACGACCCGATCCGCTTCGGTGCCAACTACACGCCGGCCCAGGGCTGGTTCCACCACTGGCTGGACTTCGATCTCGGCGAGGTCGGAGCCGACCTCGACGCCATCGCCGCGCTCGGGCTGGACCACGTACGGGTCTTCCCGCTGTGGCCGGTCTTCCACCCGAACCGCACACTGATCCGGCCCCGTGCCGTCGAGCAGCTCGTCGCCCTCGCGGACGCGGCCGCCGCGCGCGGACTCGACGTCCACGTGGACGGCCTACAGGGGCACTTGTCGAGCTTCGACTTCCTGCCCGCCTGGACCCGGACCTGGCACCGGCGCAACATCTTCACCGACCCCGACGTGGTCGCCGCGCAGGAGGAGTACCTGCGCACGCTCGCCGCGGCCCTCGCCGACCGGCCGAACTTCCTCGGGATGACCGTCGGCAACGAGGTCAACCAGTTCTCCGGCGCCCCGCACCCCGACCCCGACCGGATCACCCCCGCCCAGGCCGCCCGCTGGCTGGAGCGGATGCTCGCCGCCTGCGAGCGGGGAGCGCCCGGCCGCCTCCACCTGCACGCCGCGTACGACGCCGTCTGGTACCGCGACGACCACCCCTTCACGCCCGCCCAGGCCTCCGGGCCGGGCGCGGCCACCGCCGTCCACTCGTGGGTGTTCGACGGCACCGCGCAGCGCCACGGGGCGCGCGGGACGGCGACCGAGCACCACGCCGCGTACCTGATCGAGCTCTCCAAGGCCTGGGCCACCGACCCGCACCGCCCGGTGTGGCTCCAGGAGGCCGGCGCCCCGGCGCCGCTGATCGGGCCGGAGCAGGCGGAGCGGTTCACCGAGGCCACCGTCGTGAACGCGCTGGACTGCCCGGATCTGTGGGGAGTGACCTGGTGGTGCTCGCACGACGTGTCCCGGGACCTCGCCGACTTCCCGGAGCTGGAGTACGGCCTCGGCCTGCTCACCAACGACCGCAGGACCAAGCCGGCCGGCGCCGCCCTCGCCCGGATCGCGGCGCGGTGGCGCGGCCGCGCCCACCGTCCCGCTCCGCGCACCACGGCGCTGGCGGTGGACGTGGGAGGAGCCGAGCACGCCCCTGGGCGTTCCGTGTGCGCCCCCGGCGGCGCGTTCTTCGACGCCTGGACCGCGCTGACGGCCCAGGGGGCGCGCCCCGCGGTGGTCCTTGCGGAGCGCGCCGGGGATTCCGCCCATCTGGCGGCCCGCGGCATCACCGAGGTGCTGCACGTCCGTGACGTCATGCCCCGATCCGACCGCTCGTGAGGAGCCCCGCATGTCCGACACCGACCGCGGCGCCGGTCGCCGTACGCCGCCCGTCCCGTTACGGCCGCGCCCGTCCCGCCCGACCCGGCGCAGGGTGCTGGCCGCCGGGGCCGGCGCCGCCGCGCTGCTGGGCGCGGCCGGGCGCGCACGCGCCGCGGCGGGCTCGGATCCGGCCGCCGCGAAGCCGGACGCACCGGAGCCGGACGCACCGGCGGCAGGCGGGCCCGGGCCGGCCCCGGCCGGCCTGGCCCCGTACGCCTCCTACTGGTTCCCGGACTCCCTCCCGGCGGGCACCCCCGGCCCCGGAATCGTGTGGCGCTCGCTCAGCCGGTGGCGCCCCGAGGACGACCCCGACCTGGCCCACAACACCGCGACCGTGCCGCTCGCGGAGCGGTTCACCCCCGTCCCGGCCAACAGGACGGCCCGCGCCGGGCAGGCGCGTATCGCCTCCCTCGTCTCCTTCGCACCGACCGCCGGGAACCCTTCGCAGGGCTCCGCCACTGCCGACTACTACGCGCTCACGCACTGGGCGTACATCGACGAGCTGGTCTTCTGGGGCGGTTCCGCGGGCGAGGGGATCGTCCTGGCACCGAACGCGCCCGTGGTCGACGCCGCGCACCGCAACGGGGTGCGGGTGCTGGGCAACGTGTTCCTGCCGCCCGTGGCGTACGGCGGCGACCTGCGGTGGACCCGCGACCTGGTGCGGCGCGACTCCCTCGGCCGCTTCCCGATCGCGGAGCAGCTCGTCCGCGTGGCCCGGACGTACGGCTTCGACGGCTGGTTCGTCAACGCCGAGACCGACGGCGGCGACAGTGCGCTGGCCACCCGGATGCGGGAGTTCCTGCGGGCCCTGCGGGCGGCGGGCGAGCCGCACGGACTGCGGATCACCTGGTACGACGCCATGAACGCCACCGGGCGGGTCGGCTGGCAGGGCGCGCTGAACGCGCTGAACCAGGAGTTCTACGAGGACCGGGCGGGGAGGGTCGCCGACACGGTGTTCCTCGACTTCCGCTGGACCCCGCAGACGCTGTCCGCCTCGGGCGCGCTCGCCGACCGGCTGGGCCGCTCCCGCCACGAGCTGTGGGCCGCCGTGGACACGGAGTCCCGGGGCTGGGACGCCGACGTCCCCTGGGACGCGATCGTCCCGCACACACGCGACCACGTCGTCAGCTACGGCTTCTACCGGCCGGAATGGACCCTGCACCACCTCACCGACCGCTCCCCCGGCGCCTTCCACCGGGCGGACGACCGGTTCTGGACGGGCGAGTCCCTGGACCCGGCCCGGCCCGCGCCGGAAAGTTCCTGGCGGGCTCCGGCGACGGCCGTCGCGGACCGGTCCACCGTGGCCGGGCTGCCCTTCGCGTGCTCCTTCAACACCGGACACGGCCTGCGCTGGTACGAGAACGGCGAGGTCTCGGCGGACACACCGTGGAACCACCTCGGTCTGCAGGACCGGCTGCCGGGCCGCCGCTGGGTGGTGGACACCGCCGGAACGCGTCCGTCCGTCACGCTGGACTTCGCGGACGCCTGGCGCGGCGGGTCCAGCCTGCTGGTCTCGGGCACACTGACGGCCCCGGTGGCCGTCGCGCTGCACGCCACCCGGCTGCCGCTGACCCGCCGGAGCGTCGTGGAACTGGTGCATGCCACCGGATCGGGGCCGGTGGCCGTCGAGTTCGGCGTGGCCGTCCGCGAGCCCTCCGCCCCTGGGGAGCCGGTTCCGTACACCTGGCTGCGGACGACACCTGCCGGGGCGGGCGGCGCTGCGGGGGCGGCCGGGGCTGCCGGCTGGCGCGTGGCGAGGGCCGCGCTCGCGCCGCTGGCGGGCAGGACGGCGTACGCCCTCGCCGTACGCGTCACCGCGCCCGGGGGCACCCGGGTGGTGTGGCGGCTCGGCGCGCTGTCGGTGCACGACGGCGGCCGGACCCGGCGCCCGGCCCCGCCCACCGCGGCGGCCGTGGACCGCGCGGTCCGCCGGGACGGCAGGGCCTGGCTGCGCCTGTCGTGGCGGGCGGCGGTGCCCGGTCCGGACGGACGGCCGCGCCACTACGAGGTGCACCGGGTGCTGCCCGGCGGAGGCCGCCGCTTCCTCGGCGGCACCTGCGGCACCGCCCTCTACCTCGCGGAGGTCCCGCGCGCCGGCCGGGAGCGGGCCGCCGTCTTCGAGGTGCGGGCCGTCGACGAGCTGTACACGGCTTCCGCGCCCGCCCGCACGGCCCTGCCCTGGCAGCCGTAGCAAGGGCTCCGGCCGGTCCCGGTCAGGAGGCCTCGGGGCTCGTGCGCGGGACGGTCACGGTCACCCGGAGGCCGTGCGGCGGGTTCGTCGCGTAGGAGAGGGTCCCGCCGCCCCCGGCGAGCAGGGTCCGGGAGATCGACAGGCCGAGTCCGGAGCCCTTGACGTTCTGGTGGCGGCCGCTGCGCCAGAAGCGGTCGCCCACGCGCAGCAGCTCCTCCTCGGTGAGGCCGGGGCCGCGGTCGGCGACGACCACGCTGACGGAGGCGCCCTCGGCGAAGACCGACACCTCGACCTCCTCACCGGCCGGAGTGAACTTGAGGGCGTTGTCGATGACGGCGTCGAGGGCGCTGGACAGCGCGATGGGATCGGCCCAGCCGGTGACGGCGCTGCGGCCCGTCTCGGTGAGCCGTACGCCCTTCTCCTCGGCGTACGGCCGCCACGCGGCGACCCGCTCGGCGGCGAGCGCGCCGATGTCGGTGAGGCTGATCTCGGCGGAGGTGTGCTCGGCCAGCGCCAGGTCCAGCAGGTCGTCGAGGACCTGCGTCAGGCGCTTGCCCTCGGTGCGTACGGAGGCGATCTCCTTGTTGCCCTCGGGCAGTTCGAGGGCGAGCAGCTCGATGCGCAGGAGCAGTGCCGCGAGCGGGTTGCGCAGCTGGTGCGAGGCGTCGGCGACGAACGCCCGCTGCTGCTCCAGCGCCTCTTCGACGTTGTCGGCCATCTCGTTGAACGAGTGCGCCAGGCGCCGGAGTTCCGGCGGGCCGCCGGCGGCCGCGACGCGGGAGTTCATCCGGCCGGTGGCGATGCCGTGGGCGGCGGTGTCCAGGGTCCGTACGGGCTTGAGCACCCAGCTGGTGAGCCGCAGGGCGGCGGCGAAGGCGACCAGCATGGCGGCGGTGAGGCCGCTCGCGATGAGCAGCCAGCCCCTGAGGATCCGGCCCCGCATGAGGTCGGTCGGCGATTCGGTGGCGACGACGGCGACCACGTCGCCGTCGAGGACGACCGGGGAGGCGACGAGCAGTTTGCCGTGCGTCTGCCAGGGCCACACCTGGGGCGGGTCGTGGCTGCGGCGTCCGGCGAGCGCCTCCTCGAAGGCCCGGCGGCCCTCCCCGGATTCCGGGAGCCGCCACCAGCCCGGGGAGCGGACCATGGCGTTGTCGTCGCGGTTGAAGATCCCGACGCGGATGCCGTACAGCTCGTGGTAGCGGCCGAGTTCGTGCTGGAGGGTCTGCTCGCGCTCGTCGGCGCCGGTGGCGCCGGATCCCCGGGCGTCGATGACGAACTGGGCGAGGGCGGCGAAGCGGGCGCTGTCGTCGATGCGGTCGACGACCACCCGCTGCTGCTGCCCGGCGGCCAGGCTCACGGCGAGCGGGAAACCGAGGGCGAGCAGCGTGCCCGCCATCAGGATGACGAGCAGGGGGAGCAGGCGGGCACGCACGGCGGGAGGCCCCTAGGGGGCGGCCGGGGTGACGAGCCGGTAGCCCACCCCGCGCACGGTCTCGATGAGGGCCGGCATGCGCAGCTTGGAGCGCAGCGAGGCCACGTGGACCTCCAGGGTGCGCCCGGTCCCCTCCCAGCTGGTACGCCACACCTCGCTGATGATCTGTTCGCGGCGGAAGACGACGCCGGGCCGCTGGGCGAGCAGGGCCAGCAGGTCGAACTCCTTGCGGGTGAGGGGTACGTCGGTGCCGTCCACGCTGACCCGGCGGGTGGGCAGCTCGATGCTGACAGGGCCGAGGCGGACGGTGGTGGGCGCGCCGGTGCCGGTGGCGACGGCCTCCTCGGAGGCTCCGGTGCGCCGGGCGACGGCGTGGATGCGGGCGAGGAGCTCGCCGGTGTCGTAGGGCTTGACGACGTAGTCGTCGGCGCCCATGTTCAGGCCGTGGATGCGCGAGCGGACGTCGGCCCGCGCGGTGACCATGATGACGGGCGTGGCGGTGCGCTTGCGGATCCGGCCGCAGACCTCGTAGCCGTCCTGGTCGGGGAGGCCGAGGTCGAGCAGGACCACGCCGAAGGGCGGGGCTCCGGCGGGCAGCAGTGCCTGGAGGGCCTCCTCGCCGTTGCGGGCGTGGGTGACCTGGAAGCCGTGCCGGGCGAGGATCGCGGACAGGGCGGCGGCGACGTGGTCGTCGTCCTCGACGAGCAGCAGTCTCATGTCGTCCCCGTCTCCTTCCTTCTCTCTCGGTCTCTCGGGCGTCCTACGCCCCGGCCCCGGGCGGTCACGGCTGGTACGGCTGGTACGGCCCGCAGGGCTCCCACGCGGCCGGTCGTTGCCGCGCGCACGGCCGCAGAAACGGCCACCCTGCATCCACGCCCATGCGGAGTCCCACGTCAAGAGGGTTCCGCCGCGTCTCGCCCACCGTTATGCACCCGGTACGAGGACATGATCGGCCACGCCGGTGCCGCGCACGGAGCGTATCCGGAAGAGGCCGTATCGTTATGCTCAATTCTCCCTCAGATGTGATGACGTTGTGCGCGAGTCATCACTACTGTCCTCCCAACCGAGGAGGACGGAGCTAGAAGCCGATGAGCGGAGTATCAGTGACCAAGGACGTTCAGGACGCGGCCGGTGCCGCGGACGACCTGGTCGTGCTGAGCAACGTCAACAAGCACTTCGGCGCGCTGCACGTGCTTCAGGACATCGATCTGAGCATTGCCCGCGGTGAGGTAGTCGTGGTGATCGGTCCTTCGGGATCGGGCAAGTCCACGCTGTGCCGGACCATCAACCGCCTGGAGACCATCGACTCGGGCACCATCACGCTGGACGGCAAGGAGCTGCCCTCGGAGGGCAAGGAGCTCGCCCGTCTGCGTGCCGACGTCGGCATGGTGTTCCAGTCGTTCAACCTCTTCGCGCACAAGACGGTGCTGCAGAACGTCATGCTGGGCCAGATGAAGGTCCGCAAGACCGACCAGGCCGCGGCGCACGCGAAGGCGCTGTCCCTGCTGGAGCGGGTCGGCGTCGCGTCGCAGGCCGACAAGTACCCGGCCCAGCTCTCCGGCGGCCAGCAGCAGCGCGTGGCGATCGCCCGGGCGCTGGCGATGGAGCCCAAGGTGATGCTCTTCGACGAGCCCACCTCGGCGCTCGACCCGGAGATGATCAACGAGGTGCTGGAGGTCATGCAGCAGCTCGCCAGTGAGGGGATGACCATGGTGGTCGTCACGCACGAGATGGGCTTCGCCCGCTCCGCGGCGAACCGGGTCGTCTTCATGGCCGACGGAAAGATCGTCGAAGAGGCCACCCCCGAGCAGTTCTTCAGCAACCCGCGCAGTGATCGGGCGAAGGACTTCCTGTCGAAGATCCTGCACCACTGAGGTTTACGTCTGGTAGTGATCCGTATGCGGATCACTCCCGGAACGGTTCCTGTCGGCCGTGCGTGCGCCGTAAGCGTCGCTCGTCGTTCAACAACGTCTCATCCGAGGGAAGTTCACCATGAAGATCTCCAAGGCCGCTGCGGCCGCGGCCGTCGCCGTCGCCCTGTCCCTGACCGCGACCGCGTGTGGCGGCAGCAAGCAGGACGCCTCCAGTGACGGCGGTGCCTCCGGTGGCGCCAAGGACAAGATCGTCGTCGGCATCAAGTACGACCAGCCCGGCATGGGCCTGAAGACCCCCGACGGCAAGTTCACTGGCTTCGACGTGGACGTGGCCACCTACGTCGCCAAGGAGCTCGGCTACCAGCCCGACCAGATCGAGTTCAAGCAGGCCGTCAGCGCCGAGCGCGAGAACCTGATCGCCAACGGCGATGTCAAGTTCATCGTCGCGACGTACTCGATCAACGACAAGCGCAAGGAGAAGGTCGACTTCGCCGGCCCGTACTTCCTCGCGCACCAGGACCTGCTGGTCCGGGCCGACGACACCTCGATCACCAAGGCCGAGGACCTGAACAAGAAGAAGCTCTGCTCGGTCACCGGCTCCACCTCGGCGCAGAACGTCAAGACCAAGCTGGCCCCGGAGGCCGACCTGCTGGAGCAGGGCGGCTACTCCGAGTGCCTCACCGGCCTTGAGAACAAGGCTGTGGACGCGCTGACCACGGACAACTCGATCCTGGCCGGCTACGCGGCCCAGGAGAAGAACAAGGGCAAGTTCAAGCTGGTCGGCCTGAACCTGAGCAACGAGAACTACGGCATCGGTCTGAAGAAGGGCGACAAGGAGCTCCAGACCAAGATCAACGCCGCGCTCAAGAAGATGGTCGAGGACGGCAGCTGGCAGAAGGCCGTCGACAAGAACCTCGGCCCGGCCAACTTCAAGAGCGAGCCTGCCCCGCAGATCACCGAAGGCAGCTGATTCATCGGTGAGGGGCGTCGCCGCCCGCCCGCTGCGGGCGGCGGCGCACCTCACCGGCCATCCTGGGGAGAGCGCAGGGCATCGTGTTCGATTTTCTTGATTCCGGGCAGTACGACGTGCTCGGAGCCTTCTGGGTGACGGTTCAGCTCACCCTCTACTCGGCGGTCGGGTCCCTGATCTGGGGCACCGTCCTGGTGGGAATGCGGGTCAGCCCGGTCCCGCTGCTGCGCGGCTTCGGCACCGCGTACGTCAACCTCGTGCGCAACACGCCGCTGACCTTGGTGGTCATCGGCTGCTCACTGGGCCTCAGCCAGACCCTCGGCATCAACCTGGGCGGTGAGACGTTCAAGGAGACGGGCTTCCGCCTCGCCGTCCTCGGGCTGATCGCCTACACCGGCACCTTCGTCTGCGAGGCCCTGCGCTCCGGCATCAACACGGTGCCCGTCGGCCAGGCCGAGGCGGCCCGCGCACTCGGGCTGAGCTTCTTCCAGGTGCTCACCCTGATCGTGCTTCCCCAGGCCTTCCGGGCGGTCGTCGCACCGCTCACCAACGTACTGATCGCGCTCACCAAGAACACCACGGTGGCGGCGACCATCGGCGTGGCCGAGGCGGCGCTGCTGATGAAGGAAATGCTGGAGAACGAGGCCCAGGCGGTCTTCGCCGTCTTCGCTGTCTTCGCCCTCGGTTTTGTCCTTCTGACCCTGCCCACCGGCCTGCTGCTGGGCTGGGTGGCCAAGCGAGTGGCGGTGAAGCGATGAGCTCCGTGCTGTACGACACCCCCGGCCCCCGGGCCAAGGTGCGCAACTGGATCTACAGCGGGATTTTCGTCGTCCTGTTCGGGCTGGTCCTGTGGTGGGCGCTGTCCCTCATGGCCGACAAGGGCCAGCTCGACGCCGACAAGTGGACCCCCTTCGTCACCGACAGCCAGGTCTGGACCACGTACCTGATCCCCGGCCTGATCGAGACCCTCAAGGCCGGCGCACTCTCCATGGTGATCGCCCTCCCCCTGGGCGCGGCGCTGGGCATCGGCCGCCTGTCCGACCACGCCGGGGTGCGCGCCGCGGTCGGCGCGTGGGTGGAGTTCTTCCGAGCCATCCCGGTGCTGATGCTGATGCTTTTCAGCAGCGCGCTGTTCTCACCCCAGCTCATGGACGTCCCGTCCGACACCCGTCCGTTCTGGGCGGTCGTCACAGGCCTGGTCCTCTACAACTCGGCCGTCATCGCGGAGATCGTCCGGGCGGGTGTGCTCTCCCTCCCGAAGGGACAGGCGGAGGCCGCGAAGGCGATCGGCATGCGCAAGGGCCAGACCATGACCCACGTGCTGCTCCCGCAGGCCGTGACGGCCATGCTGCCGGCGCTGGTCAGCCAGCTCGTCGTGATCCTCAAGGACACCGCCCTCGGCGGCGCGCTGCTCGGCTTCGCGGAGCTGCTCTCCATGAACCGGCAGATCGCGGCGAACTACAGCAACACCATCGCGACCATGTTCGTGATCGCACTGATCTACATCGCGGTGAACTTCACCCTGACCACCGTGGCCTCCTGGCTGGAGAAGCGGCTGCGGGGGTCGAAGAAGAGCACCGGCGCGGTGCTCGGCGCGGAAGAGGTCGACGACCCGGTACCCGGAGCGAACACGGCCGCCGGAGCCTGAGGCGCCACCGGCGGACGGCCCCCTGAAGGCCTGACGTACGGTCAGTCATAGGGCGTAGCCCGTGTGGTGCGGCGGATCTCATCCGCCGCACCACACTGCTGTGCGCCGTCGAGTGTCACTTGACGCAGACACCTCCAGTGGGTTGCATACTTCTGTGATCACATACCGGACATCGGGAGCCGCGCCATGGACCCGGTGATCGTCGTCGGCGCGGGACCCGTCGGGCTGTCCATGGCGCTCGCCCTCGCGGGCGCGGGCGTGCCCTCCGTCGTGCTCGACGAAGGGCCGGGCAAGGACGAGGTCCGTCCGGCCCGCACGGTCGTCCTGCACGCGGACACGGCGGCCATGGCCCACCGGCTGGGCTGTACGACGCTGCGCGACGAGGGGGCGTACTTCGCCGCCTGGCGCACCATGCGGCGCAGCCGTGACGCCCACCGGCTGACCTTCGAGGACCTGCCGGCCCCCCTGCACGTCCCGCAGCACGCCCTGGCCCGCGGACTGCGCGACTCCGCCGCCGCGCACCCCCTCGTCCAGCTGGTCTTCGACAGCCGGCTGGACGCCCTGGAGCAGGACGAGCGGGGCGTCACCGCACACACCCTGGGCGCCGAGGCCACCTGGTGGCGCGGGAGTTACCTGGTCGGCTGCGACGGAGCGCGTTCCACCGTGCGCAAGCTCCTCGGCATCCGCTTTCCCGGCCGTACCGCCGTGGAGCGCCATGCCGTGGCCGCGCTGCGCACCGAACTGCCCTGGCCCGGCGAGGCCCTGCTGCACCGCGGCGCGCAGCAGGAGGTCACCTCGCGGCCGCTGCCCGACGGCGTATGGCGGCTGGACTGGCTGCTCCCGGCCCGCGGCGACCTGGTGACCCCCGACGCGCTGGTGACCCTGATCCGCGACACCCTCGCGCAGTGGTGTGGCGGCACGACTCCCCCGTACGACCTGCTGGACACCGGCGTGTACACGCTGCACCACCGGCTGGCCCGGCGCTGGCGCGACGGGCGGGCCTTCCTCGCCGGCGACGCCGCGCACCTGCTGGGCGCACTCGGCACGCAGGGCGTCGAGGAGGGGCTGCGGGACGCCGAGAACCTGGCGTGGAAGCTGTCCCTGGCCTGGCACCAGGGTGCGTCCGAGGCGCTGCTCGACAGCTACGAGGACGAGCGGCGCACCGCGGTGGCGTCCCGGCTGCGCGCCGCCGACCAGGCGATGCCGGCGCTGCGGTCCGGGGGCGGGCTGCGCAACTACCTGCCCGGGGCCTCGCGTTCCGCCGAGTCCCTGCTCACCGACGGCCATCTGGGGCGGGGGCCGCTGGGCGCTGAGCCGGCGTACGCCCCGCCGGTCGCCGTACGGGAGGTGCCGACGGCCACGGAACCGGGCGGCCCGGTGGCGAACGTCCCGGTGACCGCGCCGGACGGGGCGACCGTGCCGCTGCGGGACCTGCTGGGGAAGGGCCGGCTGCTGGTGGTGCTCGTGGCGCCCGGCACCGGGGTCTGGGACCGGCGGCACTGGCTGGGCGCCGGGCTGATGCCCCGTCTGGCGGCCGCGGTCAGCGCCCTGCCGGTCCGCACCGACCTGCTGGTCGCCGACAGCTACCCGGGGGCCCCGGCGCACACCGTCCTGCTGGTGCGGCCGGACGGCCATCTGGCGGCGACGTTCGCGGGGGTCCGCCCGGCGGAGCTGTACGAGGCGGCGGACGCGGTCCGGGCCGGCGCGCCCGCGTCCCGGGTGCCCGCGCCCTCGACTTCGCTTTCGCCTCCGACCTCGGCGGCCGTGGTGATCGATTGACCGTGCGCGGGCGCGCGTGGTTCACTCGCGAAATGACCGGCATCGACGTGCGCCTGTGGCGGAGGGTCCATATGGACCTGCTCCGCTACGCGGGCTGCGTGTGTCGCCCTTCCTGCTGATTCGCCCTTCCCTCCGCGCGCCCCGCGCCGTCCACCGGCCTGCGCGCACTTCCGCGAACCCAGGAACGGTCCACTTCCATGTCTGCATCCGCACCCGCACCCGCGTACGCCTACGCCCCTGAGTCCGGGCCGGCCGGGGGTCCCACAGCCACCGGACTCCTCGACTTCGCCCTGCGCGCCGCGTCCGACCCCGGCATCGTGGCCTCGCTGCCGCTCGATCCGGAGGGCCGCACCTGGATCCGGCTCGACGGGCCCGGCGGCAGTGAGGCGTGGCTGATCGGCTGGCCGCCGGGCACCGGCACCGGCTGGCACGACCATGGCGCATCGCTCGGCGCGTTCGCCACCGCCCGCGGCCGCCTCACCGAGCGTTCCCTGTCCGTACGCCTGCCCTCGGAGGGCTGGCGTTCTCTGGAGCTGGCCCCCGGTGTCGACCTCAGCCGCACGCTGGCGGCGGGCGGCGGCAGGGCCTTCGGCCGCCACCACGTGCACGAGGTCCTCAACGAGTCCCGGGAGGAGCACGCGGTATCGGTGCACGCCTACTACCCGCCGCTGCCGCTGATCCGCCGGTACAGCCGCAGCGGGCCGGTGCTGCACCTAGAGCACGTCGAGCGTCCGGCGGACTGGCAGTGAGCGCCGAGAGCGGGCCGGTCGCCCCGGTCGGCATCGACGAGTTGCTGGAGCGCGTCCGCGCGGGATACGCCCGCGTCGACGCGCAGGAGGCGTACGCGGCCGCGGCGGCCGGGGCGCTCCTGGTGGACATCCGCTACCAGGCCCTGCGGGACCGGGACGGGCTGATCCCGGGAGCGCTGGTGGTCGAGCGCAACGAGCTGGAGTGGCGGCTGGATCCGACGGGCAGCCACCGCGTCCCCGAGGCCACGGGCCACGACCTGCGGGTGGTGGTGATCTGCGACGAGGGCTACGCGTCCAGCCTCGCGGCGGCCTCGCTGCACGCCCTGGGCCTGCATCGCGCGACGGACCTGGCCGGCGGGTTCCAGGCGTGGAGGTCCGCCGGCCTCCCGGTCGTCACGGGGGCGGCGCCGCACCGCTGACAACCATGCCCGCCACCGCCGCGTGGCGCTTGGTGCGGATCGTTCCGCGGAGTCCCGTTTCGAGGAGGGGCCGCAGGCGGTGAGGTGGGCGGTCTCGCAGCAGGAGGGTGAAGGCGCCGTGGAACCGGCCTTGCGGTCCCAGACGATCGGAAGGGCGTAACGCGGCATCACAGCGTCGACTCTGCTGCGCGGCGCACCCCTTGGCGTTGGAGTCGGCCGCCGTCCCGGCCCGGGGGCTGCCCTCGCCCCGGGCCCTACGGATCACTGCCCCGGCCATCCGAGGTCGTCGGCGTCCTCGCCCTCCGCCTCCAGGGCGCGGCGGACCACGCGCAGGGCCATGCCCTCCGGGTAGCCCTTGCGGGCGAGCATCCCGGCCAGGCGCCGGATCCGCTTGTCCCGTTCCAGGCCCCGGGTGGAGCGCAGCTTGCGCTCCACGAGCTCGCGGGCGGTCTGCTCCTCCTGGTCGGAGTCCAGCTGTCCCAGGGCCTCCTCCACGAGGGTGGCGTGCACCCCCTTGGTGCGCAGCTCCTGGGCGAGGGCCCGGCGGGCGAGGCCCCGGCCGCGGTGGCGGGACTCGACCCAGGCTCCGGCGAACGCCGCGTCGTCGATCAGGCCCACCTCCTCGTACCGGGAGAGGACCTCCTGCGACACCTCGTCGGGGATGCCGCGCTTGTGCAGGGCGTCCGCGAGCTGGCGGCGGGTGCGCGGGCTGCCCGTGAGCAGGCGCAGGCAGATCGCCCGCGCCTGCTCCTCGGGGCTCTGGGGCGGCGGCTCCTGGCGGCCCTCACGGCCTCCGCGGCTCCCGCCGCCCCCTTCCTGCTCGCGCACGGGTCAGCTCTTGGCCACGGCGGCCTTGGCCGTCGTCTTGGCCTTCGACGCGGGCGCGGGCACGGCCGCGGCATCGGCGGGTGCGGCGGCCGCGGCACCGGCCGTGTCCTCGTCGCCGTCCTTGCGGACGCCCACGCCCAGCTTCTCCTTGATCTTCCGCTCGATCTCGTTCGCGAGATCCGGGTTGTCCTTGAGGAAGTTGCGGGCGTTCTCCTTGCCCTGGCCGAGCTGGTCGCCCTCGTACGTGTACCAGGCGCCGGCCTTGCGGATGAAGCCGTGCTCCACGCCCATGTCGATCAGGCCGCCCTCGCGGCTGATGCCCTGGCCGTAGAGGATGTCGAACTCGGCCTGCTTGAACGGCGGCGCGACCTTGTTCTTCACGACCTTGCAGCGGGTGCGGTTGCCGACCGCCTCCGTGCCGTCCTTCAGGGTCTCGATGCGACGGATGTCGATACGCACCGAGGCGTAGAACTTCAGCGCGCGGCCACCGGTCGTGGTCTCCGGCGAGCCGAACATCACGCCGATCTTCTCGCGGAGCTGGTTGATGAAGATCGCGGTGGTCTTGGACTGGTTGAGCGCACCGGTGATCTTCCGGAGTGCCTGGCTCATCAGACGGGCCTGGAGACCGACGTGGGAGTCGCCCATCTCGCCCTCGATCTCGGCGCGCGGCACGAGGGCCGCCACGGAGTCGATGACGATCAGGTCGAGGGCACCGGAGCGGACGAGCATGTCCACGATCTCCAGCGCCTGCTCACCGGTGTCCGGCTGCGAGAGGATGAGGTTGTCGGTGTCGACGCCGAGGGCCTTGGCGTACTCGGGGTCGAGCGCGTGCTCGGCGTCCACGAAGGCGACGGTGCCGCCGGCCTTCTGCGCGTTGGCCACGGCGTGCAGGGTCAGGGTCGTCTTACCGGACGACTCCGGCCCGTACACCTCGACCACACGGCCGCGGGGCAGCCCGCCGACACCGAGGGCGATGTCCAGCGCGGTCGACCCGGTCGGGATGACGTCGATGGGGTCGTTCGGCTTGTCGCCGAGGCGCATGACCGCACCCTTGCCGAATTGCCGTTCAATCTGTGCGAGCGCGGCGTCGAGAGCCTTCTCGCGGTCGGTGCCTGCCATGGGTTCCACCCGGTTTGCTTGAGTCGATCGCTTCACGCCATTGACGCTAATGCCTGCCACTGACAATGCGCCCCACGACCGGTTCGGCTGTGGATAACTCATCAGAATGGATGTTCGATTTCCCTGTCAAGCTCGCCATGCCAGGGCGCTATGCCCCCATTACGTGGATATCCTATGGAGTGTGATCGAGTCTGGACGGCCACGACCTCGTAGGCGCCCCGGCCCGGGAAGACTCGTGCGGCTGTCGCCGGTCATCCTGACCGTCGTCATCGCCAGCCTGGCATACAACACTCCGCCGGAGATGGCCTTCAGCCGCCTCCTGCCCGCGGCGCCGGCCCTCGCCGCCGCCATGTGGCCGGTCCTCCCCACCGTCCTGCTCGGGACGGTGTGCCTGGTCCTGATGGTCGGCCTCAGCCTCGTCTTCCCCGACCTGGGCACGTGGTGGACGGTCGGCGGGATCGTCGCGGTCACCGTCGCCGCCGCGTACGGGAGCCACGTCCGGCTCCAGCGGGAGCGCACGCTCTTCCAGGTGCGGCTCGTCGCCGACGCGGCGCAGCAGGTGGTCCTGAGCCCCATGCCGCGCCGCTTCGGCAGCGTCGAGATCGAATCGCTGTACCTCGCGGCCGCCGCGGAGGCCCGTATCGGCGGGGACTTCTACGAGGTGGTCGACACCCCGCACGGGGTCCGGCTGCTCATCGGCGACGTGCGGGGCAAGGGCCTGCCGGCGGTGGGGGCGGCCGCGGCGATCGTCAACGCCTTCCGGGAGGCCGCCTACGGCGAGACCGACCTGGTCGACGTCGCCCGCCGGCTGGACGCCAGCAGCATGCGCTACAACGCCGCCTTCCCTCCCGAGGGGCCGATGGAACGATTCGCCACCGCCCTCCTCGTCCAGATCCCGCACGAGGGCAGACGCATCGACATCCTCAACTGCGGACACCCACCGCCCCTGCTCCTGACCCGCGGGGGGATCCGCTCCCTCGAATCGGCCAGTCCGTCGCCGCTGCTCAGCCTCGCCGACCTGATCGGCGACGACTACAGCGTCGACAGCTTCGACTTCGCCCCCGACGACCTGCTCCTTCTCTACACCGACGGGATCGCCGAGGCCCGCGCGCGCGACGGAGAGTTCTTCCCGCTGGCGGCCTGGATGGGCCGGCAGCCCCCGGCACCTCCCCGCGACCTGCTCACCGCCCTCCACCACGACCTCCTGCGTCACAGCAGGGGCCGTCTCGACGACGACATCGCGGCCCTCGCCGTCCGCCTGCGCGGCCCCCAGGGCGCGCAGGCGCAGGCGTCGTAGCCGCGCCCGCACGGCGGCCGTATCTCCGGGATGCGCGGCCGGCGGGCCCATACGATCACCGCATGATCGAATTCGTGTATCCGCCCAAGCCCCGCCCGGGGGACCGCGTCGCGATCCTGTCGCCCTCGTCCGGACTGCCCGGCCTCTTCCCGCTCCCCTACGAGCTGGGGCTGCGCAGGCTCCGGGACGACTTCGGGCTGGAGCCCGTGGAGTACCCCACCACACGGAAGATGGGTGCGACGCCGCAGGAGCGGGCCGCGGACGTCCACGCCGCCTTCGCCGACCCCGGCGTCAAGGCGGTGATCTCCAGCATCGGTGGCGACGACCAGATCACCGTCCTCCCCCACCTCGACGGCGACCTCCTGCGCGCCCACCCCAAGCCGTTCCTCGGCTACAGCGACAACACCAACCTGCTGCTGTTCCTGCGGAACCTGGGCATCGTCGGCTACCACGGCGCCTCGGTGATGGTCGAGCTCGGCCGGCCCGGAGCGATGCACCCGGCCACCGCCGCCTCCCTCCGGGCCGCGTTGTTCACCTCGGGCGCCTACGAGCTCAACCGGTCGGGCGAGTACGGGGACGAGAACCGGCCCTGGGAGGATCCGCGGACCTTCGAGTCCGAGCCGCTGATGGAACGCTCCTACGGCTGGACCTGGCACAACGACGACCGGGTGGTCGAAGGACCCGGCTGGGGCGGCAATCTGGAGATCATCTCCTGGATGCTGATGGCCGACCGCGCGGTGCTGCCCGCCGAGTCCTACGCCGGCGACGTGCTCTTCCTGGAGACCTCCGAGGAGATGCCGCGCGCCGAGGAGGTCTACCGGATCCTGCGGAACATGGGCGAGCGCGGCCTGCTGCGGCAGTTCCCCGCGCTGCTGATGGGCAGGGCGAAGAGCTGGTCGTTCGAGAACCGGTTCGAGGCGACACGCAAGGAGCGCTACCGCGAGGAGCAGCGCGCGGCCGTCCTGCGCGCGCTGCGGCAGTACGCCCCTGACACCATGGTGGTCTTCGACGTGGACCTCGGCCACACCGACCCGCAGCTCGTGATCCCCGTGGGCGGGCGGATCCGGGTGGACGGGCCGGCCCGTCGGATCACCGTCACCTACTGAGCCGTCACCTGCTGAGCCGCCACCCGCCGAGGCTCACCGCGGGCCCGTGACCCGCGGGGCCCGTCACCCTGCCGCCCGGGGCGCGAGCGCGACGCCGAGCGAGTCGGCGGCGAAGGGCTTCGGCGCGCCCTCCTGGTAGAAGACGTCGAGCTCGGTGACGGTGAAGCCGGCGGCGGTCAGCAGGTCGACGGTCGGCCGCGTCAGATGGCACCCGCCGCAGAGCCGCTTGTGCAGCGGTTCGATCCGCCGCTGCCAGCGGCGCACGCCCTCGTCCTGCGCCGGGGCGAGGCCGTGCTCGACGAAGTGCAGGGCGCCTCCGGGTTTGAGTACGCGCCGCACCTCGCGCAGCGCCGCCACGGGGTCCGGGATGGTGCACAGCGTCCAGGTGGACAGGGCGGCGTCGAAGGTGGCGTCCCCGAAGGGCAGCGACCGGCCGTCCAGGCCGGCCCGCCTCACCGGGACCCGCGAGTCGCGTACGCGGTCGGCCGCGAGCTTCCATCCCAGTTCGGAGGGCTCGATCGCGGCCACGCCGGTGACGGCCGGCGGATAGAAGGGCACGTTGTGGCCGGTGCCGAAACCGATCTCGACGACCTCCCCGGCCAGGCCGGCGCAGGCGCGGCGCCTGAGCGGCCGGGTCGACCGCGCCCCGCAGGCGAGGTCGACGATCCGCGGAACGACCCGTTCGGCGTAGAAACCCATCACAGCCTCCGTCTCGGTGCCCCCAGCATGGCACCGGGGCCCGCCGCGGTGCGGCACCGCCACCAACTGACAACCCGAGGTTGACACTCGCTCGACTGTCAACCTAGGGTTGCACCTATGACGAACCCTTCGGTGGAACCCGTTCGCATGACCAATCCGGTACGCCTCGACGACCTGATCGAGGCCATCAACAAGGTCCACACCGACCCCCTGGAGCAGCTCAGCGGCGCCGTCGTCGCGGCCGAGGCCCTGGGGGACGTCGCGGACCACCTGATCGGCCACTTCGTCGACCAGGCCCGCCGCTCCGGCGCCTCCTGGACCGACATCGGCCGCAGCATGGGCGTCACCCGCCAGGCGGCCCAGAAGCGCTTCGTACCCAAGGCGGACAAGGAGGGCGCCGGCGCCCTCGACCCGAACGCGGGCTTCGGCCGCTTCACCCCCCGCGCCCGCAACGTGGTGGTCACCGCGCAGAACGAGGCCCGCGCCGCCGGCAACAGCGAGATCCGCACCGAGCACCTGGTCCTGGGCCTGACGGCCGAGGCCGACGGCCTCGCGGGACTCGTCCTGCGCGCCCAGGAGGTCTCACCGGACGACGTACGGGCCGCCGCGACCGCCGCACTCCCGCCGGCCCAGGCCGAGATCCCCGACCTCGTCCCCTTCGACGCCTCGGCGAAGAAGGCTCTGGAGCTGACCTTCCGTGAGGCCCTGCGCCTGGGCCACGACTTCGTCGGCACCGAGCACATCCTGCTCGCGCTCCTGGAGCTGGAGAACGGCGAGGGCCTGCTGAGCGGCCTCGGCCTGGACAAGGCCGCCGCCGAGGCAACCGTCAACGAAGCCTTGGCAGCCGTACTCGGCGGCGAGGACGCGAAGTAGAGGAGTCCGCGTCCCGCGTCAGCTCGTAGCGCCTGACGTACGCGCCGAGGAAAGCCTGCAGCGTGGCGACGGCGGGGATCGCGATCAGCGCCCCGACCGCGCCCAGCAGGGCGGTGCCCGCGATGACCGATCCGAAGGCCACCGCCGGGTGGATGTCGACGGTCTTCGAGGTCAGCTTCGGCTGGAGCACGTAGTTCTCGAACTGCTGGTAGACCACCACGAATCCGAGGACGTACAGCGCGTACCAGGGGTTGACGGTGAAGGCGAGCAGGACCGGCAGCGCGCCCGCGAGATAGGTGCCGATGGTGGGGATGAACTGCGAGACCAGCCCCACCCACACGGCGAGCGCGGGCGCGTACGGCACTTCGAGGACGGCCAGCACGATGTAGGTCGCGACACCCGAGATCAACGCCATCAGCCCGCGCGAGTAGAGGTAGCCGCCCGTCTTGGCGACGGCGATCTCCCAGGCGCGCAGCACCTCGGCCTGCTTGGCGGGCGGCAGCACGGAGCACAGGGCGCGCCGCAGCCTCGGTCCGTCGGCGGCGAAGTAGAAGGAGAACAGCCCGATCGTCAGCAGCTTGAAGAGCCCGCCGAGCACGGTGGCGGACACGTCGAGCACGCCGGACGCGCTGTTCTGCACGTACTTGCGCAGCCAGTCGGAGCGCAGGACGCTCTCCTGGATCTCCAGCCGGGACAGGTCCGTGTTGAAGGTGGAGTTGATGGCGTTGATCACCTTGTCGAGGTAGCCGGGGAAGCCTTCCACCATGGCGACGATCTGCCCGGCGAGCAGGGAGCCGAGCAGCGCCAGGAATCCCGCGCTCACCACGACCACCGCGGTGAACATCAGGAAGGTGGCCAGTCCGCGGCGCATGCCGCCGGCCGCCATCCTGGCCACCGCGGGCTCGATCGCGAGCGCGAGGAAGAACGCGATCAGGATGTTGACGAGCAGCCCGATCAGCTGGTGGAAGGCCCAGCTTCCGAGCTGGAAGCAGGCGACGAGGGCCAGTACGAGGACCACCGCGCGGGGCAGCCAGCGCGGCATCCGCTCCTCGCCGCCGGTCGGCGGGGTCCCGGCCGGAGGCGTGCCGGGGCCGACGGGGCCCGGCGGCGAGGCGGGATCGGCGGGCCAGGCCGCCGCCGTGCCCGTCGCCGCCGCGTCCGCGGCCACCGCGCCTGGCCCCGGTCCCGGTTCCGGTTCGGGGCCGGAGGCGACGGGTGCGGCGCCGGCCGCGCCCTGATCGGCCGCACGTGGCGGCGGCAGTGCGTCCCGGACGGCTGCGGGCTGGTCGGTCGTCTCTTCGGTGGCTCCCACGCGGCCAAGTCTGGCCCACCGGCGGGCCGTGCCGCGAAAGGGGCGCCCACACCGCGCCCCCACCCCCTCGGGGCGTCAGCGCAGTGAGGCCGGTACGTCCATCGCCGAACACACCGCACGCCACACGTCCTTGGCCTCCCAGCCCGCCTCCAGCGCCTGGTGGACGGTCCGGCCGCCCAGCTCCGCCATCACATGGTCCCGTGCGAAGGAGTCGGCGTAGCCCGCGCCGAAGTGCTCGGCCATCCGCTCCCAGAAAATCGTCAACCGCATGCCCCCAGTATCCCGCCCCGGGAGAGTGCACCGGCGGCGTTCACCCCGCGCCTCCGCGTCACCGCGGCCTACGTTGCACGCATGCCCGGAGACGAAGCTTCCCCGCAGATCCCGCGATCCCCGCGATCCCGGCAGTCCCCCCGATCCCCGGAGGCCGCCGCCCCCGCCCCGCACGCGCAGCCCGCACCCCCCGCACTTCCAGCCCCTCCCGCCCCTCGCGCCCCCTCGGACCCGCTGCCCGCGCTGGACCGCGCCGAGCGCTTCATCTGGCTCACCGCCCGCGTGCTGGAGCAGCACCGGTTCGCGTACCACTTCCTCGGCGGGGACGCCGACCCGGTGGACACCGCCCTCGGCTCCTACCTCAACCCGGACGGCGGCTACGGCCACGCGCTCGATCCGGATCTGCGCGGCCCCCTGAGCCAGCCGCTGCACAGCGCACACGCCCTGCGCGTACTGGACGACTTGGGCCGCTGCGCCGGCCAGCGCATCGAGCGGCTCTGCCGCCACCTGACGGACGTGTCCACCCCGGAGGGCGCGCTTCCGGTGCTCTGCCCCGCCCCGCGCGCCTACCCCACGGCCGCCTACCACCCGGTCCGGGACGACCCGCCCGGTGAGCTCCTGGCCACCGGCCCCGTCGTGGGCCTGCTGCACCGCAACCGCGTCTGGCACGCCTGGCTCTTCCGGGCCACGGACTTCTGCTGGGACCGCGTCGAGAACCTGCACCGCACGCACCCCTACGAGGTCCAGAGCGCCGTGGCGTTCCTGGACGGCGTCCCCGACCGGGCACGTGCGGCGGCGGCCGCGGACCGGCTGGGACGGCTGGTACGCGAGCAGCGCCTCGTGGTGCTCGATCCGCGGCGGCGCTCGGAGTTCCCGCCGGCTCCGGGCTACGCGCCGGGCGAGCAGCTGTTCCCGCACGACTTCGCGCGGCGGCCGGAGTCGCTGGCTTGCGGCTGGTTCACGGACGAGGAGATGCGCCGCTCGCTGGACTTCCTGGCCGCGGCGCAGCAGGCGGACGGCGGCTGGCCGGTCCGCCGCGAGGCCTGGGCGCCGGGGAGCTCCCTGGAGCGGCGGCCGATCGCGACGCTGGAGGCGCTGCTGACCCTGCGGGCGTACGGCCGCCTGCCGGCGCAGGTCAGCCGCCCAGGGCCCGTACCCCCGCGGTGACGGCGACGGCGGCCGCGACGACGACCAGGAACGGGGCGCGCAGCAGCAGTGCGAGCCCGGCGGCGGCCAGCCCGGCGGCGCGGGCGTCGACGACGAGCGCGGATCCGGTGCTGAAGGTCTGCTGGGCCGTGAGCGCGGCGAGCAGCGCGACAGGCAGCAGCGCGGCCAGGCGGCGGACCAGCGGCCGTTCCAGGGCCCCGGCGGGGACGAGCAGCCCCGCGTACTTCACGGCGTAGCAGCCGACGACGGTGAGCGCGATGGCGATCCAGACGTTCACGGGCGGCGTCCCTTCATCCACAGCACGACCGGTGCGGCAAGGGCCGCGATCAGCACGGGCACCCCGGCGGGCAGCACGGGCAGGAAGCCCAGCCCGAGGACGAGCGCGAGGGCGGCGACCGCCCGCTCGGTGGCCGTCTTCAGCATCGGAGCGAGCAGGGCCAGGAACACGGCGGGTCCGGCCGCGTCCAGCCCCCAGGCCCTGGTGTCGCCGATGGCCTCGGCTCCGAGCGAGCCGAGCAGCGTGGTGGTGTTCCACAGCACGTAGAGGGTGAGCCCGGTGACCGTGAAGCCGAGCCGGGCCGACTTCCGGTCGGGCTGCGCCAGCGCCACGGCGGTGGTCTCGTCGATCACCCAGTGCGCGGCGAGGGGGCGTACGGCGCGCGGCAGCCGGAGCAGCTGCGACAGGCGCAGCCCGTAGAAGGCGTTCCGGGTCCCGAGGAAGAACGCCCCGGCGGCGGCGGTGAACGGGTTCCCGCCCGCGGCCAGCGCCCCGACCAGGGCGAACTGCGAGGCCCCGGTGAAGACGAGCAGGCTCAGGACGCAGGCCTGGAGTGTGCTGATGCCGGCTCCGGCCGCGGTCACGCCGAAGGCGAACCCGGACAGGCCGACGGCGACACCGACGCCGAGCGCGTCCCGGACGACCGCTGCCCGCGGCCGCCCGTCGGCTGCCACTGTCTGTCGTGTCTCTGGCTCGGTGACCATCTGCTTCTCTCCCACGTCGCCGAAGGTAGGCGGGAGCCGGGCGGCTGGTCTTGTACGTTCTTGCACGTACGTTCTCGCTGCGGGCCTCTGCCGCCGCGGGATCACTGCGCGCCACGCACGCGGCGGACTCCTTCGCCCGATCCGTGCGCCCCGTCCCGGGAGCCGTCCCGGAAGCCGCCGGGCGGGGCCTGGCCGGTCCGCTCCCGCCGGTACGCCCCCGGTGGGACGCCCACGATGCGGGTGAAGTGCCGGTTCAGGTGGGGCTGGTCGGTGAAGCCGACGGCGACCGCCGCCGCGGCGGGCGGGGTGCCGGCGTCGAGCAGCCGGCGCGCCCGCCGGACCCTGGCGTCGGTCAGCCAGGTGTGCGGCGGCATCCCGTACCGCTCCCGGAAGGCCCGCAGCAGGGCGAAGGGGCTCGTGCCCAGCTCCGCCGCGAGCTGCTCCAGGGACGGCGGGTCGGCCAGGCGCTCCTCCAGTACGGCCCGGGCCGCCGCCGCCTCGGAGCCGCCCGTGCCGCGGACCGTACGGGCGGGCAGCGGTCCGGCGTACCGGGTCAGCATCCGGGCGACCACACCCCGCAGGAGCGTGTCGGCGGCCAGCGCGTTCCCTGCCTCGGCGGCCCGGTGCACCTCGGTGACCATGCGCGAGGCCTGCGGGTCGGCGACGATGTCGGCGGTGAAGCCGGGGGTGCCGCGCAGGGTGCCGATCTCGGCCGCGACCTCGGCTATCAGGCCGCCGGACGGGTAGAGGGTGGCGTACGCCCACCCTTCGGGCGCCCCGGCGCGCGCCGTGTGGGGCACCTCGGGGTTGATCAGGACCACGCTGCCCGGTCCGGCGCGTACGACGTGGCCGGGGAGGCCCACCTCCTCGATGCCGCCGGTGACGGCCGCGATGACGTAGCCGTCGTGCGCGTGGCGCGGGAAGGTGTGGCGCACGTAGTGGGCGCGCAGCAGGTCGAGCCCGGGCAGTTCCGGGTACTGCCAGTGCCGGGCCCACTCCCCGCGGCCTTCGTCCGTCCCCATCCCCCCATTCTGCGCCCCCCGGCTGACGCGTGTTCGCGCAGGTCCGGGGCGTTGTCAGTGGCGGGGTGCACGATGGGGGCATGGCAGGAGCTGCGCTCGACTCGTTCTCCCCCGCGACCCGCTCGTGGTTCACGGGGGCCTTCGTCTCGCCCACCAGCGCGCAGGAGGGTGCCTGGCGGGCCATCGGGGAGGGCTCGGACGTGCTGGTGGTGGCGCCCACCGGCTCGGGCAAGACCCTGGCCGCGTTCCTGGCCGCCCTCGACCGGCTCGCCTCGACGCCGCCGCCCGCCGAGTCGAAGAAGCGCTGCCGGGTGCTGTACGTGTCGCCGCTGAAGGCCCTGGCCGTCGACGTCGAGCGCAATCTGCGCAGCCCGTTGACCGGGATCCGGCAGGAGTCGGTCCGCCTGGGGCTGCCGGAGCCGGACATCCGGGTGGGGATCCGCTCAGGCGACACCCCGGCGGCGGAGCGGCGGGCGCTGGCCACCCGGCCGCCGGACATCCTGATCACCACGCCCGAGTCGCTGTTCCTGATGCTGACCTCGGCGGCGCGGGAGGCGCTGGCCGGGATCGAGACGGTGATCGTGGACGAGGTGCACGCCGTCGCCGGGACCAAGCGCGGCGCGCACCTCGCCGTGTCCCTGGAGCGGCTGGACGAGCTGCTGCCGCGGCCCGCCCGCCGGATCGGGCTGTCGGCGACGGTCCGGCCGGTGGAGGAGGTGGCCCGGTACCTGGCGCCGCGCGGGCGGGTGGAGATCGTCCAGCCGCCGTCGGACAAGGAGTTCGACCTGTCGGTGGTCGTCCCGGTGCAGGACATGGGCGAGTTGGGCGGTTCCCCCGCGACGGAGGGCCGGGAGGGCGGGGACAAGCCGTCGATCTGGCCGCATGTGGAGGAGCGGATCGCGGACCTGGTGCAGGCGCACCGCTCGACGATCGTGTTCGCCAACTCCCGCCGCCTCGCCGAGCGGCTGTGCAACCGGCTCAACGAGATCGCGTACGAGCGGGCCGTCGGCGAGAAGCTGCCCGAGGACGCGTCGCCGGCCGAGGTCATGGCCCAGTCGGGCGCGGCCCTGGGCGCCCCGCCCCTGCTGGCCCGGGCGCACCACGGGTCGGTGTCCAAAGAGCAGCGGGCGATCGTGGAGGAGGACCTGAAGGCGGGCCGGCTGCCGGCCGTGGTCGCCACCTCCAGCCTGGAGCTCGGCATCGACATGGGCGCGGTGGACCTGGTGGTGCAGGTGGAGTCCCCGCCCTCGGTGGCGTCCGGGCTCCAGCGGGTGGGCCGGGCGGGGCACCAGGTGGGCGCGGTCTCGACCGGGGTGGTCTTCCCCAAGTACCGGGGCGACCTGGTGCAGGCGGCCGTGGTCACCGAGCGGATGCGGACGGGCGCGATCGAGTCCCTGCGCATCCCCGCCAACCCCCTCGACGTCCTGGCGCAGCAGCTGGTCGCCATGGTCGCGATGGACACCTGGCAGCTGGACGACCTCCTTGCGCTGGTGCGGCGGGCGGCGCCGTTCGCGGCGCTGCCGGAGTCGGCCTTCACGGCGGTGCTCGACATGCTGGCGGGCCGCTATCCGTCCGACGCCTTCGCCGAGCTGCGGCCGCGCGTGGTCTGGGACCGGGTGGCGGGGACGGTCACCGGCCGGCCGGGCGCCCAGCGCCTCGCGGTCACCTCCGGCGGCACGATCCCGGACCGGGGACTCTTCGGGGTGTTCCTGGCCGGCTCGGACCCGAAGAAGGGCGGCGGCCGGGTCGGCGAGCTCGACGAGGAGATGGTCTACGAGTCCCGGATCGGGGACGTCTTCACGCTGGGCACCACCTCCTGGCGCATCGAGGACATCACCCGCGACCGGGTCCTGGTCACACCCGCCCCCGGGGTGCCGGGCCGGCTGCCGTTCTGGAAGGGCGACCAGCTCGGCCGGCCGCTCGAACTGGGCCGCGCGGTCGGCGCGTTCCTGCGTGAGCTGGGCGGGCTGTCCGCGGAGGACGCCCGGCTGCGGCTGGTGGCGGCCGGCCTGGACGCCTGGGCCGCGGAGAACGTGCTGGCGTATCTGGCGGAGCAGCGCGAGGCCTGCGGCCACGTCCCGGACGACCGGACGATCGTGGTGGAGCGGTTCCGCGACGAGCTGGGCGACTGGCGGGTCGTCGTCCACTCGCCGTTCGGCGCGCAGGTGCACGCCCCGTGGGCGCTGGCCCTGGGCGCCCGCCTCGCCGAGAAGTACGGCATGGACGCGCAGGTGATGCACGCCGACGACGGCATCGTGCTCCGTCTTCCCGACGCGGACCTGCTGTCCATGGACCTCCTGGACCACGACCCGGCCGGAGCGCCCTCCTTCGAGTTCGACGACGAGCAGGCACCGCTGGGCGCCTCCGACGTCGCCTTCGACCACGGGGACATCAACCAGATCGTCACCGACCAGGTGGGCGGCTCGGCGCTGTTCGCCTCCCGCTTCCGCGAGTGCGCGGCCCGCGCGCTGCTGCTGCCGCGCCGCAGCCCCGGCCGCCGCACCCCGCTATGGCAGCAGCGCCAGCGCGCCTCCCAACTGCTCCAGGTGGCCTCCGAGTTCGGCTCTTTCCCGATCGTGCTCGAAGCCGTACGCGAGTGCCTGCAGGACGTCTTCGACGTGCCCGGCCTGACCGAGCTGATGGGCGACATCGAGGCGCGCCGGGTCCGGCTGGTCGAGGTCACCACGCCGGAGCCGTCCCCCTTCGCCCGATCCCTCCTGTTCGGCTATGTCGCCCAGTTCCTCTACGAGGGCGACTCCCCGCTGGCCGAGCGCAGGGCGGCCGCGCTGTCCCTGGACTCCCGGCTGCTGGCCGAGCTGCTGGGGCAGGCGGAGCTGCGGGAGCTGCTGGACGCGCAGGTGCTGGAGGAGCTGGAGCGGGAGCTGCAGTGGCTCACCGAGGACCGGCGGGCCAAGGACGCCGAGTCGGTGGCCGATCTGCTGCGGCTGCTGGGCCCGCTGACGGAGGCCCAGCTGGCCGAGCGCGGCGCGGAGGCCGGCTGGGCCCGCGAGCTCGCCACGGCCCGGCGTGCCATCCGGGTCCGGATCGGCGGGGCGGACCACTGGGCGGCGATCGAGGACGCGGGCCGGCTGCGGGACGCGCTGGGCACCGCACTGCCCGTCGGCGTTCCGGAGGCGTTCACCGAGCCGGTCAAGGACCCGCTGGGGGACCTGCTGGCCCGGTACGCGCGCACCCACGGACCGTTCACCACGGCAGCCGTGGCCGGCGCCTTCGGTCTGGGCTCGGCGGTGACCGAGGGCGCCCTGAACCGTCTCGCGGCGGCGGGGCGGGTGGTGCAGGGCGAGTTCCATCCGGCGGGCATCGGCCAGGAGTGGTGCGACGCGACGGTGCTGCGCCGGCTCCGCCGCCGCTCCCTGGCCGCTCTCCGGCAGGAGCTGGAGCCGGTCCCGCCGACCTCGCTGGCCACGTTCCTGCCCCAGTGGCAGCACCTGGGCGGGGCCCTGCGCGGCCTCGACGGCCTGGCCCGGGCGGTCGAGCAGCTGCAGGGCGCGCCGGTCCCGGCGTCCGCGCTGGAGCGGCTGATCCTGCCGTCGCGGGTGACCGGCTACTCCCCCGGCCTGCTGGACGAGCTGACCACCACGGGCGAGGTGGTCTGGGCGGGGGCCGGGGCCCTGCCGGGCAAGGACGGCTGGGTGTCGCTCTATCTGGCGGACGCCGCCCCGCTGCTGCTGCCGCCGCCGCATCCGCTGGAGCCGAACCCGTTGCAGCAGGCGGTCCTGGCGGCGCTCTCCGGCGGCTACGGCCTGTTCTTCCGGCAGATCTCCCAAGCGGTCCGCGCCGAGTTCCCCGAGGCGTCGGATCTCGCCCTCTCCGAGGCGGTGTGGGATCTGGCCTGGTCGGGCCGGCTCACCAACGACACCCTCGCCCCGCTGCGCTCCCTGCTCGGTTCGGGCCGTACGGCGGGCGCCACGGCCCACCGGGCCCGCCGCACCGTCCCGCGCGGCCGGTACGGCACGTTGAGTGCGACGGCGTCCCGTACGGGCCCGCCCACGGTGTCCGGCCGCTGGTCGCTGCTGCCGGCTCCGGCGCCCGACCCGACGCACCGGGCCCACGCCCTGGCCCGCACCCTGCTGGACCGGCACGGGGTGGTGACCCGCGGCGCGGTCGCCGCGGAGGGCGTGGAGGGGGGCTTCAGCGCGGTGTACCGGGTCCTGTCGGCCTTCGAGGACAGCGGGCAGGCCCGCCGGGGCTATGTGGTCGAGGGGCTGGGCGCGGCCCAGTTCGCCATGGACGGCGCGGTGGACCGGCTGCGGGCCGCCGAGCGCACCCCGCCCCCGCTGGCCGCCGTGGTCCTGGCCGCCGCCGACCCGGCGAACGCGTACGGTGCGGCCCTGCCCTGGCCGGAGCCACCGGCCGGCGCCACCCACAAGCCGGGCCGCAAGGCGGGCTCCCTGGTGGTCCTGGTGGACGGGGAGCTCACCCTGTACCTGGAGCGCGGCGGGAAGACCCTGCTGGCCTGGCCCGGCCCGGAGGACCCGCGGCTGGCGGCCGCCACGGCCGCGCTGGCGGCCTCCTCCCGCGCGGGCACGCTGCCGGCGCTGACGGTGGAGCGGATCAATGCGGCCGCGGCGCTGACCTCCCCCACGGGGCGGGCCCTGGAGGCGGCCGGTTTCCATGCCACGCCGAGAGGTTTGCGCTTGCGTTCCTGAGAACCGCAAACGGTCCCGACTGTTCCGCTCGCGTCCTGGACATGTCACAGGACTGTTGCCGAGCCCCTCTGAGCTGGCACAGATGCTTATTCATCCTTTATCAAGATGATCACAGGCATTGCACGGGCGATGCACAGTCATGGGGGAGTAGAAGAGTGAGCACCATCAGCATGCGTACCACCACCCTCGGCGCGGTCGGCCTGGCGGTCGCCGGAACCCTGGCCCTGACGGGCTGCAAGAACGGCAACGAGGAGCTGATCCCCGCGCCGCCGAGCGGATCCGCCTCGGCCGGCGCCGTGTCCCCCTCGGCCACCGCCCCGTCCGAAGCGGGCAGCCCCAGCGCCGGCACCGACGGCAGCGAGGCCCCCGCCGGGGCGAACGGCACGGCGAAGTCCGGTCAGACCTTCAAGATCGGCGAGGCGGCGGAGATGCCGTTCAGCTACGGGCACAGCAAGGGCGGCCAGATCGCCCTCACGGTCACCGCGATCGAGCAGGGCGACCCCGCCGACCTGGAGCCCCTGAAGCTCGGCGACAAGGTGAAGGGGATGATCCCCTACTACATCCGCTACTCGGTGAAGAACACCGGCACCACGGACCTGTCGTACTCCTCCGTCACCCAGATCAAGGGCCTGCTCGGCGACGGCACCGATGCGCAGCGCGTGTCGGTCATCGGCAAGTTCGAGAAGTGCGCCAACGAGTCGCTGCCGAAGGGCTTCACCAACGGCCGGACGCAGACGAGCTGCGCGCTGGCCCTCGCCCCGTCGGCCCAGACGAAGGTCACCGCCGCAGAGTACTGGGGCAAGCCGTACAGCTACCCGAACAAGGGCCTCGTCTGGAAGTGACGGGTGGCCCCTCCGGCCCCTCCGGCCCCCTCCTGATCCACCGAGCCCCTGCGGCCGCACCGCCGCAGGGGCTCGCCCCTTTCCTCGGACGCTGTTCCACCCGCACTGCCCGGCCCTTGGGCCCGTCCGGGCCCGCCACCCGTCCGCCCGTACCAGGCGTCCCCGGGCGACAATGGGGGCATGCCCGAAGGCGACAGCATCCGGCGCGCGGCGACCCGCCTGCACGCGGCCCTGGCAGGCCGCGAACTGACCGTGAGCGACCTGCGCGTCCCCCGCTTCGCCACGGCGGACCTCACCGGCCGCGTCACCCTGGACGTCACCCCCCGCGGCAAGCACCTCCTCGCCCGCTTCGAAGGCGGGCTCACCCTGCACAGCCACCTGCGCATGGACGGCGCCTGGCACGTCTTCGCGGCGGGCGAGAAATGGCGCGGCGGCCCGGACCACGAGATCCGCGCCGTCCTCGGCACGGCCGAGGCCACGGCCGTCGGCTACCGCCTGCCCGTCCTGGAGCTGATCCGCACCGCGGAGGAGGACCGCGCCGTCGGCCACCTCGGCCCCGACATCCTCGGCCCGGACTGGGACCCCGACCGCGCCGCCGCCAACCTCCTCGCCGCCCCGGAGCGCCCTCTCGGCGAGGCACTGCTGGACCAGCGCAACCTCGCCGGCATCGGCAACATCTACAAGTCCGAGCTCTGCTTCCTGGCCCAGGCCACCCCCTGGACCCCGGTCGGCGGGCTCCCCCCGTCCAAGCTGCCGCGCCTGGCCGCCGCCGCCCACCGGCTGCTGTCGGCGAACATCGGCGACCGGCCCGGCCACCGCAACACCACCGGCATCCACCGCCCCGGCCAGGAGCTCTTCGTCTACGGCCGGGCCCGCCGCGCCTGTCTGCGCTGCGGCACCCCCGTCCGCGAGGCCCCCCAGGACGACCGCCCCACCTACTGGTGCCCCCGCTGCCAGCCGGGACCCACTCCCTGAACACCCACGGCCGCGCCCGCGTCCGACCC
Organism: Streptomyces sp. TN58; assembly: GCF_001941845.1. Lineage (NCBI taxonomy): Bacteria > Bacillati > Actinomycetota > Actinomycetes > Kitasatosporales > Streptomycetaceae > Streptomyces > Streptomyces sp. TN58. The sequence continues at coordinate 5,390,899 of NZ_CP018870.1, read as the reverse complement.
GGAGCGGCGCACGACTGATTGACGACCCGTCAGATCCGGTCGTACCGTCCCGTCATGCCCTCTCCCACAGCCCCGTACGACCTCACCGGCCGCACCGCCCTGGTCACCGGAGCCGCAGGCGGCATCGGCCGCGCCAGTGCCGTCCTCCTCGCCGCCGCCGGCGCCCACGTGCACTGCGCCGACCGCGACGAGGAGGGCCTGGCCGAGACCGCCGCCCTCGCCGCCAAGGCCGGCGGCGGCGCCACCGTCCACCCCCTCGACGTCACCGACCGGGCGGCGGTCAGGGCCGCCGTCAACGCCGCGGGCCCCCTCGACATCGCGGCCGCCATCGCCGGGATCATGCACACCAGCACCGTCCTGGAAACGGCCGACGAGGACCTCGACCGGGTCCTGGACATCAACTTCAAGGGGGTCCTGCGCACCTGCCAGGAAGCCGCCCGCTCCATGATCGCGGCGGGCCGCCCCGGCTCGATCGTCACCATGGCCTCCGGCGCCGTGGACGCCGCCCAGCCCGGCCTGCTCTGCTACAGCGCCGCCAAGGCCGCTGTCGTCCAGCTCACGAAGACCCTCGCCACCGAGGCCGGCCCGCACGGCATACGGGTCAACGCCGTCGCCCCCGGCTGGATCCGCACCCCGATGACCGGCCGCCACAGCCCGGAGGTCCAGGCGCAGACCGAGGCCGCCATGGTCCGTATGTCGCCCCTGCGCCGGGTCGGCGAACCGGAGGACGTCGCCCAGGCGGTGCTCTACCTGGCCTCGGACGCCTCGTCCTTCATGACGGGCCAGATCCTGCGTCCGAACGGCGGGGTCTCGATGCCGTGGTGACCGGCCCGGACTCCCCCGGCCCGCCCGGCGCCCCGGACTCCCCCGGCCCACACGGCACCCCGGACGTCCCGGCCCGACGCCGGGCCCGGCGCAGCGGCGCCGGCACACAGTGCACCGGCAGCAGCCCCAGTCCCCAGCCGCCCACGGCCACCGCGCCCTCCACGGCCCCTGCCTCGGCGGGCGCCAGGACCAGCCGCAGCACGGCCCACCACCACAGGGCCCCGACCGTCAGCGCGAGGGCCGTCAGGACGGGCAAGCGCAGCGACGTCCGCACTGCCACCTCCAGGGGCCGGGACCCGGACGGCCCCATCGTCTCGCACGCCCCCCGTGCCCGCACCCAGAACGGCCGGGAGCCCCGGCCGGTGCTCCACGCACCGGCCGGGGCTCCGGCCAAGCTCAGACACGCACGTGCTCGCTCACGCGGCTACTACATTCACCGCTTCCGCAGGCGCCTTGATGGTCACCCGTTCCGGACCGGCGACCGAAGCCATCGAGACCGAATTGAGCATCGGGCGGACCGGTACGGGGACCGGTTCGCTTGCCGCGGCCGACTGCGCCAGCTCAGCGAGCGACAGTTCGTCACTGACTTCGCGCATCAGCTCGGACATCCGTACGTCCAACGCGTCGCAGATCGCGGAGAGCAGCTCGGAGGATGCCTCCTTCTGCCCCCGCTCCACCTCGGAGAGATAGCCGAGCGAAACTCGGGCCGACGAGGAGACTTCGCGCAGAGTACGGCCCTGGCGCTGGCGCTGCCGACGCAGCACGTCACCCAGCAGGCGACGGAGCAGAATCATCGGTGGCTCCCTCCTCTGACCGTGTAGCCGCATCCTTCACGCCCCACCGTACCGCCTCGCGCCGCGGCCGTGCGGGGAGCGATGTCGTGTTCACTCAGGGCTGCAAACATCAAATCCCCCCGTTCTGTTCCGTATCCTGCCCCCGCGCATTCTCGCGGAGTTCGTCCGAGAGAAGCCCGAGCACTGTCCGTGCACTCTCCCTACGGATTTCCTCCCGGGAGCCGTTCAACCTCAGCCGGACCGTTTTCCTGCACCCCGGACCGTCAACGGCGACGAAAACCGTGCCCACCGGACGGCCGTCCTGGGGCTCCGGACCGGCCACACCGGTCGTCGCGATCCCCCACGAAGCGCCCATCACGCTCCGCACGCCGGCGGCCATCTCGGCGGCGACCTGGGCGTTCACGGCGCCTTCGGCCGCCAGCAGGTCGGCGCTGACCCCGAGGACCCGGTGTTTGACCTCCGTGGCGTACGCCGTGACCGATCCGCGGAAGGACCGGGAGGCCCCGGGGACGGCCGTCAGCTCGGCCGCGACCATGCCACCGGTCAGTGATTCGGCGACAGCGAGGGTCTGGTCACTCTCCGCGAGCAGCTGGAGCGCGTACGCGGCAGCCGTGCGCCCCTCGCCCGCTCCGGAGCGCCCCCGCGCCACCCCGGCATCCCCCGCCCCGTACGTCACCGCGCGGCCCGCTCCGCGGCGAGTCCCTGGCGGCGCAGCACGATCGCCTGGCGGATGTAGTCCAAACCGGTGACGACGGTCAGCACGACCGCGATCGCCATCACCCAGAAGCGCATCGTCGCCAGCGCACCGGTCAGTGCGAGGACGTACATGCCCACGGCCGTGCCCTGGGCCAGCGTCTTCAGCTTGCCGCCGCGGCTGGCCGGAATCACGCCGTAACGGATGACCCAGAAGCGCAGCAGCGTGATCCCCAGCTCCCGTCCGAGGATCACCCCGGTCACCCACCACGGGAGGTCGCCGAGCCAGGAGAGGCAGATCAGCGCCGAGCCCATGATCGCCTTGTCGGCGATCGGGTCGGCGATCTTGCCGAAGTCGGTGACCAGGTTGTACGTCCGGGCCAGGTGCCCGTCGAAGATGTCCGTGATCATGGCGACGGCGAACGCCGCCCAGGCCCAGGCCCGCCAGGCGGGGTCGTAGCCTCCGTCGGCGAGGAGCAGCAGGACGAACCCCGGCACCAGCACGAGCCGGATCATCGTCAGGATGTTGGCGATGTTCCACAGGCTGGCCTGATCGACCGCCGCGGCCCCCAGCTTCGCGCCGGGTACGGGCCGGCGGCCGGTCCCGCCCGCCGCAGATGCCGGGACACCGGTCATCCGGTCGCCTCCTCAAAGTGCAGGTCCAGGGGCTCGGCCACCAGGTCCACTCCCAGGGTGCCGACGACCTTCGCGGTGACGATACGCCCGGGGACCAGGCCGGTGCCGTCCGTGAAGACGACCTGGCCGTCGGTTTCGGGGGCCTGGTGGGCGGCGCGCCCGTAGGCGCCCTCGCCGTCCTCGGCCTCGTCGAACGGCACGACCGTCTCGACGAGCACTTCCAGGGTCTCGCCGATCCGCTCCTCCGCACGCTGGGCGGTGAGCTCCTCGGCGAGCCGCTGCATGTGCGCCAGGCGCTCGGCGATCGTGTCCTCGTCCAGCTTGCCCTCGTAGGTGACGGCCTCCGTGCCGTCCTCGTCGGAGTAGCCGAACACGCCGATCGCGTCGAGGCGGGCGTGGGTGAGGAAGCGCTCCAGCTCGGCGAAGTCGGCTTCCGTCTCGCCGGGGAAGCCGACGATGAAGTTCGAGCGGACGCCGGCCTGCGGGGCCTTGGAGCGGATGGTGTCCAGCAGCTCCAGGAAGCGGTCGGTGTCACCGAAGCGGCGCATGGCCCGCAGCACGTCCGGGGCCGAGTGCTGGAAGGACAGGTCGAAGTACGGCACGACCTTGGGGGTCGAGGTCAGCACGTCGATGAGGCCCGGGCGCATCTCGGCGGGCTGGAGATAGCTGACGCGGACGCGCTCGATGCCGTCGACGGCGGCGAGCTCGGGCAGCAGCGTCTCCAGGAGCCGGATGTCGCCGAGGTCCTTGCCGTACGAGGTGTTGTTCTCGGAGACCAGCATGATCTCCTTGACGCCCTGCTCGGCCAGCCAGCGGGTCTCGCCCAGCACGTCGGCGGGGCGGCGCGAGATGAAGGAGCCGCGGAAGGACGGGATGGCGCAGAAGGAGCAGCGCCGGTCGCAGCCGGAGGCCAGCTTGACCGAGGCCACGGGGCTCTTGTCCAGGCGCCGGCGCAGCGGGGCGCGCGGGCCGGAGGCGGGCGCGACACCTTCGGGCAGGTCCGCGGGGGCCTCTGCGGGCTCCTCGGCGGGCGCCTGGGCGTGCCCGGGGAGGGCGACGGCGGCGTCCTGGCGCGCGGCGGGGCTGATCGGCAGCAGCTGGCGGCGGTCGCGGGGGGTGTGGGCTTCGACGCTGCCGCCGCCGAGGATGACCTGGAGGCGGTTGGAGATGTCGGCGTAGTCGTCGAAGCCGAGGACCCCGTCGGCCTCGGGCAGGGCTTCGGCGAGCTCCTTGCCGTAGCGCTCGGCCATGCAGCCGACGGCGACGACGGCCTGGGTCCTGCCGTGGTCCTTGAGGTCGTTGGCTTCCAGCAGGGCGTCTACGGAGTCCTTCTTCGCGGCTTCGACGAAGCCGCAGGTGTTGACGACGGCAACGTCCGCGTCGGCGGCGTCCTCGACGAGCTCCCAGCCATCCGCCGCCAAGCGGCCTGCGAGCTCCTCCGAGTCCACCTCGTTACGGGCGCAGCCAAGAGTGACAAGGGCGACGGTACGGCGTTCGGGCATGGACTCAAGACTACTTCGTCCCGGCGCGGGCCCCAGCCGCACGCCCCCGTACGCCAAGATCCCCGGGGTGCGGGCAGCACCCCGGGGATCCCGGTCAACGCCTTCCGCCCTGGGGCGGCCCCTTCGGTCAGCCCGCCTGCGGCTGGTCCTGGGAGGGGTCCTCCTTGGTGTATGTGAGGCGTTCCACTTGACCCGGCTGGAAATCGTCCTTGATCTCCTTGCCGTTCACGAAGAGCTTCACGGCCCCGGCGTCGCCGAGCACGAGGTCGACGGACTCCTTGTCCGTGAACGTCTTCGACTGCCCCTGCACGAGGGTGCCGTCGAAGAGGAGCCGGCCCGTGGAGTCCTTCGCGGAGATCCAGCTCTCGCCCGTGTCGGCCGTCAGGACGACCGTGACGAGGTCCTTGGGCGCGGCGGCGATGGCGCTGTCCGAGGGCTCCGGCTTGGCGGCCGGCGGGACCTGGGTGGGCTGCGCGGCAGGCTGGCCGCCGCTCTGCTTGGGTGCGGGCTTGGGGGAGGCGGATCCCTCCGCCACGGGGCGCTTCTCCTTGGCGTCGCCGCCGCCGAAGGCGGTGAAGCCCACGAAGCCGACGACGGCGACGATGGCGGCGACCATGGCGGCGGTCCAGTTGGGCCGCTGCCGCTCGGGGCGGATCCGCTCGGCGTCGAACATCGGCGCGGCGGGGGTGGGGGCCGGCCGGCCGCCGTGGGCCGCGTCGTAGCTCTCGACCAGGGGTGCCGGATCGAGGTGGACGGCGCGGGCGAGGGTACGGATGTGGCCGCGGGCGTAGACGTCGCCGCCGCACCGCGTGAAGTCGTCCTCTTCGATCGCGTGCACGATCGGGATGCGCACGCGGGTGACGGAACTGACCTCGTCGACTGTGAGCCCGGCGGCGATCCGGGCCTTCTTGAGGGCCGTCCCGATGGACGGCTCTTCGACGGAACGTTCGACGAGGCGGTCCTCGGACCGGTCGTCGGTCGAAGGCCGCTCTTCTTCGGGGGAGTTGGAGTTGCCGATGGACACAAGGGCGCCTTTCGAGCGTGTAGCCACCTGCTGGAAGTCCAGTCTAGGGGGGTGACGAAAGGGTGGAGCAACCGGAGGGTGCTCTTCCTACGCCATCCGAATGGCGTGGAAGGGTCCCTCCGGCGCGGCGGTCCCACGCCGTACGGGACGTCGTACGCGGGTGCCGCCACCTCTCTTCAACTTGACGCGGCCCCAAGGGAAACGGTTGCCCGCCAAACGGCTACGAATGCGTCTCGCCGCGGATCACCGCGAGCACCCCGTCCAGCTCGTCGGCCTTCAGCAGGACGTCACGCGCTTTCGAACCCTCGCTCGGGCCGACGATGCCCCGCGACTCCATGAGGTCCATGAGCCGTCCGGCCTTCGCGAAGCCCACCCGCAGCTTGCGCTGGAGCATCGAGGTGGAGCCGAACTGCGTGGTGACGACCAGCTCCGCCGCCTGGCACAGCAGGTCCAGGTCGTCGCCGATGTCCTCGTCGATCTCCTTCTTCTGCTTCTGCCCCACCGTGACGTCGTCCCGGAAGACCGGCGCCATCTGGTCCTTGCAGTGCTGCACGATCCCGGCGATCTCGTCTTCGGTGACGAACGCGCCCTGGAGGCGGACGGGCTTGTTCGCCCCCATCGGCAGGAACAGCCCGTCGCCCTTGCCGATGAGCTTCTCGGCGCCGGGCTGGTCGAGGATGACCCGGCTGTCCGCGAGGGAGGACGTGGCGAAGGCGAGGCGCGAGGGCACGTTCGCCTTGATCAGGCCCGTGACCACGTCCACCGAGGGCCGCTGGGTGGCGAGCACCAGGTGGATGCCGGCGGCGCGGGCCAGCTGGGTGATGCGGACGATGGAGTCCTCGACGTCGCGCGGGGCCACCATCATCAGGTCGGCCAGCTCGTCGACGATCACCAGCAGGTACGGGTAGGGGCTGAGCTCCCGTTCGCTGCCCGGCGGGAGTTTGATCTTCCCGTCCCGGATGGCCTGGTTGAAGTCGTCGATGTGCCGGAAGCCGAAGGCGGCCAGGTCGTCGTAGCGCAGGTCCATCTCGCGCACGACCCACTGGAGCGCCTCGGCGGCCCGCTTGGGGTTGGTGATGATCGGCGTGATCAGGTGCGGGATGCCCTCGTACGCCGTCAGCTCGACGCGCTTGGGGTCGACGAGGACCATCCGGACGTCCTCCGGGGTGGCCCGCACCATGATCGAGGTGATCAGGCAGTTGATGCAGGAGGACTTGCCGGATCCGGTGGCGCCGGCGACCAGCACGTGCGGCATCTTGGCGAGGTTGGCCATGACGTAGCCGCCCTCGACGTCCTTGCCGAGCGCGACCAGCATCGGGTGGTCGTCCTCGGCAGCGTCCGCGAGGCGCAGGACGTCGCCCAGGTTGACCATCTCACGGTCGGTGTTGGGGATCTCGATGCCGACCGCGGACTTGCCCGGGATCGGGCTGATGATCCGCACGTCCGGGCTGGCCACGGCATAGGCGATGTTCTTGGTCAGGGCGGTGATCCGCTCGACCTTGACGGCCGCGCCGAGGGTGACCTCGTAGCGGGTGACCGTCGGACCCCGGGTGAATCCGGTGACGTCGGCGTCCACCTTGAACTCGGTGAACACGTTGCGCAGGGAGGCGACGACCGCGTCGTTGGCGGCGCTGCGGGTCTTGCCGGGCCCGCCCTTCTCCAGCAGGTCCAGCGAGGGCAGGCAGTACGTGATGTCCCCGCGCAGCTGGAGCTGCTCGGCGCGGGGCGGCAGCGGCTGGGCCTCGGGGGCGGCCTTCGTCAGGTCGGGCACCGCCAGCGTTCCGGAGGCCGCCGCGGTGGTGGCGCGCGGCTGCCCGGCGGGCTCCGCGACTGCCTCGGGCACGGCGGAGGCCGCGGCCGACGAAGCGGCGGGCGAAGCGGAGTCCCCGGGTGCCCCGGGGGCCGCCTTCGCGGCGGCACGCCCGCCGCGGGCGGTCGGCACCGGGGCGGTGACCTCGGCGCCGTCGCGCTCGGCGGAGATCCCCTGCGTGAGGTCGGCGACGAGCGGGGACGGCGGCATACCGCCGTACACCGCCCCGTCCAGCGCGGCGGCGGCCGCCGCGGCCACGTCGACGGCGTCCATCCCCCGGCCCGTCGCCCGGTCCGCCGCGGGGCGGGTGGCGGTCCTGCGCGGCCGGCGCCGCCGGGCCAGGGCCTCCTCCTCGGCGGTGTCCGCGGGGTCGCCGCCATGGGCTCGCCACTGTTCGGGGTCGTGTCCGGCAACGGCCCCGCCGTCGGCCTGCCCGTAGCCCTCGTCGTACTCGTTCGGGGCGATGATCCCGAGCCGGATGCCGAGCCGGCGCAGCCGCTGCGGGATCGCGTTGACCGGGGTCGCGGTGACGACGAGGAGGCCGAAGACGGTGAGCAGCACCAGCATGGGCACCGCCAGCGGCGCGCCCATGGTGAAGATCAGCGGCTTGGAGGCGGCCCAGCCGATGAGGCCGCCCGCGTTCTGCATGGCGGTGGTGCCCTCGTCCCGGCCGGGGGCCCCGCAGGCGATGTGGACCAGGCCGAGGACGCCGATGGCGAGGGCGGACAGCCCGATGCCGATACGGCCGTTGGCGTCGGCCTGCTCGGGGTGGCGGATGAAACGTACCGCCATGACGCCGAGCAGTATCGGAACGAGCAGATCCAGTCGCCCGAAGGCACCGGTGACCAGCATGGTCACCAGATCCCCGACGGGACCGCTCAGGTTCGACCAGGTACCGGCGGCGACGATCAGCGCCAGGGCGAGGAGCAGCAGCGCGAGGCCGTCCTTGCGGTGGGCGGGGTCGAGGTTCCTCGCTCCCTGGCCGATCCCGCGGAAGACGGCGCCGACCGCGTGCGCGCAGCCCAGCCAGAGGGCCCGCACCAGTCGCAGCACGCCGCTCGTCGGGGACGGCGCGGGCTTGGCCGCGGCCTTCTTGGCCGGGGCACGCCTGGCGGCCGCGGCCTTCTTCGCCGGGGGCTTGCCCGCGGGGGCAGCCTTCCTGGCCGGCGCCGCCGTACGGCCGGTGCGGCCCTTCGCGGTGCCCGCACTGCTCGGGGAGCCCTTGCCGGACGTACGTGAGGCCATGGGCCCGAGGTTACCGGTGCGGGCGCCGGTGGACACGCGTGCCCACCCCTTCACCCGTTCGTGTCGTCGCCGGGGCAGGTCCTTTGACGCTCCGCCAAGCCGGACGCCTACGCGGTCAGTTCTGCGAGGGCAGTGCCGGGGCCCCTCCGGCGCTCCCGGGCTCCAGGGCGTCCAGCGCCCGCCGCAGACCGGTGAGTTTACGTTCGAGATGGGCCGCGGTCGCCACGACACCGGCGTCGGCGACGTCCTCTCCGAGCTGCTTGCTCAGCGCCTCGGCCTGCTCCTCGACGGCCGCGAGCCGCGCGGAGAGCTCGGCCAGCAGGCCCGCCGTCTCCCTGCCTGCGTCCACGCCCTTGGAGTCGCCGCCCTCCAGCTGGAGCCTCAGCAGGGCCGCCTGCTCCCGCAGTTGGCAGTTCTTCGTGTACAGCTCCACGAAGACGGAGACCTTGGCCCGCAGCACCCACGGGTCGAACGGCTTGGAGATGTAGTCGACCGCACCCGCCGCGTAACCGCGGAAGGTGTGATGCGGGCCGTGGTTGATCGCGGTGAGGAAGATGATCGGAATGTCCCGGGTGCGTTCGCGCCGCTTGATGTGCGCGGCCGTCTCGAACCCGTCCATGCCCGGCATCTGCACATCCAACAGGATGACCGCGAAATCGTCCGTCAGCAGCGCTTTGAGCGCCTCCTCCCCCGACGACGCCCGGACCAGTGTCTGATCGAGCGCGGAGAGGATGGCCTCCAACGCCAGCAGATTCTCCGGCCGGTCGTCGACCAGGAGGATCTTGGCCTTCTGCACCATGCCCTGTCCTCCTCGCCCCGGCATGGGGCCTCCCCGGCTCGTGGCACCGGCCTGTGCGCCGGGCCCCGCCCCAGAGGACGACACCCGTGCGCCGTCCGTCCTTGTGCCGGTCATCGTAGCCCCAGTCCCGAGATCGCCACACCCTGTCACCAAGATGTCACTGTGCACGAAGCAGAAACGCGGGGGGAGAGCAGAAGGTTCCCCGTGTACCGCCCTCCCACACCGCTTCGGCCACGGTGCGTCAGCGACCGGCGCCCGTCCGCTCTCCCTCCTGTCACTTGCCGAGCATCCACTGCTCCATCACCGACAACAGGTAGTCGGGGTCGACCGGCTTGGTGACGTAGTCGGAAGCGCCGGAGTCGATCGCCTTCTCCCGGTCCCCCTTCATCGCCTTGGCCGTCAGCGCGATGATCGGCAGCCCCGCGAACTGCGGCATCCGCCGGATCGCCGAGGTCGTGGCGTACCCGTCCATCTCGGGCATCATGATGTCCATCAGCACGACCTTCACATCGTCGTGCTGCTCCAGGACCTCGATGCCCTCCCGCCCGTTCTCCGCGTACAGCACGGCCAGTCCGTGCTGCTCCAGCACGCTGGTGAGCGCGAAGACGTTGCGGACGTCGTCGTCGACGATGAGCACCCGCTCGCCGTGGAAGTCGTACGTCCGGGCCGCCGCCTGGGGCTCCTCCTGCGCGGTGTCCCAGCCGTCCTCGGCCCCCGTCGTGTTCGGCTGCGCCGGCACCGTACGGGGCTCCAGGTCGCTCAGCGCCTTGCGCCGGCGCCGGAACAGCCCGGCCGCCCCGCTGTTCTGCCCCGACTGCCCCGGCTGCCCAGCTCCCGGCGGTGCGGGCTCGGACGGCGCCTCCGGCAGCGCACCGCCCCCGGCCGGCAGCACCGGCAGTCCGGGGCGCGCCCCGTCGAGGGAGCGGCGGTACAGCTCGCCGCGGGCGCCGCCCGGGGTGGGCGGCGCGTACCCCTGCGGCGGCAGCTCGCTCGGGTGCAGCGGCAGGTACAGCGTGAAGGTGGAGCCGCGGCCGGGCTCGCTCGCCGCGTGGATCTCACCGCCCAGCAGCCGTGCGATCTCCCGGCTGATGGACAGCCCCAGCCCGGTACCGCCGTACTTGCGGCTCGTCGTCCCGTCGGCCTGCTTGAACGCCTCGAAGATCACCAGCATCTTGCTCGCCGCGATCCCGATGCCCGTGTCGGTCACCGAGAAGGCGATCAGGTCCGCGTCCGCCTCCCGGAGCGAGCCGGCCTCCAGCAGCTGTTCGCGGATCGCCGCCGGCACATCGGCCCCGGCGGGCCGGATCACCAGCTCCACCGCACCGGTGTCGGTGAACTTCACCGCGTTCGACAGCAGGTTGCGCAGCACCTGCAGCAGCCGCTGCTCGTCGGTGTGCAGGGTGGCGGGCAGCTCCGGGGAGACCCGCACCGAGAAGTCCAGGCCCTTCTCCGCCGTCAGCGGCCGGAACGTCGCCTCCACGTAGTCCACGAGCTGTACCAGCGCGATCCGGGTCGGCGAGACGTCCATCTTCCCGGCCTCGACCTTCGACAGGTCGAGGATGTCGTTGATCAGCTGGAGCAGGTCGGAGCCCGCGCCGTGGATGGTCTCGGCGAACTCCACCTGCTTCGGCGACAGGTTCTCGTCCGCGTTGTCGGCGAGCAGCTTGGCCAGGATCAGCAGCGAGTTGAGCGGAGTGCGCAGCTCGTGCGACATGTTCGCCAGGAACTCGGACTTGTAGCGCATCGAGACCGCGAGCTGCTCGGCACGCTCCTCCAGGACCTGCCGCGCCTCCTCGATCTCGGTGTTCTTCACCTCGATGTCGCGGTTCTGCTGGGCCAGCAGTTCGGCCTTCTCCTCCAGCTCCGCGTTGGCGGCCTGCAGGGCCTTCTGCCGGTTCTCCAACTCGTCGGACCGCTCGCGCAGCTGCTCGGTCATCTCCTGCGACTGCTTGAGCAGCATCTCCGTCTTGGAGTTGACGCTGATGGTGTTGACACTCGTACCGATCATCTCGGCGATCTGGCTGAGGAAGTCCTTCTGGATCTGCGTGAAGCCCGTGAAGGAGGCCAGCTCGATGACGCCGAGCACCTTCCCCTCGAAGAGCACGGGCAGCACGATCACGTGCGCGGGCGGCGCCTCGCCCAGGCCCGAGGAGATCTTCAGGTAGCCGGGAGGCGTGTTCTCGACGAGGATCGTCCGCTTCTCCTCGGCGACCGCTCCGATCAGCCCCTCCCCCGGCCGGAAGGAGATGGGCATCTGACCGCCGGCGTACGCGTAGCTGCCGCGCATCCGCAGCTCGTACGTGCCGTCCGCGCCGCCCTCCGTCCCGATCTCGCTGGTACCGCCGGCCGGCACCGCCAGGAAGAAGGCTCCGTGCTGCGCGGAGACCACCGGGGTCAGCTCGCTCATGATCAGCGAGGCGACGTCGTCGAGGTCCCGGCGGCCCTGCATCAGTGCGGAGATACGGGCCAGGTTGCCCTTGAGCCAGTCCTGCTCCTTGTTGGCCAGGGTGGTGTCGCGCAGGTTGACGATCATCGTGTTGATGTTGTCCTGGAGGACCTGGATCTCGCCCGCGGCGTCCACGTCGACCTTCAGGCTGAGGTCGCCGCGGGTCACCGCGGTGGCCACGGCCGCGATCGCGCGCACCTGCCGGGTGAGGTTCCCGGCCATCTCGTTCACGGACTCGGTCAGGTCCCGCCACGTGCCGTCGACGTCGCGCACCCGCGCCTGGCCGCCCAGGATGCCCTCGGTGCCCACCTCGCGGGCCACCCTCGTCACCTGGTCGGCGAAGGAGGACAGCTGGTCGACCATCGTGTTGATGGTGGTCTTCAGCTCCAGGATCTCGCCCCGGGCGTCGATGTCGATCTTCTTGGTCATGTCGCCCTTGGCGATGGCGGTCGTGACCATGGCGATCTGCCGCACCTGGCCGGTGAGGTTGGAGGCCATGAAGTTCACCGAGTCGGTGAGGTCCTTCCACGTCCCCGACACCCCCGGCACATGCGCCTGCCCGCCGAGCCGGCCCTCGGTGCCCACCTCGCGGGCCACCCTCGTCACCTCGTCGGCGAACGACGACAGGGTCTTCACCATCGTGTTGACGGTGTCGGCGAGCTGCGCCACCTCGCCGCGCGCCTCGACGGTGACCTTCTTCGTCAGGTCGCCGTTGGCGACGGCCGCCGACACCTGTGCGATGCCGCGCACCTGGGCCGTCAGGTTCCCGGCCATCGTGTTGACGTTGTCGCTGAGGTCCTTCCAGATGCCGGTGACCCCGCGGACGCGGGCCTGGCCGCCGAGGATGCCCTCGGTGCCCACCTCGCGGGCCACCCGGGTCACCTGCTCCGCGAACGAGGACAGCTGGTCCACCATCGTGTTGACGGTCGTGACGAGTTCGAGGATCTCGCCCTTGGCGTCCACGGTGATCTTCTTGGAGAGGTCGCCCATGGCGACCGCCGTCGTCACCTCGGCGATGTTGCGCACCTGCGAGGTCAGGTTGTTCGCCATGAAGTTGACGGACTGGGTGAGGTCCTTCCAGGTGCCGGAGACACCCTTCACCTCCGCCTGACCGCCGAGGATGCCCTCCGTGCCCACCTCGCGGGCCACCCGGGTCACCTGCTCCGCGAAGTTCGAGAGCTGGTCGACCATCGTGTTGAGCGTGTTCTTCAGTTCCAGGATCTCGCCCCGGGCGTCCACGTCGATCTTCTGCGACAGGTCGCCGCGCGCCACCGCCGTGGCGACCTGGGCGATGTTGCGCACCTGCGAGGTGAGGTTCCCGGCCATGCCGTTCACCGAGTCCGTCAGGTCGCGCCAGACACCGGCCACGCCGGGCACCTGCGCCTGGCCGCCGAGGCGGCCCTCCGTACCCACGTCCCGGGCCACCCGGGTCACCTGCTCGGCGAAGGCGGAGAGCTGGTCGACCATCGTGTTGATGGTGTTCTTCAGCTCCAGGATCTCGCCCCGGGCGTCCACGTCGATCTTCTGCGACAGGTCGCCGCGCGCCACCGCCGTGGTCACCTGCGCGATCTGGCGCACCTGCGAGGTCAGGTTCCCCGCCATGAAGTTGACGGAGTCGGTCAGCTCCTTCCAGGTGCCCGACACCCCCTCCACGCGGGCCTGGCCGCCGAGGCGGCCCTCCGTGCCCACGTCCCGCGCCATCCGCGTGACCTGGTCGGCGAAGGACGACAGCTGGTCGACCATCGTGTTCACGGTGTTCTTCAGCTGGAGCATCTCGCCGGAGACGTCGACCGTGACCTTCTGCGACAGGTCGCCGTTGGCCACCGCCGTGGTCACCTGGGCGATGTTGCGGACCTGCCCGGTGAGGTTGCGGAAGGCGGTGTTCACCGAGTCGGTGAGGTCCTTCCAGGTCCCCGCCGCCCCCGGCACCTGCGCCTGACCGCCCAGCTCGCCCTCGACGCCGACCTCACGGGCCACACGCGTCACTTCCGCGCCGAAGGACTGGAGCTGGTCCACCATCGTGTTGACGGTGTTCTTCAGCTCCAGCATCTCGCCGGCCACGTCGACGGTGACCTTCTGCGACAGGTCGCCGTTGGCCACCGCCGTGGTCACCTGGGCGATGTCCCGCACCTGGGTGGTGAGGTTGCGGAAGACCGTGTTCACCGAGTCGGTGAGGTCCTTCCAGGTCCCCGCCGCCCCCGGCACCTGCGCCTGACCGCCCAGCAGGCCCTTGGCGCCGACCTCGCTGGCCACCCGCGTGACCTCGTCCGCGAAGGTCCGCAGCGTCTCCGTCATCTGGTTGATCGTTTCGGCCAGCTGCGCGACCTCGCCGCGCGCGCTGACCCGTACCTTCTGCGACAGGTCGCCGTTGGCGACCGCCGTCGTCACCTGCGCGATCCCGCGCACCTGGGCCGTCAGGTTCCCCGCCATCGTGTTGACGGAGTCGGTCAGGTCCTTCCACACGCCGGCGACCCCGGGCACCTTGGCCTGGCCGCCCAGCTCCCCCTCCGTACCCACCTCGCGGGCGACCCTCGTCACCTCGGAGGAGAAGGACGACAGCTGGTCCACCATCGTGTTCACGGTGTTCTTCAGCTGGAGCATCTCGCCGGCCACGTGCACCGTGACCTTGCGCGACAGATCGCCCTTCGCGACCGCCGTCGTGACGAGAGCGATGTCACGCACCTGCGCGGTGAGCCGGTACGCCATCGTGTTGACGGAGTCGGTCAGATCCTTCCAGGAACCGGACATTCCGCGCACCTGTGCCTGACCGCCGAGCTTGCCCTCGGTGCCCACCTCCAGCGCCACGCGCGTCACCTCGTCGGTGAACGCGGACAACTGGTCGACCAGGTTGTTGACCGTACGCCCGACCTTCAGGAACTCCCCGCGCAGCGGATGCCCGGCCCCCTCGGCGGCCTGCGTCCGCAGGTCCATCCGCTGGTCCAGGTCGCCCTCGGCCACCGCCGACAGCACCCGTCCCACCTCGGACACCGGCCGGGCCAGGTCGTCGACCAGCTGGTTGGATGCGTCGATCGCGGCCGCCCAGGAGCCCTCGCAGGCACCCGTTTCCAGCCGTTCGCTCAGCTTCCCCTCGCGGCCCACCATCCGCCGCACCCGGGACAGCTCCCCGGTCAGGTGCAGATTGCGGTCGGCGACCTCGTTGTAGACGGCGGCGATCTCCGCCATCACGCCCTCGCCGGACACCGTCAGCCGCTTGCGGAAGTTCCCGTCCCGCATCGACACCAGGGCCGTGAGCAGCCGGTTCAGAGCGGCGGTATCGACCTCTGTCGTGCCGCCGCGCCGGGACCGCCCGCCCTTCGGCCGCGTTCCCGTACGCCGCACCACTGCGCCAGACTCCACCGTGTCCCTCCCGAAAGGGTCGACCGCTGTTCCACCGGACACCTGACTCGTCTCAAGCCGGCTCTCCAAGCCTGCCCAGTGTTTCACCCTGGCCGAACCCGGCCATAACACTTCGGCACCATCGCACACCGGCCGTACCCTGCGAGTGGATTCCCGGACGACGGCACCATGCCGTCCGCGAAGGTAAGTAACCTGGCAACCGATGTCCAACCGCGTCGAAGGAGATTCGTGATCACGGCACGGGCGGCTGCCAGCTTCGACCCCCTCGGGCGCTCGGTCGCCGCAGCTCGCGCGTTCGTCCGCGACACCCTGCAGGGCTGGGGCTTCGCGGACATCGTCGACGACGCGGTCGTCCTCACCAGCGAGCTCGTCACCAACGCCGTGGTCCACGCCGGCACCCGCGCCGAGGTCCTGTGCCTGCGCACCGAGGACGGCGTACGGGTCGAGGTCGCCGACCGCTACCCGGAGCGCGAGCTGCCGCTGCGGCACCCCGGCGGCAGCCCGTACGCCGACCCCGACCGCGAGAACGGCCGCGGGCTGATGCTCTGCGCCGCCCTGGCCACCCGCTGGGGCGTCGAGTACACCGCCACCCACAAGCACGTGTGGTTCCGCCTCGATCTCCCAGACCGGCCGGTCGGTACCCGCTCCGCGGGCCCCGTCGTCCCCGACCAGCTGCTCCCCCTCGCCGACAGCCGGGTCCGCGTCGCCGTCCTCCAGGTCGACTCCGCCGACGCCGTCTCCGCCTGGAACGAGGACGCGGAGCACATTTTCGGCCACCCCGCGGAGAAGGCGCTGGGCCGCCCGCTGGCCGAGCTCGCCGCCTGGCCGCAGACTCCCGGCACCGGAACCGGCATCGCCGAGGCCCTGCGCCTGTCCCGCTGGGAGGGCAGCTACGGCGTCCGGGGCGCCGACGGCCGCGTCATCCCGGTCTACGCCTCCCACCTGCGGGTCCGCGACGCCCACGGCGAGCCGTCCACCGTCTGCCTGCTCGTCCACGACGACGAGCGCGCCCTCCTCCAGAGCCCCGTACGCGTGCCCGCCGCGGACAGCGGCCACTTCGCGGAGCCCCGCGCCGCCGACCCCTTCGAGGTCTTCATCGGCTCTCCCGCCCCCGACGACCTCGACGGCCTGCTCCAGCGCACCGTGGAACGCGCCCGCGACCTCCTGGACGCCGACGCCGCGTTCCTGCTGCTCGCCACCGACGACGAGACCGAGCTGGAGGTCCGGGCCACCACGGGCCTGCCGTCGACCCGCCAGCGCTTCGCCCGCGTACCCGTCGAGGCCGGCACCAACCGCTACGGCTCCGCCCGCATGCCCGCCGTCCACGACGACCTCGTCGCCGTCCCCGGGGCCGTTCCGCTCCTGGAGGCCACCGGCATGCGCTCCGCGGTCACCGTCCCCCTCAAGGTGGAGGGCCGCCTCACGGGCTCCCTGGGCGTCGCCGCGGAGAGCCCCGGCCGCTACTCGAACGAGGAGGCACTGCACCTCCAGTTCGCCGCCGACCGCATCGCGCTGGCGGTGGAGTCCGCCCGCCTCGGCGAACTGGAGCGGCTGCGCCGCGGCTCCCTGTCCTTCCTCGTCGAGGCCTCCGACCTGCTCGCCGGCACCCTGGACCGGGACCAGACCCTGGCCCTCATGGCCCAGATGACCGTCCCGACGCTCGCCACGTGGTGCGCCGTCTACACCATCGCCGACCAGTCCTCGGACCCGTACCTCAGCTATGTCCTCCACGAGGACGAGGACCGCATCGACGGCCTGAAGGCGCTGCTCTCCCGGGTCAGCCCGCCCGAACCGCTCCGCGAGGCCGGCGCCCGCCCGTGGCCCGAAGCGGCCCTCGCGGTCGGCGGCGAGACGGTGGTCCTGCCCCTCCTCGCCCGCAACCGCGTGATCGGCCTGCTCACCCTCGGCAAGCCGCGGGAGGAGCACTTCCGCCAGGAGATCCTGGAACTCGCCGAGGACCTCTCCCGTCGGGCCGCCCTCGCGCTGGACAACGCCCGCCTGTACTCGGAGCGCACCGCGATCAGCCGCTCGCTCCAGCGCAGCCTGCTGCCGCCCGGCTCCCCCGCCATCCCCGGGATGGAGGTCGAGGTCATCTACCGCGCGGCCGGCGAGGGCAACGAGGTGGGCGGCGACTTCTACGACGTCTTCCCGATCCGCGACGGCGCGTACGGTTTCGCCATCGGCGACGTCTGCGGTACGGGCCCGGAGGCGGCGGCTGTGACCGGCCTGGCCCGGCACGCGCTGCGTCTGCTGGCCCGGGAGGGCCTGGGCGGCCCGGCCGTCCTGGAGCGCCTCAACGCGGCGATCCTCGACGAGGGCGCCCGCAGCCGTTTCCTCACCCTTCTCTACGGTGAACTCCACCCGCAGCCGGACGGCGGCGCGCTGATGAAGGTCGTCTGCGCGGGCCACCCGCTCCCGCTGCGCCTGCGTCCCAACGGCATGGTCGACGCGGCGGCGGAACCGCAGCCTCTGCTGGGCGTCATCGAGGACCTGGACCTGTACGAGCAGACGGTCACCCTCGATCCGGGTGATGTCCTGCTGTGCGTCACGGACGGTGTGACGGAGCGGCGCGAGGGCAGCCGCATGCTGGGGGACGACGGCCTCGCGGAGGTCCTGACGACGTGTACGGGACTTACCGCCGGCGCGGTCGCCTCACGCGTCCTGCGTGCTGTGGAACGCTTCGCGGCCGAGCCCGCTTCCGACGACATGGCGATCCTGGCCTTCCGCGTACCCCACCCGCGGGCGGGTGACTGACCGCGGGTGGAGGGTGCGGGCCTGCCGGTCGACGGGATGCCCCTCGGCCGGCGGCGGCAAGGGCCGCTACAGACCGGACAACGCAAAAAAGGCCCCCGCCTGATGGCGGGGGCCTTTCTGATGGAGCCCTTTAACGGAATCGAACCGTTGACCTTCTCCTTACCATGGAGACGCTCTACCGACTGAGCTAAAAGGGCGGGTTGTTCGGCGGCGTCCTACTCTCCCACAGGGTCCCCCCTGCAGTACCATCGGCGCTGAAAGGCTTAGCTTCCGGGTTCGGAATGTAACCGGGCGTTTCCCTAACGCTATGACCACCGAAACACTATGAAATTCTGAACATGCTGGTGTTTTCACAGCCGTTCGTTATTTCAGAACTAACACAGTGGACGCGAGCAACTGAGGACAAGCCCTCGGCCTATTAGTACCAGTCAGCTCCACCCGTTACCGGGCTTCCACATCTGGCCTATCAACCCAGTCGTCTACTGGGAGCCTTACCCTCTCAAGGAGGTGGGAATACTCATCTTGAAGCAGGCTTCCCGCTTAGATGCTTTCAGCGGTTATCCCTCCCGAACGTAGCCAACCAGCCATGCCCTTGGCAGGACAACTGGCACACCAGAGGTTCGTCCGTCCCGGTCCTCTCGTACTAGGGACAGCCCTTCTCAATATTCCTACGCGCACAGCGGATAGGGACCGAACTGTCTCACGACGTTCTAAACCCAGCTCGCGTACCGCTTTAATGGGCGAACAGCCCAACCCTTGGGACCGACTCCAGCCCCAGGATGCGACGAGCCGACATCGAGGTGCCAAACCATCCCGTCGATATGGACTCTTGGGGAAGATCAGCCTGTTATCCCCGGGGTACCTTTTATCCGTTGAGCGACGGCGCTTCCACAAGCCACCGCCGGATCACTAGTCCCGACTTTCGTCCCTGCTCGACCCGTCGGTCTCACAGTCAAGCTCCCTTGTGCACTTACACTCAACACCTGATTGCCAACCAGGCTGAGGGAACCTTTGGGCGCCTCCGTTACCCTTTGGGAGGCAACCGCCCCAGTTAAACTACCCATCAGACACTGTCCCTGATCCGGATCACGGACCGAGGTTAGACATCCAGCACGACCAGAGTGGTATTTCAACGTCGACTCCACCCCAACTGGCGTTGGGGCTTCAAAGTCTCCCACCTATCCTACACAAGCCGAACCGAACACCAATATCAAACTGTAGTAAAGGTCCCGGGGTCTTTCCGTCCTGCTGCGCGAAACGAGCATCTTTACTCGTAGTGCAATTTCACCGGGCCTATGGTTGAGACAGTCGAGAAGTCGTTACGCCATTCGTGCAGGTCGGAACTTACCCGACAAGGAATTTCGCTACCTTAGGATGGTTATAGTTACCACCGCCGTTTACTGGCGCTTAAGTTCTCAGCTTCGCAACCCCGAAAGGTCACTAACCGGTCCCCTTAACGTTCCAGCACCGGGCAGGCGTCAGTCCGTATACATCGCCTTACGGCTTCGCACGGACCTGTGTTTTTAGTAAACAGTCGCTTCTCGCTGGTCTCTGCGGCCACCCCCAGCTCACGGAGTAAATCCGATCACCAGGAATGGCCCCCCTTCTCCCGAAGTTACGGGGGCATTTTGCCGAGTTCCTTAACCATAGTTCACCCGAACGCCTCGGTATTCTCTACCTGACCACCTGAGTCGGTTTAGGGTACGGGCCGCCATGAAACTCGCTAGAGGCTTTTCTCGACAGCATAGGATCATCCACTTCACCACAATCGGCTCGGCATCAGGTCTCAGCCTTGTATGAGGGACGGATTTGCCTACCCCTCGGCCTACACCCTTACCCCGGGACAACCACCGCCCGGGCTGGACTACCTTCCTGCGTCACCCCATCGCTTACCTACTACAAGTCTGGTTCGTCGGCTCCACCACTTCCCTTCACCCGAAGGATCCAGGACGGCTTCACGGACTTAGCATCGCCTGATTCGATATTGGGCGTTTCAAAGCGGGTACCGGAATATCAACCGGTTGTCCATCGACTACGCCTGTCGGCCTCGCCTTAGGTCCCGACTTACCCTGGGCAGATCAGCTTGACCCAGGAACCCTTAGTCAATCGGCGCACACGTTTCTCACGTGTGTATCGCTACTCATGCCTGCATTCTCACTCGTGAACCGTCCACAACTAGCTTCCGCTGCTGCTTCACCCGGCACACGACGCTCCCCTACCCATCACAGCGGGCGTTGGCCCTCTAGCTGCAATGACACGACTTCGGCGGTACGCTTGAGCCCCGCTACATTGTCGGCGCGGAATCACTTGACCAGTGAGCTATTACGCACTCTTTCAAGGGTGGCTGCTTCTAAGCCAACCTCCTGGTTGTCTCTGCGACTCCACATCCTTTCCCACTTAGCGTACGCTTAGGGGCCTTAGTCGATGCTCTGGGCTGTTTCCCTCTCGACCATGGAGCTTATCCCCCACAGTCTCACTGCCGTGCTCTCACTTACCGGCATTCGGAGTTTGGCTAAGGTCAGTAACCCGGTAGGGCCCATCGCCTATCCAGTGCTCTACCTCCGGCAAGAAACACACGACGCTGCACCTAAATGCATTTCGGGGAGAACCAGCTATCACGGAGTTTGATTGGCCTTTCACCCCTAACCACAGGTCATCCCCCAGGTTTTCAACCCTGGTGGGTTCGGTCCTCCACGAAGTCTTACCTCCGCTTCAACCTGCCCATGGCTAGATCACTCCGCTTCGGGTCTAGAGCGTGCAACTCAATCGCCCTGTTCGGACTCGCTTTCGCTACGGCTTCCCCACACGGGTTAACCTCGCTACACACCGCTAACTCGCAGGCTCATTCTTCAAAAGGCACGCAGTCACGACTGCATGTGCAAGCACATACAGCGACGCTCCCACGGCTTGTAGGCACACGGTTTCAGGTACTATTTCACTCCGCTCCCGCGGTACTTTTCACCATTCCCTCACGGTACTATCCGCTATCGGTCACCAGGGAATATTTAGGCTTA